>NZ_JBIUCI010000014.1:0-282107 GCF_044593635.1 Streptomyces sp. NPDC051913 | reverse complement strand
CGCGCTCACGAAGCTCGGGCGGGTAAGGGGACGGACGTGCCATGGCTCGATCCTCTCAGGGAATCGAGCCTCCATCAGACCCGGAGCGGTTCACAGCGAGCTCTGGTTCACGGCCCGCGGGTCGTCTGCGGCCTGCGGTCGTACGTCTGGTCACCGACCAGGCGCCCTGTCTGTCGGCATGAGCACCAAGGTGCGGTCGGGCGATGTCGCGTTGCGGCTCCGTGCTCGAACGAGAACCCTGCCGTCGTCGGAGATGCCCAGTGCGTCCGTCAGCACGTAGGGATGGAAGCCCAGGAGCAGGGTGTTGAGGTCGACGAGGGCGCCATCAACGGATACGACGGCCGACTGCAACCGTCCTTCGACGCGGCCTACCACGACGCCTTGACGGTTGATGGCTGTCGCGTACGATTCCGACGCGCCTTCGGGCAGCGGCAATACGCTGAACGTTCCGTCGTTCCAGGTGAAGGCGCGCCAAGGAAGTGAGCGGGGCGGTGGAGCCGGAAGGATTCCGGTCCCCACAACCGTGCCTGATGCATTCCTGCCCTCGGCGCTTGCGTCGTTGCCGCCCTCGAGCATGCCGATGGTTTCTGAGCGTCCACCGGCCTCAGGGGGCCAGGAGACGGCGATGGTCCCGCATCTGGTCGTCGGTTCGTACAGGCATCCGGACCTGCTTCCGAAGGCCGTCCCGTCGTCGCCGATCCCGCGGGGCCACGCGTACTGGCCTTGAAGGAGTGTGTGGGCTCCGTCTGGCCCTGTGACCGACCCGATCGGGTTGTACCAAGGGCCCGCCTCGTGCTCCACAGTGGTGACGTAGCCCTGATCGTTGACACCGGTCACCTGAATTTCGTCACATCCAGTGCACAGGCGCCGCAGTTTGTTGACCTGGCCTTCCGTGAAGGTGACGACGTGGACGGCCCCGTCTGCTTCGGTTGAGGTGCCGGCGGCGATACGACCGTTCGGGCTGATCGCCGTGGCGCTGCTCTGTTCACCGGACAGTGCCCCGAGGTCGGTCGGTTCGCTGCTCCCCGGTGGCCAGAGGAGGGCGCGCTGGGGGTGTGATGGCGTGGGGCCGGTGCCGACGATCACGCCGTTCGTGCTCATGGCTGCGGGCCACATGCCCTCTTCGGCGACGAGGAGAGGGGTGTAGCGGGAGGCTGCGGCGGGCAAGGGCGGATCCACCACGAGGCGAAGCTGGTCATCTTCGCCCGGCAGGTGGTTGCCTGCCAGCGAGTCGTCGTCCGGTTCGCCGCTTGTGATGATCTGGGCGTCCATGATGTAAGGACTCCGGGCAGCTACGGCCTTGATGTAGAGCACCGCCTCGGCTCTCGGGGGCAGTACCGGAACGGTCCACTGTGCGGTGGTTGCGTCGTAGGTCCCATGGCTGGTGCGCACCGGGGCCGCGGCCTCGGGATCGTCATCGAAGGGTTGCCTGCCGATGGATGTGACGATGTCAGTAGCGGGCAGGGGGCTGTGGTTGCTCAACGTCACAGTGAGGGTGACCGGGGTGCCGACTGTGGCGGCGGTTGGTTGAGCTTCTGCGGCGATGGCCAGATCCCGGGTGGTGCGCAAGGGCAGGCAAGCGTCGCCGTAGCCGTCGAGGTCACGGTCGGTCTGGTCCGGGTCGGCGATGTCGGGGCACAGGTCGGTGGTGTCCGCGACGCCGTCGCCGTCCCTGTCCGATGTGCGCGCCCACTCGACGATTTGGGTGGCCGTGATGTCGGTGGCCTGGTTCTGTGGCACGCCGGTTGACGGTGGCGCTCCCGCGAAGAGTTCCCACCCTCGGAGACGACTTGTCATGATCAGGTGATTCCAGTCGTTCCAGCCTTCGAGAGCGCTTCCCCCGGGCTGACTGCACTTCTCCTTGCTGGTCACCTGGCGATCGGCAAGGTCAGTTTCGCCAGGGTTGCCGTTGTAGATCCAGTCCGGTGAACCCCACAAGCCAACAGCTACGGGACGACAGGTTCCAGACCGGTTTGCCGTGGGGGCGTAGAAGGCGCTGTGAGTCCAGCCCCGCATGTCGGCGGCCGGGAGACCGGCAGCAAGCGGCTTGGTCTCGTCCAAGGCCCGTTCGTTGATGGTGGCGAGGGCAACGTGGGAGTAATCGAGCGGACGGCCCACCACCGGATAGCGCCACTGCAGGATGTAGTTCATCACGGACAAGTAGTTCGGTTTGTTGTTGATGCCGTCGCCTCCGCCGTGCAGAAGCCCCAGCGTGTGCCCCAGTTCGTGCATGAGGACGGCTGCTTGGATCTCGGTCAGGCAGGTCTCGCGGTCGTGACACTCGCTGCCGAACCCTCCGCTCGTGGCGAGCTCATCTGAGACTCCGGCACGGTTGGCAGAGCCACCGCTCAGAAATGCACCGAGCGAAACGATCAGATCATCCCCAGGCGTCTCGGCCACCCCGCTGGATTCAAGGTCATCAGCTTGCCGGTCCGCGAAGAGTGCGTAACGGTAAACCTGACGTCGGGCGCCCAGGACGTGGGCGCAATTGGATCTGCCGTCCCAGATGGCCATCCGGTCAGCTGCGGTTCCGAACGCCCCGTCACACAGTCGGTCAGCACTGCCATCCTTGATGTGCTCGAACCCCTTCAGGTCGATCAGGCGGGGTGCATCGACTGCCGCGAGCGTCGTGTCCGTCTGAGGCTCCAGCGTCCCCTGGGCGGGCGGTAGTCCCGGGTAGATGTGCAGGCGGATTCCGGTGGTTCCGTCGGGGTTGTCCACGGGAGCCTTGCCGAAGGCGTCGCGGACCTTGCGAAGAGCCCAGAGGTGAGGTGCCATCCCCGGGTACGGGTCGACTTCGAGGAAAAGGTCCCGATGTCCGGCGTCTGCCAGGCGTCCGGCCAGGTCGAGGTCGATGTGGCCGTCGCCGTTGTCATCGATGCCGTTTGCCTCCCGCTGATCGCACAGGCCATCGCCGTCGTGGTCCGCCGAGTCCGCTGTGGTCGGCGCGCAGACTGCGGAGAATGTAGAGGTCGCTCCCGTTCTTTGGTCGGTGGCCGTGGCTGTGAACCGCTCGTATGCTGCGGCTTTACTGGCCGTGAGAGGGAGCGAGAACGTACCGTCGGATTTGGTTACCACGGAGCCGATCCACGCCCGGCCCTCGCCGAAGTTCGAATGAGCCTGAGGCGGCCACGGGTCCTTGTCGTCGTCGCTCACCAGGGCGTACACGTCGATGAGCTGGCCTTGGACCGGCGGTGAGGTGAAGCCCGTGACCTCGCTACTGCGGCTTCGCCAGGCCACCTTGTAGCCGGGGTTCCCCGGCTGTGTGACCTTCAGAACGCCGGTGGGGAAGTTGAGACGTCCATTGGGCCCGCTGTCCCTGTCATCTGCGTCGTTCGGCGGGACGCGGATCACGCTGGGGGGATCCGCCACCTCGGTGAACGCGATGCCCAGCCCCTTGTTGAGCCATATGGCGTTGCCTCGAACCGTGTTACCCGTGGCAGTGGAGCGCTGGATGTTCACTCCGCTGCGTCCGTTGCCGGCGATCAGGTTGCACGGAGCGACACACAACTCCTTCGGGTCTCCCTTCAGCGGGTATCCGACGGTTGTGCGCCCGCTCCCGTCGATCTGGACGCCGTCGAGCTGGTTGGGCACTGAGGTACGGTCATCGGCCACACCGATGCGGTTGCCCTGAACGCTGTTGCCGAGCGATCGGGCTGCCGAAGGCGGGGACTCCTGCGCCGCCGTGTCCTGGAGAATGACTCCCCACTGGTTGTTGCCGATGGTGTTGCCCGTACCGGGATCGCTGCCACCGATCAGACCGTCCATGGTGTCGATCAGTCCGATGCCCGGGCCCTTGTTGCCGAGCTGCCCAGTGCCGTTGCCCCCGACGCCCACCATGTTCCCGCGGACCTTGGCTTTGGCCGATCCATGCGCGAGGATCCCCCAGCCACCGTTGGCTGATACGACGTTCCCCTCGTCTCCCCTGCCGCCGATCTCCGGCCCCGGCGGCGACTTGTGGTCATCAGCAGCAGGACCCATGGCAACGCCGTGCTCCGAGTTGGGCCGCGCCAGCGTCCCGGCGGGATCGGTGCCGACCCGGTTTCCTGTGATCACGAGTTCGGTGGTGGATCCCCCGGCAGCAAGGACCCCGTATCCCGTGTTGCCAGAGATCGTGTTGCCGCGCACCCCTGTCGCCGGCGCCATGTGCACCTCGAGTCCGCTGTCTCCGTTCGGGACAGGTTCCGCGGCGTCGTCTGCCGCCAGTCCGATGCGGTTATGGGTGACGGACGTGGCTGCGGCTCGCGCGACCACCACGCCGGTCCGGCCGTTTCCGGCGATGGTGTTTCCCACCGCGCGCGCACCCCCGATCTCCGTTGCGGTGGCTCCTTCACCAGTAGCGCCTTGCAGTTGTCCGACCATGACGCCGTCGCCAGTGTTGGGTACGGCGGTACGGCCGTCGCTGCCGAGCCCCACAAGGTTGCCCTGCACACGATTTCCGATCGCGGCGCTGCCGAAGATCCTGATACCGGTCCCGTTGTTGCCCGATACGAGGTTTCCGTCGCTTCCAGGACCGCCGATAAGGTTTCCGGGCGAGTCGAAGACGGCTATGCCCGAGGAGACACTGTCTGCTCCGTGGCCGTTCGGAGCTGCGGTTCCGTCTTGGTCTACACCCACGCGACAGCCGGTGATCGTCGAGTCTCCTTCAGGTCCTCTCAAGGACAGGCCTATGTCCCGCCATCCGGTCACGCTCAACCCCCGGATGGCAGAGCGCCCTGTCCTGACGTCGAGACCCACACCCGCAGCGGTTCTGCCGCCGTCCAAGCGTGCGGTCCCGCGACCATCGACAACCGCCGGTCGGATGATTGGGGGAAGGGCCAGCACGGGCTGCACCAGAGCCACATCGATCATCACGGTGTCGGTGGCCGTAGTCGCGTTGGCCTCCTGCAACGCGGCCCGCAGTGTGCACCGGGCTCCACCGGACGCGGGCACCGCGCAGACACCGTCGATGGTCTCGTCGCCGCCGTCCGCGCTCGAGTCGACATGGAAGACCGCGGGACCAGCATCCGAAGCCGAGGCATTGCGCCGGGAAACACTGAGCGCCTGTGTCCGCGTCGGCGACGCAAGCCGGTTCTGTCCCGGTGCGGCAACCAGTGGCAGAGCAGCAACCGGAGCAACCGGTGTTACAGCCGACGAGGAAACACCCGGGCGCCCCTCATACATATGCCGCGACACAGCAACTGCGGGCAGTGCCGACGAGGAAGCAGGAGGTGCTACACGGAGATCCACACGCTGCGGAGCCGCTCCCCAAGCGGCTGGAAGAGCCGCCAGCAGCATGGCAGCACCCACCAGATACGCGCCTTTGGCCCCCATGCGACACCCCCACTGACAGTCTCAGGTCTCGGTCAGGGCTCTGCCATACGGCGGTTGCCGTAGCTCGATGTCGGCAGTCACCCAATGGGTTCAGGCCACGATTCGTGAATCCCCAGGTCATGTTCGGAGGAGGTTCCCGGGTGCGGGTGAGGTCGAACGAAACTCGGCCGTACATCTGCCGAGTCATGGTCTTGATGCGGTTTACGTGGCCCTCGACGATGCCCGAGCTCCAGGGGAGGGTGAGGCCCGCGGTGACGGCGTCGAGGCAGAGGCCCTGGGCGAAGGCGAGGATCGGGGGCAGTGCCGTCTTGCTCGGCTTCGTGGACCCATGCCGGCAGTTGGTGGCCACGGCGGTGTTGGAGCAGGTCGTGGACGGTGCGGGCGAGGTCGCAGGCCCGCTACCGGTGCCGTCTGGCCGAACGCCCGTTGTCAGGAGGGCAGTAGATCACCAGATGGATCGTGCTGCCCCGTGGCGCACTGACATGCCACGAGGAGGACGAACTCCTGGCCATACGCCTGGCCTGCCCGGACATCGCCCAGTGCACACGGCGCCCCGGCTGGCCACAACTTGGGCAGTCCGGTGGCCTACCGCAGGCCGCCGCCTCGACCGCGTCGGCGGTGGCGGTGGCGGTGGCGGTGGCGGTGGCGTGCACCGCCGTGACCCGCACATCGATCCCGGGAAACAGCACATCCTGGATCGCCACGACCCACATACCGGAGCAATCCCCACGAGAAACGTTCCCGCACTCGCCCATCCACCTGGGGATTCATGGACGGTGCCCTGGCGCTTCGGCTTGTCATTCGCGCTCGCGGGCTCTGGCGAGCGTGGAGACCATGATCTGGGCTTCGACGGGCTGATCCGCGAGCCGTCCTGCTTCGAGGATCGCCTCATCCGTCATCCGCTCGCCAACCTGGTGGGCTCGGTGAACGGCGTCGACGTTCAACTGCGTGGTCAGCACGAGGAGCCAGCGCATGGCCTGCACGGGGTCGGCTTCCGTACCGACACCGTCCCGGTACCAGTCGGCCGCGACATCCGCCGCGCCAGCGTGACCGTCCTCAGCTGCCCGCACGTACCAGCTCAAGGCTTCCTCGTTGCACATGTCGGCCGCCAACTCATCTCCCAGCACCGCAGCCGCCTGCGTGATACCCCCGCTAGCGGCCTGGGCCAGCAGCCGGAGATACTCCTCGCGCTCAGAGCGACAGCTGCCTTCCCCCTGGGTGAGCGCAGCGTTGAAGGCCCCGTAGGCGTCCCCTTTCGCGGCTGCCGCACGAAACAGCTCCACAGCAGCGTCACGGTCCTCCTCCACTCCCCTGCCGCGCACGAGCATGAAACCCAAGGTGCGAAGGCCGACGGCGTGACCAGCCTCGGACGCAGCCCTGGCATAGCCGACCGCCATCGGAAGAGCGTCTTCGGTGAAGTAGTCCATCAAAATCCCCGCCATCAGAGCCTGCGCGGCAGGATCTCCCGCATCAGCGAGCGGTCTGATGTGCGGGGCTGCGAATCTGCTGACGGCGTTCGCCCCGTCCAGGCTGCCCAGTTTGGCAGCCTCGACCCAGGCAAGCCCGGCATCCAGCCAGCGTCCGCCCTCAGCCGCCTCCTGCCCAGCGACAAGGAGCTCTCGTATCTGTGCCGACTCAGGTCGGGGCTGGACGGACGTCACGCAGGCTCCTGGAAAGAATGGGGTGGCGACTGGCCGATTGAAGCAGAAGCACCTCTTCCGCACGACGTCAGCCCACTGGCGTGGCTAGGACTGATGACGTGCGAACAGGACCGCGCCTGGAACGCACTCGCCGAGGCCGATCAGCATATGGGCCGCCTCGAGACGCCGATCATGGCTCCGTCATTGCCGTCCAGCTGGTCGCTGCTCGTGCCGATACGCGCTGTGCCGGTCAACGACCCGGCTCTGTTCCTGGGGTGGGCGGCTCAGCCCAGGTTCGAGGTGCTCGTCGTCGGTGAGGGCGGTGTTGGTCGGCGGGCCGTGCCGTAACAGCGAGCAGGTGCCCTCAACCGGGGTCACATCCGGTGCATACGAAGGCAGTTGAACGATGGTCAGCCAGTCGTGTGTGACGGCGTACTCACGCATCCCGGCTGCCCGATGGGTGTTGAGATGATCCCGGATCAGCGCGATGGGCGCCTGGAGCTGGATGTGGGCGCGCACGACCAGGTCGCGGTCATCGCTCCAGGCGAAGGTGTCGCGTCCTTTGGCCTTGGGCTTGCGGTGGCGAGGCGGCCGGTAGCTGAGCCGGGACGTCTCACCAGGCTTGCAGCAGCACATGGCCGCGATCGACCAGCGACGCCAGGAGCGACCCCGCACCCGCACCACCGGCGTGTGTCCACGCGTACCGCACACCACCGGCCTACCACAGGAGCACCACCCGTCACCACCTCCGACAACACCCCGAAGAGGTCAGTAACGGCTCGGCCCACGGAGGACCGGTACTGAGCGCCCCTTCACCGACAAGTTGTGAGAGTCCCTCAGTCCAGTTACGGGGATGCCTGTCCATGGCGCGGTGAGGGCGGCGGCCACGGAGACGGCGGCGAGGAGGAAGAAGAGAGGTCCGTAGCCGCCCAGGGGCGTGGCGAGGGCGGCTCCGGCGAAGGGCGCGAGGGCTGCGGCGGTGGTGGCCGGTGCGGCGAGGAGCCCGGAGAGGTGTCCGTAGTGCGTGGGGCCCCAGCGGTCGGTGATGGCGGTCGCTTGCAGCAGAGTGAGGTTTCCGCGGACCATGCCCGCCATGACCGCCACGGCGATGAGCAGGGCGTACGGCCCAGGGACGACGGCGAAGGCGGCAGTGGTCAGCCCGCCGAGCACGATCAGGATCGTGGTTCGGGCCGTCACCGTGGTGCTGCGGGCGAGGGTTGCGTACAGGGTGCGGCCGAGGGTCTGTCCGGCGCCGCCGATGCCGAGCGCCCAGGCCGCTTGGCTGGTGGTGTACCCGCGTTCGAGCAGGAGAGGGACGAGGGCGACGACGACGGCGTACATCGCGAAGGCTGACAGGGTGAAGGCGGTGGCGAGCAGGAGGAACGGTCGGCTGCGCACGACCTGGGCAGCGCCTGGGCTTGCGCCCGTGTGTTGAGGGGCGGTTGGGGGGTTGGGCCAGGGTGCGCGCAGGGCCAGGGCGTGGGCGGGGATGGTGACGGCGGCGAGGATGGCGGCCAGTACGAAGTAGGTGTGGCGCCAGGACAGGTGGTCGGCGAGGGCCGCGGTGAGGGGCGCGAAGACGGTGGAGGCCAGGCCGCCGGCGAGGGTGACGATCGTGAGCGCGCGCACGTGGTCGGGGGCCCACCAGCGGGTCAGAGCAGCGAACGCGGGCTGGTAGAAGGTGGATGCCATCGCGAGTCCGGCCAGCGCCCAACCGGCCATGAAGAGTGGGACGTTCGGGGCCGCAGCCACGATCAGCAGGCTGACCGCGCCGACCGCCGAGCCTGTGGTCATGACGGTGCGGGGGCCGCGCCGGTCGAGGGTGCGCCCGACGCGGATCCCGGCGAGGGCGGAGACGATGAGGCCGAGGGAGAACGCTGCGGTGGTCGCCCCGGCCGGCCAGCCGGTCGCGCCGGTGATCTGGGGGTTGAGGACGGGGAAGGCGTAGTAGACGATGCCCCAGCTCACGATCTGCGTGGCGCACAGGGCGGGCAGGGCGGCGCGGGGCCGCGACCGGTCCCTTGTTCCAGTCGCGGTCCCGTGCGCGGGAGTGTCCAGGTCGGTCACGAGCCGCAGCAGCCGCCTGCCGGAGCCTCCTGGGCAGCCGCCGCGCCGACCGTTGCCGGGGCGGCGAGCTGGACGAGCTGCGGCGCGGGCGCGCAGCAACCGCCGTCGCCGCCCTGGGCGGCATCGGGCGCGTCGAACAGGCCGGCGCCGCCGCAGACTCCGGTCTCGGGCAGGGTCAGTTCCACTCGGTCGGCCGCATCCAGGTCGCCGGCGATCGCGGAGGCGACGGAGCGGACCTGCTCGTAGCCGGTCATGGCCAGGAACGTCGGGGCGCGGCCGTAGGACTTCATGCCGACCAGGTAGACGCCCTGTTCGGGGTGGGAGAGCTCGCGGTGGCCGTGCGGGTAGACGGTGCCGCAGGAGTGCTGGTTGGGGTCGATCAGCGGCGCCAGCGCGACCGGTGCCTGGAGCCGCTCGTCGAGCCCGAGGCGCAGCTCGTTGAGGAAGGACAGGTCGGGGCGGAAGCCGGTCAGCACGATCACCTCGTCGACCGCGTCCAGGCGTCGGCCGTCGTCGCCGACCAGGACCAGACGGCCATCGGTGTCGCGTTCGATCGCCTCGGTGCGGAAGCCGGTGACCGCGTCCGCGTGGCCCTCGTCGACCGCGGCCTTCGCCGCCAGCCCCAGAGCTCCACGCGCGGGGAGCTGGTCGGCTTCGCCGCCGCCGAAGGTGGAGCCGGAGATGCCCCGGCGCAGGATCCACAGGCCCTTCGTCCCCGCGCCGTCGTGGGACTTCGCGAGGTCGGCGAGGTAGGCGAGAGCGGTGAACGCGGAGGCGCCCGAGCCGATCACAGCGGTGCGCTTGCCCGTGTACCGGGCGCGGACGGCGGGGTCGTTGAGGTCCGGGACGCGGTAGGTAATCCGGTCTGCGGCCGCCTTCTCGCCCAGGGCGGCAAGGCCGCTGCCTCCGGCCGGTGACGGTGTGGCCCAGGTGCCGGAGGCGTCGATGACGGCGAGGGCGAGGATGTGCTCCTCACGGCCGTCTGCGTGGGTGACGTGCACGACGAAGGGCTGGGCCTCACGGTCGGCGTCCACGATCCGGTCCCGGCCGGTGCGGGAGATGCCGGTCACGGTGGCGCCGGTGCGGACACGGTCGCCGAGGACGTCTGCGAGCGGCTGCAGGTAGGAGTGTGCCCAGTCTCCGCCGGAGGGGTAGCCGGCCGGGTCGGGGCGGGTCCAGCCTGTGGGGGCCAGGAGCTTCTCGGCGGCGGGGTCGACGACCTCGCCCCAGGTGGAGAACAGGCGTACGTGCGACCACTCGCGCACCGCGGCACCGGCCGTGGGACCGGCTTCCAGGACCAGGGGCTCGATGCCGCGGCCGACCAGATGGGCGGCGGCGGCCAGGCCGATCGGGCCGGCTCCGATCACGATGACGGGCAGCTCGGTGGTGGCGGGCGCGTTCACGGCGACTCCTCGCTTGTTTCGACATCTGTCGATGGCTTGCGCGGCCCAGCATGCCACCTGTATCGACAAGCGTCAACATAGACAATTATCGAATCCACGGAGTGCGTTCATGGTGTTCATGGAACACGTCGACGTCGCTGTGATCGGCGGCAGCCAGTCGGGCCTCGCCGCCACCCTGCGCAGCTGCGGCGCGCTGCGGCCGGTGGTACTGGAAGCGGCTGACCGTGCGGGCGGGGCGCGGCCGCACTACTACAACAGGCTCACGTCGCTCTCGCCCGCGCGGTACAGCTTCCTGCCGGGGATGCCGTTCCCCGGCGCCGATCGCGACCGCTGTCCGCACCGTGACGAGGTCGTCGCCCCCCTCACCGCCTATGCCGACAATCTGGACGCCGAGATCCGCACCACCCTGCCGCGTCAGCGCGGTCCTCCGCACCGCCGGCGGTTTCGAGGTGGAACTGGAGGGCGGTGGTCGGCTGTCCGCGCGGGCGGTCGTGGCAGCCTCCGGGACGTTCGGACCCCGTACCGGCCCGCGCTGCCGGGCCTTCAGGAGTTCGCCGGCCAAGTGCTGCACGCTGCCGACTACCGCAGCCTCACCCGTTCACCGGCCTCCGGGTGGTTGTGATCGGGGCCGGGAACTCCGCGAAGCAGATCGCTGCCAAGCTCGCCGAACTGCCCGTGTCACCCTCGCCACCAGCGCCCCGGTCACGTTCGCCCCTCAGCGCGTCCTGCGCTTCTCAAAGGCCCGCACCGGCCTGGACACCGCGCTCCTCGACCGGTTCCTTGCGCGCCCACCGGCACAGCCGGTCCTCGACGACGGCCGCTACCGGGCCGCCCCGGCCGGGGACCGGCCGGAGCGGCGGCCGTTGTTCACCGGCGCGGACGGGCCCAAGCTCCTGTGGCCGGACGGGCAGCGATAGGAGATCGACGCGATCGTGCTCGCCACCGGCTACCGCCCCGACCTGCCTACCTCGCCGACCTCGACGGCAATTTCGACGGCGACGGGAACCCACGGCACCGGGAGGGTCTCGCCCCGGCGTGCCCGGGCTGGCGTTCGTCGGGCTGGAATGGCAGCACAGCCTGTCATCGCACTCGCTGCGCGGCGTCGGACGGGACACGGTGCGGATCGCCCGACTTCTGGCCGCCCGCCTCGCGCGTCGGTGATGGACCTCCCCGTACTGGTTCGACGTGTGTCAACATAGACGCATGTCGAATGCGAAGGTGCTGCCGCTCCTCGAACCCGCCGCCGGTCAGGATGTGGCGCCGTGCTGCCCGCCGCTGACCGAGCGGCCGATGACCGCCGAGGAGGCCGAAACCGCCGCGCGGATGTTCAAGGCGCTGGGTGATCCGGTCCGCCTCCGCCTCTTCTCGGCCGTGGCCTCCCACGAGGGCGGCGAAGCGTGCGTGTGCGACATCTCCGATGTGGGTGTCTCCCAGCCGACCGTCTCCCATCACCTCAAGAAGCTCAAGGAAGCCGGCCTGCTCACCTCCGAGCGGCGCGGCACGTGGGTCTACTACCGGGTCGAGCCGTCCGTGCTGGCGGCGATGGGCAAGCTGTTGGCCCTGCCGGCCGCGGCCTGACCGGCACGGGAAGGGACACGTCGTGGGGAGCGGGTCGGCGAGCGCGGTGATGGTGCCACTGGCGCCGGAGCACGCCGGGCAGGTGCTGGCCATCTACCAGGCCGGAATCGACGAGGGCAATGCCACCTTCGAAACGGTCGCCCCGAGCTGGGAGGCGTTCAATGCGGCGAAGCTGGACGAGCACCGCTTCGCTGCCCTGAACGCGGACGGGACGGTGCTGGGCTGGGTGGCCGCGAGCCGGGTGTCCGACCGGTGCGCGTACGCGGGCGTGGTCGAGCACTCCGTCTACGTCCATCCCGCTGCCCGCGGCCGTGGCATCGCCTCCGCGCTGCTGAAGGCTCTGGTGGATTCCACCGAACGGGCTGGGATCTGGACGATCCAGTCGGGGATCTTTCCCGAGAACACCGCCAGTCTCGCTGTTCACCGGCGGGCCGGCTTCCGGGTCATCGGGACACGGGAGCGGATCGGGCGCCATCACGGCGTCTGGCGCGACGTCGCCCTCGTCGAGCGCCGCAGCCCGGTGATCGACTGAACGCACGTGGCCTGCTGGCATGCGGCGGCAGCATGCCAGGACGCCGGCGCTCGGCGGTCTGGACAAATCCTGAGCGGGCACGCGGTGTCTTCGCCCGAAGGATAAGTGGTGCCCTAGCGGGTGGGGGTGGCCGACAGCGATGATGCGCGGCATGACCACTGACCAGAGCCTTGTTCCGCTGCGCGCGACGCATTCAGCACCTGTCGTGTTCGGAGCGGGTGGGGCCATCGGGGGGCTGGGCGGGATGATCGGGTTGGGTGGGGCGGAGTTCCGCCTGCCCTTGCTGATCGGCCTGTTCGGGTTCGCGGCGCTCTCGGCAGTCATCCTGAACAAGGCGATGAGCCTGGTCGTGGTCCTGGTCGCGCTACCCGCCCGCCTGGCCGCAGTTCCGGTCGCCGAGGTCGCTGCTCGCTGGCCGATCGCCGTCAACTTGCTGGCCGGCAGTCTGCTCGGTGCGTGGGCCGGAGCGAGCTGGGCGGTACGCATGCGCAGCTCCACCCTCTACAAGGTGCTGGCCGCGCTGATGGTGCTCATGGCGGCGGCCCTGGTGCTCACGCACACCTCTGCCCTGGGCAGTCTCTCCCTGCCGCTGCGGGCCCAGGTGCCGGCCGGCGTTGTCGCCGGGTTCGGCATCGGAATCGTCGCCGCGATCATGGGCGTCGCCGGAGGAGAGCTGCTGATCCCGACGATCGTGCTGTTGTTCGACCAGGACATCAAGACCGCCGGAAGCCTCTCCCTGCTGGTCTCCCTGCCGACCATGCTGGTCGCGTTCGCCCGCTACAGCCGCGACGGCAGCTTCGCCGTCCTCGGCGCCAACCTCCGCTTCACCCTGGTCATGGCCGCAGGCTCCAGCGTCGGCGCGGTGCTGGGCGGCATGCTCCTGGGCGTGTTCCCCAGCCTGGTGCTCATCCCCCTGCTGGCCGTGATCCTGGTCGTCTCCGCCATCAAGCTCGCCCGCCACTCGTGAATTGGTCCAGACGACACACGCCTCAATCCGGCGGGGCCTGCTGGTACTTCACGGACAATGACGGACTTCACCCTCGCGGGTTCAGCTGCTCAGCGCGTGGGCGATCTGCGCTGCGGCGTCGCGGGCCGGGCGGCCGACACCGATGAGCGTGGCCGAGGCGGCACCCGTCCAGTCGCCGTAGCCGAGCAGGTGCAGCTGCGGCTCGCCCAGGGCGCGTGTGCCATCGGTGGGGATGTGCCCGCGCGGGCCGCGCAGGTTGAGCGGAGCGAGGTGAGCCAGTGCCGGGCGGAAGCCGGTACACCAGATCACCGCATCCACGTCGCTCTGGCTGCCGTCGGCCCACCGGACACCGGTGGGGGTGAGCTGGGCGAACATGGGTTTCGCGGTGAGGAGTTGGGCGTCGCGGGCGGCGCGGACCGACGGCACGGCCACGATGTCGCCGAGCGAAGCCACCCCGCCGGTATCGCTGCGGCCGGCGTCCAGGGCGCGGCGGCGGGCGGTGGCGGCATCGAACAAGGCCCGGCCGTCGATGTCATCGGCCAGGAACCGCGGCGGGCGCTGGGTCGCCCACGTCACCTCGACGCGCCCGTCGAGGGCGAGATCGGCGGCGATCTGGGCGCCGGAGTTCCCGCCACCGACCACAACTACACGCTGCCCGGCGAAGTCGGCCGGACGGCGGTAGTTCACCGTGCGCAGCTGCCGGCCGGCGAAGGTGCTGCGGCCGGGCACGGCGGGCAGGAACGGCCGCGACCAGGTACCGGTGGCGCTGATGACCGCACCGGCACGCCAGGTGCCGGAGTCTGACTCGACCAGGAGCCGGTCGGCGTCGCGGCGTACGGCGTGCACACGAACACCGTGCCGCACCGGCAGGTCGTAGTGCTTCTCGTAGTGGGCGAGGTAGTCCACCACATGCCCGGCGCCCGGGTACCTCTCGCCCGTCCGGGCGGGCATGAGGCGGCCGGGCAGCGAGGAGTACGCGGCCGGGGAGAACAGGTGCAGGGAGTCCCACATGTGCTGCCAGGCACCGCCCGGTGCCGCACCGGCGTCCAGGATCACGAAGCCGAGGCCCAGCCGGCGCAGATGGTATCCGGCGGCAAGCCCTGCCTGGCCGCCGCCGATCACCACCACCTGGGGCGTGCGTGTCACCGGGCGGTTTCCCGCCCGCGCATGAAGATGAGAGCGACGAGTGCCAGACCGGCCGCCGCGCCGATCAGCTGCATGGCGATGAACCCCGCGAGCGATCCAGGCGCGATCCCGGCGAAGGTATCGGTGAAGGCACGGCTGATGGTCACCGCCGGGTTCGCGAAGGACGTCGACGAGGTGAACCAGTACGCGGCGCCGATGTACGAGGCCACGGCCACCGGGGCGAATCGGAGCCGGTCCGTGCGGGCCAGGCCGAAGATCAGCAGGATCAGCCCGGCCGTCGCGACGACTTCGCCGAGCAGCAGGTGCCCAGCCGACCGGTCGTGCGTGGACCACTTGACCAGCGGCTCGCCGAACATCGCGTCGGCCAGGACGGCGCCCAGGATCGCACCAACGACCTGCGCCGGGACGTAGACGGCCGCTTCCCGCACGGTGACACCCGGGCCGCCTCGGCGAGCGGTCCACCACTCGGCGAGCGTGACGACCGGGTTGAAGTGCGCGCCGGAGACCGGGCCGAGCAGCAGGATCAGGACGCCGAGGCCGAAGACGGTGGCCGTGGAGTTGGCCAGGAGCTGCAGGCCCACGTCCTTCGTCAGCTCGGTGGCCTGGATGCCGGAACCGACCACCACGGCGACGAGCGCCGCGGTGCCGACCAGTTCGGCGGCGGCCTTGGCGAGCAGCGGAGGCATCTGGGGCGGGATGGCACCCGGGGCGGGCTGGGGCTCGGTACCGCCTGTGGGGGCTATGGCGGATTCCTCGGCTTCGTCGTGCTCGGTGGCCTCGGTGGCGGTCAACAGGACTCCTTGGTGCAGGTCGCCGCGGGGGCGGGGATCAGGGGCAGGACCGCTTGACGTTGTTCTCGGCGGTGGCGCGCGCGGTCTCTGCCAGGTCGGCGAACTGGCCCGCGAGGGAGGCGATGACATCGGGCTTGAGGCGGTAGTAGGTGAACCGGCCGCACGGCTCCGTCTCCACCACACCGGCCTCGCGCAGCACCTTCAGATGGTTGGAGAGGTTGGTCTGCTTCGCCCCCGTCTCCTCGATCAGGTGCGTGGAGCAGAGCGTCTCCTTGGCCAGCAAGGTGACGATCTGGAGGCGGAGCGGGTCGGCGAGAACCCGCATCAGATCAGTGTCGACTGACGTCAGCATGGACTGATACTCTCACATCACTCCAGGCTGATACCAGCTGGGAGTGATCCTTGGGAGCCGTATCCCCGCAACCCGTGGGGGCCCATGCCCTGAAAGGGGATCCCGTGACCGCATCCCCGCTCCCCGTCCTGCCCGACGAACGCCTCGCGTCCGGCATCGCCCACCTCGCCGTCCGCTACCGCGGGCGTTTCGCCGCCGAGACCATCCAGCGCCTCGCCATCGACTCCTACGAGCGCCTGGCCGAGCATGCCCGCGTCCGTACCCACCTGGTGGTGCTGGCCGAGCACCTCGCCGGCGAGCGCCTCGACGCGCTCGCCCACATCGAGGGCGCGCCGGGCAGCGGCCTGCCCCGGGTGCTGTTCGTGTGCAGCCACAACGCGGGCCGCTCCCAGATGGCCGCCGCCCTCTTGGCGCACCGGGCGGCCGGCCATGTGGTCGTCTCCTCGGCGGGTACGCATCCGGCCGCGGAGGTCGAGCCGGCCGTCGCCCAGGTCCTGACCGAGGCGGGCGTCGGCCTGACGGACGCGTTCCCCAAACCGTTGACCGACGAGGTCGTGCAGGCCGCCGACATCGTCATCACGATGGGCTGCGGCGACGCCTGCCCCGTCCTGCCCGCCCGCCGTTACCTGGACTGGCCGGTCACCGATCCCGAGGGCGCCCCGATCACCGTCGTCCGCGGCATCCGCGACGGGACCGACACCCACATCACCGAACTGCTGGCCTCGCTGCCGGGCGCCTGAACCCGACTTCCGCACAACCCGCTTGATCCACTCACGAAGGAAGAACCGATGTCCTCCAGCCCGCTCGCCTCCGTGCTGTTCGTCTGCGTCCACAACGCCGGGCGCTCCCAGATGGCCGCCGGATTCCTGACCCACCTCGCGGGCGACCGGATCGAGGTCCGCTCCGCCGGTTCCGTCCCCGGTGACCAGGTCAACCCGTCCGCGGTCGAGGCCATGAAGGAGGTCGGCGTCGACATCTCCGCGGCCCAACCGAAGATCCTCACCACCGAGGCCGTCCAGGCGTCCGACTACGTCATCACGATGGGCTGCGGCGACGCCTGCCCGATCTTCCCCGGCAAGAAGTACCTCGACTGGGCGCTGGAGGACCCGGCGGGCAAGGGCGTGGAGGCCGTCCGCCCGATCCGCGACGAGATCAAGTCCCGTATCGAGGACCTGATCGCCGAGATCGACGCGAAGCAGGAGGCGTGACCCTCGTGAGCGACTCCGTCATACGCGAGGTCATCGTCATCGGCTCCGGACCCGCCGGATACACCGCCGCCCTCTACACCGCCCGCGCCCAGCTGAAGCCCCTCGTCTTCGGCGGCGCGATCTTCGTCGGCGGCTCGCTCACCACGACCACCGAGGTCGAGAACTTCCCGGGCTTCCCCGAGGGCATCGACGGCCCTGACCTCATGCTGAACATGCGGGCCCAGGCGGAGAAGTTCGGCGCCGAGATCGTCGAGGACGATGTCGTCTCCGTCGACCTGACCGGCGACATCAAGGAGGTCAAGGACTCCGCCGGCACCGTTCACCGCGCCAGGGCGGTGATCGTCGCGACGGGCTCCGGCTACCGCAAGCTCGGCCTGCCGGGCGAGGACGAGCTGTCGGGCCGGGGCGTGTCCTGGTGCGCCACCTGCGACGGCTTCTTCTTCCGCGACCGCGACATCGTGGTGGTCGGCGGCGGCGACACCGCCATGGAGGAGGCCACCTTCCTCACCCGCTTCGCGAAGTCGGTCACCGTCGTCCACCGCCGCTCCACCCTGCGCGCCTCGCAGGTCATGCAGAACCGCGCTTTCTCCAACGACAAGATCTCCTTCGCCTTCGACAGCGAGATCGCCGAGATCAAGGAGAACGACGGCATGCTCGGCGGCGTCGTCCTGCGCGACGTCTTCACCGGTGCCACCCGCGACCTGGACGCCACCGGCCTGTTCATCGCCATCGGCCACGACCCGCGCACCGAACTGTTCAAGGGCCAACTCGACCTGGACGACAACGGCTACCTCACGGTCGCCTCGCCCTCCACCCGCACGAACATCCCGGGCGTCTTCGCCGCCGGCGACGTCGTCGACCACATCTACCGCCAGGCCATCACCGCCGCCGCCAGCGGCTGCGCGGCAGCCCTGGACGCCGAACGCTACCTCGCATCCCGCAACACCGCGCAGACCGAGCCGAAAACAGCCGCAGTGCCTGCTTGATCAGCACAACGACGGCGTGACCCACTTCCACTAAGTCCTGGAGATGAGGTCACGCCGTCGCCGTTGCCGCGCAGCAGCTCAGCCGTACATTCGTGCTCAGGCGCAGCCTAGCCAGCTCCAAGCCGAGAGCCGCTGTCCCCCACCCGAGCCGTCACCGAGGCCAACAATGCGTCGAACCTCGGCTGCCCGGCCCCAACTGACGCCGCCGCCCTCGCCCAAGGACGCTGCTGACGGCGGGTAGCTGTCCAGTTCGAACCAGACGACTTTGCCCGTACTGAGGCGGGTCGTTCCCCACCGCTTGGCTAGCGCGTTGTCCACCACGAGTGGGCGGCTTTCGGTTCAGCTGCAGGTTCGGTAGTTGTACCCGGCGATGCGCCAAGTGTCGTCGCCGTCCCTGAAGGAGTACTTCCCCTCGCTGTTGCGCACCACGGAGAAGCTGTGGAGGTCGCCGTCGTAGGTCATGTTGAGCTGCTCGCCGCTGTCGTCGCTGCCTCCCGTCACCCTGAGCTCCTTGTCGGCGCGGCCGAAGGTGTTGTTGCCGACGAGCCCGTCCACGGTCAGACCCCAGCGGGCCTGGAGCTCGCGCGTTCCGTGTTCGGTGTTGTCACCGAAGTAACCGGTCACATCGGCCGCGTCGAAGTTGGTGCCGTTCGTCTCGTTGGCTCCCTCTGCCCAGAGGATCTTCTGCCACAGGCAGACGGCGTTGGACTCGTTCCAACCGCCGCCGTTGGACATCTTGGCCCCGCCCTCGTCGCCCCAGTCATCGCCGTAGATGCCGTAGCCGCGGACGTATCCGTCGGAGTATGCGGCGGACGCCGGCGACGCGCTCATGGCGAGCGTGACTGCCGTCAGGGAACCGACCGCCGCGGTGGCGGCACGCGTGGCTGCTGTGCGAAGGCTCATGAGTCTTCCCTCCCGTTGATGCTGCGTTGTTGGCTGTGCCCCGCCGACCTCGCGTGTTGCGGTGGGGCCGGCGGCGATCCCGGTTCAGCTGTCGGTCCACCAGTAGCGCTTCTGGCCGTCGGAGGCGGAGGAGTTGCTCTTGTCGCCGATGTCGGCGCACCAGGTGTAGCCCGAGGTCTTGGCGCAGGCCCGCATGTAGCGGTTCTTCACATCGTCGCTGCTGTGGATGTACCGCTTGCTGGTGATGGTCTGCCCGTCCTCGCCCGAGGTCGCGTAGCCGCAGGACTTCCAGGTCTTGCCCTTGTCGTGGCTGATGTTGACCCAGACCTTGTCGCCCTTCTTGGTCTTCTCCAGCCGCCCGGCCGAGCGGTCGTAGAACTTCCCGGTCATCAGCTTGAGCACCCGGCTGTGCTTCTTGGTCACGCCGTCGTTGTACTTGTCGGTGTCCTTGCCCTTGTAGCTGACGATCTCGCCGACGCCAAAGGTCGAGTAGGAGTTGTACGTGCAGGACGAGGCGTCGGCCGCGTGCGTCAGGCCACCGGTCCCCATGAGGGACAGCATCGTGACGGACGCCAGCGTGCCTGCGGTGAGCATGCTCTGGCCAAGCTTCATTCTTGATCCCCCTGTGTGCGGGTGGGCGCACCCGTGGTACGCCCGATTTGTCAATGCCAGCAAGCGAGTTCGGCGCGTCTGAAGAGGAAGCCGGTGCCGGTGATCGTGGCACCGCCCCTCTCCGATCTGTCCTGTGTCCTCGCCGGACACGTGTTTCCGGTGCGCTCCGCGTCCCCGTGTCCGAAGGTTCGTGTGCCGGTGCGCCAAGCGGCACACGGCGGTCCGCACGCAGGTGGGACGTCAGCGTGCAGGCCGGGGTGATGCCGATGTGTCGTGACAGCGAGATCAACTGTGCTGTTCCGCCCCGGCCGAGGGCCAGTGATCTCGCATTCCACATCGGCGTGGGATGCGCGGCACCCCGCTCACCTGGCATGTTGCAGACGGAATGGGACGCGCGTGAAATGCTGCGGCGGGAGCTGCAGGCAGACGCCACGGGGGTGGAGAGCTTGGACGGGCCATCGGGGTCCCAGGAGTTGGCCCGCATTCTGGCAGGGCTGAAGGAGCGCAGTGGTCTCAGCTATCAGGAGCTGGGGCGGCGGGTCTTCACGAGCAGTTCGACCCTTCACCGGTACTGCAACGGCAAGGGGACGCCGGGGAGCTACGACCTCGTCGTCCGCATCGCCAAGGAGTGCGGGGCCGATGCGGAGGAACTCAACACACTCCTGCGGTGCTGGAGGGCTGCGGCGGGGCAGGAGCAAGATCCCGGTTCAGTGTCCGTTGCGGTGCGTCTCGGCCCGTCCTCCAGCGTCAGTACCGACGCCGCCGGGGCGTCCGGTAGCGCCGTTTTCGATGGTCCGGCAGACAGTCGGCGTCCCCTGGGGATGAGATTCGTCCTCGGCGCCGTCATGGCCCTCGTTGTTCTCTGCACTGCCGTCGCCAGCACCCGGTACGAGGGCACACCGGCGGTGGCCGTGCCGACGCCCGTCGGGGCGACGAGCTGGGCGCAGGAGCCGAGGTCCGTCGATCCGGAACTGTTCGGCGTGACGATGAACAGTTCCAGCGGAGCTATGCCTTCCTTCCGGACCGGCGCGCTGAGGCTGTGGGACAGCGAGACCCGCTGGGCTCAAGTGGAACCCGTACGCGGGGAGTACGACTGGTCCACGCTCGACCGGTTACTCGATGGCGCCGAACGGGAGGGCCTGCCCACGTTGTTCGTGTTCGGCGGTACGCCCGCCTGGGCGGCTCCGGATGCCCGGAAGGCCGCGTATCCGGATGGTTCCCGAGCCGCACCGCCGGACGATCTCGACGACTGGGACGCCTTCGTGCACGCTCTCGTCCGGCACGCGGGGGCCCGGATCGATGCGTACGAGCTGTGGGTCATGGCCAACCATGAGCACCACTACAACGGCAGCGTCACGACACTCGTCGAGATGACCCGGCGGGCAAGCCGCATCATCCGGGAAGCCGACAGGAACGCGACCGTGGTGTGCCCCTCGATCACCAACCTGTGGGCGGCCGAAGCAAACAAGTACCTGCTGCGGTTCGCCGAGCTGGGCGGCTACCAGTACTGCGACGCAGCAGGAATCAAGCTGTACCAGCGGCAGCTCACCGATCCCCCGGAAACCATGCTGGAGGCAGTGCGCACGGTCGACCGGACGTTCCACCGGGCGGGGTACCACCTGCCGCTGTGGAGCACCGGCACCACGCAGAACGTGACACTGATCGATCCGCTGGACGAAGAAGCAGCAGCCGACCACGCGGTCCGCTTCTACCTGACGGGCCTGTACGCCCGGAACTGGAACCTGGAGCGCATGTACTTCTACGCATGGGGCAACAGCAAGATACCCCTGGTCCTCCAGGCGGAGGGCCAACCACCCACCAAGGCAGGCCTGTTCGTCGCCCGCCTCCAGCAGTGGCTGGCCCACGCAGACCTCCGCTCCTGCGGCCACGGCTTCCAGATCGCCCTGCCCGAGAACGTCTGGCAGTGCGAATTCCTCGTCCCTGATGAACGAGGCACTCTGCGTACGGCCCGCATCCGCTGGACCCACGCAGGCACGGCCGACACCCGCGTCGGTGCCGGCGCCCGCACTGCCGAGTACCTGGACGGCACCGCGCGCGAGCTCGACCCCGATGACACCCTGCCCGTCACGGAACGACCGATACTGATCCGGTACAGCTGACGGCGAAGCCGTCGGCTCACCCGCCGACATGCTGATCCCGACCGGCACCGGCTCCTACCGCTTCCGGGCCGCCGAAGCCTGCTCAACGTGGGTGAGCTCGCCGTCCACACGGTTCATCGCCGAATGCCGGCAGGCGGCTGTCCGCCCGGCCCAACAGACCCTGTCCGCTTAGTGTCCTGGTCTGTCCGCGCCGTTATGTTTTGCGCGGTCCTGCAAAAGGGCCGCTGGCCTCCGGGCCCGGTATGGCTGTTCCCCCTGTCGAACCGATGACAATGCCGTTGCTTTGGTGGTCGTGCCATCGGTGGTTCAGCGTGACGATGGCTGGTGGACAGCGGTGGCTGGCGGCCCCCTTGTGCCAGTGATGCGCTGAGCCGGTCATCGGAACGTGGGGCGCCACCGTGCGGCACATCAGCACGCGCTGGGGGCGGCGGCCTGAGCGGTGCCGCCGACTCCCCCATGGCCGCAGATACTTCACGTCGTGGATCAGCCGAGGGGGAGTCATCGTGTACACCGTGACCGGGGCCCTGATCAGCCGCGCCCCGATCGCGTGGGCGGGCGGCAGCCTCGCGGCCGGACTGCTCGCCGCCGTCGTGCAGGGCAGGCGCAGGCTGCCTACGACAGCCGGCCCCCGCGCTCAATAGACGGCCGGGTGCTGACGTCCTTGACCCGGGGATGCTGCGCGCGGTTCTGAACTCGGCGGCCAGCGAGCCGATGTGAGTGGGCGGTGCGCGCATCGGCACGCAGTCCCGCGACAGCCGAGCCGATAGCCGCGAGGCCTCCCGCACAGGTCCCCCTGACACACAGCGCGACCGTGGCCTCATCGAGCTCAACCCGCGGTTCAGACCGCATGCGTTCTCAACCGTCGACGATGCGGCCGAGTCTGGCGCGCAGGTCGTCGGTGCCGGGCTGGCCGAACCCTTCGAGGATGTCCAGCGCTTCCCGCCAGGCGCGGGCGGCGGCCTCGGGCTCGTCGGTGGCGTGGTGGGTATCGCCCAGGTGGGTGAGGGTGGCGACCTCGCCGAAGCGGTCGCCCACCTCTTGGAACAGTTCCAGGGCTCGGCGAAAGCAGTCGAGGGCCTGGTCGTGGTGGCCGAGCTGCTGGTGGGCGTAGCCGTAGGTGTCCCAGGCGGCCGCCTGCAGCATGCCGTCCCCGGTGCCTTCGAGCAGACTCAGTGCCTCCGCGCTTCGGGTGAGCGCCCGGGGGTCGCGTTGCGTGGCGTAGTACCAGCCGAAGTTGTTCAGCACCCGAGCCTGCCCGGCCCGGTGCCCGGCGGTCCGGAAGTCCTCAAGGGCCTGCAGCAGATGGTCCCTGGTGTCGTAGTGGCCCTCCAAGGAGCGCGCGGCAGCGATCGCGGCCCGGGTGTCGCCCTGACCGACAACGTCCTGGGTACGGCCGAACAGCTTCAGGGCCTGCTCGAGGTGGGCGTGGGCTTCGTCCAGGCGCCGCAGTCTGATGTGGGCGTGGGCGAGTCCGACGTGTGCGTGGGCCTGGCCGGTCTCGTCGCAGGAGCGGCGGGCGGCGGCCAGGCCGATGTGCTGACTCGTCAGGAAGTCCTGTGCCGTGCCGCGGCGCTGAAGGTAGGTGGCGAGGCCCCGCGCCAACTGCCAGGCATGTGTGTCCATTGCGGTGTCGGCTGCCTGGCGCAGGACGGTGAGAAGGGCCGGGAGTTCCGCGGCGAACCAGGTAAGGGCGTCTGCCCAGTCGGTGAACTGCACGCCGCTTACTCCTGGCCCGGTCGTGAGCGGGACGATGCACGGACGGTACGGTTCGAGCACCTGATCAGCGGTGTGGGCGGTGCAGACGTAATGGTCGAGCAACCGGTGTACGGCAGGCCGTTGCTCGCAGTCCGGGTCGAGTGTGCGTGCCAGTTCGGCGGCGTAGGCACGCAACAGATCGTGCAGGGCGTAGCGGCCGGGGAAGCACTCGGTGATGAGGTGCGCGCGGCTGAGTTCCGTCAGCGCGTCCCGCACCCCGTCGGGGCCGAGTCCACCGAGGCTGGCGGCGGCTGGGGTGGAGATTTCGGGTCCGGGGTGCAGGCCCAGCAGGGCGAACAGCCGGGCGGCGCCCGGACCGAGTGCGTCGTAGGACCAGGAGAACACCCGGCGTACGTCCGCGGCTGGGTCGTCGCCGTCGCCCGCGAGCGCCGCGAGGCTGCCGCGGGTGGTGGACAGGTCCACGGCGAGCTGGGTGAGGGAGAGCGTCGGCCGGATCGTGGCGCGGGCGGCGGTGACGGCCAGGGCCAGCGGGAGGCGGGCACAGCGGGTGACGATCTCCGTCACGGCGTCCGGTTCGGCTGTCAGCCGGTGTTCGCCGATGCGGCGGGCCAGCAGCTCGCGCGCCTCGGCCGGTGAGAGCAGGTCCAGGGCGATGGGGTGGGCGCCCTCGGTGGCGACCAGGCCGGTGAGCCGGTTCCGGCTGGTGACCATGGCAAGGCAGCCCGCCGAGCCGGGCAGTAGTGCCCTGACCTGGTCGGCGTCGGCGGCATTGTCCAGCACGATCAGGACGCGCCGCCGGGCCAGCAGACTGCGGTAGAGGCCCACCCGCGCCTCGAAGTCGACCGGGATGCCCTCGGCCGGTATGCCCATGGCCTCAAGGAACCCGCGCACCGCCCGGTCAGGGGTGAGGGCGGCCCCCGAGGGATCGAAGCCGCGAAGATTCACATACAGCTGGCCGTCCGGGAAACGGTCGGCCACACCATGGGCCCAGTGCACGGCCAGCGCTGTCTTTCCCACGCCCGCCGTCCCCCGGACGACGGCGACGACCGCTGCCGCCGACGGCTCCGTGGTTGCGGCCAACAGGCCGTCCAAAACCGCCAGTTCCCTGTTCCGCCCGGTGAACGCCGCGGTCCTCAAGGGCAATTGCGCCGGGAGGGTGTGCTGCAGGGCTGCTTCGGCCACGCCTTCGACGAGGGCGGTTGCGGATCGGGCGGGCAGGACGGGAGCGTCGCGCAGGATCGCTTGGTGTGCCTGTTGTGCTTCGGCCCCCGGATCCGTGCCCAGCTCCTCGGCCAGCCGTTTCTGGAGCGCGGTGTACAGGGTCAGGGCTTCAGGCCCGCGCCCGGCGAGCTGCAGCGCCCACATCAGCGCCACCGTGAGGGGCTCGACCAGCGGATACTCGGCGACGTGGCCGGTGAGCGTCCCGATCACCTCCGCTGGACAGCCGAGCCGTAACTCGGCATCGGCCCAGACCCGGGTGGCCTCAATCCGCTCCTGCACCCAGCTGCCGCGGGTGCGCTCCGCCCAGGCTCCGGCCAGCCCCGCCAGCGGCTCACCGCGCCAAAGCCCCAGTGCCGCACGCAACATCACGACCCGTTCGGCGTCCGTACGGTCCTGGACCCGTGCCTGTGCGAGCAGTTGACGGAAGCGCAGCACATCGACGTCGGCGGGCGGCACGTCGAGCACGTACCCGCCGGGCCCCCGCCGCAGCTGCGGCACTGTTTCGGTGCCGGCACCGCCGGAAGGGACCAGACCTTTCAACGTCCTGCGGATCCGCGAGATGTACGCATAGAGAGAGGGCCGCGCCTGAGCGGGCACGTCCTCTCCCCAGACCCGGTCGATCAGCGTGGACATCGACACCCAGCGACCGGCGTCCACCACCAGCGCTGCGAGGACCGCGCGTTGCCTGCCGGGCCCGGGATCCGGGCACGCGCCGTCGGCGCCACGGATCTCAACCGGGCCCAGTAACAGAAAACCGGTCATGTGCTTCCCCCGAAAGCCACTCCCCCGTGCCCGTCTGCCGGCGGTAGTCCACACCGGCCGACGTCGCTGACCAGTAAAGCAAGGTTCGAGCAAGGTTCCCGCCCACATTCGAGCCACACCGTGAGGGCGGCACTTGAGAAGCCGACCGGCGGGAGCCAGTCGGCCGTTCAACAGGGGGATGCACGGTGCGTTACCGAAGTGTTGCTGCCGCCAAGATCACGGGACTTGCGGCGCTCGTCGCGGCGGTCACGCTGCTGACGGGATGCCTCGCGGACACCGGCGCGGACACCTCGGGTCCGGTACCGGGGCGGGAGCTGACACGGGCCGAGGAGCGTCGCCTGGAGCAGGCCGAACACCTCCTGATCCAGCGGTGCATGGAACGAAAGGGCTTCGAGTACCGCGTATGGCCCCAGGTAGACGCCGACACGGACCGCGCCTTCAGATATCGCATCGTGCAGGACGACATCGCATGGGCGCGCGAGCACGGATACGGCGAACAACTCCGGCGGGCGTTCTTCAAGATGAAGAAGCACCACGAACGCCTCGCCGCCCAGGACGCCCCGACTCCCGCCCAGCACGAGCGCTACACCACGGCACTCCTGGGCAGCCCCGGCACACCGATGCTCACGGTACGACTACCGTCCGGCGGAACCGTCCGCAGCCCGAACGGCGGCTGCACGGGCACCGCCCGCACTCAGCTGTACGGCGACGCCGAGGCCTACTTCGAGGCCGACAGGGTCGCCACCGACCTCGCTGCGGCATACGTACCGAAGGTCCTGCGCGACCCGCGGTACACCGCCGCGCTGAAGGCCTGGTCCGGATGCATGCGCAAGGAGACGGGAGGTTCCTACGCCGACCCGGACGCGGCCCGCGCCGACGTGAGGAAACGGGCCAAGGGACTGAGCGTCTCACAGGCCCACGAGGTCGAGGTGGAAGTCGCCGTCGCGGAGGCCACGTGCGCCCACAGGACATCGCTGCGCTCCACCCTGACCCGGCTCGACCGAGAGTACGGAGCCCCTTGGCGCAAGCGGTACGCGGACGAGATCACGAGGAGCAACCGCTTGAAGCTGGCCGCGCTGCGCCGGGCCGACGATCTCGTCCCTGGCACCTGAGCGATGTTCGCCCCAGACCCCGGCCAGCCGATCGGGACTTGGCCGGCCACCAAAGAGAACAAGGAGACACGATGTACAAGATCCGCTTCCTTTTCGCGGCAGCAGCCGTGAGCGCAGCAACAGGCGCTCTGCTCGCGGGCCCTGCCCAGGCAGCCCAGGACGGCGTCACGGGGACACACTGCGACAGCCTGTACCGCTCCTACAGCGGTGACGGCTACGTGCGGGCCTACGACGCGGTGGACTGTTATGAGCAGCTCGGCGCCGCCCAGGGTGACGACACCAACTGGAACGACGTCTCCGGACCGTTCCGAAGCCCCTCCAACGACAAGGCGACATCGCTGCTGAACACCGGCACCTACGCCGGCGGCGTCAACAACGTGCAGTTCTGGGAGAACGCGGGTCCCGGAGGACACACAGGCTGCCTGCGCTGGGGCGAACTGTACGTCGACGACCTCCGGGACAACTCCCTGGTGTCGGGCAGCAGCGTGATCAACGCCAACAACAAGATCAGCGCCCACCGCTGGTCATCGGGTTGCACCAATCCCCTGACCTGACTCCAGCATCAAACTCACGCGAACACGCCAGAGGGCCATCCGTACTCCCACGGATGGCCCTCTGATCAGCGACGGGGGTGGTCAGCAGGCCAGCACGTCATACGTGGCGTGTCGCAGACTGACGAGCCTGGCCAGTCGGCGGTTCGGACGCACCGGCCGCCGGTCAGGACACCGCCGACCTGGCCGAGTGTCTCGCCGAGCTGCTCGCGTGCTTGAGCTTCCTGGTCCTCGGCGCCGTCCTGCTCGGTCCGACGCTGGAGCACCTCGGCCGGCGGATCATCGTCTACGCCGTGCTGAGCCTCACCGTGGCCCGGATGCTGCCCGTCGCCCTCTCTCTTGCCGGAACCGGCCTGGCCCTTCCCACGATCGGGTACATCGGATGGTTCGGGCCTCGCGGCCTTGCCCCAGTGGTCTTCGGACTGCTCGTGGTGGAGGAACACGTCCCCGGGGTGCAGCTCCTCGCCAGGGTCGTCGCGGTCACCGTCGCACTGAGCATCCTCCTGCACGGCGCCTCCGCCGTCGTGCTCGCGAACGGATACGGCGCCTGGCACAGGAAGGCCGCCGCCGCGCGACCACACCTGCGCGAGGGTGTGCCCGAAGGGAACGACACCGGACTCCCGCCCACCGCGCGGTAATGCACCAGCACGCCTATCACCACTACGACGCAGCGATGGGCTGCCATCCCGGCGAGCGTCACGGCGGTCGTGCTCTCCGGTCGCTGGTACGAGCGGGCCGCCGCCGCGGGCTTCCGGGAGAGTCAGCCGCAACGTTCACCGCAGCCGCGCCGCCAGCTCGGTCCGCCGGTCGGCTGACATCGCGATCGGTCCCGCTCACCCGGTCGGCCCCGGCCGGCCGCGTCCTCGCACGCTTCTCACGGCCGCATACCTAGATTCACTGCGAAACGCACCTTCCGCGCGCCTGTGCCCCACCCCTGTGTCACCCGGGCGGGCGCCTGGATCTCCTCGAAGGGCTGTGGGCATGGCACGTCGTCCGAACATCCTGATGATCGTCACCGACGAGGAACGCGCGGCGATCCCCCAGCCGCAGGGCTTCTCGCTGCCCGCCAGGGAGCGGATGGCGGAGAAAGGCACCACCTTCGAGCGTTACTACACCGCCTCGGCGATGTGCAGCTCCGCCCGATCGGTCATCTACACCGGGCAGCACCTGCCGCTGACCGAGATCTACGACAACGACAACATGCCGTACATCCGCCCGCTCAATCCCGAGTTGGGCACGCTCGGCACGATGCTCCGCGAGGCCGGCTACTACTGCACGTACCAGGGCAAGTGGCATCTCTCCAACGCCTACGTCACCCCCGAAAACCCTGGGCCCACCACGAACGCGCTGGAGCCGTACGGGTTCAGTGAGTTCAACGACTGGGGCGACATCGACGGCGGTGCCTGGGCCGGGCTGAAGCTGGACCCGGTCATCGCTGGCCAGGCCGTGAAGTGGCTGCGCAACCGGGCCCCGGTCGTGGCAGCGGACCAGCCTTGGTTCATGGCCGTCAACTTCGTCAACCCGCACGACATCATGAGCTTCGACTACGGCGGCTCGTCCCAGGTGCAACTCCCGTTCGGCCTTGCCCACGCCGTCGTGGCCAAAGCGGCCGCCGACGTTCCGATGTACCAGCGGCGATGGGGCCTCGACCTGCCCGCCAGCCTCCACGACGACCTGTCCGGCGCGGCACCGGCAGTGGCCGAGTTCGCGCGGATGCTCGACACCGTGTTCGGCGCCGTCGCCGACGACCAACACTGGGACGACGGCCTCAACTTCTACCTCAACGCCATCCGCGACGTGGACCGCAGCATCGACCTCGTCCTCGATGCCCTGGCGGCCTCCGGGCAGGCTGACCACACCGTCGTGGTCTTCACCTCCGACCACGGGGAAATGGCCGGCTCCCACGGACTGCGCCAGAAGGGCGCCCTCGTCTACGACGAGAACTTCCACGTCCCCTTCATCCTCGCCCACCCCGACTTCCCCCACGGCGCGAGCACCGAAGCCCTCGCCTCCGCCGTCGACATCGCCCCCACCCTGCTCGACTTCGCGGGCGTCGATCCGACCGAGGCCGCCACCCGACACCCCGCACTCAAGGGCCGCTCCCTGATCCCCGCCCTGAACGGCGGCACCGTCCGCGACGGCGTCCTCACCGCCGTCGAGTCGGTCACCGCCCTAGACGCCTCGTTCTGGTTCGAGTTCGCCGACCCCGCAGCACCCCAGCGGATCCAGTCCGGCGACCTGCGCCCGGACTGGACCAAGCGCGGTTTCCTGCGCGGCTACACCGACAGCCGCTACACCTTCGGCCGCTACTTCTCCCCGCTCAACCCCAACCGGCCCACCAGCCCCGAGGCGTTGTACGCGCAGAACGACGTCGTCCTCTACGACCGTGCCGAGGACCCCAACGAGACACGCAACCTCGCCGCCGACCCCACCCACCGCGACCTCGTCGCCCGCTACAACACCCTGCTCGAAGACCTCATCAGCGCCGAGATCGGCGCCGACACCCGCGCCTGGGTCACCGAACGCCCCCGCCTGCTCGGCTGGCCCACCTGGCACGGCGACACCGACCAGCCCGCAGCCGCAGCAGCCAGGGGCTGATCCGGGAACACGCACAGAAGCTGAGAGGGTCAGCCCGGCCGTCACCCAGATCGGCTGTGGCGATCCGACACCGGCGCTGGCGCTGGCGGTATCCGAGGAGGCCATGCCGTCTTGCTCTTGGATCATGCCGACCGGACCGCCCTGTACGAGGCCGCAATTCAGAAGCCCCGAGGATCACCTGACAGGGCACGGAACTAGCCGTCAAAGTATGTCTATGACGGAGGTCATCATCGGTGTGGTGGGCACCCTGATTGCGCTTGGAGCTGCGGCTACCGCCCTGGCCGCACATCGCCATCAGGTGGACCAGGCAGTCCGAAGCGGTGTACGTGAGCAGCACTCTTTGGTTCTGGCTGAACGTGCCCAGATCCGGACCGAGGATGCGGAACGCCGCGACGATTTGATCCAGGCATCCTTAGTGGATGTAGATCTTTCCACGGAACAGTCCCAGCTCCACGGAGGCTGGTTATCGGTTCATCTGGTCATCGCGAACCGCAGCAGTCATCCGATTCGGGACGTCACCGCCTGGCGTGCCAGCGAACAGATTCCTGAGGTTTCTGGCGGCCTCAGCCCCGGCAGCCTTGCCCGATTCCCTTTCCCAGCAGTTGCTCGCGACATCGACAAGTGGCAGATCCTCGCCGAGGTGCAAGTCGAGTTCACGGACGCTGCGGACAACCGTTGGAGTCGCGATCATGGTGGCGGCCTGCGCCGAGGTATAAGGGCCGAGGATGGCGCATGGCAATGGGGGGAGAGAGAGGAGCCTGTGATTCTTCCGGCTCGAACTGTGATGATCTTTGGTGATGGTCGAGGCGTCATCGCTGAGGGTGACGTTCAATACCATCGAAGTTTCTACCTGATACGGAGCGTCCGCTGGGCTCTTACTGTGCTGATCATTGTAGGACTGTCTGCTCTAGCACTCTGGCTACAACATTCTCGTCTCCCCTGAGGGTGCAGCGACTGCTGTAGCTCGGCAACGGAGCGGTCCGATCCTCAGTAGAACGGTGCTGGAAACGTCTGTTCCCGCGAGGCGTACGTTCAGTGCGCGGGCCAGTCACAGGCCGACGCCGCCGGTGTCGCAGCCGATGTCCGCCAGGAGCTGGCCGGGGTGGAGTTTGAGGCGGCTGGTCAGGGTGCCGAGCAGGGGCCGGTCGCAGGAGCTGTAGGGGGCGACTTCGGCCAGGTAGGTGTCCCCCATGGCGCATGCGTAGAGCTGGGAGACGTGAGGGCTTTGGGCGCGGGCGGCGTGGAAGGCGTTGTAGTGGCCGGCCTGGTCGTGCTCCCGGTCGGTGAGGTGGGTCATCGCGCCGGGATGTTCCTCCGGGTGCGGGAGCGGGTGCCGGGTGCGACGACCTTGACGGCGGCGACTGGGGCGTCGGGGGCGCTGAGGGTAACGGCGATGGGTTCGTAGCCGGTCGTCTTGTGCAGGCGTTCGGCCAGGGCGTGCACCACTTCGGTGAAGGTGGTCGCGGTCGGCGGGCGGCAGGTGCTGAGCGTGCTGTGCCAGGCGGCCGGTGTCTGCCTCGGGCTGGTGGGGGCGGGCCGGGGTGCGGCGAATGCTTCGTTGTGGCTGGGCAGGTCGTCGCGGGTGCCCGAGATCGAGGTGAGGCGGGACTGGGCAGCCTCGGTGATGGCGCGGCTGAGTGCGATGTACGGGTCGCTGTGGCAGCCGGTGCCGGTGAAGTGAACGGGGTAGTCCTGAGACCACAGGTAGGCCAGGCAGACGGGCAGGGCGAAGGCGTTGTCGACGATGTACAGCTCCAGGACGGCGCCGCTGGCGTGGATCCGGTCGATGAGACGGCGGTTGTAGGGGTCGTGGACGCTGGCGGGGTCGATGAGGGTGCGCAGGGTGGCGCCGGTGTTCTCGTCGACGTGGAGGGCGTGCCTTTCCATCACTTCGAACAGGGCGTGTGTGACTGCCTCGTCGCGGGTGTTGCCGCAGGCGAGGCCGGTGCTGGTGCACCGCCACAGGGATGGTGTCCACATCGGTTGCGGGGTCCGGTAGACCAGCGCGGCCGGAACGAGTAACGGGTGGCCCGTCAGGAGGCCGGCGCCCTGTGTCCACTGCTGCGGGAGGCGGTTGAGCGCGGCGACTTGCGGCAGTGTCTGGGGCGCAAGGCGCAGGGGAAGAGCCTCCAGCGGGTAGTCGACGGTTGCGGCGAAGGCGGGGCCGTCGAAGTCGACCTGCGGGGGCTGTTCGGCGTGGTGGACCTCAACGGCCTCCATCACCGCTGAGATCGCGGCGAGGCGGTGGGTGGCGCCCTTGCCCTGGGAGACGGTCAGGGTATGGGCGGTGGGGCGGTGTGCGGCGCAGACGGGAAGGCCGAGATGGTCCAGCCCGGTCAGGTCGGCGACGCGGGTGATCCCGTAGTCGGACAGCCGCGGCACCAGCACGCTCCATGTCGTTTCGGGGTCGCGGGCCCGTGCGGTGCCCTCGAAGGACAGCAGGTCAGTGGCGGGCATCGGTGATCGCCTCCGTCACACTGGTCAGCGGCTGCTCGCCTTCGCGTAGGTAACCGGCCATGAAGACCTGCATGGCCGTCACGGCCTCGGCCAGGCCCCGAAATCCCCGGGCCGCGGCTTCTTCGTCCAGATGGGTGTCTGGCCCCGTCCACACCTGCTGGAGTACTCGGATCGCGGCTTCGTCCCTGACCGTTTCGGGTGTGTAGAAGGGCAGTTCGTGGCGGGCGGCGTCGTTGGCGGCCAGGTAGCGGGCCACGGCCCGGCGGTCCGGTTCCGTCTCGTGGGCTAGGAGCCGCTCGACGGTGCCGGAACACCGCAGGTCGATCGGCAGCTGGAACAGCATGTGGGGCGCGCGACGGCCGGTTTCCTGACCGGTGAGGCGGAACATGCGCTCAGCCAGCGGCATGCCCCGACTTCCATCCGACGGCCGGCGGGAGAGATGGTCGAGGTGCCAGGTCCACAGCCCGCGAAAGTCCGGGTCAAACAGCTGCTGATAGGCGATGCGCAGCGCGGTCGGCAGCACGAGACCGTCGACATGCTGCATCGCGAAGGCGTTGTACCAGCGGCGGAAGTACACGCTGTCGGTATGCACCGCTGAAGGGACAGGTCCGCACGGATCCGGCCCGTACAGGGCTGCGCGGACGGCACTGAGGGCGTCGGAGCGCTTGATGTCGCCGAAGTAGGGGTCCTCGCTACGCCGTTCCCCGACCCAGTCGGCGAAGCCGGTGGCGTCCTGGGCGTGGCAGGCGGCGCGGATCGCGGCGTAGGTGCGCTGCGGGTAGTAGACCGCGTGTAGGGCGTCAAGGAGGCCGGCGGCCTTCGGGCCGGTGAGGATCCGGCTGTTGACGGCCAGATTGATGGCATAGCGGCAGTTCACCATCGGCCAGGTCAACGCCCGGCCGGTCATCGGGTCCTGGCCGACGGCGACTTCGTCGTCACCGACGATCTCCAGGTTGCGGTAGGAGCGGTAGACGTTGCCGACACCGCCCATGCCGTAGGGCCACAGCTCGGCCGCCCGTAAGGCGCCGAGGCTGGCGGCGCCGATGACGCGCACCCCGCGGGTCATCGCAGCGAGGATCTCCTTGTGCCGCAGGGCGGGCGCTTGGTGGTAGATGCCGTCGATGAGGACGACGGTGTCGGTATCCGCAATCGCCGTATCGAACAGGTCGCCATGTCGGACGGGCGGCCGGCGGCGCACGGACTGGTGGGCGAGCAGCCCCTCGTCCGTAGGGAGGGTCGGTCCGACGAATACGTGAATGGTCATGGCTCTCAAGGGCGCAAAAGTGGAGGTGTGACAGGTCAGCGGGAGGAAATTCCCCTCAACGCACAGGCGTTGAGGGGCACGCCTCCTGGCGTGCTCACCGTCCGGGAGGACGGAGTGCGGTCCGGTACCTGCCGGTCACCTCACCGGCGAAGGCACTGGATCATCTGGTGACGCAGGGCCCGGTCAGGGGCCCTCATCCTCGACGGCCTCGATCCGCACGATGCTGGACGATGCGGCGACGTCGACCAGGCGCATGGCCGTGACCAGCTCGCGCGTGGCCGCGGCCTCGGACTTCAACAGATGCTCAACGACGATTCCTCCCTCCGTTCTCGGAAGTTGCGGCCCGGGCGGTTGCCCGGTGCCTGTGGTGCGCACCGCGCCCTGTGGGCGCGGTGGTCTTGCCCGAACCTCGCGGGGTCGTGCTGGCTGAAGCCCGCTTCCCGTCCGCCGGAACGGGAAGGAGGAGACCCCGGGCCGTGCTCCGGGGGGATTGAGCGCGATCCGGCGCCGGGAGATCAAGTGGGCGCCGCGCCAGTCAGCGCCGGTAATACGGCAGGCTGGTGAGATGTCAGCTGGTTCGCAGGCGCTGTAGGAGGGCGGGGCCGAGGGCGCCGACGGTGAGGACGCCCAGCGCCACAGGGATCACGATGTCGATGATCCAACTGCGCGGCGGGGTTTCGGGGCCCACTCAAGCGCGGCTTGCGTGGTCCTCGTCGACGAGGGGGCCACCGGTCACGCGGGCCTGAGCCGGCGGCCGCACGGCCGCGGTGGGCTCCGCAGCGCATCTGGCGAGGATCGGGTCCTCGCCGCTGATCAGGGCGGACAGTCCGTGCTGGCGGAGCGGAGCCTGCTGCATCTGGCTACAGCGCCGCCCCGCACGGTCGTGCGTGACACGGACCTCCTCCCAGCCCAGTTGCTCACGGAAGTAGGCAGCGAGTGGAGCCCCAGGCACCGTGGCACGCACCCACTGCAGAGGGCCCGGATGGCGGGCGGCAAAGTCGAGCGCCCACAGGGTCATCAGGCGAGTGAGGCCGCTGCCCTGCTGATCGGGATGGGTGTGCAGCGCGGACAGGCCCAGGGACAGCTCGGCGCGCTCGCTCGGCGTCCATCCGAACGGCAGAGAGGCATGCAGGACAACACAACCGACGACGGCGCAGTCCTCCGTGAGCAGCATCAGCAGCGTGTCGTTTCCGGGATCGCCGATCGGAAGACACACGGCAATGGGGTCCGCGGGTAACAGGCCTTTTCTGCTGGCCAACTTGTTGTGTGCGCTGAGCAGGTCCCGGACGGCCGGGGTGTCGCCTTCGGTGGCTGGGCGGATGTCGTACATGTGGGTCTCGTCTCGTGCGGAGTATGAGGAAGCCATTCAGGGGGTGTTGTGCGTGTGCGACGCGGCCGAGGCCGCGAGTTCGCGGCAGCAGAAGACGAGGGGGCCTACCTCAGCAGTGCCGCGCGCGGCACAGTCGGCGGAGTGGCCAGGAGGTGCTCGCCCTCGGCCAGTCTGCTCCGTCCGCGAGGACGCAGGCCTTCGTCCCGCCACAAGTTCTCCATCGCTTCGGTCATCTCGCCCTGCTTCTCCGAAGCCATGTCGGTCCGCTCACCTTCGAGATGTGCAGAAGTACTGGTTGTGTCCGTGGATGACACCGCGGCCGAGGCGCTCCGCCAGGGCCTCGCCGGTGGACCGGGGGGAGAGAGACAGGTGCCATGTCAGTGCAGCCGTTGAGGGGCCCGACAGCATCGTGCAAGCGGCCAGGGAACATAATTGGGACAGTACGTACCGTGCGTTCGGCACGTGGGTGTGCGCGTTCGGGCTGAATACAAGTCAGCCGCTCAGCGATCGCACCATAGTTGAGGTGGTGCGGATTCACGGCGCCCCCGTCCGCTGACACAGGTCGGGGTCCGGCTCGGTGGCCGCCCGCTCCCGTGCCGAGTTCTCGGCGGCTCTCCTCAGAGGGACTTCCGCCCAGACCGTCTTGCCAATGACTTCATCAGCGCTCCCCCAGCGGCCGTCGCATAGCTGGTGCACGAGAAGCAAACCGCGCCCGTTGCTGGCCAGGTGCTGGAGGTCCGCCAGCTCGCTCGGCTCAGCACACGGTGCAAGCGGGGTCGGGTCGGCGTCACGGACCTCAATGCGGAGGAAGTTGTCCAACAGCCGGAGCGTGACGCCGACTTCACGCCCCTTAGGCGTGCAAGCGTGAATGACGGCGTTCGCGACGAGTTCGGTGAGGACGGAGGCCACGCTATCGACTGTTTGTTGATCCACTCCCCATCTGGTTGCTACGCCCTCGGCGCGCTTTCGGGCGATGCCGACCTGGCGGGGATGCGCGGGGTAGCGGGAGCGGTCGGTGGTCGGCTCGGGCGGTAACGGCATGCGGACGCCTCCATGGCTCCGGTGACCTGCGCAAGGACAGACAGCTCGAAGTGATCAACCCTGTACACAGAGTTGCGAGTGCCCCCACTATCCCGCTGCACTACCCCAAGGTGCAAGTCCCTACTTTGACTTGGCATCACCTTGCTTGTCGCGAACTGTCGTACGCAGGCACACTTACAGCAGCCAAAAGGGGAGGACGCTCGCTGTGGCCGTGAACAGGAATCCCACCGTGCGCCAGCGGCGACTCGGCCGCATGCTGCGTGATCTCCGCATCGCAGCCGGCAAGACTCTCGCGCAGGCCGCTGAGGAACTGGCATGCGCTGAGTCCAAGATGAGCCGCATCGAGGGAGCCCAGTCCGGCATCCGCCCACTGGACCTGCGCGTTCTCCTGGCGTTCTACGGCGTCGACGACCAAGCTCTACGCGCCCGGCTGCAGGAACTGGCTCGGCATGGACGCGAGCGCGGTTGGTGGTCCAAGTACGAGGACACCCTGAAGCCAGCGTATGCCGACTACATCGCCCTCGAATGGGACGCCTCGGACCTCTATGTCGTGGAAACCGGCCTCATCCCCGGCCTCCTCCAGACGGGCGATTACACCGAGGCCGTGATCCGCGAACAACGCCCCGACAAAGCAGACGCGTTCGAGTACGTAGAGGAGCAGGTGAAAGTACGCGGCCAGCGCAGGCAGGTCTTCGCCCGCCCTGCACCACTGCGTCTATGGGCCATTCTCACCGAGGCGAGCTTGCAGCACCGCATGGGCAGCCCAGATGTCATGCGTGAGCAGCTCGACTACCTGGCCACTCAAGCGAGCGAGACCAACATCCAGATCCAGGTGTTGCCCTCTGCCGCACCGATCAACTCAGCTCTGTATGGCCCCTACGGAATTTTGTCATTCCCTGAGCCAGCAGAGACCGACGTTGTCTATGCCGACGGCCTCATCGACACCGTCTACTACGAGGAACCGGCTCAAGTGGAGATCTTCACCACGCTCTTCCGCCGTCTCAACTCGGAAGCCCTCCCTGTTGAGAAATCCATCGCCCGCATTCGCGCCGCCATACAGGAAATGGACTGACTTACGTGACACAGCACTACCCCATCGCTACCGCCACCGGCTTCGCCTGGGTCAAGTCGTCCTACTCGAGCGGGGACCAAAGCTGCGTGGAGGTGGCGCACATCCCAGGCGCGGTGCCTGTACGCGACAGCAAGGATGCCCACGGTCCAGCCCTCGTCTTCGCGCCGCAGGCCTGGTCTCATTTCATCAAACACGTGACCGCTGGCGCCCCGAGCGTCTGACGTCACACCGCGGGTTCCGGCAACCAGTGCCGGGACCCGCCTTTGTTCTTCCTCGAAGGCGCGTCCTACGGCTAGACGGACCGCCTGCCGCTAGGTGTGCTGTGCCATCCCGCGTCTCCGCTCCGAGAAGTGCCGGTGACGGCAAGGGGTTCGCTATTTCCGACGCCCTTGTCGTAACGCTCTACGTCGCCATGTTAGGTCCCGTTCCGGAGCGTTCGGGCCGGCCGTGAGCTAGCAAGAACGCCCCGCCACCTGCGATGACGAGGGCCTTGGCGTTCAACTTCAAGGTGCCGTCGGCTACCTCGCTTCGGCGCATCCCGATACGAAGGCCACCAGGTGACGGCGCTGCAAGGCGTCAATGCAGGGCTTCGATCGCCTTCACTATCAGCGCCCGCGCCTCGGCCCCGTACACGGCCATGCCGCGCAGCTTCTCGAAGGCGCTCAAGTAGAGGGCGACCTCGCTGGGCTGCGTGACGCGGACCCGCGCCGACAGCAACTCGACCGATACGAGCGTGTCGTCGTAAACGTGGAACAGCTCCTGGGGCCACAGGACCCGCTCGCGCGTCGCGCTCGGGATGATGCCCAGCGACACCGAGGGCAGCGCCCCGGCCGTCAGCAGATAGCCGAGTTGAGCGGCCATCGCGTCACTGTCCCCCAACTGGTAGCGCAGCACGCCCTCTTCGACCAGCATCACGAACCGATGACCCGGCTCATGGATCACCTTCGAGCGTTCGACACGTGCAGCTGCGGCCTCCTCGGAGTCGTCCGGGATGCCGAGCATCCGCGCGTTGACGGACAGCAAAGCGCGAGCGTAGCCCTCGGTCTGGAGCAGCCCGGGCACGAGCGTGGGCGAGTACATCCGGAACAGCTCCGTGGACTGGTACAGCTCCACGTAGCTCTCCTGGAGCCGTTTCAGCCCGGAACGTGCCTTCCGCCGCCACTCGCTGTACAGCGACGCGGCGTCCCGCGACTGGGCAATGATGTCCTCGGCCTGCTCGCCGGCGCCGCACGCGGCGCACCAGCGGCCGATGTCGTCTGGTGTGGGAGGCGTGCGGGCGTTCTCCAGGCGGGACGTCTTCGGATGCGTCCAGCCACAGCGTTCGGCCAGCTCACTCCCGGTGATGCCTGCATCGGCACGCAGGTCTCGGAGCCGCTGAGCGACCCGTTCGCGGGCGACCTGGGCCGAGGAGGAGGGGGAGATCGGCATGAGCCGGCCGTGCACCTTCCGCGCTAGCTGATCTTGTAGTCGGCGTGCGGGATGGCGCGCGCCCACACTGCTTCAAAGGCCTCGGCACACAACTTGGCCGCCGCCGGATTCTCGCTGATCTCCCCACCGCCGGACGCGCCGTCACCAGTGAAGTGGTTCCACCGGACGAGCCGGTCGTCGATCAGCCAGAAGTCGTTGCCGGGTAGAGCGATCGTCGAGGCGTGCCGCCGCGGCAGCCACCTCACGAGCTCGCCCGCATCGATGTTGACCTGGGTGGAGGCGTGCTCGTACTTGATGTACTCGCTGACCGGTTCAGACACGATGCGTGCCCGACGCACGGCGACGCCGCGGGCCACCGTGCGGCGGATCAGCGCGACCCACGGCGCCCAGTACGCCGACGTGGGGTCGAGGTCCCTCTGCCCACTGCTCTTCCAGCGGGCGAAATCGTCTGCCTCACTGCTCACTCCGTAGGCATCGCGCATCTCCAGGTGGACGGCTGAGTGCTGGGCACCGTCCAGCAGTTCATCGAAGCTCGGCACGCTCTGCGGCATCGCACGCCTCCCTCAAGATCGGCACCATGCGGGCCGGGATGCGAACAACTGCTTCGTGATGAGGGATGCCGACTGCATGCCCGGGCAGTTCGAAAGCGGCGCATTCCGCTTCGAGCTGCTGGTCCGGCTTCCATCCCTGGATGACCAGTTCATTCTTGCTGTCGTCGACCCAGACGGTGGGGCTCTCACCTGTCCCCGTGTTGGGGTCGATCCCGACGAACCGTAGCGCCATCGCCGCCTCCCTCCCTGGTGGTGTTCACAGATGTACACCACCGTCCATCGACTGGAGTATCAGGGTCAAGGGACAAACTCAGCCGTGGCCAGCAAATTCAGACTGCTGCAAACATTGGTGAACATTAGTGGAAGGGCCATGCTTCGCCCTCGTAGCGTCGATGGCCGTAAGCAGACCCCGGAGAGGCGGCTACCTCCCAGGGCGCGGCCAACGCTGCTGAGGAGCGCCGACGTGAGGCACGCTACAACCCACCCACTAACGCCCGAAGTTCAGGATCAAACCCCTCCGGACATCGCAACCATGCGGGCAACTGCCGCGAAGCTGCTCGCCCCGGTCGGCGGGCCCAACGCCCTCCCGCCGACCGCCGACCTCGACACCCTCACCGTCGCCCTGCGCGGGCACCTGGCGCTCCTCATTCCCGAGATCGAACAGGCGGTTGGCCCGCGGCCGAAGAACGTGGAGGCGTGCTGCGCGCTGGCGTGCATTGGCGAGGCGCGCCGGAAGCTGAGCATGACCCCGCGCCTTGAGCTTGAGCACCGTGTTGCCCACGCCCTGCGGCTGGCCCGGTCCCTGGTCGCCTTGTGCGGGCACTACGAGCTGCTGGGCCGGCGCCTGTGACCGCTCATGCTATGCGGCCCCCCCTCTGCAAGATGCTCCCGTCAGCTCTCACACTCCGTAGGGGGCGGGCGGATTAGGCAGACCCCGGTCAGGACATCGCATCCCCGCCGGGACCGCTCCAAGTCCTCGCAGGTGAAAGAGTTCCCGCACCCCGGCTGGGAAGCGGAACGGGTGAGACGCGAACCCACAGCCGACGGATTATGAGGCCGCTGCTGCGGCGTGCCGCGGAGCGGATCCGGATCAGGGACGCGCGAGTCTGGCCGCGAGATACGGTGCCGTGGCGCTGCGGCGGGCCTTCGCCACCTTGGTCGGCGGGCCCGCGGCGACGACCCGCCCGCCTGCGTCTCCGCCGCCCGGGCCGAGGTCGATGACCCAGTCGGCGGTGGCGATGGTGTCCAGGTCGTGTTCGACGAGGACGACCGTGTTGCCGGCGTCGACGAGCCGGTGCAGCTGGCGCAGCAGCAGTGCGATGTCCGAGGGGTGCAGCCCGGCCGTCGGCTCGTCGAGCAGGTAGAGCGCGTGCCCGCGGCGGGCTCGCTGCAGTTCGGTGGCGAGTTTGATGCGTTGCGCCTCACCGCCGCTGAGTTCCGTCGCGGGCTGGCCCAGCCGTAGGTATCCCAGTCCCACCTCGCGCAGTGTCTCCAGACTGCGGGAGGCGGCCGGGACGGCGGACAGGAACGTGGCGGCGGCATCGACGGACATCGCCAGTACTTCCGCGATGTTCTTGCCTCGGTAGGTGATTTCCAGTGTCTCGGCGTTGTACCGGGCGCCGTCGCAGGTCGGGCACGGCGCGTAGGTGCCGGGCAGGAACAGCAGCTCCACCGCGACGAATCCCTCGCCCTGGCAGGTTTCGCACCGCCCTTCGGGCACGTTGAAGGAGAACCGCCCGGCCGAGTAGCCGCGCGCCCTGGCCTCGTCCGTCGCCGCGTACAGCTTGCGCACCGCGTCGAACATCCCGGTGTAGGTCGCCAGGTTGGACCGGGGGGTGCGGCCGATGGGCCGTTGGTCGACCAGGACCAGCCGGTCGAACGACTCGACCCCCGACGCGTCCTGGACATCGACTTCCAGCTGCGCCTCATCGGGATCCTCGGCTACGAGGCCGAGGTGGCCGCGGACGACCTCGGCGAGCACCTGCGTCACCAGCGTCGACTTTCCGGAACCGGACACGCCCGTCACCGCCGTCAGAACGCAGAGCGGTACGTCGACGGACACGTCGCGCAGATTGTGGCGGGAGACGCCACGCAGGTGCAGCCAGCCGTGCGGTGTGCGCGGGTGGTGATCAACCGGCTGGGCGCGCCCGAACAGGTACTGACTCGTGGCCGACTCCCCGACCTGCTCAAGACCGGCGACGGGACCGCTGTACAGCACGCGTCCGCCGCCCTCGCCCGCGCCGGGGCCGATGTCGACCACCCAGTCCGCCCGCCGTACGACGTCCATGTCGTGCTCCACGACGAACAGTGAGTTGCCCGCCGCCTTGAGCCGGTCCAGCACGTCCAGCAGCGGTTTCGCGTCGGCCGGGTGCAGCCCGGCGGAGGGTTCGTCGAGGACGTAGACGACGCCGAACAGCCCCGAGCGCAGTTGGGTGGCGATCCGCAGGCGCTGTGCCTCGCCGGGCGACAGGGTGGTCGAGCGGCGCCCGAGGCTGAGATATCCGAGGCCCAGGTCGAGCAGTACGTCGATCCGCGCCAGCAGATCGCCGCAGATCCGTACCGCGACCTCGGTGGTCTCGCCGGATCGGGCGGTCGACGTGGTGGCGTCGGCCTCGGTCCGCGCCGCGACGGGCCTAAGCAGCGCCACGACCTCGGTGAGCGGCATCGCGTTGATCTCGGCGATCGAGCGTCCGGCGAAGGTCACGGCGAGCGCTTCGGGCCGTAGTCCGCTGCCGTGACAGGCGGGGCAGGGCACACTCCTGACGAACCGGAGCGCTCGTTCGCGCATCTTCTCGCTCTTGGAGTCGGCGAGGACGTGCATGACGTGCTTGCGGGCGCTCCAGAACTTGCCCTGGTAGCCGTAGTCGATGCGGTCCTCTTCGGGCTCGATGTACACGGAGGGCTGCTCGTCCGTGTAGAGCAGCCAGTCCCGGTCCTTCTTCCTGAGTCTGCGCCATGGTCGGTCGATGTCGATCCCCAGGCCGTTCACGACGCTGCGCAGGTTGGCGCCCTGCCAGGCGCCCGGCCAGGCGGCGATCGCGCCCTCTCGGATGCTCAGCGAGGGGTCCGGGACGAGCAGGTCCTCGGCGACGTCGTGCACGACGCCCAGTCCGTGGCATTCCGGGCAGGCGCCGGCGGCGGTGTTGGGTGAGAACGACTCCGCTTCCAGCCGTGCGGCCCGCGGCGGGTAGGTGCCGGCGCGGGAGTACAGCATGCGCAGCAGATTGGACAGCGTGGTGAGAGTGCCGACCGTCGAGCGCGAGCTGGGCGACCCGCGTCGCTGCTGCAGGGCCACGGCAGGTGGCAGTCCGGTGATCTCCTGTACGTGCGGTGCGCCGACCTGTTGCAACAGCCTTCGGGCGTACGGTGCCACGGACTCGAAGTAGCGGCGCTGGGCCTCCGCGTAGAGCGTGCCGAACGCCAGCGAGGACTTGCCCGAACCGGAGACGCCGGTGAAGGCGACCATCGCGTCCCGCGGAACGTCGACGTCGATGTTCCGCAGGTTGTTCTCACCGGCGCCCCGGACGTGCACGAAGGGGTCGGTCGCGTCCATGTCCACCGTTCATGAGTACCTGATCACGCCAGGCACCGCGCGACAGACGCCGTCACGGGGCCCCGCTTACACGAGCGCCCGCCAGAAACCCGGTATGGGACGCTCCAGGGCTTCCCTTGCAGCGCACCTCATCCCACAGGCAGGCTCTCGCACCCACGCATCAGGCCTCCGGCTCAGACGCCACAATCGTGCCCGTGGTCTGGACACGAGGTGATCTTGCCCGAACCTTGTCTCGCACCGGGAGGGTGCGGGGCAGCGGGCCGGGCCTGGCCGTGGGTCAGGGGGCCGGGCGGGCGACGAGGTCCGCAATGCACGCCAGGCGGGCGGCTTCCTGGAGGGTGAACGTGGACGGCGTTTGGCGCAGGGGGCCCGCGCGAGGCGTGACAGCATCGGAGCCGACCTACCCGCCTCTCGCCTGTGTCTGTCTGCCGGACGCGACCGCAGCGATGCAGGAGCAGCCGCCGTCTCAAATCCCTACCGAGGTGGTCCGGCATCGCCGAGTAGGCCTTCGCCAGGCCACAGGTCTCGTTCGGTGACAAGCGCGGCGAGGAACTTCGTAATCTCGGTCAGGACGGCGGCCCGTTCTGCGGCCCCGTAGACCACGGTCTTGCCGGTTGCGGCGTCGAGGGCGCGGACCTGGCTGTGGGGGCCAGCGCAGACGAGGGCGCGGGCGAGGTCGGGCAGGCCGAGACTGAGAGCGTCACAGCCCCCGTGGCGGACGAGGTGGACCAGGTCGGTGGTGACGCGCTCCCAGTCGCCGACGCTTGGCCAGCCGGTGCCGCCGTCCAGTTCGTGCGTGAGGGTGGACAGCGGGATGATCTCGCCGGGTCGGCGGCCGTGGATCAGGAGGTCGTGAATGCGGGCCCCGTCGGGCTGGAGCACGTGCGGGTGCAGCAGCGTTGCGGCCGCCACGACGGTGGTGTTGATCTCCGTGGTGCCGGGGCCGACGTAGTAGGGCTCGTGCGCAAAGAGCAGGTACATCATGCGGGTGCGTACCTGATCATCGGACTGAGTCTGCGTCATAAGTGATGTCCCTTCAGCGGTGTAGTGCCAGGTCGGCTGCTGGAGCGTTGCTGCGTACCGCCCGGGTTGCGGGGATGGGCAGTACAGCCTTTGGCCGGAGGCGAGTGGGGGTGGCCCCGTCACGAGCTGGCTCCTTCGAATAGCTGGGTGGTGGCGGAGGCGCAGGTGGTGCAGCGGCCGTCGCTGTCGGGGTGGGCGCGGCGTGGGGTGGGGCCGGGGCAGGTGGCGCAGGGCGGCCAGCCCAGGCAGGCGGGGCACAGGTCTTCGCCGTCAGCGGTGCCGGGACGTCCGCAGCCGGTGCACTCGACCAGGGCCCGGTAGGTCAGGGCCTGGGTGACGGTGCGGGCCGCGGAAGGGTTGCCGGCCGGCGTAGCCGATGGCTGCGCCAGCTCTTGGGCCGGTTGCCAGGTGGTGTGTTGGGCGGCCACGGTGTGGGGCGGTGGGTAGGTCTGGGCGGCCCGAAGGCGCGCCGCGACGATCGCACCGACTGTGGTGCGCACGGGGTGCGGGAGTGGCCTGCTGGTGATGACGTGGCGCAGCAGTTCGGGGCTCCAGCCGCTCTCCAGCATCGCGGTCGCCACCCGGCCCTGGTCGGTGAGCGCCTTGCCGGTCAGCAGGAAGTCGGGGCGGCTGGTTGCGATGTCGAGCAGCAGGCGGAGGCCGGGATGCATTTCGTCGGCAGGCGGTGCGAGCGGGTTCCCGTCCGGGTGTCGTGTCCCGCGGGTTGCGCGTTCGCCGGTGTGCGGGCACGGAGGGAGGGGGTTGGTGTTCTGCTTGTTGGTCTTCTTAACGATGGTGTTCTTAGTGGGCCGATGAGCCGACGTCGGCTTATCCACTGGTGGAAAACCCGACACTGGTTGCGACCTGCACACTTGCTCGTCCGGCTGGTCGGTGATGACGTACACGACCCGGCCGAGGGTGCCGTCGTTGTGGCGGGTGCGTTCCCGCAGCAGAAAGCCGTGGCGTTCAAGGTCTTTGAGGCCGCTCCTGACGGCCGCCTCGCCGTCGCGGCTGTGGCGTGCCAGGTCGGCGACGGTGATATGCCAGCCGTCGCGGTGCGTGCTGATGAGCCCGAACAACCCCTTGGCCTTCCACGTCAGCCGGGGGTCGCGGAAGAGACGGTTGGCAATCTGGGTGAATTGATCGGCCGCCATCGCACCTCGCCGGATTCCTGCCCCGGCGACGAGGCCGGCCGCCGTGGCGGGGACAGATGCCACCGCACCGCTGTGCGAAGGGCTGGTGTCGCCTGCAGAGGGAACATCCCTGAGGCTGTAGGCGATCTCACCGAGGGTGCCGTCGGCACGCCGCAGCTGGATGCGTACGAGGTAGCCGCAGTCCTGCAGTTCACTCAGGCCCGCCCTGATGGCATCCCTCCCGTTCGGGCCGACCTGCATCAGGTCTGCAAGGGTGATCTCCCAGCCTGCGCGGTGGGTGCTGAGGTAGCCGAAGATTCCCTTCGCCCTGAACGACAGCTGAGGATCGCGCAGCAGGTTGTTGGCGATCTGCGTGAACCGATCCGCCGACATCACGCCCCGGCGGATCCCCGCCCCGTAGCTCACTGCGCTCCCCCACGCGTGGTGAACCCGGCCGCGGCGAGGTCGTGCTGCAGGAAGCGGAGGAGGATGTGGTCAGGGCTTTTCCGTGCGCACGCGCAGGCGAGATCCATGCCCGCCAGCACAGCCAGCAGCCCTGACCAGACCATCGACCAGGTCGGGCCGACCACGGTCACAATCCGAGCAATTTCCGCCGTGGTCGGCCCTGGTCAGGGCGTGGTCAGGCCGACCACGCCCTCACCACGCCCCGCCGCGGGCCGGTTACGCAAGCAGACTGCGCAGCACCGCACAGACCCGATGCGCAACAAGGCCTGCGCAACCGTGACGGGTGCGCAAGAGCCAGACCGCTTCGTTGCGCAGCCCCACCATGGACCGCCCTCCAGGGCTGCTGCGCACGACCGCGCAGCCTGTTGCGCATATCCCTGCCGCGCACGCGCGAACCTCCAACTGCGCACACCGATGCCGGCCCCCTCCTGCGCCTGCGCACGCTCCGCTGCACAGACACGCGGCGGCCTGCGCTCACCCGCCTCGCAACTGCCCGTGGTCAGGGCATGGTCAGGGCGTGGTCAGGCCGACCACGCCCTCACCACGCCCCGCCCCCGGCCGGTTACGCAAGCAGACTGCGCAGCACCGCACAGACCCGATGCGCAACAAGGCCTGCGCAACCGTGACGGGTGCGCAAGAGCTAGACCGCTTCGTTGCGCAGCGCCGGGCTGGCCTCGGCACCGCCGTATGCGCATGCCTGCGCAGCCTGTTGCGCACGTCTCCCCTGCGCACGTCCGAACCCTCGACTGCGCACACTGGCACCCGCCCCCTCCCACGCCTGCGCACGCTCCGTTGCGCACACACTCGGCGGTGTCCGCGTACCCACGGCACCACGGCCGTGGTCAGGGGATGGTCAGGGTGTGGTCAGCCTGACCATGCCCTGACCAAGCCATTTGTGTCCTCATCGTGACCGTGGTCAGGCTGACCTGGTCGATGGTCTGGTCAGGGCTGAGCGGTGTGCTCTCAGCAACATCCGTTCAGGCCTAGGAGGTTGACCATGCCTCATCGAAGGCATGCCTCGCGCAAGAAGGGTGCTGTCGCCATGGCTGCAGGCGCCCGCCTGGAGGTGATGCGACGCCGGGTGCGCATATCGCGGGCGGCAGTGTGGACGGTCATCGCGGCCGGGCCTGTTGCACTGGCAGTCGCGATCACCTCCACCCCGACGGCGACGCAGGCCGCGCCGCAGGACCGGTCGGGCGTTGCGCAGGCCGTCACGGCGGTGGCCGCCGACCCGGCCGGCTATGCGCAGGTGTTCATCAGCGCGTGGCTGCGCAGCAGCGCCGAAGACACGACGACTGCGCAGGCACGGCTTGCGCAGTCGATGGCGCCCGATGTCGAACTCCCCGGCCCCGTACCCGATGCGCAGCCCGAACCGGCCTCGGTCACTGCGGTGCGCAGTGCGCACACCAGCGGCGGCACATGGCAGGTGACGGTGGCTGCGCAATTCGCCGACGGCACGCTCCGCTACTTCACGGTCCCGGTGACCACCAACACCACAGGCACTTCGTGCACGGTGACCGGCGCCCCCGCCATCGTCGCCGGCCCCGACCGGGCCGCACCGGCCGACTCGCCCTACACGGTCACTGTCCCTGACGGTGAACTGAACAGGGCTGTGACCGAGTTCCTCGCCGCGTATCTCACGGGCGCCGGCGAAGTCGACCGCTACCTCGCCCCCGGCATCCATCTCACCGCCGTCTCCCCCGCCCCGTTCACGGCCGTCACGGTGCGGCAGATCTTGGCCACCGAAGAAGCTGCGGGCGGCGAACAGGTTCCGGGCAACGGCACCCGGATGCACGTCCAAGCGACTACCGAGGCGCAAGACCGCACCGGGCGGTGGCCGCTGGCCTACGAGCTCACCCTCACTGCCCGCTCCGGCCGCTGGGAAGTCGCCGCACTCGGCTCCCTCACCCGTCGAGGCGGAGGTGGGGGGTCGTGAACACGATGGACACCGTGACGCTCGCAGGCAAGCTCGACGATGTCGGCGAAGCCTGGATCAACATGTTCCACCGCTGGGGCGACCTCGGCCTGCAGGCGGGCCTGACCTGCCTCGTCTTCATCACCATGGTGCAGAAGGTCAGCGTGCGCGCCGGGATCGGCGCCCTCCTGCTCATGATCGTGGCGCTGGGGTTGTACAACTCGCGCGAGGACCTGGCGAACATGTTCGAGGACGAGGTGAAGAACCCCGCCCAGGGTGCACCCGCCGTCCCCGGCCCCATCTCCCCACCGCCCGCGGCAACATCAGAGCACACGCCGTCCAAGCGAGGCGGGCTGTGAGCGTGGCCAGCGCGGTCGCCGCGCCTCGGATAGGCCGCTACTACACCGCGGCCCGAAGGCACCCCTGGGTACTGGGCAAGGTCGCCGACTGGAAGATCCCCCTCGGCCCCTACACCCCTGCGCAGCTCGCGGTCGCCGTCGGCGGCGGATTCCTCCTGTTCAAGACGGTCCGCTGGTGGTCATGGCTGGGCCCGCTCCCGGTGGTGCTCTGGCTGCTGGCCGTCTGGGCGGTGCGCCGCCAGACCATCCGCGGCCGGGCCCCGCTGCAGGCCGCCCTCGGTCTCCTGCTCCTGGGCTGCCAGCCCCACGGAGGCCGGATCGGCGGACGGGCCGCCCGCGACCGCCAACCCCGCCTTTTGAGCGGCGGCTTCACCATCGAAGGCGCGCCCGCATCACGCCCCACTTCGCACCGGGCTCCGTCCCGCACCGCCCGACGGCACACTGCGCCGACCTTGTCAGGTGTGCAGCGGCTGCTCGTTGCTGGCGTGCCCGGTGGAGGTGTGCGGTGAGAGTTCCGATCCGGCACATCGCCGGGCACCTGCTGTGGTCCGTGCAGGGCAGCGTATGGGCGATCTACCGCCTGCATCCCGGTCCCGACACACACGGCCAGACCGACGAAAGAGTGCAGGGCACCTATGTGCCCGCCGCGGTCCGCGATGAACAGCTCGCCAAAATTACCCACTTGGTGCGCTCACTGTCCGGGGCGCCGCGACTGTTCGGGCTGTGCGCGCAGGTCGATCCGGGCGAGATCGCGCTGAAGATGATCGAGGGCATCGAGCCCGCCGAACCGGCCTCCGGCACGGGCCCGCATCCATGGGTGGAGAACGTCGAGGCCACGCTCGAGCTGCTGGACGAGCAGGAGATGCACCGGCGCACACTATGGCTGGCCGTACCGCTGCACACCGAGTCCACCGGCCTGCAGCTGTCAGCTCACGTCGGTGCGGTGTGGGCCGAGTTCGCGCCGATGCTCGGCCTCCGCGCGGCGCCTGTGCCCCAGCGGGAGGTGAACGCGTATCGCGAGCAGGCCGTAAAGGTCCAGGCGGCGCTCGCCGGCGGCATCGCCTTCCGCCCTGCCTGCCCGGCGGAGATCGTGTGGATGCTCCAGCACGCCCTGCACCGCGGCCTGCCCGAACCGCTGCTCGCAGAATCCGAAACCAGCAGCCTGTTCGGCGGGCACCTCCGCCACGGGATGCTGCGCTCCCCAAGCTACGCCGACCTCGGCCAAGTCCGCCTCCAGGAAGGCGGCATCGACCCCGCTCCCGACGACGTCGACGAGGCCAACCGACCGGCGCGGATCACCCGGTCAGGGCGTGCGGCGTGGTGGCGACGCAAGGCAGGCTCACCGCTTGCGCGGCGCTGGCTGCAGGTGGAATCCGACACCGGTACCGGCTACCAGGCCCAACTGGTGCTGGCGGAGTGCCCGCCCGCGGTCAGCCAGGGCGCGGCGGATCTGTTCGCGCAGCTGGAGAGCCTGGATTTCCCCGTCGACTACACCATCGACCTCACTTTGGTGGGCGCGGAGAAGGCGCGCACGCAGGTGCAGCGCAAGAAGAACGAACTCATCGACCAGGCCGACCAGTACGACGCCCGCCCCACCGGCATGCCCGCCTCCCTGGCGGAGGCCGCCCGTGACCTGGGCGAGCTGGATGCCCGGCTGTCGCGCACCGGGGTAGAGGTGGAGGTGCAGTCGGTGACCGTGTTCACTGTGTGGGGGCCGACCCCAGCCGTCTGCGATGCCCGTGCCCGGGCGCTCGCCGCACTGCTGGCCGGCGCCGACTACCGGGCGGTGCGCCCGGCTGGCCTGCAGGAGGCCCTGTTCACGCTGGGCCTGCCCGGCACCGTGCGGCCGGGCGTGGCACGGGAGTTCACCCAGCACCAGGTGTCCGAGGACTGGGCTCTGGGCGGGGCCTTCACCTCCACGGAGGTGGGTGATCCGAACGGCATGTTCCTCGGGATCGATCTGGACTGCGGCACCACCCGCCCCGTCATGATCAACGTGGCGGATGCGCCGAAGCAGGACGCGTCCGCCTCGATGGGCATCGTCGGTGATCTCGGTGCCGGCAAGAGCGTCCTGCAAAAGCTCATCGCCGAGGCGGTGTGGGCACGCGGCGGCTGCGCGATCTGTATCGACCGCACCCCTGTACGCGAGTGGGCCACCTTCGCCCGCACCGCAGCCGGTGCCCGGGTGCAGATCATCGACGCCGCCCGCGCCGAGGTATCCATCGACCCGTTACGGATGTTTGCCGGGCCGGAAGGACGCCATTACGCCCTGTCCTACCTGACCCTGCAGCTGGGCATCGGACCGATGAGCACCCACGGCGAAGTCCTGCACCACGCCGTCGAACAGGCCGCCACCAGTGACACGCCATCAATGCAGTGCGTGGTGGCAGTCCTTGAGGAGATGGCCGGCCATCCGCCGGGCCGGCGCCAGGATGCGGCCGCAACCCTCGCCGGCCTCCTGCACGTGGTCGCCGGCAGCCCCCTGGCGGCGATGGTCTTCGACCCCGCCCTGCCTCCGGTCAGACTCGACGCGTCCAGCGCCTGCGACATGATCGTCATCACGACGGCCGGTCTGAAACTGCCCCCCAAGGCAGCTTTCGCCAACCCCGAGATCCTCCACCAGCAGCCGCTGGAAGCCCTCATCGGCCGTGCGGTGCTCTATCTCATTGCCGCCCTCTCCCGGCAGAGCGCCTTCGAGGACCCCGCACGCTTCACCGCCGTCGTGCTGGACGAGCTGTACTGGCTGACCTCGTCGGCCGAGGGCACCGCCCTGGTCCACGAGATCCTCCACGACGGACGCAAACACGGCGCCGGCCTGATCGCCGGTTCCCACGACGCCGACGAACTCGGCCCCGACCGCGGCCTGATGGCCTACCGGGCGCTCGCGCGGACCACGGACCGGGAACGGGCCCGCCGCGGACTGGAGTTCGTCGGCCTCGACCCAGGCGATCCAGAGCTGCTGCGGATGGTGACCACCGGCCTGTCCCCGGTCGGCCACAAAGGCCGCGAGGGCGAGTTCCTGCTGGCCTGCCCGCGGCAGAACACTGGCCGCATCAAGACGATCATCCCCCGCATCGCGCGGATCGCCTCCTCCATCACCACCACCCCCGGCCAGCGCGCTGGCACGCCCGCCCCGGCTCCCCCACCGGACGACGCGGAGCCCAAGACCGGCGCCGAGGCCGGGGTGGCCCTGTCGAAGGAGACATCGGGATGAGCATCCGTCCTTTACTGCCAGGGGCACGGTCGCCGTTCGTCTCCCGGGCCCGGCGCCTGGCCGCCGCGGCCAGCCTCATCGCCATGATGGCCGTCCTGGCCGTCCTCCTGGCCCGCCTCATCACGGCTGGCCTGCCCGAGCCCTGGTCGCCGCGGCCCGGCCCCACATCCCTGGCCCATGCCACCGCATCCCCTGTCTCGCACCGTGAGGGGTGTGACCTGATCGCAGGCCCGGCCCGCACCTACTGCGAGCACGACCGGCTCTCGCCCGGACTGCTCGCACCCAGAGGGCAGGACGTGGCGCGGACGGTGTGGCGGCTGGTCCCCATCGGCGCAGGTTTGGCCGCGCTGATCGTCTGGCGCCGCAGCAGGGCTCGTACGCGCGGTAGGTGCTGAATGGCCCGCCTCCCCCAGCCCCGGCGCCTCTGCCACCCCCGGCTGCGGCCGGCCGTCACGGTCGTGGTTCTGGCTGTCGTGTTCGTCGTCGTCAACACCCAGGTCGTGTATGCGGCCAGCAGCGACGGCGACACGGGAGATCTGCTGTCGCCGCTGAACATCACCTCCAGCGAGGGCATACCGATCGACGGCTACGAACTGGGCGCCCAGGGCGGCTCGATCTTCAGTTTCCAGTCGCAGTCCCTGGCGTTCGCCCTGTCCGGGCTGTTCACCGTGATCCGGTTGCTCGTCGGGCTGGCCGGGTGGGCGATAGAACTCGCCTTCCGCTTCCCCCTGCTGGCCATCCTCATCAAGCCTGCGCAGCGGGTCGCCGACGCCTACAACACCGTGGTCGTCGACACACTTGGATTGAAGGGGCTGCTGCTGGCGTGGGCGTTCATCTTCGCCGCCTTCATGATCGTGCGGGGGCGCATCGGGCGCGGCTTGGGCGAAATCTTCCTCACCCTGACGATCGCTGCGTTCGCCGCGTCCGCGTTCGTCCGCCCCGACTACCTGCTCACCCCTGACGGACCGCTCGGACAGTCGCAGCAAGTGGCCGCCGAGGTCGCCAAGGAGAGCGTCAACTCCTACGACTGGGGCGGCAAACTCGCCAGCCTGAGCCCCTGTGACCGTATGGCCGGCGCGCAGGAAGCCAAGTGCCTTCAAGAGGAGGCCGAGGCTCCGATCGCGGCCACGGAGGTGGCCCGCCCGCTGCAGGACTCGATCACCAACGCGCTGATCGTCAAGCCGTACATGCTGCTGGAGTACGGGCGCATCCTCGACCCCGCCCAACCGTCCGACCGCAAGGCCTATGCCGTCCACCTGAAATGGATCACCGGCGGCTACAAGGCGGGCAGCGGGCCGGTCAGCGCCGAACGCAAGGACTATTGCGCCAAGATCAAGGGTCCTGCGAAGCAGTACTGCGAGCGCGATGCCACCGGCGCTGATCAAGACCTTCCCGAGGGCGCTGACGATGTCGGGCTCGCGCCGGGCCAGTCGCTGGCGGACATCGACAGTGCCGCCTTCAGTGACGAGGCACGCCAGTTCGCCGCCTTCATCGAAGACCTCAAGAACGCCGGGGACGTGGGCAAAGCCTGCGCCGCCTACGCCGAGAAGCCGACCTGGTGGCGGGTGGGCGGCGCGTTCCTGCTGCTCATCGCGGCGTTCTTCATCTGCGGCATGCTGCTGTCCAGCGCGATCGTGCTGCTGGGCACCCAGGGCATCGGGGCCGCGGCAGCGGCCGGCGGGGCGATGACGTTCATCGCGGCCATGCTGCCCGGCCCGCCCCGGCAGTCGGTGTGGAAGTGGCTGTCGATCTGGGGCATCGCCATCTTGGCCATGGTCGGCATTTGCGCGTTCGTGCCGTTCTTCGGTATCGCCGTGGACGCCACCGTCACCGACGGCCCCGATCTGATGGTCGAGCGGATCCTGCTCATCGACGTCCTGGCGATCGCCGGCGCGGCCGGGCACCGCCGCCTGCTCACCGGCATCAGCTCCTTCGGGCGGCGCATGGCCATGCGGATGCGTCACGCCAAGGTCGGCGGGACACACATGCCTGGCGACACCTCCGAACTCGGCGCCGCCCTCGCCATGAACTCCCCTGCGGCGCTGGGCGGTTACGGCGGCGGCCTGCGCGCCTTCACCGGCGGCGGAGGCCGGTTCGCGATGCTCGGCACCCGCCAGCGCCTGATGGGCGCGCTCGCCTCGTTGTTCGACGGGGCGGGCATGCCCATCGACACCGGCCGCATCCTCACCGACGCCACCGCCGAAGCCGGACGCGGGCTGGCCCCCATCACCGCGGCCGCCGCAGCGGGCGGACTCGGCGCCCGCCTCGGCCTGACCGGGGCGAGGCTCGGGGCGAAGGGCGCGCACTGGCTGCTGATCGGGCGCCGACCGGACCGGGACAAGCTGGCCAAGTGGCAAAAGCCCACCGCCGACGGCGACACACACCCCGGCGGAAACGCAGGCGGGGGAACGGGCGGGAATGGGGGGCCGCGGCGGCCGGGCGGGCCACCGGACCGCTACCGAGACAACGACGGACAGATCATCGACCAGCGCACCGGCGAGGTCCTGCACGACCAGAACCGTGACCGCACCCTGCTGTCCACCCGCGCCCACAACCGGCTCGTCCGCTACCGCGGATACCGCATCCTGCACCGCGGCGGCCGCATCCTGTACGGGGCCACCGTCGGCCTGCCGGCCAATACCCGCCGGGCCAGGCAGGGCGGTTCACGCTACTCCCAAGACGCCCGCCAGCAGGTGCGGGTGTGGGGCAACACCGGCCGCGAAGACGGCCGCGCCTGGGGCGACATGAGCCGGCACACCGCCCAGGTCACGCGCGAACACCTCGACGACCGCGGCGGCACCGGCCCCTTCACCCGCACCCGCCGCCTACCCACCACCCCCAGCACCGCTACCGCCACTCGCCCCGCTGCCGCGGCAGCGCCCTCGTCACCATCTGCGGCAGACCCTGCGGGTGCCAACGTGGCGGATCCGTCTGTCCCGCTCACCCGGGAACAGGCCCGACGCCGCGCGGAAGGTCTCCGGGCGCCACGGGCAGCAAGTCGGCCTCCTGCAGGCGGGCGAGCACCAGGGCCAGCCCAGCCCTCCACTCGGTCTGGTGCCGGGCGCGGGCACTCGGGCTGGCCGTCTGCCGGCGGTGCGTCGAACGCTCCCGCGCCACAGTCCGGCCCGCCCGCAGAGCCGTCTGCACCGCACCGGGCGCGTCCTGGACGTGCCTCCGGGCCCTCCATGCAGCCGGATGCCACCGGGCCCGCTTCGCGGGAGCAGGCACGGCAGATGATCCAGCGGATCATGCGGCGTAACGAAGAACGCGCCCGCCGCGAGAATGAAGGCGGTGAGCCCGAGTGAGGCCCCGCCGACGCCGCCTGGGACGGTGGGCCTGCCTGGTGGTGCTGTTGCTGTCCGTAGCCGTCTGCTGCACCGCGCCCCTCTCGGGCGCGACCAGCACCTACCTCGCACTGCAGGCCGGCGCCGGAACCGAGGACGGGATCGCCGAGGGCGGCAGCGCGGCGGACATCCCGGCCCGGATGCTCACCGCCTACAAAAAGGCCGTGCAGCTGACCGGCCGGCATGCACCGACATGCCGGGGCATGCGGTGGCCGATCCTCGCCGGGATCGCGAAGGTCGAGTCCAACCATGCCGCCGGCCACACCATCACCGCGGGCGGCGACATCCGCCCCCGCATCTACGGCGTGCTCCTCAACGGATCCGGGGCCGGCGGCAACACCACCTCTTTCCCCGACACTGATGGCGGCCGCTGGGACGGCACCGCGAGCGGGGAGCGTGCTGTTGGCCCCTTCCAGTTCCTGCCCTCCACCTGGCAGAGCATCGGCCGGGACGCGAGCGGCGACCAGGTGGCTGATCCGCACAACGCCGACGACGCCGCGCTCGGTGCCGCCCTCTACCTGTGCGGCGACGGACGCGACCTGACCAGGCGCGCCCAGCTCAAGGCGGCGATCTACCAGTACAACCACTCCACCGCGTACGTGGCAAACGTCCTCGGATGGATCGACCAGTATGCGCAGGCCGCCAACGGCCCGGGTCTGAACGGTGTTTCGGGCACGGTCCGCACCGTCATCGAGGCGGCGCTCTCCCAGCGGGGCGTGCCCTACTCGTGGGGCGGCGGCAGCACCACGGGTCCCTCCTACGGGATCTGCTGCTCACCCAGCGGCAAAAGCGGTACGCACATCAAGGGCTTCGACTGCTCGGGCCTGCCCCTGTACGCCTTCGCCCGGGCCGGCGTCCGCCTGCCGCGCACCGCGGCCGCACAGGCAGCAGTGGGCGAGCGCATCCCCGCCGGTCTCGGTACAGGCGCGCTCAAGCCGGGTGATCTTGTCTTCTACGCCTACGCCCCCGGCCGGGATTCGACGATCTATCACGTCGGCCTCTACCTCGGCCGCGGGCAGATGATCAACGCCGCCCGTCCCGGCACCGTCGTCCGCCTCGACGCCGTCGATGCCATGTCCGGCTACGCGGGAGGAGCCCGCCTGCTGTGACCACCATCTCCGCACGCGATCCCGTACCGATGCGCCACCGGGCACCGCAGTTCACCACGCGGGCGCCCGCCCGGGCAGCACCTGGTAGCGGTCGAAGGCCGCCCGCGCATCCGCCACGAACTCCCGCTGCCGGGCCAGCCCGGCAAGTTCCGGCTCGGTCAGCCAATCGTGCCAGGCCACTTCCGCCGGGTCCGGCCGCACGGGACCGGTGAGGACGGCCTCATGCACCGCGAGCCAGTACGGGCTGATCACACCCCGGCACAAAAACTTGAACAGGAAACGAGGACGGGTATGCACACCCACTTCTTCCACCAACTCGCGCGCAGCAGCCTCCTCATACGACTCGGCCACGTTCACCGCACCCCCGAGCATCCAGTTGAACTGTCCCGCAAACAGCGCCACAGCGTCGGGACGCCGGTGCACCAGGAACCGGCCCTCCCCATCGCGGCACACGATCGTCGCTACCCGATGCAGCCACCCGCGACGAATCGCCTCCGCCCTCTCGACCACGCCCAGCACCTCATCCTGCTCGTCCACCCGCTCAACCAGCTCACCCATGGGGCACACGATGGCAGAGACAACCGACCCACCGTTCACGGCGAGCCTTTCGCCCGGCACCGGCTCGCGCCCTGTCCGGATGAGGACGGCAGGTGCGCGTCTCGATCCGACCGGCAGCCCGGCCAGAGCGCCGCGGGACACTCCGGGTTGTCAGGGCATTGGACGATACGCCGGATCGCAGCCTCCGCCCCCGCGCTCACCTCGACTACTGGTGCTCAGTGCCCTCCTTCTCGTGATCGCCGGTATCACCCTGCTGGCCGTGGCTCATGCCCAGCAACCGTCCACTGCAACATCCACGCACCCCGCGGCCAGGGACCCATCCGGGTCCAGGACGGTCCCGTCCGCTACGGCCACCGGCCCGCCGGTTGCGGCCGAGGGCCGCGCGGGGGTGACGGCTTCTCCTGCCGGCGGCCCGTCTGCCGCCGCGAGCACCGCCACCACGCCCACAGCGTCGCCACCGGCCCGCTCCGCGGCGGGGCTGGTACCGCACGGCGAAGGTCTGGCCGGCGACCGCGCCATCCAAGCCGCGCTCGAAAAGGCCTGGCCCGCCGATCTCCCCGCCGGCCAGGAACGAGAACTCCTCGCCGAAGGGCGCGCGTTGCTGCGGGCGGACACCACCGGCATCGGCCGCACCCGGTGGCCCACAGTCTTCCCCGACACCCACCAAGGACTCGCGCCGGCGTTCGCTGCCCCACGCTTCCGCATCCAGGCCGCGATCGCCCGCCGCGCCGACCACCCGGGCCGGGCGGTGGTGCATCTGCTGTGGGCGGGCACCGACGGCGGTGGCACCTACACCGACCTGCGCATCAGCGACTGGTACTTCACCCGCACCCACACGAAGGGAGCACCCGGATGGGCCCCGCAGCCGCCCCGCACCTGACCCACCCGACCGGTCCCTCGACCGTGGCAGTCAGCACACAACACGGCCTGCTGACAGGAACCGTCGATGCCGTGGGCTGGCTGTTCGGGCACTGGTGGGTGCCGGTACTGGCCGTGGCCGGCATCTGGGGCGCGGCCGAGTGGCTCATCCGCCGGCTCGCCGCACGCGCATCCGCGGAGCGCATGGCCCTGGAACTCGCACCCACCCGGCATTTCGACCCCGGTCTGGAGGAGATCTTCCGACGCGGTGTCCAGCTCGCCCGTGCGTCCACGGCCATGCCGTGGTGGGTGCCGCGACGGGCCAAGGCGGTACAGATCAGGCTGCGCGCTGATGGCAGTACGCCGCTGCGCTACCGCGTTGAGGGACCGGCCGGCGGACAACGGCTGCTGTCCATCACCCCGTTCGGACCGGCCGTCACCGTCCAGCGGGCCCGACCCATCCACGACGGCCCGCGCACGCACACGGTGCGCGCCGAGTTCGTGCTGCGCGGCACCCCCACCGCACCACTGCGGGAAGTCCCGCTGGACCCGGACCCGCTGCAGCCGCTCATCGACGCGGTCTCGGACCTGCGCGCCGAACTCGGCGACCTGGCCGAGATCCGCCTCGACCTCCAGCGCGCCCCCAAGTGGGCGCTGCGCGCCCGACGGGCCCAGCTGATGAGTGCCGCCCGCCGCACCGAACGCCGCGAGGCACAGCGGGCCGCACGCTGGCTGCGCCACGACACCGCCGGCCTCGAGGACTCCCTCACCAGCCAGCTCCGCCACCTCGTCACCGGCCGCGACACGACAGCGGGCAGGCGGCTGGTGATGCCGCCGGTGCCGCGGCGGGTGGAGCGGGAGGAGGCGCTGGGAAAACTCGCCGCCGACGACCACCTGGTGCGCGTGCAGCTGCTGGTGATGTGCGCCTCCAACACCCCCGGTCGTGCGCAGGCCCGCCTCGCTCAACTCCAGGCCGCCCTTGACGTGTTCGGCGGCCGCTCCCGCTGGGCGATGCGCGGGCTGCGGCTCGGCCCCTGGCGCCTGGGCGCCGACCACTGGCCCACCCGCCGCGGCTTCGAACAGCGCTGGAGTCTCGGTCTGTGCCGGCCGCCCCGGGCGAACTGGGTTCGCCTGGAAGAGATCACCGGACTGCTCAAACCCCCCACCACACGCTGCCGCCTGCCCCTGCTCCCGACGGACCTGCCCACCTTCCGCTTCGGCGATCCCGACCTGCTGCTCCAGGGCATCTACCAGCATCCCGACGGACGCCGCCGCCTGGTCGCCACCCACACCGCGGAAACCCTCTTCGAATGCGCGGTCGGCAAAGCTGGCGGCGGCAAGACCGAACGCGCCCTCGCCCAGGCCATCGCCTACGCCCACGCCGGGGGCGCCCTGATGTTCCTCGACCCGCACCGCGACTCCTGGCCCCGCGCCGCCCCCTTCCTCGCCCACCCCCACGTCATGCAACGCATCGCCCTCATCGACCTCAACGCGGTCGGACCGGATCCTCAGCTCAGTTCCTGGAATCCCCTGGCCCTGCAGCACGGCCAGGCCCCGCACGAGGTCGTCGAAGCGGTCACCGACGCCTTCGCCTCCGTCCTGGGCTGGGACGACGCCACCGCACCCCGCGCCCTGACCATCCTCACCGCCGCCCTCACCGTCCTGACCACCCTCAACCAGACGGCCTGCCACGCCGGCCGGCCCGAGGACCAGGCCACCCTCTTCCAGATCCGCCCCCTGATCACCGACCCCGCCTTCCGCACCGCCGCACTGGCCGCCACGGCCGACCGGATCGACCCGGACACCCGAGCGTGGTGGCACACCGTCTTCCCCACGCTGCCCACCGACGCCTTCGCCGTCATTCTCAACCCGCTCGCCCGGCTCACCGCACACCCCACAACGCGCGCCTTCCTCGGCCAGCCCACCGGCGTCTACAACAGCCGCGCCGCCATGGACAACCAGCTCATCGTCTGGATCTGCCCGGCCGGCACCGGACCCACCGACCGCCTCCTGACCGCACTCATCGCCCGCGACCTGCTGCGCGCCGTCCGCTCCCGCCGCGACACCCCCGAACACCAGCGACGACCCTTCCGGCTGTACTTCGACGAACTGATCACCCTGACCGGAGCCGCACCGGAAACCATCGCCGCCATGTTCGAGGACTTCCGCAAATACCGCGTCAGCGTCCACGGCATGACCCAACTCCTGGGCCGCCTGCCCGCACCGGTACGGATGTCGCTGACCCAGAACGCCTCCACCCTCGCCTCCACCGCCGGCTCCACCGCCGCCATCGCCCCCATCACCGCCGAATGGGGCGACACCCCCACCCCCCACGAAGTCGCCGCACTCGACCGGTTCGAGCACTACACCACCCTGACCATCCACGGACGACGCATCGGCCCCCTACGCCTCACCGGACCCCACCTCGACGACGTCTTCGCCGACCAGGCCCGCCCCCACCACACCCACGCCTTCGAAGCCGCGGCCCACACCACCGCCCGCGCCCGCCCCCTGACCGAACTCACCGCCACCGCCGCAGCCCAACAAGCCCGCGTCGTCGCCTTCCTCACCCAGCACGCGACCACCACACCCCCCGCACGCCCCAGCACGGAGGACCAGGGATACCAGTGACCGGCACCCGCCCGACACCTCTCGCAGAACCACACGCCTCGGGCACCACACCCCCGCCCCGCACTTTGTCGGGCCGATGCCCCACGCGAGACCGGCCCTCTCACCACCTGACGGGTGAAGTCCCTCTCGGCGCAGCAGTGCTGCAGGACGCGCAGTCCACTCTCTGCCGCCGAGGCGTGGTGACCGCGCAGGGTCGGCGCCACTGTGATGGGTGGTCAGGTCGGCCTGTCGAATGTCGCAGGTTCGTAACTCGACCCAAACCACTTGCACTTTGCGTGCGCGAACCATAGATTCACTTCTGCCACTCAATGCACGGCCGCGCATCCCGCTTGCCCCACACTGCACTTGAGGGAGACAGACATGCACCGTCCGACACACAATGTTCGCAGTCACGAAGCATTCAATGCCGGCGCTCGCGAGGTCTCCGGCGATGCCGCGGGCTCAAACGGGTGGCCGCCGTCCACCCGGACCGTCACCCACATCGGCCGTGCCTGCGTCATCGAAGGCCTCGCCGACTTCAGCCTCGACGACCTCCGCCTGGTCCGCGACCGCTTCCCCCGCCGCCACGTCACCCTCGACGGCGACGTCATCACCGTCTGGCCCACACCCCTCCCCCACTCCTAACCACAGGGCCGCACAGCCGACTCCCGGCCCGCAGATCAGCCTGCGACCCAAAACCCTCACCGCGCGCCCTCTTGCTGCCGAAAGGACGAGCTCTCCCATGACCAGCCTGGGCACCACCAGGTTCACCCGGCGCCTGTTAGCCGTGACAATCACGGCAGGACTCACCCTCACCACCGCCAACTGCGCCGGCTCCCCACCCACCCCTCAAACCGGCCACACCCAGCCCACCCCCACCCACACCACAGCGGACGACACCCCCTCCGGCAGCAGTACACCCCGCGCACAGACCGGCCAGGCTAAAACTCTGTTAGCCGAACTCGACGGACCCGCCAGCCTGACCCTCGCACTCACCGCGGCCGAACGCGACCAGAGCGGCTACCTCACCTTGCGCGGCATCCTGCGCAACGAGGCAGACGTCCCCGTCACCGTGCCCGCCCAACTACGCGGCACCGAGGACAAGATCGTCCAGACCAGCCCCTCCCTGGCCGGCGCCACCCTCATCGACTTCACCCACCACAAGCGCTACTACGTGCTGCGTGACACCGACGGCAACCCCCTGACCACCATCGGACTGACCCGCCTCAAAGCCCGCCAGAAGGTGGAGGTGTTCATGCAGTTCCCCGCACCACCCGCCACCACCGACCGCGTCGGCTTCCAAATGCCCCTGTTCGACACCACCACCATCCCCCTCACCCGATGAGGCGCGCCAGCATGGACTCCCTCCACGCGCATCTCACGCCCCGGTACCTGGCCCCGGCTTGCATGCTGATCCTCTCGCTGGCACTCGCCGGCGCTGTCGGCGAAAGCAAAGAACTCACACCCACAGCCGCCGCCAGCAGCGGCAGCGAGTCTGGCGCCCCGTCCCCGACACCCTCCCTGGCGCTGCGCCCCGGCGCCCGCCTCGCTCCCGAGCGCATCCTCGACTTCTACTCCACACCACTGGCCCTGAACTACGTCATCACCGACCAAGACGCCGCACCCCCCGACCACAGCACCGCCACTCCGCACGCCTCCCGCACACCGGAGGACGGCGGTGCCGAGGAGCCCGGCAATGGCTCCCCCAGGACATCCGCACCCGTCTCGCCCAGCAACACCGCCAGCTCGGCATCGGCATCGGCATCGGCATCGGCATCGGCAACACCGTCCAGCGCCTCTTCCCCCGCTCCCGCCAGCACGCACCAATCGGCTCCGTCCGATAACGATCACGCGGTGAGCATGTACAGCCTGATCGGCGCCCTCGCACTCCTGACCGCGGCCATCACCGCCGCCCTCGCCCTGCGCAGAACCCACCAGCGATCGAAAGCCGGCCACCGCACCAGCAGGGACACGAACACAGCACCGACCACGGACTCCTCGCCCACGGCGGACGCCCCAGAGGGCGTCCTGCTCCTGGACGCGGCCCTGCGCACCATGGCCCACCACGACACGCAACTCCCGCAACCCGCAAACCTGCCGACGATACGCGGCGCACTCATCGCCGCCACCAGCGTGCGGGTCCTGACCGAGGACCCCACCACCGAGCCGCCCATACCCTTCACCGCCAGCGACGACGGTCACTGGGAGCTGCCGGAAGACGCCGACCTCCTCGACGCGGACACGGCCGCCCAGGCACCCGCCCCCTACCTCGCCCTGGTCACCCTCGGCACCACCGACAACAACGAACTGCTGCTCCTGAACCTCGCCTCGCTGCCCGCTCTACTCCTCGACGGCGCACCTGAGCGCATCGGCGAAGTGTGCACCGCCCTGGCCGTCGAAATCGCCACCAACCCCTGGACTGACGGCCTCGATCTCATCGCCGTCGGTTGCGGCACCGGCCTCGACCGCCTGCTCCCCGCCTCACAGGCGACACACGTGCCCGACGCCCCTCACGCCCTGCGCGAGGCGAATGAACGGCTCCTGGAAGCGCAGCAGTTACCCGCCGTCCACCGAGCGCCGCTCGTGGTGCTGTGCGCCGCCCCGCTCGACACCGACTCCGCCTCACGCTTCGCCGACCTCACCACCACGAACAGCCCTCGCCCCCTCACCCTGATAGCCCCCGCCCACACCACAACGGCCCACTTCCCCCACGCACCCGTCCTCGATGCCTCGGTCCACCACACGCAGTACTTCGAGCACCTGGACGCACACATCACGCTCCAACGCCTCACTCCGGCCGCCTACCATGAGATCACCACGGCACTCCAGAACGCAGACACGGCCCAGCCTCGCACTCACAGCATCGAACACAACACCGGGCAAAACGGCGCGGACCACGGCGCCAACGCCCCTGCCCAAAGCGAGCAAGCGCCGACGGCCGACTTGCCAGCACCCGCCGTGCCTTCGGCCGCCGCGTCGACGGCCCACGATGACGGCCGCAGGAGCGATGGCGGCGGCGTGTTCCCCGCCCTGCTCACCGCACTCCGCTCGACCAGCACCGACCCAGCCCTCTCCCACCCACGGAATTCCCGAACAGATGCCAGAGCATCCGCAGGACAAACCCCCGCGCTCGGCACCGATCCTGGGCAGCCCGCCCGAAGGGACGCGTCAAAGAAGGCGCATACGCGTCCAGGCATCGACCGCGATACGCCTCAGATTCGGGTACTAGGCCCCGTCGAGGTCGACGGCGTCGATGCCGGCGGACACGGCCCCCGCATCGCCCAGCTCGCCGCACTGCTGTATTTCAAACCCGGCCGCAGCGCCGACACCCTCTGCCACGACATGGACCCAGCCCGCCCCTGGTCCAGCACCACGCTCAACTCCCGCCTCCACGGCCTGCGCTCCGCCCTCGGCAAAGACCCCACCGGCAAGCCCTACGTTCCCCGTCGAAAAGCCGGCGACGACCCCTACCACCTCCACCCCGCCATCACCTGCGACTGGACCCGCTTCCAGCACCTCACCCAGCCCCCGCCCTCGGACGAGAGGACCACAGTTGTTCACATCGAACGGCTCGAGGCGGCCCTCGCTCTGGTCCGTGGCACGCCCTTCGACGGCAAAGCCATGCCCTGGGCCGAGCCCCTGCAGCAGGAAATGTCCACCGCCGTCATCGACGTCGCCCACGCCGTCGCCACCCACCGCATGAGCCCCGGCCCACACCAGGACCTCGACACGGCGCGTCAGGCCGTCGCCCGGGGCATCGACATCGACGAGACAGCTGAAGTCCTCTACCGGGACTGGATCTTGATCGAGGAAGCAGCCGGCAACCGGCACGGTGTCCGCACCGCCATCAGCCGCATACAGCACATCCGCCGCACCCTCAACTGCCCTCTGGAGGAGGAGACCGCACAGCTCATCAACACACTCCTGGGCCCCGCCCGCCACACCTAGGCCACCCACCGATGACCGCCACGCCCCAAGCCGCCCATCTCCGCCAGCCCGCCCACGACGCCGCACGACCGCTGCCCCCGTGCCCGGCCCCTGGCTCACGGGACAACGGCATCCAAGCCCCCGCCGTACCCAGGCCCGCCGGCGCAGCCACGCCGGTGATACACCGCGTGCACCGACTCCTCATCGCCGCCATCGCCACCGGGGCCGGGCTCATCGCCGGGATCGGCTTCACCGGCTCCTACACCGCCGTCCGCGACCTCGCCACGACCAAAGGCTTCGGCGCCTTCGCCTACCTGTTCCCCATCGGTATCGACGCCGGCATCTGCGTCCTGCTCGCCCTCGACCTCCTCCTCACCCACCACCGCTGCCCCCTGCCTCTCCTTCGCCATACCGCCTGGCTCCTCACCACGGCGACCATCGCGTTCAACGCCGCCACCGCCTGGCCCGACCCTCTCGGGGTCGGCATGCACGCGGTCACACCCCTTCTGTTCATCACCACCGCCGAAGCCGCCCGCCACGCCACCGGCCGCCTCGCCGCGATCACCGCCGACACACACATGGACGGCGTCCGCCCCGCCCGCTGGTTCCTCGCGCCTGTTCCCACCTTCTTGCTGTGGCGCCGCATGAAACTCTGGGAACAACGCTCCTATCGGCAGGCCCTCGACCTTGAACAACAGCGTCTGCTCTACCAGGCCCAGTTGAGGAACCGCTACGGACGCACCTGGCGACGCAAAGCCCCCGCCCAAACCCTCATACCTCTCCGCCTCGCCCGCTACGGCATCCCACCCGCCGGCACCCACCAGACAACCGACTGTCCGGCCACGCCGGACCGCCACCCGCAACCTGCCCACATCGAATCCACCACACCCCAGCCCACCAACGCAGAACTCACCCCTCACCCGTCACCAGCGCTCAGCCACACAGCGAACGCGACCCACCCCACCAGCAACCCGAAGCCGCCCATCCCCGAAAGCCATGCGCAACAACTCCAGGCCGTGCGACAGGCGTTGTACGGTGTCAGCCGCTCTGCACCCACCCCCACACACTGGGCGCGGTGGCACCGCCACGGCAGCCGCCCACCCGAGACCGACAGCCACCCAGAAGGGGCAGGTGCAGGCACCAAGAACAGCCCCGCACCTCACACTCCACCACCAGAGAGCCCGCACACGAGAAACGTGACCGGCCCGGAAGCCCACCCAGAGACCGAATCCAGCACAGGCGGCACCCCACCCGTACACCGTCAGCACCGGGAGCCGATCCCACCGGACACCCTCGCCCCCACACACCTGCAACTCGAAAATGGCGCCGGGCCCGCGCCCAACGGCCATCAGTCCAAGGCAATTACACCGAGAAAACACCCGGCCACCGGCTCCGCCCGCAGCCCTATTGCCCTGCCCCTCGAGCCAGACCCCCAAGCAGCGTCCCAAACACAGCGGACGGACACCCGCGATGACCCCAGATCCCCAAGGCCCTCATCACACCAGCCAGCTGAAAGCCCGCCCGTCCCGCGGGATCAACACCAACCGCATCATGACGGCGAGGGCAACACCGCCTCACAGCAGCCATCCAGCAGCTACCGGCTGACCTTAACCGACCGCTACTACCTCGCATGGATGAACTACCAGACCCAACACGGCACCGAGCCCACACCTGAGCAACTCTCCACCCGCCTCGCCGCCCAAGGACTCCTCGGACGAGGAGGCACACCTCTCAGCCCCTCAAACCTGCGCCGCCACCTCCTCAACTGGCGCATCTACAACCTCTGGACCACACACCACACCCCCGACACCGCCCCGTCCGCCGACGACATCGCACGCCAATGCGCTACCCACCACATCACCGGCCAATACAACCGCCCCGTCACCCCCACCTACATCACCCAACAAACCCCTGAATTCCAACGCCGCAGACAAGCCCTCACCCACCACGAACACCACCAGCCAGACACCGGCCCAACAACGACGTAAGGGCATCCACCTTCCGCCCTAAGGGCACGCAGAGAATCAAGATGCTGATTTGATCTTCGAGGGGCCGCAGGTGCGGGCGCGTGCCCCGCCCTCGCCGGCCACCATGAACGCTGCGCCCAGCAGGTGAATCAGCTGTCTCCGGCGGTGGTTTGACTCTCGGAGTGCGGGCCTTCCTGGTCTGCCGCGCTGATCGTGCAGGTGCCGGTTTCGACATCGCACCAGCCGCCGTCCGGGCCGGTCTCGATGAAGGCGAGAGGCGATGGGGCAGAGGGGGTGTCAGCCATGGATGTGGTCCCATGCGCGATCGATGGCGTCGGTGTACTGGGCGAGGCTCGTCGTACCGGACACTGCGAAGCTGTTGCCGAGGACGGTGAAGGGCACTCCGCGGGCGCCGAGGCCGACGGCGGCGGCGTGGTCGGCCCGTACTGCGTCGGCGTAGCGGTCCGTGGCGAGCGCGTCGCGGATCTCGTCGGCGGGAACTCCCAGGTTGATGCCGAGGCGGATCAGGGTGTCGTGCCTGAAGGCGTCGGGGTTTCCGCCGAACAGCTCGTCCTGCATCGCTGCCATGTACGGCCGCCCGACGCCGTGTTCGTTGCCGAGGTGGACCAGGCGCAGCATGTCGAGTGTGTTGCGCACCGGCCGGTCGAGGACGTAGGGCAGGCCGTCGGCTGCGGCCTGCCCCGCCACGTCTCTCTCCATCGCTCGCGCCTGCTCAGGCGTCACCCCATACCTCCTGACCCGGTACTCCGGGATCCAGCTGACCTCGGTGGGGACGTTCGGGTCGAGCTGCCAGGTGTGGATCTTCAGGTCGATGTCGGCCGCGTGCGGGGACTGTGCGACCGCGGTGCTCAGACGGTGCTCGCCGACGTAGCACCAGGGGCAGAGCACGTCTGCCCACACGTCGATCGTCAGCCGGGGGAATGTCATAGCGGTGCGCCGCCTTTCGTGAACCGCATGTCAACTGCTATGGACGGCCCCGGAGATGTCCTGCGATCAGGAGCATTCCCGGGGCCGAGGGGTTAGAGCGTCACCAGGAGGGCGACGGCATGCTGGGTGTCGAGATACTTCCTGATGCGCAGGATCTTGTTGTCCCGCACCCGGATGACGAGGACCAGCCGCTGGTTGTAGACCTTCCAGCGGCGGAAACACCCGCGGCTCTCGACCTCCGCCACGACCCGGTCATCCTGTGCCGTGGTGGACGTGACCTTGATGTCCAGTCCGTTCGGCATGATCTCTCCGACCCGGCCCAGCATCATGAGTGAGGCCGACAACACCGTTCTGGTGCCGCGGTTCCTTCGAACGCTTCGCCGCGGGCCACGCGCAGGCGGCATTCGCTCGGCTGGACGAGCAGGTGGTGTGGTCGGTGTCGGGCCGACCCGACCTGTACCCCTCCGCCGGCAACCACGGCAAGGCCGACGTCATCGAGGCTTCTACTTGAGCGCGATGGGGGTGATGGGGGATCCGACCGAGCCGGTGATCTTCAGGCCGGGGGCGCACAGGAGGAACTCCCAGACGCCGTCCTGGGCGCAGTCGGCGGCCAGGGCCTCGAAGTCCCACATCTCGCCGAGGGTGAGGCCCATGTCCCGGATCGCGACCTGGTGGAAGGGGGCGTAGGTGCCTTCGATCGGGGAGGGGTAGACCTCGACCGCCCAGTTGTCCACGGCTACGGCGGCGACCTCGCGGTCGTACAGCCAGCGCAGGGTGTCGAGGCCGAGGCCGGCCTCGTTCTCGCCCATGTAGTGGTCGCGGTCTCCTTCGGCGAACCAGCGGTGCCACCCGGTGCGGACGCAGAGGATGTCACCGGATTCCACGTGCACGCCCTGGCGTTTCTCGGCCGCCGAGAGGTCGGCGGCGGTGATCTCATAGGAGTCGGCCAGGCGGTCGGCGCCCTTGAGCGCGGCGATGTCCAGGAGCACCCCGCGCGAGATGGGACGTCCGGCCACCTTGTCGAAGGAGTCCTTCGAGGCGCCCGTGAAGTTGTTGACCGCTGCGGCCGGCACGTTGTTGTAGAAGTGGCCGCCGTATCCCATGTGGGCGAGGCCGTCCCACTGGGTGGCCGCCTGAAGGCTCATCACCACCAGGTCGTCGGTACCGAACATGCCGTCGGGCGTCCCGGCGCTGTCCGAGGGCAGCAGAGTCATCAGGTGCTGAGGGTTGTTGCGGAAGGTGTTCGGGCCGGCCGGGCCCTCCTTGCCGAACGACATGCCCAGGTCGAACGTCTTTCCTGTCCTGACCAGCTGGGCCGATGCGACGCGCTTGGCGGGCGTGATGAAGTTGAGGGTGCCGATCTCGTCGTCGTCGCCCCACCGTCCCCAGTTGCTCAGTTCCTTGCCGAGCGCGTGATGCGGCCAGGTCGTGGTGTCGTTCATAGGATTCTCCTCAAGAAGGCTTTGCAGCGGTGGTGTTGTGGTGGTGGTCAGATCTGGGTGTGGCCGCCGTCGACGACGAGGTCGGATCCGGTGGTGTAGCGGTTGTCGTCGGCAGCGAGAAACAGCACGGCCGCCGCGATCTCCTCGGGCCTCCCGAGGCGTTGCAGGGGGACCATGGCTGCGAGGGCGGCACGCAGGGCGTCCGGGTCGCCCTGCGTGTCGATGATCGGGGTGTCGATGGGTCCGGGGCTGACCGTGTTCACCCGGATCCCGCGCCCCTTCAGCTCATTCGCCCAGGTGCGGGCGAAGGAGCGGATGGCCGCCTTGGTGGCGCTGTAGACGGTGCGCTCCGCCGCGCCGTTCAGGCGTCCGGCGGATGCCATCAGGACGACGGAGCCGTTGTCGTTGAGCAGCGGCAGCGCCTTCTTCACGGTGAAGAACGTGCCCCGGGCGTTGACGGAGAAGATCCGGTCGAAGTGCTCAGGCGTGGCCTCGGCCAGGGTGGCCTGCTCGCCGCGGCCGGCGTTGGCGACGAGAACGTCGACGCCTTCCCGCTCCTCCTTGACCTGCCGCCACAGACGGTCGAGATCTTCCAGACGGGAGATGTCGACCTGTACGGCTGTGACATCGCCGCCGATCCGAGCCTGTGCCGCGGCCAGTTCCTCCGGGTCGAGGCCGGTGATGTACACGTGGGCGCCCTCGGCGACGAAGGTCTTGGCGGTCGCCAGGCCGATACCGCTGCTTCCGCCGGTGATGACCGCGGTCTTGCCGTCCAGTTTGCCCATGAGAGCCACCCACCTTTCCGTGTAGCGATCACTAAAGCAGTGAACGGCTACACTGTAACGACCGCTAAAGCGATCGTGCAACCGTGTGCCCCAAGGCCCGGAAAGGGAGGAGAACCTCATGCCCAGAGGCGGTAAGCGCGCCTTCGACGAGGAGGCGGCGCTGGACGTGGCGCTGGAACTGTTCTGGCGGCAGGGCTACGAGGCCACCTCCATCGCCGACCTGACCGAGGCGATGGACATCCGGCCGCCCAGCCTCTACGCGGCCTTCGGCAACAAGCAACAGCTCTTCGAGAAGGTCCTGGACCGCTATGCCCAGGCCCGCTCACCGCTGTCCCGCGACGCTCTGGCACAGCCCACGGCACGTGACGTGGCGCTACGACTGCTGACGGGCCTGGTCGAGGCCTACACCACGCCCGGCAAGCCCCGCGGCTGTCTGACCGTGCAGGCAGGACTGGCCTCCGGCGAGGACGGCCGCGCGATCGTGGAGGTGCTCAAGACCGCGCGCGACGACTACCGGCGGGCCGTCCAGGGCCGATTCGAAAAGGCCGTGGCGGACGGCGATCTACCGGCTGGTACCGATTGCAGGGCCCTGGCACGCTTCCTCATGGCCACTGCCGAGGGGCTCGCCGTCAACGCTGCCTCCGACGCACCCCGCGAGGAACTGATGGCCGCCGCCGTCCTCGCCGCCCAGGTGGTACCCGCGAACTGACAGGCACGCGGGCCTGAGTTCGCGCCCGTCCCGACAGCGACGAGCGTGCGCCGGCGGGTTCGTCGGCGTCGGTGTCCCGGTGGGCACATGACCACCCTCACGTGCGGAAGTAGCGCGCCTGGGCAGGCGCAGGGGACGGTCCCCACCGAGGATGACGCATCCGGGCCGGCGGCCGTGTACGCGGACGGGGCGACGACGAACGCAGTCGCGGTTGACACCGGCGGAGGTATGGACGGGCGGCGGTCAACGGCCCTGCACAGGCTCCGGCAAGAACGTGTGCAGGGCCGCCGCAACTACCGCTCGTCACAGGCCGAGGCGGGACCGGATCTCCGCCGCCGATGCGGTGATGGCCTGGTCAAGGCCCGCCTCCACCTCCGCGGCGAGCGCGGGGTCACCGACCAGCGTCGCGGTGACGCCCTGCGGCCCGGGCTGGGTCGCCACGGTGCGCCGGTGCGTGAACGTATCGAAGCCAGTCCTTCCGCCGTACGCCCCGGAGCCGGAACCGCCGACCCCGCCGAAGGGGGCATTGCTGACGGCGGCGTGCAGGAAACCGTCGTTGCGGGTGACGCCGCCGGAGGTCGTGGCGTCCAGGAACCGCCGGAAGTCCTCGCCATCCTCGCCGTACCAGTACGCGGCCAGCGGTGCCGAGCGGGCGTTGATGTACGCGACGGGCTCGGCAGGGTCGTCGTAGGCGTGGATCACCAGCACCGGCCCGAAGATCTCCTCCCGTGAGATCTCCGCCTCCTCCGGGACGTCGAGCAGCAGCGTCGGCGGGATCAGGCGCAGCTCGCGGGACGGCTCCTCGTCGACCGGGGTGATCTTCCGGGCGCCGTGCGCCTCGGCGTCGCGGACGAGGCCCAGGACCCGGTCGAAGTTGCGGTCGTTGACGAGGGAGACCGCGGCCGGGTGGTCGGTGTAGGTGGGAAAGAGGCGGACCAGGGCGGCACCCAGGCAGTCGGTGAAGTCGTCCAGATGTTCCCGGGGAACGAAGACGTAGTCGGGGCAGAGACAGACCTGACCCCCGTTGCTCATCCTGCTGCCGGCGATGCGCTCGGCGGCCAGTTCCAGGTCGGCGTCCCGGGCGACGACGGCGGGGTTCTTGCCTCCCAGCTCCAGGGTGACGGGAACGAGGTTCGCCGCGGCGGCCTGGCCCACGAGTGTGCCCACCTGGGGAGAGCCGGTGAACAGGAGGTGGTCCAGAGGCAGGTCCGAGAACTCCTGGGCGGTCTTCAGATCCCCGCACACCACAGTGACCTCGTCCTCGCCGAGGTACTTGGACACGGCCCGGGCGAACGCCTCGCCGGTGCGGACGTGGACGTCGGTGAACTTGATGATCACGCGGTTGCCGGCGGCCAGTGCGTCCAGTGCCGGGCGGACCGCCAGCCCGACGGGCAGGTTCCACGCGGTGACGATCCCGACGACGCCGAGCGGCTGCTGCTGGACGAAGGCCGGGACCGGGCCCTCGACCGGGACCGGCTTCATCCATTCCTCCAGTCTCTCGCGCAGTACCTCGGACGCTCCGAGCAAGCCGAGGACCTCCCCCGCCTTGGTCAGGGCCACCGGCCGTCGGCCGAAGTCCTCGGTCAGTGCGGCGGTGAGCTCGTCAGCGGCGTCTAGTACGGCGAGGACCAGCCGGTCGATCCGGCCGCGCCGCACCTGCGCGCCGGGCGGGCCCTCACGACGAAAGGCCGCCCGCTGAAGGGCGACGATCCGGTCCAGCTCCGCGCGACTGACATGCGCGGGGATGGGTGCGGCTGTGGGAACAACGGCAGACATGCGAATCAGCTCCTTGATCGAAATCTTCGACACCTCAGTCGGACCTGCCAGGTCAGCCGCCGTTCGCCAGCGCCCCGAGAGGGCGCACAAAAGGCGGCGCGTGTGACCGTCGCGCCGATCGCCGCCCGGACGGCCTCAACGCCGGTCCGGCAGGACACCGTGGTGAGGCACGCCCGCTTCACCGACCGATCGATCGCGGTGGCCGCGACGGCCAAGGGGCCCTCGAAAGGTGTCGTGGTCAGGGTCACGACTGACGGTCGCCCACAGCCGACGGTTTACCCAGAGCCCCACCGGTCCTGGGGGTGACAGGACCAGGATCGCCGCGGCCGGCGACCGTACCGTGGAAGACATGGTGAACGAGACCGCCCTCGGCGAGTACCTACGGGCCCGTCGCGAGCAGATCGGCCCCGAGGAGGTCGGCCTGCCCCTGTCCGGGCGCCGCCGGGTGCCCGGGCTGCGCCGTGAGGAAATTGCCCTGCTCGCCGGGATCAGCGCCGACTACTACCTACGTCTGGAACAGGGCCGCGACCGCAACCCCTCCACGCAGGTTCTCGACGCCCTCGCCCGCGCTCTGCGCCTGGACGAGGACGCCACCGCCCACCTGCACCGCCTCACCCGCCCGGAACGCTCCCGCCGGCACCCGGTGCCCCGGCGGGCCGAACGCGCCGCCGACGGCATCCGGCAGCTCATCAACACCTGGGCCCAGACCCCCGCCTACATCCACGGCCGCCTCATGGACATCCTGGCCGCCAACCCGCTCGCCCAGGCCCTCACTCCGGTCCTGACGCCGGGTACCAACCTGGTCCGCTCGATCTTCCTCACCCCGGCCTCCACCGCCGCCCACGGTGACTGGAACATCAACGCAGAAGGCACGGTCGCCGCCCTGCGCGCCCTCGTCGGCCCCGACGTCGACGACCCCGCGCTCAACGAACTCGTCGGCGAACTATCCGTGCGCAGCGAGCACTTCCGCACACTCTGGTCCCGGCACGAGGTCCGCCCCAAACGCAGCGGCACCTTCACCTTCGAACACCCCCAGGTCGGCCCCCTCGAACTGCGCCACGAGAAACTGCTGATCACCGACACCGACCGCCAGACCCTCGTCGTCTATCACGCCGAACCCGGCACCCCCACCGCCGAACGCCTCACCCTCCTGGCATCCCTCGCCTCCACGCCGCAGCCCTCTCCCGCCGAACGTGGCGCCCGGGACGTCAGGCGTCCATGACCAGCGCCGGGACGCTGAGTGTGAGCGGTCGCCAGCGATGGGCCACGCCCGACTGAACGATTTCATCCTGGCTCCAGTCAGGACACGGACGGGCGTATGCCCGTACTGGGTGCGGTCATGAGGCGGAAGCCCACACCCCGTACGGCCTGAATGGTCAGGGCGTCGCCGAACTTGTGCCGCAGGGCGGAGATGTGGGTGTCGAGGGTCTTGGTCGGGCCGAACCAGTTGGCGTCCCAGACGGCGGCCATGATGGTCTCGCGCGTCACGAGCGCTTCCGGCCGCTGCGCGAGGAAGGCGAGCAGGGCGAACTCCCTTGGTGTCAGGGCGACTTCGGCGCCGTCCAGGAAAGCGCGGTGGGCCTGACGGTCGATGACCACCCGGCCGTGCCGGTCTGCTGTCCGTCCAGGTGCAGGGAGGTTGATCACCACGCCGGGGCGGCCGGGTTCAAAGGGCTCCGGAGTAGGCGGTAGGGCGCTCGCGCGGCGGCGCTGCACCGCACGCATCCGGGCGATCAACTCCCTTACCAGGAAGGGCTTGACGAGGTAGTCGTCGGCGCCGAGTTCGAGGCCGACGACTTTGTCGGCCTCGCTGTCGCGTGCGCTGATCATGATGAGGGAGACGTCGTCGCCGGCGGCGCGCAGTTGTCTGCAGACGTCGAGGCCGTCGATGTCGGGCAGGCCCAGGTCGAGCAGGACCATGTCCCAGGCGGTTCCGGCGCGCAGGGCGTCCCGTCCGGTGGCAGCCCGGTGCACGGTGTGGCCGTAGCGCTTCAGGCCGCGTTCCAGCGGGTCGGCGATGGCGGGGTCGTCCTCGACGAGAAGTACGCGCATGTCGGTTCCTCACGATGCGTCATTCGGTGGGGGGTTGAGCGGGAGAGCCGGTCGGCAGGGGTGGCTCGGGAAGGCCGTACGAGTCCGGATTCGTAGGCGAAGACCACCGCCTGGACGCGGGCGCGGGCTCCGATCTTGGTGAGGATGTTGTCACATGGGACTTGACCGTGGTCGGCGCTATGCACAGCCGTGCGGCGATCTCGCCGTTCGAGTACCCGGCGGCGACGGCGGCCAGGACGTCGCGTTCGCGTTCGGTGAGGTCTTCCAGTCGTCCTTTCGGCTCCAGGGCCTCGGGGCGCGGGCCGTGGCGGACGGCGTGAATGAGAGCGCGGGCCAGGACCGGGGGGACGACCGCGTCCCCGGCGGCCACGGTGGAAAGGGCCGAGATCACTTCGTCCGGGGCGGCCGTGGCGGGCAGGTATCCGTCGGCTCCGGCGCGCAGGACGTCGTAAGCGTGTTCTTCGCGGTGCGCAGAGCTCAGGACGAGGACGCGCGGCGGCCCTGAGTCGACGAGGCGGGTCAGTCTGAGACGGCGGACGGTCGCGATGACGTCGGGGGCGGGCATTCCGCTGCACAGCACGACGACCTGCGGGCGCAGTACGTCGTGCAGACGGGCCGTCTCGGCGCCGCTGTCCGCCTCGCCGACAACGGTCATACCGGGATGCGGGGTGAGGAGGGTGCGCAGGCTGAGGCGGTGAAGGGCGTGGGGGTCGGCGATGAGGACGGTGATCATGCCGGACGTCTCCAGTGGGGGTGTGGGCGTCCACGGGTGATGGGAGGGATATGAGTCCGGTCGGGCCCCGGGCACGGGCGGGGCGCCACCACGTGCCCGGGGCCTCGGTACGAGGATCAGACGCGGACGGGTTGCTGGCGGTCGTCGCTCTCCGGTCCCGAGCCCGGGTCGGATGCGGGGGACGTGGCGAGCTGCGTACCCTCGACGTCCACGTTCGGCAGGAGCTTGTCGAGCCAGCCGGGCAGCCACCAGGCGGACTTGCCGAGCAGGGCCAGGACGGCGGGCACGATGGCCATGCGGACGACGAAGGCGTCGAACAGCACGGCGACGGCGAGGCCGAAGCCGATGGTCTTGATCATGGCTCCGCTGGCGCCGATGAAGCCGGAGAAGACGGCGATCATGATGACAGCGGCGGCGGTGACCACGCGTCCACCGTCGCGGAAGCCGGTCAGGACGGCCTGCCCGGGGCCTTCGCCGTGGACGTACGCCTCCCGCATCCGGGTGACCAGGAATACCTCGTAGTCCATGGCGAGGCCGAAGACGATGCCGACCATGAAGATCGGCATCAGGCTCATGACGGGCCCGGTCTCATCCACACCGATCGCGCTCGCGAGCCAGCCCCACTGGAATACCGCGACCACCGCCCCGAGGGCGGCAAGCACCGAGAGCAGGAAGCCCAGGGCGGCCTTGAGCGGGACCAGAACGGACCGGAAGACGGCCATCAGGAGCAAGAAGGCCAGTCCGACGACCAGGGCCAGATAGGGGATCAGAGAGTCGTTGACCTTCTGGGAGAAGTCGACGTTCACCGCGGTCTGGCCGGTGACCAGCAGTTTCGCCCCGGTGTCCTGCTCGATGGCCGTGCCGGTGTCGCGGATGTGCTCGACCAGCTTCTCGGTGGCTTCGGAGGCGGGCTTGGAGGACGGGACCGTGGTGATGATCGCGGTGTCACCGGCCTGGTTGAAGCGGGCCGGGGTGACGGCGGCCACGTCGTCGAGCTTGCCGATCCTGGAGACCACCTCGCCGGCGACGCCCTTCGGGTCGTCGCTGTGTTCGGCGTCGACCACGACGACGAGGGGGCCGTTGAAGCCGACGCCGAAGCCCTCGGAGAGCAGGTCGTAGGCGCGGCGCTGGGTGGTGTCGGTGGGCTGGGCGCCGTCGTCGGGCAGGCCCAGGGTCATGGAGGCCGACGGGATCGCGATCACACCGAGGCCGATGACACCGGCCAGCAGGACGGCGACGGGACGCCGCAGCACGAACTGCGCCCAGCGCACGCCCATCGGGGACCTCCCCGCGCCGACGGCCCCCGGATCGCTCACAACAGTCCTGATCCTCGGTACCTTCTTCTCCACCCTCCGCTGGGACAGCACCCGGTCACCGGCGAAGCCCAGCATCGCAGGTACGAGAGTGATGGCGATGATCACCGCGATGGTGACGGAACCGGCGGCAGCCATACCCATCTTGGTCAGCATCGGGATGTTGACCACGGCGAGTCCGGCCAGCGCGATGACCACGGTCAGGCCCGCGAAGACCACCGCGGAGCCCGCGGTGCCCGTGGCGCGGCCGGCGGCCTCCTGCTTCGTATGCCCCTCGGCGAGTTCGGAGCGGTAGCGGGAGACGATGAACAACGCGTAGTCGATGCCGACCGCCAGCCCCAGCATCAGCGCCAACACCCCTGCGTTGTCGCCCAGTTCGAGGGGCGAGTTCAGCGCGGTGAGCGCGAGGAAACCGATGCCGACGCCGATCAGCGCGGTCAGCAGCGACAGTCCGGCGGCGACCAGGGAGCCGAAGGTGATGACCAGGACGACCGCCGCGACGATCACGCCGATGACCTCGGCGGCCGCACCGTGGGACTCCACCTTGACGGCGTTTCCGCCGGCCTCCACGGTCAGCCCCGACGTGCGGGCCTGCTCGACGGTGTGGTCGAGCGCGTCGTGGGAGTCGGAGTCCACCTCGGCGGCGGTCACCTTGTAGGTGACGGAGATGTACGCCGTCGAGCCGTCCTTGCTCACAGCGCCGGCGGTGTAGGGGTCTACCGCGGAGGCGACCTGGTCGGAGCCGCTCTTGATCTCCTTGGTCACCTTCTGCACCTCGGCCTTGTGAGCCGGGGTGGTCATGGTCTGCCCCTCGGGGGCCTTGAAGACGATCCGCGCGGTGGCGCCGTCCGAACTGGAGCCGGGGAACCGCTCGTCCAGCAGGTCGAACGCATTCTGCGACTCCGCTCCCGGCAGCGTGAAGGGCAGCGCCTTCGTGGCCGGCGCGCTGAGGGCGGCGATGACGGCCGCGCCCAGCAGGGCGAGCCAGACGAGGAGGACGACGGGGCGCCGTCGGAAGCTTGAACGCCCCAGTCTGTACAGGAATGTGGCCATGGTGGAGCTCTCTCGGTCAGGTCGTTGGGAACGCCGTCAGCGCATGAGGGCGTGCAGGGGTGGTCCGACGACGTGAGCGGTGCGCGTCAGGTGGGGGTGTTCAGCCGTGCAGGGACACGGCGAGAAGGAGGGCGCGCCTCGGCCATACGGCCGTCATTGGCCGGAGGGCAGGGCACGGGACGCCGTCGGCGCGGGGAGGCCGAGGGCTGCAAAGGTGCGCATTGCTGGTGATGTGCACGCGCCGAGGGTGGGGAAGGTCGGCGCGTGAGGACCCGGTGGGGTGGGTCAGATGCCGAGGGCGGGGAAGACCAGGGCTTCCATGTATCGCCTCACGTCAGTGAGGGTCAGAACCGTCTCGCTGATCAGCGGACGAGCGATGGCGAGGCTGGCCAGCATCGGCGGGACGAGGTCCAGCGCGGGGTTGTCCGGGGCGACTTCACCTCGGTCGACACCACGTCGGAGGATGGCATGGATGTCGTCGAGGATGGGGTCGAGCATCACCTCTCTCAGGGTGTGGCGGAGTTCGGGGTTGTCATAGATCGCGTGCCCCACGCCCAGGTGCACGGCGGCACTCTGCGCATGCTCCCCGTTCTGGGACTGGTCGGCCAGTGCGTACAGGTCGCCGCGCAGCGAGCCGGTGTCGATCGTGTTGATCTGCCTCGGCCTGTGATGCTTCATCGCGGCGGCGACCAGCTGCGGCTTCCCTCCCCAGTCGCGGTAGAGGGTGGCCTTGCTGAACCGCGCCCGGGTGGCCACGGCCTCCATCGAGAGGGCCTCGTATCCGACCTCCCGCAGGAGATCAAGCACAGCGTCATAAAGCTGCGCCGCGCGCAAGGGAGTGAAGCGGCTGCGGCGAGCCGTCGATTGCTCGGCCATACCCGGCCTCACCCCTTCACAAAACGGTGCCGTTCTCTTTGGATGGCACCACCTTAGCCAGACCTCAAAGAAAACGTCACCGTTTCCAATGTGACCCACATCATATTTTGCGGACCTGTCATGAGCCCTGGAGAGCATGAGGGACCAGCAGCCGCAGGGCTCCATCGAAGAAGTCCGCCCACTCCGATGGGCGCGGCACTCTGCTCTCCTGTGCCCTGGAAGGCAGGCAAGTCACCTGGGGCTCCAAGACGGTGCTCACGCAAGCGGAACCATGGTCGGAGATGCGACCACCGTCGAACGCGGGCAGCCGGCCGCGGATGAGCATCATGCGGCCAGGCCCCGAAGGGCGGCACCTGCTGCGCGGTGGGGTCGTCACGAAGCCGCAGGAAGCACACCGGGTGGCGACGCGACCGCCACCGACAGCGGTATCGGCAAGGAACTCCGCCACCAGGACGGGCCGTACGAGGTGGTAGCCCAGGTCACCGCGTGCACCCCCGCCCGGCGGAACTGTTGCCGTTTACCCGAAGGCGTTGGCGGTGCGGGGCCTGGTCACCGATGAGCACTCCCCCCGACATCAGCGGCCCGATTCGGCCCGGCGCCAGGGTGCATCGGGCCGGGTCGCCATCGGCTTGGACGTGAGACGAAGTGCGGAGACATCTCGGCCCATTCAGGGACGGGGCCGAGGTAGCGGTATCCGGTCATGTGACACCAGGCGGGCCGGTCGAGCGGTGCGGCTGGGTCGGTGGCGATGACGTAGATGGCTTTGTTCACGGGCGAACCGGCTCTGGCGCAGCTTGTGTGATCACGCTGGGTCGCCCAACGGAGATGGCTTGGATCGATTGGTACACCGCCCCCGCCCTGGAGCATGGGCGGAGCCAGCGGTGTCGGGGCAAGCAAGGCAGGGTGTCGGCTGCCAGAGAATCCGAAGTCATGGCCTGCGCGGATGTACGGCCCGCCGTGAGGATGGCGGATGGCCGGCACGCGGGTTCCCGCCCCCCGGACATGGCGCGCTGGACACAGCGCCACCAGGCCACCATTCCGGCTGTTACACGGACATAATGCAGCGGTCGGGGCGAGTTGGAAGATACGTGGAGGCGAATACGTGGGCACGCTGTATGTGAAGGTCTACGAGGGCAACGTCCCGCCCAAGTCTCTGGGCGGAGGCGTCGTCGTCTACGCGGAGCCCAACATGCGGGGGGATTACCGCCGCTTGGCCATCGGCCGTTACGACACCGAGGCCCTGGGAGCCCTGAACGACACCATCAGCTCGATGGCCGTCGACCAGGGTTTCCGGGTGACCCTGTACGAGGACGCCGGATTCTCTGGCCGCAGCACCGTCGTCACGGCCGACACCATGGCCTTGGCTGCGGATGTCGACGGCACGACGTCCTCGCTGGTCGTCGAAGAGATCTGAGGACGTTTGCGGGGCGTGGAGCGGGCGACAGGCGAGAAAGTTGGCGGTCGCGGCGGTGCAAGACATCGCCCTGGTGACTCAGCGCAATCACACACGTTGTGCCAGATCCGGAGAACCGACAGCAGATGTTCACCACTTCCGCAGGCAGACGCCGCAGCGGCACCAGCCGGGAAGTGCCGGTCACGGTCCTTCGTCCCCATGACGGTGGGCGACCCGCCACCCCCCGTCCTCGCGGCGGTAGATCTGTGTCACCCGCAGCGCGTAGCTCGTGGGCTCGCCGTTAACGGACACCGACGTGCGCTCGAAGCCGGCCGTCCAGGCCAGGTCGCCCACCACGTCGTACGCCCGCAGATCGAACGCATACGACGTGCACTCGGAAAAGCTCTCCGCGAGGTGGGTGAAGAGCTCATCGACCTCGCGCAGCCCGAAGGCGTTGCGCCACGCGCCGAGCACGCTCACCGGCTCCCCGTGGGACCACAGCCCTCTACGCGGGCCCGCGTCACCGTTGTGGAGGGCCAGCTCCGCCGCATACAGGTCCGATCCGACCCAGGCCAGAAAATCCTCGCGCTCACTCATGGCAGCCATCGAAGCGCCGCTCCGGCCTCACCGCCTCCCAGCGCGGCAGATGAGCGAGGTGCACTGGGCCGCCTGGCAGACAGCGGCGAGCTCTAGCGCAGGATGTTCAAGCCGTGCGGCCGAACATCTGGGGCATTGAGCATCCTGCTGCGGTTGACGTGCACTTCGACCGCGCCCTGACGACCTCGTGCATGGTTGGTCATGGCCTGGCGTCAGGGTGGCTCGTTGATCTGTACATGATGGGTGCGGGGGCACGTGGGTTGATCATGGCGGAGTGCCGGGTCACCGGGCTGTCGCCGGTTGCTATTGCTGCACTGATAGCCGAGATAGGCCCGTTATGAGACGAACGGGCATCAGGTGCGCCTGACGGCACGGCCACGGACGCGGGCGGTAGGGGCCTCCGAAGGACGAGGCATGGCTCGGGGCCTGGCTCATTTTACTTGCCAGCCGTGGGCCTGCCATGCCTGAGGCGTCTGCCTCCCAGCTTTCAGCTGCCGCACCCACTCCACCACCGCCGGGGACGTCACAGTGCCGGAATGCACCTCGCTCAGGCATTCGAAGCACAAGCCCGCCTTGCTGTCACGGCGCCGAACTACCCGCCTCTGGTGGCTTGCCCCGGGTTAGAAGGCATTGATCGGGCACGGTGCATGCCTTTCCGGCCGTTCAAGTCGGTGCCGCAGGGGCTCACTCCTCAGCGTTCAGTCCCTTCACCCACTCCAGTACCTCCACCATGCTCACGACGTCGGGATGCTCCTCACCCAGCACCCGTCGCCGCCGGAGCAGCGTCTCCTCCCCCAGGACCAGCGCCTCCTCCAGCCGACCCAGTTTTGCCAACCGAATCGCTAAATTGGAGGCCGTGGTCAGGGTGTCGGGATGCTCTTCACCCAGCACCCGCCGCTGGCAGAGCAGCGTCTCCTCCCCCAAAACCAGCGCCTCCTCCACCCGACCCATCGCTGCCAGACTGAGCTCTAGGTTGGACGCCGTGCTCAACGTGCCGGGGTGCTCCTCACCCAGCACCCGCCGCTGGCAGAGCAAGGTCTCCTCCCCCAGGACCAGCGCCTCCTCCACCCGCCCCGCATCCGCAAGAATAAGTGCCAGATTGGACGCCGAGATCAAGGTGTCGGGATGCTCCTCACCCAACGCCCGCCGCCGCCGGAGCAGCGTCTCCTCCCCCAGAACCAGCGCCTCCTCCACCCGACCCAGTCTTGCCAACCGAATCGCTAAATTGGAGGCCGTGGTCAGGGTGTCGGGATGCTCTTCACCCAAAAGCCGCTGACGCCGTCTGAGGGTATCTGCGTCCAAGGCGCGCGCCCGCTCGTGGGCCTGGGTGTCGTCGTAAGCGCGCGCGAGGGAATTCGCGGTCCACAGAGTGTCATGGTGATCTGGGCCCACCTGCCGCAACCATGCCTCGTACAACTCTTCCAGACGGTCCCGGGCGGGGCGGGCCTGTCCACGGTCCATCAGATACCAGCAGGCTTCGCGTACCGCGACCCGCCCCGCGCTGGTGGTGATCGAGGCAGGATCGACGGCTAGCAGATGGGGTAGTAACTGCCGCCAGGCGGGCCATGTCGCGGGCTCTCTGACGTTGCCGGGGGAAGCCGCAGCGAGGAGAGCTTCGGCATTTCGTGCCGCCTGCCGCCGCTGGTAGCCCGTGAGTTGGTCGGCGAGCACAGTCTTGGTAAGCCGGTGCACCTGCACGCTGCCGTCCTGCACCCAGCCCAGACTGTGCTTGCCGATCGCCCGGAGCATTGGGCCAGCCGCTAGAGGGGACTCCAGGGCCTTGACCAGTCCTGCGGAGGCCCGGCCAGACAGGCGGCCCGCGCAGGCCGTGACGGGAAAGGGCTCAGGGGCAAGCAGCGCCAACGCCGACAACAGCGCTCGTGCGGCTGCTTGCTCAGCCGCCAGGCGCCGCGCGGTCATACGAACCTGTGCGGCCAGCGACACCGGGTACCCGGCTGGGCAGCCTTCCGCCAGCACCACCGAAGTGTTCGCAGCAAGCTCACTGCTCAAGTCCGCAACCGACAGGCCGTCACTGAGCAGGGAGCTGGCCTGCGCGAGCGCGAGAGGGAGATCGTCCAGTGTCTGGGCGAGGTCGTCGGCATCCGCCTCATTGAGGACGTGATGGTGCGTGCCCAGCAGGGCACGGGATTCAGCACGGGAGAAGACATTCACGCCCAACGGGGTGGCACATACGCGCCAGTGCGGGTTCCGAGAGGTGATGACAACATGTGCGGCACCGCCAGGCAGGAAGCCGGATATCGCTTCGGGGGCTTCGGCGTTGTCGAAAATCACCAGCGATCTAGAGCGTGTCCGCAAGTCCTCCAGCAGTAACCGCACAGCCTCCGCAACAGGCGTTCCCGCCGGTGCGACACCAGTGCGGGCGGCAACCACGGCGAGCTGGTCGGGGATCAGGGCCGCATCCTCCGCAGCGATCCACCACGCCAGTTCGTACTCGCCAGCGAACCGGTACGCGTACTCGATCGCCACCTGGGTCTTGCCCACCCCGCCGCGGCCGTGCAACGCCTGCACAGCCACCCGGCTGTCCGCCATCAGAGCCTGGCGCAACTGCACGAGGAGGATGTCGCGGCCGGTGAAAGAGGCGTTGCGCGCCGGCAGATGCCACACCCGCGGCAGGCTGCCGGGCAGCCGCGGACCACTGCCGCCCGGCTGCCGCAGTGCCCCGCCCGAGCCGGGGAAGGGTGGCTCGGCTTCCGGCCTGGACGGACCCGCGACCGCGTCCAGCAAGACCCGGCGCGCCTCAGCCTGCTCGAGGCCGAACAGATCCCGTGCGATCAACGTGCGCAGGATCGGCGGAGCTTCGACGTCGGACACCCGCACGGGGGTGATCTTCTCGCGCATGGCCATGACCGCCGTCCACTCCGGCGTGGTAAACCGGTCCGGCTCGAAATACGCCGGCGAGAACAGGGCGATGAACCGGCCGCGCTCGAGGGCGGCGTTCATCTTCAGCACGAAGTTGTCGCCCGCGCCCCAGTCCCAGCAGTCCAACTCAACCCGCAGCCCGGCATCGACGAGTTGCCAGGCGACCCACTCCGCCCACGGCCGATCCGCCCCCGCATGACTGATGAACCACACCGTGTCCGACGTTCCGTCAGACGCCTCCGACCCCGTGCCCATCCCAGTCCCCCGACACCGCGCTGCTGGTACTGAATAGACCAGCGTATGACCGCTGTTGCCCCGCCCACAGCACGAACGAACGACATCCAGCACGCAAGCGGGGTCAAGGACCCCGGCGTCGGCGGGTCGGCGAGCGTGGTGCCGACAGGTGCAGGTGATGCCCGGCGGGCGGGCGGCCGGTCGCATCGGCCACTACTTCCACGAGGGCGACCGAGTCACCTCATGCGTGGCAGCGCGGCGACGCGCCGCCAGAAGGCGGTCAACGCGCGGGCCGTCTCAAGGGGCCGTTCTACATTGGGCGAGTGGTCGGCCCCTTCGATGACCGCCCGGTCGGCAGCGAGACGGACGGCCATGTCGTCCTGCCAGGACACCGGCCACGCGTAGTCGGCGCTGCCGGACAGAACCAGTTTGGGAATCGGTACGGTGGCCAATTCGTTGACCAGGTCCGTTTCCGTGAGGAGCTGGCGGCCCGTCGCGACGAGCTGCTCGGAAACGGTGTTCAGCCAGCGGCGGTGCAGGAACTCCGCAACGTCGGCGGGCAGCTCACCGACTGCCTGCTCCGATCGCGGCGACTTTTGCATCTCCTGCCACAAGGCATCCTTTCCCAGCACCGGCAGCCACTCGACGAGCAGCCGCACGCGCTTCTGCTGCTCGGGCCGGACCGCGGCCGGGCCCGCCCCCATCAGCGTGAGGGAGGCCCACGGGCAGGAAGCGGCAGCCGTCAGGACGGCCCTGCGTGCGGTCAGGGCGCCCAGCGAGTGCCCAAGGAGGTGCAACGGGGCGTCCGGTTCCTCGCCCTGCTCGCCGAGCGCCACCGTCTGTGCCCGTACGTCGGCGGCCAATTCACGCTGTGCGTAGGCTTCCTCATCCGCCGGGCCCGACGTTTCGTGCTGACCGCGGCCGTCGACCGCCACCGCACGGTAACCCGCCTCGCCCAGCGGCCCCAGCAGCGGCAGGAAGTCCTCTTTGCTGCCGATGAAGCCGGGCACGAGCAGCACCGTCCCGGCGTACGGAACCCCGGCGGGCGGGGTGCTGTCGAGGGCAGCGAAGCGGCCTCGCTCGGTCTCCAAGATTCTGGCGCGTGTCCGTGGAGGGAGGGCGAGGCTACGAGGTCGGCTCATGGGTGCAGGGTAAGCGAGCGGTGTCCGCGCACCGTTTGGTGTTCGACTACCCTGCCGGGGCGCTCAGTTCATGTCGGACTCGGGTGAGGAAAGCCTCGACCGGACGCAGGTCACGATGCGGGGTGAGGCCGGAGACGAGCCGCAGGACGTATTCGCGGGCGCGGCGCGAGTCGACCCGCTGGAGGACGTCCACCGAACGGTGCCCGAGGGCCAGGCTCTGCTCCAGGTCGCCTGCCTTGAGGTGGGCGGTGGCGACGACCACGAGCCGCATGCCCACCGATCGGGTGAAGGCGTTCGGTGCCATCGCCTCCGCCTGCTCGTGCCAGGCGAAGCAGGCCCGGATGTTGCCCAGGTCGCGGTGGATCTCCGCGGCATCGGCGGCGAGACGGGGGTGGGTGAAGAAGTCCAGCCACTCCGGAGCGGCATCGGGGCGGGCTGCGTTGAGGAGACGCTCGGCGGCCCCGAGGGCGGTGCCCGCCGCCCGGCCGTCGCTCGCACGGGCATGGGCGCGGGCCTCGATGAGCCGGGCAAACGCCAGGACACGGGTACTCGCGTGGTGCGCGCCTGATCCAAGCGCGGACTGGATCAGATCGAGGGCTGCGGCGGGACGCCGGTAGAGGGCGGCGTGCAGGGCCATGGTCGCCAGCACATAGGTGATCGCGTCCGCGTCGTCCGCTGCGCGCGCCCAGTACAGGGCACGGTCGAAGTACCGGAGGGCGGCGGCATGTCGTCCGGTGTCGAGCGCCGCCCAGCCGGCCAGGCGGGCCAGTTCGGCACAGATCACGCACAGCTCGTGCTCGCGTCCGGCCGGCAGCGGCCGACCGAACAGGGGCAGGGCCCACTGGTCGAGCAGGTGGGCCGCGGCTTGGGCCTGGACGCTGCCGCCGCCGTGCCGGGAATCGCCGTGCCGGACGGCCGCGACGGCGCGGCGCAGGGCCTCCACCTCCTCCTGGCGGACTTGGTGGCGCGCACCCGACGGGGAGGGCCGACTCGCTATTGCGTCGTCGGCGGGCAGGGCGGCAGACAGGGCGCTGCCGCCCGCGGCGGAGAGAACTATTCGACGATTCAGACGGTTCATGGGAACGGCCTCCGTCGGTAGGTTGTCGATCGCCGAGATTCGGCTGTCGGCTCAGGCAGCCGACGTGAGCTGTCCGGCGAGATCCCGTACATCCTTCAGGTAGGCGACCACGACCGGCTCGCGCCGCCAGGGTGCAAGCGACTCGGTGTAGATCTTCAAATAGTCGAGCCCGCGGATGCTCTGGAGCCGACCGAACAGCCGCAGCGATTCACGTCCCAGCCGCAGCGAGTGCTCCAGCTCGCCCGACTGGGCATGGGCGGTCGCCAGGACGGAAAGGCGGATGCCGCGCGAGCGGGCGTAGGCGTCGCCGGGCATCGAACCCAGGGCGTGCCAGGAGAAGGTGGCCCGGGCATGGCCGAGGTCGCGGAAGATCTCCGTAGCGTCAGTGACGATCCGCTGCCGGGAGAAGAACTCGATCCAGGGGCGCTCCCCGGTGCCCTCCGCGGCACCCCGTTCCTGGAGGCGCTCCGCCGTCGCTAGGCACGAGGCGGCCGACCGGGCGTCCCGCTGCCGGGCGTGGGCCCGCGCCTCGATGAGCTTGGCGAACCCCAGCACGCGCGGGTCGGCGGTGGGCACCCGCTCGTGCGCGCCCTGAGCCATGTCGATGGCCTGCGAGGTGAAGCCGCGCATCAGCGCCTGCATGGCCATGGTGCTGAGCACGTACGAACCGAGGTGCACGTCGCTGCCGGCTTTGGCCAGCCTCAGTGCCTGGATGAAGTGGCGCTGGGCTACCTGGTGCTGGCCGGCGTCGAAGGCGGTCCAGCCGGCGAGCCTGGCCATCTCGGCGGTCACCGAGAAAAGGTCGCGGCCGTCCTTCTCGGAGTACCGGCCGTCGAGCAGCGGTGCGACCCGGTCGTACAGATAAGCGGTGAGTGACTGGGACTTCCAGGTCGCACCACCGAACCGGGAGTCCCACAGCCGGGCGGAGTCGGCCGCCTGACGCAGTTCCTGAATGTGCCCCTGGTCGACCGTCACCCTCCCGGAGAGGGGTGACAGGGGCTCGGTCGGGTTGACCAGCCACCTTGTCACCGGTTCCGTGAAGGCCGAGACCGCAAAGGGCGAGCTGGCGAGGAAGGTCCGCCGGTTCACTGTGCTCCAATACGACGATGCTTCGCTGATCGCGTCGCGTTGGCCCCTCGGGAACCCCAGACCGGCGTCGCGGTCCAGTTGCCCCGGCCGTTCCATGCCGATCTCTCCAAGGCCGACCGGCCTGCCCAGCCCTTCGGACAGAGCGGCACAGATGTACTGCGGCACGGGCCAGCGCGGGCGTACGCCGCGGCGGCACCAGTTGGCCACTGAGGTGTGCGTGTATTCACTGGTGATTCCGTGCGACAGGCAGATCTGATTGAGACGGTGGGCGAGTCTCTTGTGACTGATACCGGATTCCTCGATCAGGCCTTCCAGCCGGACGTTTCGCTGCGGTCGGGTTCGCCTCTCCGCGGACACGCCAGTCACGTGCGCCCACCTCCTCAGAGGGCCGAGTACGCGTGAACACCAGCATAGGGGCGGCCAGTTGGCGTGAGCGTCGGCGGCGACTCATGAGCCCCCTCATGAGCCCTGCCGGGGGTTCACGGTGCTCTGATCTCCTGATGAACGACGATCCGGTTCCCGGAATGGAGAGCATCGTGCGAAAGAACGGAAAGAGGAATTCCGTACGCGCCGGCCATGGCCGGCGCGCCGGACGTGGGCTGGTACTCACGGCTCGCTGGTCCGCCGCGCTGCTGTGTGCTTATGCGCCCTTGGCGAGCGAACTGCCGTCTCCGATGCCGGCCCCGATGCTCAACGTCCTGGCCCTGCTCGCCGGGGTGCACGCGCTCCTGCCGCCCCACGGCAACCCGGGCCCCCTTCGCCCGCGGCAGACACCGCACCGCCCCGGCACCGCACGCCAGGCGCCCACCGCTTGCACCCCGTGGACGGTCGCCCGCCACCGCGCCCGCAAGCGGCCCGGCAGCCCGAGGCACCCTGCATTCACCATGGCGCATGTGCGTCGCCCCGGCCGCACGGACCGACTCCTCGTGCAGCCGTCGTCCTGCCCCGAGCCGCCTCGTCCGCGTACGAACCGGCACCGGCCAGCGCAAGGCTCGTGCCACCGGGATTCATTCGCAGTGCATCGGGCTTCAGCCCGGCGGTGAAGCGAATCTGATGGCTGCGACGCGGAGCGTCGCGCGTTCTTGTCCGGCGAAGCCGGACGGTATGTTCCTCACCCCCTGCGCGGAGCGTCGCGGGACCGTCCCGGCGGAGCCGGCGCGATGCTCACCCTGGCCGGTTCTGCTGCTCGATGTACTCCTTGACCACGGAAAGCGGGGCGCCGGCGACGGTGGCGGCGAAGTAGGAGCCGTACCAGAGCTTGTCAGCCCACCCGTAGTGGCGCACCAGGTCGGGAAATCCCTGGCGCAGACGGCGGGAGGAGACGCCCTTGAGGGAGTTGACCAGCTTGGTCACGGCTGCAACGCCAGCCGTATGAACGAGTCGGCCTGCCAGCGCTTCCTGCGTTCGCTGCCTGCTCCTCTCCCCTCCGGCCGCGAGTTCGGGTCGTGCGGTGACGGCCGCGGCGGGTGGCGCGCCTCAGTGGACGCCGCTGTGGTGGATGGGGGTGCCCGCTCCGGTCAGGGGCCGGCCGGTTCCGCCGTGGCGGGTCGCGACGATCTCGGCGGCGATCGACAGGGCCGTCTCTTCCGGGGTGCGGCCTCCGAGGTCGAGCCCGATGGGAGAGTGCAGACGCTTCAACTCCTCTTCTGTCAGGCCTGCTTCACGCAGCCGCCGGTCACGGTCGAGGTGGGTACGCAGCGAGCCCATGGCACCCACGAAAGCGACGGGCAAGCGCAGAGCGACCTCCAGCAAAGGGATGTCGAACTTGACGTCATGGGTGAGGACGCACAGGACGGTGCGGGCGTCTGTCGTCGTGTGGAGGAGGTAGCGGTGCGGCCACTCCACGACGACCTCGTCGGCCTCGGGAAAGCGTGCGCGGGTGGTGAAGACCGGACGCGCGTCGCACACCGTGACGTGATAGCCGAGGAACTTGCCCGCGCGCACCAGTGCGGCGGCGAAGTCGATCGCCCCGAAGACGATCATCCGGGGGGCCGGCACGCTCGATTCGATCAGCAGGGTCAGTCCGCCGGGGCAGTGCGAGCCGTCCTCGGACACCTCGACCGTGCCGGTGCGGCCCGCGTCGAGCGCGGCTCGCGCCTCGGCCGTGGCGGTGCGGTCCAGGTCCGCGTGAGCGCCGAGGGTGCCCTGGTGCGAGCCGTCGGGCCGTACGAGCAGTCCCGCGCCGAGCTGCGCCGCGGGGCCGCGGACGACGCGGACGAGGGCGACCGCCTCCCCCGCGGCGGCGAGGTCCAGCGCGCCACGCACCAGGGCCCGCAGCGGCGCGTCGACGGGCAGCGCGGTGACCAGCACGTCGAGGACGCCGCCGCAGGTCAGCCCTACGGCGAAGGCGTCCTCGTCGCTGTAGCCGAAGCGCTCCAGCACGCTGAGACCGTTGTGCAGGGCCTGTTCGCACAGGTCGTACACCGCGCCCTCGACGCAGCCGCCGGACACCGAGCCCATGACGGCGCCCTCGGAGTCGACGGCGAGGGCGGCGCCGGGGCCGCGTGGTGCGCTGCCGCCGACGGACACCACGGTGGCGACGGCGACATCGCGGTCCTGGGCGAGCCAGCGTCGCAGGTCGGCTGCGAGATCAAGCAAGGCGACCCGCCGTCAGGACGCGGTCGGGGCGGATGGGCAGGCTGCGGTGGCGGACGCCGGTCGCGTGCCAGACGGCGTTGGCCACGGCTGCGGCCGCGCCGACGATGCCGATCTCGCCGATGCCCTTGATACCGACGGGGTCCTCGGGGTCGGGGTCGTCCACCCAGTCGGCGTCGATGTGGGGTATGTCGGCGTGGGTGGCGACGTGGTAGCCCGCAAGGTCGGCGCCGAGGGGTCCGCCGTAGAAGGTGTCGCGCCTGGCCTCCTCGTGCAGCGCCATCGAGATGCCCCAGATCATGCCGCCGGTGAACTGCCCCTTGGCCGTGAGGGGGTTGACGATGCGGCCCGCGGCGAAGATGCCGAGCATGCGGCGCACCCGCACCTCGCCCGTGTTCGTGTCGACGGCGACCTCGGCGAACTGGGCGCCGAAGGAGTGGCGTTCCTTGCGGGCGAGCGCGGCGACGGCCTCGGTGGTGTCGGAGCGCACGGTGATGCCCTGCGGTGGGATCTCCATGCCCGGCACCATCCGTTCACGCAGGTCGCGGGCGGCCGCCATGACGGCCCAGGACCAGGAGCGGGTGCCCATGGATCCGCCGGCGATCATCGCGGGTCCGTAGGCGCTGTCCCCCAGCCGCACCCGGATGCGTGCGGTGGGCACGTCGAGGGCGTCGGCGGCGACGAGTGTGAGGGCGGTGCGGGCTCCGGTGCCGATGTCCGCGGCGGCGATGCTGACGGTGAAGTCGCCGTCGGCCTGCGCGGTGATGGTCGCGGTCGACGGTGCGGCACCGGCGCCGAAGGATGCGCCGGCGGTGCCGGTGCCCAGCAGCCAGCGCCCGTCGCGGCGCATCCCGGGCCGCGGATCGCGCTGGGCCCAGCCGAAGCGGCGGGCCCCTTCTTCGAAGCAGGCGTGCAGGTTGCGGCCGGCGAAGGGCAAGCCGGAGACCGGGCCCTTGTCCGGTTCGTTGCGCAGGCGCAGTGCGATGGGGTCCACGCCGCACTTCTCGGCGAGTTCGTCGAGGGCGGACTCCAGGGCGAAGGAGCCCGGCGCCTCGCCCGGTGCGCGCATCCAGGTGGGGCTGGGGACGTCGAGCCGGACGACCTGGTTCTCGGTGTGGTGCGCGTCCGCGTCGTACATCACCCGGGCCACGCCTGCGCTCGGTTCGACGAACTCGTAGACGGTGGAGGTGCGGCTGAGGGCGCGGTGGTCCAGGGCGCGCAGGCGTCCGTCGGGGTCCGCACCGAGCCGGATCCGCTGGATGGTGGGGCTGCGGTGTCCGGCCAGCGTGAACATCTGACGTCGGGTCAGTACGACGCGTACGGGCCGTTGCAGGACGGTGGCGGCCATGACGGCGGCGACCTGGTGGGCGCGTACTCCCTTGCTGCCGAAGCCGCCGCCCACGTGTTCCGAGCGCACGCGCACGGACTCCGGGTCGAGGGAGAAGAGGTTGGCCAGTTCCGCGACGACCCAGGTGGCGCCCTGGTTGGAGTCGGTCAGCTCCAGGCGGCCGTCGTCCCAGCGGGCGGTGGCCGCGTGGGGCTCCATCGGGTGGTGGTGTTCCTCGGGCGTGGTGTACTCGGCGTCGATCACGACCGCGGACGCGGCGAGTTCCCTCTCCAGGTCGCCCTTGTCCGTGACGGCCGGCATGTGTCCGTCCACGGGGTAGGCGTTGGGGTCCGCACCGGTGAACTCGACGTCGTGGGGCTGCTGTTCGTAGTGGACGAGAAGTGCTTCCGCCGCCTCGCGTGCCTGTTCGGGGGTCTCGGCGACGACCAGGGCCACCGGCCAGCCCGCGTGCGGCACCTCGTCGTTCTGGAACACGGCGCAGGTGGGGTCGGGCCTGGTCCCCAGCAGGCCGACGAAGTCGGCGTGCAGGGGCAGGGCGTTGCCGTGGTGGAGGACCGCGAGGACACCGGGCATGGCGAGGACGGGCTCCGTGTCGATGACCTTGATACGGCCGCGGGCGGCGCTGGAGAGCACCAGCCATCCGTGCGCGAGGTCGGCGAAGGGTATCTCCCCCGCGTAGCGGGCCGTGCCGGTGACCTTCTCCCGGCCTTCGACGCGGACGTGCTCGGTGCCGATGGCGCGTACCGGCGCGCCCTTCACGGTCGTCGAGGTCATCGGCCGGCCTCCTCGGCGAGTTCACCGAGCACGGCCACGGTCAGGTTGCGCATCAAAGTCACCTTGTAGTCGTTGTGCGCCAGCGGTCTGGCCGCGGCCAGTTCGGCGTCCGCGGCGGCGGTGAAGGTCTCGGTGACGGCCTGCGCCCCGATGAGCACGCGTTCGGCCGCGCGGGCCCTCCAGGGACGGCTGGCGACGGCTCCGAAGGCCACCCGGGCGTCGTGCACGACGCCGTCACGGACGTCGAGGGCTGCCGCGATCGAGCCGATGGCGAAGGCGTAGGACGCGCGTTCGCGCACCTTGCGGTAGCGGGAGCGGGCGGCAACGGGTGACGGAGGCAGGGTGACGTGGGTGATCAACGTACCGGGCGGCAGAGCGGTTTCGCGGTGCGGGGTCTCGGCCACGGGCAGGTACAGCCAGCCGAGGGGCACTTCGCCGGGGCCGTCGGCGGTCTCGTAGTGCACCACGGCGTCGAGGGCCGACAGGGCGACCGCCATGTCCGAGGGGTGCACGGCCACACAGTGCGAAGAGGCGCCGAGCACGGCGTGGTTGTGGTGCTCACCGCGGATGGCGGGGCAACCGCTGCCGGGGTCACGCTTGTTGCACGCCTTGCTGAGGTCGGTGAAGTAGGCACACCGCGTGCGTTGCAGGAGGTTGCCGCCGACGGTGGCCATGTTGCGCAGCTGGCCCGAGGCGCCGGCGAGGACGGCCTGCGTCAGCATCGGGTAGCGGCGCCGCACTTCGGGGTGTGCCGCGAGGTCGCTGTTGGTGGTGGTGGCACCGATACGCAGTGCTCCGTCGGCGGTGGTCTCGATACGGTCCAGTGGCAGTTCGCGCACGTCCACCAGCCGGGCGGGCCGTTCGACACCGCTCTTCATCAGGTCGACCAGGTTGGTACCGCCCGCGAGGAAGCGCGCTTCGGGGTCGTCGCCGAGCAGCGCGACCGCGCCCGACACATCGGCGGCCTTCTGGTAGGTGAACTCTTTCATGCCGCCTGTCCCTCCGGGTCCGCTCCGGTTGTGGCCGCCGTCCCGGCCGCCTGTGCAATGGCGTCGACGATCGAGGGGTAGGCGGCGCACCGGCACAGGTTGCCGCTCATACGTTCACGTATCTCCGCGGGGGTCAGTGGCGGCGGTCCCGACTCGGGCCGCAGGTCATCCGTGGCAGCGCTCGGCCACCCAGCGGCGTGCTCCCGCAGCACACCGATCGCCGAACAGATCTGTCCCGGTGTGCAGTACCCGCACTGATAGCCGTCGAGGTCGAGGAATGCCTGCTGGACGGGGTGGAGCCGCTCGCCGTCCGCCACGCCCTCGACGGTGGTGACCTCACGCCCCTCGGCCGCCACGGCGAACTGCAGACAGGCCACCGTGCGGCGGCCGTCGACCAGCACCGTGCAGGCACCGCACTGTCCCTGGTCACAGCCCTTCTTGGTGCCGGTCAGGTCGAGTCGCTCGCGCAGCACGTCCAGGAGCGTGGTGCGGTGATCGACGGGCAGCGTGAACTTCTCGCCGTTGATGTGCAAGGTGATGACGCTGGACGTCGGTAAAGCCATGAGCCACTTCTTTCAAAGGTGTCGACGGAAGTCGAAAGGGTCGTTCCGGGGGAATCGCGGCAAGGCCCGCATGCCGTTGCGCGGGACGTGTCCGGTGACGGCTCGCGCAGGCTGCCGCAGGAGTGGGGGCAGGGCTAAGATGGCAGAAACGGACAGCTGTCCGGTCTTCGGTAAACGTAACGGACAGCTGTCCGCTTAGCAAGGGCGGGTTTCGGCCCAGGGCCCGTGAGGAGTGCCCGCGTGCAGCACAACGACAACGCGCCCCTGCGCTCGGACGCGCAGCGCAACCGCGAGCGCATTCTCGATGTGGCCGTAGCGGAGCTGACGCGCCGCCCGGACGCGCCCCTGAGCGCCATCGCCAAGAAGGCGGGCGTCGGCCAGGGCACGTTCTACCGGAACTTCCCCAACCGCGAGGCCCTCATCCTGGAGATCTACCGCCACGAGATGCGGCAGGTAGCCGAAAACGCGACCCAGCTCCTTGAGCGACTGTCACCGCCGGAGGCACTGCGGACCTGGATGGACCGGCTGGCCGAGTTCGCCATGACCAAAGCGGGCCTGGCGGACGCGATCCGCCTGGCCACCAGCGCTCCCGGCGGCGCCGCCAAGCCCTCCCCCACTCCCGTCACCGACGCGGCCGACCTCCTTCTCCGCATGAACGAAGAAGCAGGCACCATCCGCCCCGGCGTCAGCTCCGACGACTTCATGCTCGCCATCGCCGGCCTGTGGCAGATGGCCCCCGCCGAGGACTGGCGCCCCCGAGCCACCCGCCTCCTCGACATCGTCATGGACGGCCTCCGGGTGGGCGCACCGCGCGGCTGACGGCAAGCCGCGGCCGACGCCATCGCGCCGGGGCAGACAGGAGTCACTCTGCGTCAGGAAACCGAGCCCGGTCACGTGAGCGCCGCGACGGAGACGGCTGGCTCGTCCCCCACCACAGCGGCGGCGACCGGCTCACCACGCCGACGGCCCTACGAGGATCCGCGCCCGGCTGCCCCGGCCGGCTCAGCTCGAGGAGTTCCTCGACGCGGATGCCGGTGTGCCGCAAGATGCTGCGCTCCTCACCCGGGGATGCGCGCCGGGTGCCCTTCGCATGCCAAAGCTGAAATGGCGTCCAACTCAACGGGTGGTCACACTGGTGGAGTTGACCGATGGCCTTCGGAGCGGCTCCTGGCGGGTGACGTCAGGACCGTGAGAAACGGACAGGCGGCCCATCAACGCAACCACCGCCGCTACGTGCCGCAGGCTGCCCACATTCGGTGCCCCAAAGCACCGACGGCCCGGCCCGGGCCTTCTCCAGGGCCTCCTCCATCTCGTCAAGCCCGCTCTACCACTGTCTCCAGCACCGCCAGCTGTTTTCCCATTGCTCACGGCAGACTCGCGGATCGGGGGCGAACGACGCCATCCATCGGCATCGCCGCCTCGGCCGTCGAATCGATCACAGAACTGCCTCTGCGAGGAATGCACTGGACACCCGTCCTACACCAAACGTTTCCGCAGGCCGAGGTTGCTCAAAAAGCGGGCAACGTACTCAGAGCGCCCTCTGATCTCAGGACTTGCTGCCGACCGCTACCGCCAAGGTGACCATGAACTCGACTGCCTCGCGGTCCCTGAGCCCTTGCTCCCGACACAGGGAACGCCACGTCGAGAACGCCACGGCATGGCCGATCACCGCCCGTAGGACCGGGGCATCGGCCTCCGGCCAGGCATTGGCCAGTACCTCGGCGTACTGCCTGGTCCTCTCCTCCCAGGCCTCGCGGACCGACTCGGGAACGGCGTGCTGGTCGCGGATGACCAGCGTCAGCATCTGCTCGCCCTCGCGATAGAAGCGGTACATGTCAGCGAGCCCGGCCGTCAGCCTCTCCAGGGGGTCCTCGATCGCTCCCCACTCCTCGGGCCGAGGCGGCCTCTGCCGGGACAGCCAGTGTCCGGAGCACGCCTCGAACAACGCCGTCTCATCGGGGAAATGCCGGTAGACGGTCAGCCGAGTGACCCCGGCGCGTGCGGCGATCGCCGAGATGCTCGTCCATGCCGGGCCCGCGGTCTCGTGAAGATGCACGGCGGCCTCGACGATGCGCTGCCGTGTCCGCTGCACATCCTCGGCACGTTTCTGCATCTCGTAGCCGCGCGATTTCGGCGAACGCTTCTGTTCACTCAATTCTTGACGCCCCGGGAGCCGCGACGGAGACTCTTTTTAAGAGAACACCAGCGTATCCCCAAAATACGCCGAGGAGTGATCGCCATGACAGAGACGCCGGCCCCTCCACTCACCATCGTCCCTCCAGGCGAGGGCGCCCAGGGCTTCCTCGGTTCCATCGGGGTCGCCTTCAAGCTGTGGGGTGCCGACACCGGTGGTGCCCTCTCGGTCGTCGAGCACCCGTTCCCAGTCGGGGCGTTGGTGCCCCCGCACCTGCACACCCGGGAGGACGAGTACTCCATCGTCACCGAGGGCGAGATCGGTTTCCGCTCCGGCGACCGTGAAACCGTCCTGGGGCCCGGCGGCTACATCACCAAGCCGCGTGGAGAACTGCACACGATGTGGAACGCGGGCCCCGTTCCGGCCCGCATGATCGAAATCATCAGTCCAGCCGGATTCGAGCACTGCTTCCGCGAGATAGCCGACCTCCTCGCCGACGGGCCGCCGCCGACCGACGACGCGGTCGAGGTGCTCGCAGCCAAGTACGGAGTCGAGTTCGGGCGGCCTGCCTGGCTGCCCGACGTCATCGCACGGTTCAACCTGACGCCACCGCCCGGCGTCTGACCGGGATCCGGCCCATCCGACCTGAGCCAAGAGCCCTCTCCCCCCTCGCTGTGCCGTAGGGCAGGGCCTCGTGCTGCGGTATGCGGAAAGGGGGCCCAATCGTTCGACCACGTCGCGGAGTTAGAGGGGGTTCCGGGGCCTGGCCTTGGCTGCCGCTGACCTGCGACGGTGTAATGGCGCTCGGACCCCAAGTTCTGTGCCCGCTTTGCGAGAGGCCCTGCGAACCGCCATGGAACGCCGCATCTTCCTGACCATCTACGGCGCCACCGTAACGACACTGGCCGCCAGCTGGGCCACCGGCACCGCAGGCCTCCAGGCCGTCCGCGAACAGGGGTCAGGCCACTGGGGTCTCGGGTGACGCACTGAGGGCTAGTCAAGACTTGTGGATCGGTGTGCCACGCTCTTCGTCGCCCGTCGCCCGTCGCCCGTCGCCTCGGCGTCTCGGCGTCTCGGCGTCTCGGCGTCTCGGCGTCTCGGCGTCTCGGCGTCTCGGCGTCTCGGCGTCTCGGCGTCTCGGCGTCTCGGCGTCTCGACGACCACTCTGGCCACGCCATCGCCCTGACCGTGGTCAAGCCCTGGGGCCGCGCCCGAGGGCCTGGTTCCAAAGTCCAGCGGCGATGAGTTTCGTCGTCGTTCCCGGTCTGTCTCGTCATCCTGATCAGCCGCGTTCGAGGAGAGCATCGTGACCGCTACCTACACCTTCGACGTCTTTTCCACCCTCGACGGCTACGGCGCCCACACCGGCAACTGGGGCGGCTACTGGGGCAAGCAAGGTCCCGAGTTTCTCAACCGGCGCCTCGCCTTGTACGACCAGGAGCAGCGGATGGTCTTCGGGGCCAACACGTATCGTGCGCACACACAGATGCTGGCCTCGGGCATTGAAGAGGCCGAGCTGAGTGACCCGTGGGTCACCCGGATGAGAAACCTGCCGGCAACGGTGGTGTCAACCACGCTGAAGGAGCCCCTCGACTGGCCGGACGCGACCGTCGTGAGCGGTGACCCTGTCGAGGTCGTCGCGCGGCTCAAGAAGGAATCCGCGGTGCCGTTGCGCTCGCACGGCAGTCTGTCGCTGAACCGGGCGCTGCTGGCCGCCGGTCTGGTCGACCGCGTCCAGGTGACGCTCTTCCCCGTGATCAACGGCGAGACGGGGGTAGACCGTGTCTTCCAGGGTGCGACCGACTTCGATCTTGAGCTGATCGAGAGCCGGACGCTCGACGGTCACACCCGAGAGCTCATCTACCGGCCTACCTTGCATGTCTGAGTCCACCCATGCTCCACCCCTCCAAGCAGCCGAACCCGACGCGGATGGTCTGAAGGATCCGCGTACCGACCGGTCGCATGGCCGCCCTGTCACGCAGCTTGCTGATCACCTCCACGAAGCGCGGGTCATCGGCTTGGCGGAAGCTGCCAAACAGGTGCCTAGTGGCGAGGTTCCAGTCCTGGAACATGCTCCTCGCCGTCGCTCGCCAGGTGACCAACACCGGGATCGCCGATGCGCTGCACATCAGCCTCAGCACGGGGTCACTACGCATCTGGCCCGCCTGATGGCCGAACTCAACGCCCGCAACCCGGTCGAGATCACGATGTGGGCCCACGAAACGCGCCGTACCCTCCCCGCCACCTGAGCCAGGTGCCGGGCCACGTCTCCCGAAGCACCGTCAGCGTTACCTCAGTCCGACGAGGTCTCTCCGGTCGCAGCCCACCGGAGAGACCCAGCGGTACCCCTCCGCCCCGTCGAGCAGGAACCGGATGCGCACCACCGACCGTCGTTCAGGCCCGGGTGTAGCCGCCGTCCGCGAAGAGTTCGGCGCCGGTGACGAACGACGAGGCGTCCGACGCCAGGAAGAGGGCGGCGTCGGCGATTTCCTCGGCGTCTGCCAGCCGCCCCAGAGGCACGACGGCCTCGGCGAACCGGTCGACCTCCGGTCCCGCGGCGCCCAGCAGGCCAGGGGTCCGCGTGGGTCCCGGGCTGAGCACGTTGACCCGGAATCGGCGCTCCCGCGACTGCCGGGCCCAGTTGTGCACGAGGTTGCTCACCGCCGCCTTCGATGCGCTGTAGACCTCGAGGTGTTCGTTGGGCCGCACGCTGTTGCTTGAGCCGATCACCAGGACGGAGGCGTGCTCCGCCAGCAGCGGAAGCGCTTTCTGGACGGTGAACAGTGGCCCCTTGACGTTGACGGCGAGCGTCAGGTCGACGTTCGCCTCGGTATGGGCGCCGAGCGCGGCGTCCGCGACGATTCCCGCGTTGGCCACCAGCACGTCGATGCGTCCGGCCTCCTCGCGGACTCGCGCGTAGAGCGCGTCCAGGTCGGCCAGGACCGAGACGTCGGATCGTACGCCGGTGGCCGCAGGGCCCAACTCCTTGACTGCGGCTTCGAGGCGGTCGATGTCCCGGCCGGTCACGAAGACCCTTGCGCTCTCTCGGACGAAGCGGTGGGCGATGGCCAGCCCGATTCCGCTGGTCCCTCCGGTGATCACGGCGACCTTCTCGTGCAGCACGCCTGGCATGTCGAACCCTCTCGGTTATGGAATGGATCGTCCATAACGTAGGCAGTAATGGACGATCGAGTCAAGAACGCATAGGCTGAGGCCATGCCGAGACCACGCGCCTTCGACGAAAGCCAAGTCCTGGAACGGGCCCGGGAGCAGTTCTGGGTGACCGGCTATGCGGGGACCCGGATGGACGACATCGCCCACGCGACCGGCCTGGGCAAGGGCAGCTTGTACGGCGCGTTCGGCGACAAGGCCAAGCTGTTCCACCGTGTCTTCGGCGACTGGTGCACCGCGGTCGTCGAGGTGGCAGAAGGGCAGCTGGCAGGCGGCCCGGACGCAGAGGCCCTGGCCCGGCTGTCGGGATATGTGCACCTGATGGCGGAGAACACCGCCTCCGACACCGAGCGCCGCGGGTGCCTGTTGGCCAAGGGCGCGGCGGAACTGGCCCAGCTCGATCCGACGGTCGCCGGGCGGTCGGCCGAGACCATGACGGCGCTGCTGACCCTGCTGCGGACGGAGATCAGCGCAGCCCAGCGCCATGGCGACATCGACAGTGCCGCGGACCCGGAGCGGCTGGCGGCACTGCTGCTTACGGTGGTCCGCGGTATCGAGGCGGTAGGCAAGGCCGGCCTGGACCCGGAGACGGTGCGGAACATCGCAGACACCGCACTGGCGGTCCTCCCCGTGACCGAACGACAGCAACGCCTCACAAACGGGCGCAGTCCGGCCCGCGAGAACTGACTTGATGCCATCGCGGCCACATGACCCGCCGGACACGGCCCAACTCACCGGACGCCTCGGCGCGTCTGAACTCGGCATGACCGGGTCGGGCGCTCCGCCGGCAGCGGTGAGCTCCAGCGCGAGCCGACACGTCCTGCGGTACGTGAGCCGACCTGTGACGCGCACGCGGCGGAGCCGGGCCTGACCGTGGTGGGGAGCGCGGCCGCCGACAAGACGTCAGCGGCTCGGCACCTGACCACCCCCCGGATGCACAACCGCCATGTGCGTACCCGGAAACGCCGCGGCCCCGGGCGGGGTAGCGCTCGGGACCGTGTACGCGGGTTGTGGAAGTGAAGGGCGGTCGCCTACGCGGCGATAGGCTCTGCAGGGCTTCAGCCGAACGATCGTCCCTGCAGGCCAATAGGTGACGCCCGGGGACACTGTCCCCTTCACAACCACGCCCGCCCGCAGGATGCCGCACCGCCCAGGGCCAGACGGCCGCCGACCCTGCCGCGGTCGGCGGGGCTGCTCATCCCGTGGCGCCGGGCTGTGGCTTTGGTGACGACGAGGACACTTCCCCCTGCACCGCGGCGCACGGCAGCATGACAAACCCCGGAGGCAAAGGTCTCGTCCTCGAAGACCGCCGTGCCAGGTATCCGCGTTCAGGGGCATGACACGACCCCCCACACACCTACCGGCCGGTCACCTGCGTGCGCACACTCGAAGACATGACACCTGAGCAATCCGCCGACGGGGGCACCGAGCTGGGCAGCTTCCTGCGCGCCCGCCGGCTCAGGACCGCCTCCGCCGGGGCCGGTCTCACGGTCGGCCCGGGACTGCGCCGGACCCCCGGACTGCGCCGCGAGGAGCTGGCCACCCTCGCCGGTATCAGCATCGACTACTACGTCCGTCTGGAACGCGGCAAGGAAACCCGCCCCAGCCCCTCCGTGCTCGACGCCCTCGCCCGCGCCCTGCACCTCGACGACGCCGAGCACCAGCACCTGCGCGAACTCGCCGCACGGGCCGCCAGGTATGTCGCCGAACCCGCGCCGCCGCCCAGCCGTGCCGTGCGCCCGCACCTGAAGCTGATCCTGGAGAGCCTTCGCCCCAGCCCGGCCTACATCGTCAGCCGTACCGACGATCTGCTCGCGGCCAACCCCGGTGGGCTGCGACTGCTGCCCGGGATCGAGGAGTGGCCGTTCAAGCAGCGCAACATCGCCCGCTACCTGTTCCTTCACCCTGCCGCCCGCGACCTCTTCCCCGACTGGGCCGCCCAGGCAGCGGGCTGCGTCGCTCGCCTGCGCGCGCTCGCCGGCACCGACCCCGACGCACCCGACCTCACCAGGCTGGCCGGTGAACTCCTTCTCAAGAGCGCGGAGTTCGCCCGCCTGTGGGAGCGCTACGACATCAAGGGCCACGCCTACGGCCGCAACACGTTCCACCACCCCGAGGTCGGAGATCTCACCCTCGGCCACCAGTCCATGCACGTGGAGGGCACGCCGGGCCACCGGCTTCTCATGTACTACGCCGAGCCGGGCACTCCTGGCGACGACTCCCTCGTGCTGCTCGACATGCTCGGTGCGCAGCCGAGGCCGCACGAGCGGGCTTCGTCCTCGGACGAAGCCGGCTCGCCGTCGACCTGATCGTTCGTCAGGACCGGTTGCGGTGTTGCTGCTCCGCGTTCGTGTCGAGCTGTCCGGCGGGTTCCGGTGCGGTCCTGTCGAGCAGGAGCACGGCGTCGTGGTCGGGGCTGCCGGGTTCGGCGGTGTAGACGCTCAGGCGTTGGCCGGGGGTGCCTTCGAGGTGCATGCTCTGACCGCTGAGGGTGAGGACGCCAGCCTCGGGGTGGTGGAAGGTCTTCTGGACGCTCTTGCGCCCGACGACGTCGTAGCGCTCCCACAGCTTGGCGAAGTCGGGGCTCTTGAGCAGGAGTTCACCCACCAGGTCGGTGAGATCGGGGGCGTCCGGAGCAGTCCCGGCCACGGCGCGGAGCCGGGCGACACAGCCGCGGACCAGGTTGTCCCAGTCGGGGAAGAGACCGCGGGCCTCGGGGTGCAGGAACAGGTAGCGGGCCAGGTTGCGCTGGGGGGCGGGCCAGTCGGCCAGACCCGCGTACAGGGCGAGGCCGCCGGGGTTCCAGGCGAGCAGGTCCATGCTGCGGCTGACGATGTAGGCCGGGCTGGGGCGAAGGCTCTCCAGGATCAGCTTCAGGTGCGGGCGCACGGCACGGCTGGGCGGAGGCGCGGGTTCGGCGACATACCTGGCGGCCCGTGCGGCGAGTTCGCGCAGGTGCTGGTGCTCGGCGTCGTCGAGGTGCAGGGCGCGGGCGAGGGCGTCGAGCACGGAGGGGCTGGGGCGGGTTTCCTTGCCGCGTTCCAGACGGACGTAGTAGTCGATGCTGATACCGGCGAGGGTGGCCAGCTCCTCGCGGCGCAGTCCGGGGGTCCGGCGCAGACCGGGCCCTACGGTCAGGCCTACCAGCTCGGGGCTCGTCTGGGTGCGACGCGCGCGCAGGAACCGGCCCAGTTCGATGTCGGCGCTGCTCTGCTCGGATGCCATAGCGCCAGTGTCACACCGCGCTGACCTGCGTGGCAGATGCGTGGGGGGCCCTGTCACACCCCTGAACGTCAGTGCCTGGCAGATCTCGGTCTGCCACCGGCGCCGGAAAAGCGCGAGGGTCGATCGCAGACAGCACACCCCCGCCATTCCAGTGCAGGAGATCCTCCCTTGTCCACGTCCGCCTCCCCCGCATCGCTCCGAGTCGACGGGGCCGGTCCGCCACCGCGGAGCACGTCCAGCGCTCGCGCGGCGCTGGCCGCCGTACTGCTCGGCTTCTTCACGATCATGGTCGACGCGATGATCGTGAACGTGGCCCTGCCCTCGATCGGACGCGGTTTCGACAGCGGGATGACCGGGCTGCAGTGGGTGGTCGACGGCTACACCCTGGCCTTCGCCGCATTCCTGCTGTCCGCCGGCGCGGTCAGTGACCGCATCGGGTCGCGTCAGGCGTTCGCCTGCGGCCTGGGCCTGTTCGTGGCGGCGTCCGCGGGCTGCGCGCTGGCACCGAACCTGGGCGTCCTGGTGGCGGCACGGCTGGTACAGGGAGCCGGGGCCGCGCTCGTCGTCCCGTCCTCCCTCTCGCTGCTGCGCGAGACCTTCCCCGACCCGGCGGCCCGGGCCAAGGCGATCGCCCTGTGGGGTGTCGGCGGCTCCGTCGGCGCCGCGGCCGGGCCCGTGGCGGGCGGACTGCTCACCCTCCTCGACTGGCGGATGATCTTCTTCGTCAACCTGCCCGTCGGCGCGGTGGCCCTGGCGCTCCTCAAGCGCGTCCCGCGCTCCCCGCGCCAGGAGGTGCCCTTCGACTGGACCGGCCAGGTGGCCGCCGTCGCCGCCATGGGCGCGCTGACCTACGCGGTCATCGAGACCGGTGCCGACGGGTTCGGTGCCGTAGGGGTCCTGGTCGCCTTCACCGTGGCGATCGTGGCGGCCGTCATCTATCTGACCGCCCAGGCCCGCGGACGGCATCCGATGACGCCGCTGTCCCTGCTGCGCTCGCGCACGCTGTCGCTCTCGGTCGCCATCGGGTTCGCCCTGAACGTCGCCTTCTACGGAATGATCTTCCTGCTGGGGCTCTACCTCCAGCAGGTGCACGGGCTGAGTGCCCTCGCCACCGGCGTGGCCTTCCTGCCGATGACCGTGCTCACCTCCTTCATGGGCCCCGTCGCCGCCCGCCTGGCCACCCGGTTCGGTGCGCGGATGCCGGTCATCACCGGCCAGTGCCTGATCGCCGCGGGCCTGCTGGCCATGGTGGCCCTGCCCACCGGCGCACCGGTCTGGCTGACGATCGTGCTGATGGTGCCGGTCGGCGCCGGCGGTGCCATGGCGGTGACCGCGCTGGTGTCGCTGCTGCTGGAGCGAGTGCCCGCCGAGCGGGCCGGTGTCGCCAGTGGTGTGCTGAACGCAGCACGTCAGCTCGGCGGAGCCCTGGCCGTCGCGGTCTTCGGCGCGCTGGTCGCCGACCGGACCGGGTTCGTCTCCGGTCTGCACACCAGCCTCCTCATCGCCGCGGCAACCGTGGCGGCGAGCGTCGTGGCCACCGTGCTGCTGCGCACCCCAGTCCCTTCTCAGTCTCCGGCCCTCGCCGTCGAAACGGACTCCCGTCCACTCGGACGCTGACCGGTCCCCCGTCCCACCCCGTCCCGCACAGAAAGAACCTCCCCATGCAGAACGTCACCCTCAACAACGGCGTCGAGATGCCGATCCTCGGCTTCGGCGTGTTCCAGATCCCGCTGGAGGAGACCGAGCAGGCCGTCACCGACGCCCTCGCCGCCGGCTACCGGCTGCTCGACACCGCCGCCTCGTACGGCAACGAGGAAGCCATCGGCCGCGCCATCAAGGCCAGTGGCATCCCGCGCGACGAACTGTTCGTCACCACCAAGCTGTACGTCCAGGACGCGCCCGCCGAGGAGAACACCAAGCGCGCCTTCGAGACCTCGCTGAACAAGCTGAGCCTGGACCACGTCGACCTGTATCTGATGCACCAGCCCTACGGTGACGTGTACGGCCAGTGGCGTGCCATGGAGGCGCTGAACCAGGAAGGCCGGGCCAAGGCGATCGGCGTCGCCAACTTCTACCCCGACCGTCTCCTCGACCTCATCATCAACAACGAGGTCACCCCCGCTATCAACCAGATCGAGACCCACCCGTTCTTCCAGCGCACCGAATACCAGGAGCTGATGCGCGAGCACGGGGTGCAGATCCAGTCCTGGGGCGGCTTCGCCGAGGGCAAGAACGACCTCTTCACCAACCCGGTCCTCAGCGAGATCGGCAAGCAGCACGACAAGTCCGTGGCCCAGGTCGTACTGCGCTGGCTGACCCAGCGCGGCGTGATCGCGATCCCCAAGTCGGTGCGCCCCGAGCGCATGGCGGAGAACCTCGACGTCTTCGACTTCGAGCTCACCGACGACCAGATGGCGGCCATCGCCACCCTGGAAACCGGCCAGACGCTGTTCTTCGACCACCACGACCCGGCCATGGTCAATTGGCTCAGCGCCCGGCGCCTGGAGGCCTGAGCCCCGCAAGACGTCCGCACCTCACGAGGAGAAGAACCTTGATCACCCGCACTCTCGGCAAGGACGGCCCGAAGGTCTCCGCGATCGGCCTGGGCTGCATGGGACTCAGCCACGGCTACGGCCCGGCGGTCGACGACAAGGACGGGATCGCCCTCATCCGCGCCGCCGTCGACCAGGGCGTCACCTTCTTCGACACCGCTCAGGTCTACGGCCCGTTCACCAACGAAGAGCTCGTCGGGCAGGCCCTGGCACCGGTACGCGACGACGTCGTCATCGCCACCAAGTTCGGCTTCTCCTACGACGGCTCCCGGTCCACCGGTCTGGACAGCCGCCCCGAGCACATCCGGGCCACGGTGGAGGACTCGCTGCGCCGGCTGGGCGTGGACAGCATCGACCTGCTCTACCAGCACCGTGTCGACCCCGACGTACCGATCGAGGACGCCGCGGGCGCGGTGAAGGACCTCATCGAGGCGGGCAAGGTCAAGCACTTCGGCCTGTCCGAGGCCGGGGTGGACGTCATCCGCCGCGCCCACGCCGTACAGCCGGTCACGGCCCTGCAGAGCGAGTACTCCCTGTGGTGGCGCGAGCCCGAGGAGCGGATCCTGCCCACGCTGATCGAACTCGGCATCGGCTTCGTCCCCTTCAGCCCGCTGGGCAAGGGGTTCCTCACCGGTGCGATCGCCAGCACCACGTCCTTCGGCGACTCCGACCTGCGAGGCAGCCTTCCGCGGTTCACCGAGGAGGCCCGCGAGGCCAACCAGGCCCTCGTCGACCTGCTGTCGGCCGTAGCCGCCCGCAACGGCACCACCAACGCCCAGATCGCGCTGGCCTGGCTGCTGGCCCAGCACCCCTGGATCGTGCCGATCCCCGGCACCACGAAGATCCACCGTCTGCGGGAGAACACGGGCGCGCTGGACATCGAGCTCGCCCCAAAGGACCTGGCGGAGATCACCGAGGCGGCCGCCCGCATCGACGTCAGCGGCGACCGCTACCCGGAGCACATGCAGCGATGGATCAACCGCTGAACCCACCCGCGGGGCACCGCGGCCCCCGGCACGGCCAACCCGCCACGCCGGGGGCGCCGCACGCTCCTTCGTGGCGTCCTTGTGGGAGGAGCAACCGTCATGACCGGCATCCAGATCACCGGCTGTTCCCCGTCGAGGCCGCGCGACACGGCCCCGGGAGCCGCGGAGCGCCCCGCCGCCACGGCCTCGCCCGGGAGCCGGGTCCTGCTGGCCTACTTCTCCCGGCCGGGCGAGAACTACTCCTACGGCGGGCGTACGAACCTCAAGACCGGGAACACCGAAGTCCTCGCCCGGATGATCGGCGGGCACATCGAGTGCGACATGCACCGCATCGAAGCCGCCGACCCCTACTCCGACGACTATGACGCCACGGTCGCCCGCAACGTCCGCGAACAGGACACCGATGCCCGGCCGGCCATCGCCAACCCCCCGGCCTCGATCGACGGTTACGACGTGGTGATGCTGGCCAGCCCCATCTGGAACGTCCGGGCACCCATGATCATGTCGGCCTTCGCCGAACGGTACGACTTCAGCGCGAAGACGGTTCACCCGGTCACCACGCATGCGATGAGCGGACTGGGCACCACCGAACGCGACTACGCGGCCTCCTGCCCAGGCGCGACCCTCGGTGAAGGAGTCGCGGTGCGCGGCGAGGAAGTCCGGGATGCCGATGCCGAAGTCCGGTCATGGCTGCGGCGTATCGGCCTGCTCCAGAACTGACGCCGTCTCTCGAACGCGACAGTTTGACAGTCCCGTGCCCGGTGCGACAGGCGGGAGAGGGGCCCTGTCACACCCTGGCTGCTCATTACCTGGCACAACCCGCCCTGCCACAGGGCCCGTTGGCCCACCAGGCTGGGGTCGTCACCGCAAGGCCATGAGGGACGACGGTGGAACTCCGTCGTGGGCTCACACCGATCAGCGAGTCCCCCCGCCGTCCCTGAGTCGAGAGAGTGAGCATGTCCACCGAGACTTCCCAGCCAGCCGCGTCTCCCCCCACCCAGCCCCCGTCCGAGCCGTCGCGCCGTACCTTCATCGCCACCACCTCCGCGGCCGGCGGTGTCATCGCGACAGGCGGCCTGATCGCGGGCGCCTCGCTGATCGGCCCCGAGGAGGCCACCGCCGCCGAGACCTCGCCCTCCAGCCGGGTCTCCCTGACCGTCAACGGCGAGCGCCACACCATCACTGTCGACAACCGCACCTCGCTGCTCGACCTGCTGCGCGAGCACCTCGGTCTGACCGGCTCCAAGAAGGGCTGCAACGCGGGAGCCTGCGGGGCGTGCACGGTTCTGGTCGACGGCCGGCGCGTCAACTCCTGTCTGACGCTGGCAATCCGGCTGGAAGGTGCCGAGGTCACCACCGTCGATGGCTTGACCAGAGGAGATCAACTGCACCCCCTGCAACAGGCGTTCATCGATCAGGACGCTTTCCAGTGCGGCTACTGCACCCCCGGCCAGATCGTCTCCGGCGTGGGCTGCATCAAGGAAGGCCACACCGGTTCCCCGGAGGAGATCCGGGAGTGGATGAGCGGCAACATCTGCCGCTGCGGCTGCTATGTCAAGATCGTGCGCGCGGTCGAACAAGCCACGGGCCGGAAGTGAGTGGCCATGTATCCCTTCTCTTTCACCAAGGCACCCAGCACGCGTGCGGCAGTTGAGGCCGGCCGGCGCGGCGGCCGTTACATCGCGGGCGGGACCACCCTGGTCGACCTGATGCGCGAGACCGTCGAACGCCCGGACACCCTCGTCGACATCAGCGCACTGCCGCTGGACGAGGTCACCGTCACCGAGCGGGGCGGGCTGCGGATCGGCGCACTGGTGACCATGAGCGAGGCCGCCGCCCACCGCAAGGTGCGCACCCTGTATCCGGTCGTCTCGCAGGCCCTGGAGCTGAGTGCGTCCGCGCAGCTGCGGAACATGGCCACCATCGGCGGCAACATCATGCAGCGCACCCGCTGCACGTACTTCCGCGATGTGACCGCCACCTGCAACAAGCGCGAGCCGGGCTCGGGCTGTGCCGCGCGGGAGGGCGTCAACCGCAGCCACGCGATCCTGGGCACCTCCGACGACTGCGTGGCCACCCATCCCTCCGACGTGGCCGTCGCCTTCGCCGCATTGGAGGCACAAGTGCAGCTGCTCGGCCCGGACGGGGAACGTGCCGTCCCCATCGCCGACTTCCTGCTGCGGCCCGGCACCACGCCACAGCGCGAACAAGCCCTCAAACGAGGCGAGTTGATTACCGCAGTGGAGATCCCCGCCCATCCACGCCCGCTCAAGTCCGGCTACCTGAAGGTGCGCGACCGGCAGTCCTACGAGTTCGCCCTCACCTCCGCCGCTGTCGCCCTGCACATCCGTGGCGGCATGATCCGCGAGGCGCTGGTGGCGGCCGGCGGTGTGGGCACCGTGCCGTGGAAACTGCCCACGGTCGAACGAGCCCTGATCGGCGAACGCCCTTCGGAGCGCCTGTGGGCCCGAGCCTCGGCGTCGGCCGCGGACGGGGCCCAGCCGCTCGAACACAACCGGTTCAAGGTCGAGTTGCTCAAACGGACCGTCGAACGCCAGCTGCGCATCGTAGGAGACAGCCGCTGAGCCCCCAACCGCAGGCAGCCGTCGGCGCCCCGCTCTCCCGCGTGGACGGGCGCCTGAAGGTCACCGGCCAGGCCAAGTACGCCGCCGACCACGAGCCGTCAGGGTCCCAGGGCGTCGCGCACGCGGTCGTGGTCGACAGCAGTATCGGCCGGGGCCTTGTCACCGGCATCGACACCCGCGCCGCCGAAGCCCAGCCCGGCGTCCTGAAGGTGCTCCACCACCGCAACGCCCCCAAGCTGCCCTACGGGCCCAACCCCGGCTCGCTCAACCTGCCGGGCGAGCGACTGCGCGTCTTCCAGGACGGCCAAGTCCGCTTCCACGGCCAGCCGGTCGCCGTCGTCGTGGCCACCACCCTGGAGACCGCCCAGCACGCGGCAAGCCTGGTGAAGATCGACTACGACGCCGAACAGCCCCACACCGACCTGGCCGAGGCCGCGGCGGCGGGCGAACCCCGCACCTACACACGCGGCGACGCCGAAGCGGCCCTGCGCGACGCGCCCGTACGCCTGGAGATGACGTACCGCCCCGCCCGCAACCACCACAACGCGATGGAACCCCACGCCACTGTCGCCCAATGGGACGGCGACAAGCTCGCCCTGTGGGACAAGACCCAGTGGGTGCAGAGCCCGCGCGACGAACTCGCCGCCAACTTCGGCATCCCGGCGGAGAACATCCGCGTCATCTCGCCCTTCGTCGGCGGCGCGTTCGGCAACGCCGCCCGGGCCTGGCCGCACATCACCATCGCGGCCCTCGCCGCCCGCGAGACGGGCCGCCCGGTCAAGCTCGTCCTGACCCGCAGGCAGCTGTACTTCGGGGTCGGCTACCGGCCGTCGTACGAGTACAAAGTGCGCCTGGGCAGCGACCTGCGCGGGCGGCTGACCGCGATGACCCACGACGTGCGCGCCGAGACGTCCAGCTACGAGACGTTCACCGAGCGCGGCGTCATCATGCCCGGGCAGATGCTCTACACCACCCCCAACGTGGCCCAGACGCACCGGACCGTGCCGCTGGACGTCAACACCCCGACCCCGATGCGCGGCCCGGGCTACTCCACCGCCGCCTTCCCCCTCGAAAGCGCAATGGACGAACTCGCGGCAAAGCTCGGCATCGACCCCATCGAGCTTCGCCTGCGCAACGAACCCGACAACGACCAGTCCAGCGGGCGGCCCTTCTCCACCCGGCGGCTGCGTGAGTGCTACACCGTCGGCGCCCGCGAGTTCGGCTGGAGCCGCCGCAACCCGAAGCCCCGCTCGACCCGGGACGGCGACTGGCTGATCGGCACCGGCATGGCCACCGCCCTCTACGACACCCTGCGCTTACCCGGCCAGGCCTCGGTACGGCTGGACGCCGACGGCACCGCCCTGGTCGAGTCATCCACCAGCGACATGGGCCCCGGCACCTACACGTCCATGACACAGGTCGCCGCCGACGCCCTCGGCCTCGCCGTCCACAACGTCACCTTCCGGCTCGGCGACACGAACATGCCCACCGCGCCGCTCCACGGCGGCTCGCTGACCATGGCCAGCGTCGGCTCCGCCGTCCAGGACGGCTGCGACAAGCTGCGCCGGCAGGCGATCGAACTCGCCCTCGGCGACTCACGATCACCCTTGTACGGCGCCGCCGCCGACGACGTGGTGGTGCGCGCAGGCCGACTGCACCTCACGGACAACCCCGCGCGCGGGGAGACGTACCGGCAGCTCCTCACCCGCAACAACCGCGCGTACCTGGAGGCGATGGGCACCTGGAGCCCAAGCCAGTCACGGTCGTCCATGTACGCGTACGGCGCGGTGTTCGCCGAGGTCGCCGTCGACGCCCGCCTCGGACTGGTCCGGGTGCGGCGGATGCTCGGTGTCTTCGACGCGGGCCGGATCATCAGCCCGAAGCTGGCCGACAGCCAGGCCCTCGGCGCCATGACCGGCGGGATCGGCGCGGCCCTGCTGGAACACACGATCACCGATCACCGCGACGGCCGGATCGTCAACGCCAACCTCGCCGACTACCTCGTCCCGGTCAACGCCGACGTCCCCGACCTCAAAGCGATCTACGTCGACGGCCGTGACGACGAGGCGGACCCGCTCGGCGTCAAGGGCCTCGGGGAGGTCGTCCTGGTGGGGGTGGCACCCGCGATCGCCAACGCCGTCTTCCACGCCACGGGCCGACGGGTGCGCGAGCTGCCCATCACCGCCGAGTCCCTGCTCTCAACCGTCCCGGAGAGCCCGTAAATGCTGAACATCGCGGACACGCTGCACGACTGGTGCCGCGCGGCCCGTCCCTTCGCCCTCGCCACCGTCGTCCAGGTCAGCGGCAGCGCGCCGCTGCCCGTCGGCACCGCACTGGCGGTGGACGGCGACGGCAACGTGGTCGGCAGCGTGTCCGGCGGATGTGTGGAGGCGGCCGTCTACGAGCTGTGCCAAGAAGTACTCAAGGGCGACGCGCCGCCGACCCGGGCCCGCTTCGGCTACTCCGACGACGACGCCTTCGCCGTAGGCCTGACCTGCGGTGGCGAACTGGACGTCCTGGTGCAGCGGATCGACCCGGCCGACCAGCCCCACCTCACGGCCGCCCTCGGCGAGGTGACGTCCGGCCGGCCCGTCGCCGTGGCCCAGATCGTCGACGGACCCGAAGGACTCCTGGGTCGCACCCTGAGCGTCTCCGGCGACGGCAGCACCGAGGCCGGAGCAGGCGGTGGAGAGGAGTGGGAGGCTGTGGCGGCGGCGCAGGCGGGCGCCCTGCTGCGCGCGGGCCGTACGGGTCGGGTCGAGGTCGGCGGCGACGCGGCCACGTGCCCGGAGAGGCTGTCCGTCCTCGTCCACACCCACGCGTCCCGGCCCCGGATGCTGATCTTCGGCGCCGTCGACTTCGCCGGCGCGCTCAGCGAGATCGGCCGGTTCCTCGGCTACCGGGTCACGGTGTGCGACGCCCGCCCCGTCTTCGCGACCGCCGCGCGCTTCCCCCACGCCGACGAGGTCGTGGCCGACTGGCCGCACCGCTACCTCGCCGCCACGGAAGTGGACGCCCGCACCGCCGTCTGCGTCCTGACCCACGACGCCAAGTTCGACGTCCCCCTGCTGCGCCTGGCACTCGGCCTGCCCGTGGGCTACGTGGGCGCGATGGGCTCACGCCGCACCCACACGCAGCGTCTGGAACTCCTGCGGACGGCCGCGGTCCCGGAGGAGCACCTCGCCCGGCTGCACTCCCCGATCGGCCTGGACCTCGGCGCGCACACTCCCGAAGAGACAGCTCTCTCCATCGCGGCGGAGATCACCGCCCACACCCACGGGGGCTCGGGGGCGCCCTTGTCGTGGAGCACAGGGCCCATCCATCGCCGGCAGTCAGCGGCTAGGTGATCATCGCCGCCAGTCCGGCCGGCGGGTGCGGGCCCCGGTCCAGCGCTGGGTGCTGTAGGGCGCCTGGTCGCAGAGGTGGGCTTGGCCGGCGCCGGGGACGAGGATCATCAGCAAGGGGCGGGGCGAGATCTCCTCGATCTGAACGAAGGGGAAGGAGTGGAGTCGGACATTCCCGGCAGGCTCGCGAATGTGAGGACGCCCGGGCAGTTCGGGTGCACTCCTCGCTCGGTGATGGAGGAGGCAAAGAGGTCGGCGCCCAGTGCGGCCGTCTTCCGCCCAGCTGGCGGCCTCCGCCGATCTCGTCGGTCTCGTTGTCGAGACCTCCCGGCGCACGCGTCCCCCGGTCCCGATCCACCAGCGGGTGGGTGCTCAGGAAGTCGACGCCTGCGTGGAAGTCCTCCACGCGGATGGCGGGGCTCTCCATGAAGCGCGGTTCACCGGTGCTGTCGCCGAAGCGCGGGGCGTCGAAGCAGAGGGTGATCCAGCCCTGCTCGGCGAGGAGTTGGGCGGCCGGGCCAGAGGCCTGCACCTCGGGCTGGGGCGAGTCTCGATGTGACGCTCCAAAGGGCATAGCAGTCGATGCCGACTCCGGCCAGGGAGGCCACTTCCTCGCGGCGCAGTCCGGCCGTGCGGCACAGCCCGCTGCTGGGCGACAGCCCCGCATCCTCGGTGGTCACCTGGGCGCGCCGGGCCCGGAGGGATCGCCCCAGTTCACTGCACCTGTCCATGCACTGTTCCTCGCTCCTCGTACATGTCAGTCCCGCAGCGCCGCACCCCGGAAACACGGCTGGCGGGGCGCCGTGTCACACCACGCAATGCCACTTCGCTGTCAGGGTCCGGACGGCGCAGGGGGCGACGGCTGGGGGGAGATATCGGGTTCGACGGACGACCCTGGGGTGGCGATCCAGCTGCGCAGCAGGGCGAGGGCGTCGGCCGATGGAGTGCCCGGGTCGGCGAGGTAGGTGACGATCCGCACGTCGGGGGCCGAGCCCAGGGCGAGGGTCTCGTAGGCGACGGTGAGCTCGCCGACCACGGGGTGGCGAATCGCTTTCGTTCCTGCCGCATGGACGGTCACCGTGTGGCCTGCCCACCAGGCACGGAACTCGGTGCTGTGGGTGGCGAGTTCACCGACCAGGGCCATCAGGGCGGGATCGGAGGGGTCGCGGCCGGCGAGCAGGCGCAGCGCCGACACGACATGGTGGGCGTCGCTCTCCCAGTCGACGTAGAAGTCGCGTGCGCGCTCATCTCGGAAGAGGTAGCGCGTGTGGTTGAGCGGCTGATCGTTGTCCGGGAACAGGTGCGGGAAGAGCGCTCGTCCCAGGGCGTTGGCCGCGAGCACGTCGCCGAGGGGGCCGAGGACGATCGTCGGCACGTCGGACATGGTGTTGATCAGTTGCGCCACCCGCTGCGGCAGCCGAACCGGCCGGGGCTTGGTACGGCGTGTCCGGGTGCCGTCGGAGGCCGCACGGGCGAGGTCGAACAGGTGCTGAGTCTCCGCGTCGTCCATGCGCAGGGTGCGGGCCAGCGAGCGCAGTACGCCCTCGGAAACGCCGCGCAGATTCCCGCGTTCCATGCGGGTGTAGTACGCCGTACTGACTCCGGCAAGCTGAGCGACCTCCTCGCGGCGCAGGCCCGGGACACGGCGCTCGCCGCCGAAGACGGTCACGCCGGCTTCCTCAGGGGTGAGGCGGGCGCGCATCTCGGTCAGGAACTGCTGCACGTCGCGGGCAAGGCTCATGCTGCCAACGTAACGCGCGAGGTCCCGGGCGTGGGGGTGGCTGTCAGTGACCCCCAGGGCAGCGTGGTGCCTACATCCGAGGGATGCTCGGCGGGGGATAACGGCAGTGACTCTCACTCCCGCCGTCCGCGCGCCTACGGTCGAAGCATGTCCAAGAACACGATCACTGTGAACAACGGTGTTGAGATGCCCGCGCTCGGGCTCGGCGTCTTCCAGACCCCGCCCGACGTCACGTCCGCCGCCGTCGCCGAAGCCCTGCGGGTCGGTTACCGGCACGTGGACACGGCCGCCGCATACGGCAACGAGCGTGAGGTCGGCGAGGGCATCCGCCGCTCCGGCCTCGCCCGCGACGAGGTGTTCATCGAGACGAAGATCTGGATCACCGACTACGGCTACGACGCCACGCTGCACTCCTTCGACAAGAGCGCCGGCAAGCTCGGCGTCGACCGGCTCGACCTGCTCCTCCTCCACCAGCCGCTGCCCACGGCCTTCGACCGCACCCTCGACGCCTACCGGGCGCTGGAGAAGCTCCTGGCGGACGGCAAGGTCCGCGCCATCGGCGTCAGCAACTTCATGCCCGAGCACCTCGACCGCCTCCTGAAGGAGACGTCCGTCGTACCGGCGGTGAACCAGATCGAGGTCCATCCCTACTTCCAGCAGACGTCACTGCAGGATGTGCACGCCGAGCACGGCATCCTGACGCAGGCGTGGTCGCCCATCGGCGGCATCACCTCCTACCGCGGCGGCGACAAGAGCACCTTCGACGACCCCACGCTGCAGGAGATCGCCGGGCAGCACGGAAAGTCGGCCGCCCAGGTGATGCTGCGCTGGCACCTTCAGGAAGGGCGCTCGGCAATCCCGAAGTCGACCAAGCCCGCCCGCATCGCCGAGAACTTCGACGTCTTCGACTTCGAGCTCACCGCCGAGCAGCTCGCCGCGATCAACGCGCTCGACACCGGGGTGCGCGGTGGGCCCGAGCCGGCCGCCATCACCCTGGAGGGCTACGGCGTCGAGATCCCAGAGGCCTGAGAGGACGTTCACGTCACTTTTGTTCCATTCATGCAGGATCACTCCTGCCGGAATTTAGGTCGTACAGGCGAAACAAGTGGTTTGCGGCCTCGGTCACGCCGGGGCTGATCTCACATTTCGCCATGTTTCAGGCCGATAGCTCCTGTCTGGTTCTCATACCTTCCACGGGACGGCTTTTGCCTCTGCCCGATGCTCGCTGGGCATTGTTCGAGCCAACGTTGACGGCCTGGCCGGCCGAGCGACAGAAGACCTCGCTCAACCGTCGTTCCACGGAACGAGCAGGTCAAAGGCTTTTCCGTGATCCCACGGCGCTGGGTCGTGAAACGGAATCTCGAGTGCATGATGCACCGTCGCCTCGCCCGCTACTACGAGGCCAAACCGGCGCACTCCGGGAGCTTGATCCGCCTCGCCATGATCTCCAACCGGCAAGCAGGACCCCACGCCCCGCAGGAAATGATGCTCCACAACGGCCCACTTGCCGCTGGTCGCGCCGCGGCAGTGGCTCACCGCGACGCGACCCGGCTTGAACGAAGCAGTCAGCACGGCATCAGCCGCGGGGGAAGCCGTTCTCGTCGAGCTTGAAGACGAGTTCGGCTTCGTCGCGCTTGGTGGTGTGCAAATCCCAGTACAGGGGGGTGATCTGCTCGGGCTGAGCAGGCTCGATACCGGGGATGACCGACACGCCGATCGCCGTGTCGATACCGATGTGGGCGGCCTGAATGCCCGTACCTGCGTCGGCGAGCTCCTTGTGGAGGTTCATCACCCAGTTCCGCAGCGCCGCAGCGGCGGCGTTGACATTGGCGACCCTCGGGTCGGGCCAGATCGATCCGGCACCCGTGGTGTACAGCAGGGTGCCGGCCCCGGCTTCCCGCATCGCGGGCAGCACCGCCTTCGTAGCGGCAATGGCCCCGTACAGCTGGACGTTCATCTCGTACTCGACGTCCGACGGCTCGGTGGTGGCCGGAGCAGTCAGCGTGGTGATGCCGAACGTCCCCACCGGGGAGTACTCCAGGACGTCGATCCGGCCGAACCTGGCAGCCGCCTCCGCCAAGGCGTGGGTGAGCCCGGCGCGGTCCAGCACGTTCGCGGGGAACGCGGCGGCAGTGATGCCCTCGGCACCGAGCTTGCCGACGAGATCATCCAGCTTCTCCCGGTTACGGGAGATCAGGGCGACGTCGAAGCCCTGGGAACCGAAGATGCGGGCAATGGCCAGACCCATCTGAGGGCCGGCGCCGACGATGGCAAGAGTGGGCACAGCAAGTCCTTTCGCAAGAACATCATGGGAAACGGTGTTGTCCAGCGATGCAGTGATCGGGTCGGCGGGGCCGACACCGCACTCCACATCCGGATAGCCCTATCCATTTCAAGATCCGGATAGGGCTTTCCGGGTCACTGCAACGACAGTACCACCAAAAATGGATAGGGCGATCCGATTGCTCGACTGGTCGGCATGCCGCCTGCCTCCCAGCCCCCGACACCGCCGCCCAGCGACGCCGAGCGCAACCGGGAGCGGGTCATCGCCGCCGCGCGCACAGCGTTTCGCGCGTGACGGCCTCGGCGCCTCCATGGCCTCCCTAGTCACGAGGCAGGCGTCGGCATCGCCATCATGTTCCGCCGCTTCCCCACCAAGCAGGGGCCGGTCGCCTCGCCGCGGTCTTCGCCGAACGCATGGACGCCGACAACGCCTCTTCGACACCGTCGCCGCCGCTCTCGACGACCCCGATCCCTGTCACGGATTTGCCGACTACGTCGAGGTCGCCTATGCGATGCAGGCGGCCGTCAGTGGCTTCGCCGACGTCCTGACCACGTCCTTCCCTACGGCCAAGGCCATGGAACAGCGTCGCGATGAGGCCTATGCAGGAATAGTCGAGCTCATCAGCCGCGCCAAGGCCACCGGCCGCCTCCGCGAGGACTTCGACCCATCGGACCTGGTGCTGATCCACATGGCCAGCGCCGGCGTCGTCAGTGCCACTGGCGACGCCCCCCTCGATGCCTGGCGTCGCGTCATCGCCCTACTCATGCAATCCCTCGAAGCTCCAACCAGGGCCCCTGCCCGCTTCACCAGGACATGACGCGCTCCACCTGGCCATCCGCCGCGCCGCTCCGAAGGAGCTCGCCGAGCCGGAGCCAGACGCGAGCAATCGCTCCCAGAACTGAAGCCGCCACAGCCAATGACGTGTCGGCAAGTCACGGATCGGGGCGAGTGCCGATGACAGATGCCGGCTGTCTCAGGTGTCTGCGAGCCGCCCCAGTCGGCAATCACACTGGAGGCCGTGACCGGGAGCAAACCGTGGGCCGCCATCACGTCGTGCCGGTTCGCGCCTTTCGACATCATCATCGGCAATGGGGTGTCCACGGTCACCGCCGTTGCGCATGACGGGCAGTTCGCCGTCGTCCCTTACCGCCCGCGCCCGCTCGAGTTCGTTTCGGGCTCCTCTACCCGTGGCATCCCGGCCAGTAACGGGCCGAACCATGTGGGGCAGCCAACGTCGCCCTGCCGCATTTCCTGACGGGGTGACACCAGGTATCCGGGAATTCAGCTGAGGCTGACGGCCAGGGCCTTTCCTCGGTGCAGCTGACCGACCCGCGCCTGCTTACTGGCATACGGCCGCAGGAGCGCAGGAGCGGTCAGAGCGATGGTGTCGTCGGCCACCGAGCCTTCAGGGGCGGAGGTGAACTCGGTCTCTCCCCGTACACGTACTCCTCCACGACCGTCCACCTCCATGATGAATCGCCTTCCCTTCTCCTCGCTTCGGACACGGACCTTGAGGGCACTGTGGAAGTGCCATCCGAGGGCAGGCAGTCGCTCGACCGCGGTGTATGCGGTGGCGCCTTCCTCCTCGCGAATGTCTCGGACGGCAATCACAAATCCGTTGAGCTCGACGTAGCTGGATGGTTTCATCAGATATGAAACCGCCGCTTCGGGCGTTGCAGGAACGGTGAATTGGTGCCGCAATACAACACTCTTCACGCCTACACCTTTCCGTTTCGTTGATCATCGACGCGATTCGCGTCGTGAATCAATGAGGCTTGCCTCGTTTGACTTCTTCCGCATACGAGGTGCAATGTCATGGGCCGCCACGATCAGCGGCCGTCCGGTACACCGGGAACAGCAACGCCAATTCGCTTGAAACCCCAGAAGGCTTTCGCTTTGCACCGATCTGTACTCGAGGGATGCCGCAGAGATGTGCGGCACGCTCGCCCATCGCCGGGCGATGATTCAGCGTTCCCTCCTGGCGGCGAGGGGTTCAGGCGGTGAGGACCTCGAGCGCGGCGGCGTGCACTCCAGGTGCGGCGGCCAGATAACTCTCCGAGGCGATCGTCCACGGCTTGCCGTCGAGGTCGGTGACCACCCCGCCGGCCTCCAGCACCAGCAGCACACCGCCGGCGTGGGCGCGGACGTTGTCGAACTGCCAGTGCAGATCCATCCTCCCCGCCGCGACCTGGGCGAGCTGGTGGCTGACCGGCACCGAGACCCGGACGTAGAGCGCGGCCTTGGACATCATGGCGAACGAGGCGCCCACGCGGTCGGCCAGGGCGACGGTCGTGCCGGGCTGCGCCTGGCCGGTTCCGGTGAGCGCGCCCTCGAGTGACTGCTTGTCCGAAACCCGCAGGGGCACTCCGTTGAGAAAGGCACCACCGCCCTCGGTGGCGGTGAACATCTCGTCCAGCAGCGGGAAATACAGCACCCCGAGCACCGGGCGGCCGTCCCGGATCAGACTGACCCCGATGTTCCAGTCGGTCATTCCGTGCACGGCGTTGAGGTTTCCTCCCACTGGATCGATCAGCCACCAGCGCCCTCGGGCAGCGGGCCGGAGCCGTGCTCGTCGTTGAGCCAACGCGCCTCGGGGAGGATGTCGGCCAGCGCGGATTCCAGCACGTCGACGACGGTCAGGTCGTTGGCGTGAAGATCGGTGAGCATGTCGGGCAGCCCCGGCTGGCGAGCGGCGGTGGAATAGCGCTTGAGCAGCCGGGCGCCCGCCTGGCGGACGGCGGCGGCCGTGGCGCGCAACAAATCCTGAGACATGCGTATCTCCGCAATGGATTGCCAAAAGGTAGCGGTCGGCGACTTCGTCGGCGCGGTGGTCGTCCTGCGTGGTTGCTGTCCTTCGGTGTTGGCACGGGGACATGGGTCCCCGGGCGGCGAAGTCAGCGTGCGAGGGAGACGGCGAACGGGGTGAAGCCGTTGCGGCCGATGATGTGCGGCACGACGAGGATCATGGCTTCGGTGGCGCGGGCGGTGGTGATGTCGCCGAGGTCCTCGATCCAGGCGGGATCCCATCCCAGGTCGTCGAGGAGACCGGTGACGGTCTTCTTGGCCTGCTCGTCGTTGCCGGAAAGGTAGGCCGTGGGCGCGGTGGACAGCTTTCCCGGGGCAGTCATGACCATGAACAGCATCGTGTTGAGGGTCTTGACGACGTGCGTGTCAGGCAGGGCGTGCTGGAGCCGCTCGGCGAGGCTTGAGCCGGAGTAGATGAGGTTGGCGGGCAGTCCGTCCGGTCCGTCGGTGGTGGCGTTGGAGACGTCGACGAGGATCGTGTCGCGCAGTTCCTCGCGCAGCGCGGTGAGACGCTCCAGCGAGCCGGCGCCCGGGGTGGCGTTGATGACGATCTGGGCTGTGCGGGCGGCGGCGCCCGGCGCGCGGTCCGCCACGGTCACCTCATGCCCTGCCCGGGTGAGGGCTTGGGCGAGGTTGCTGCCGACGCGGCCGTTTCCGAGAACTGCGATCGTGCTCATGATGATGTTGTCGGCGTACACACGATCGTCCTCGGTCGCGTACGAGTGAAAAGGGACGCTTGATGGTGCGGTGAATCGTGGTGCACGGCACTCTGCTGCTCGTCCGGTGAAGGGTGGCGGAGGGCGGTGACGCGGTGGTTTTGGACCCGCAGCGCTGGCTGGAACTGCGGCGGTTCCGTGCTCTGGTCGAGTCAGGAGCGGTCAGTCTGACCGAGGTGGCCAAGGAGACTGGGCTGGACCGTAAGACGGTCCGCAAGTATCTGTCGAGCACGGCGGCGTCGGTGCCGCCGAGACGGACGTCGAATGGCCGGCCCCGGAAGAAGGTGGTCGACGAGGTCGCCCCGTTGATCGACGCGATGCTGCGGGCAGAGATCCTCATCAAGGGCGCCGTGGTGCACGAGCGTCTGGTGAAGGAGTACGGCTCGACGATCAACTATCAGCGGGTCAAGCTCTATCTGCAGGAGGCCCGGCCGCGGATCGCGGGTGAACTGGGCATCGAGCCGCGGGAGTTGGCGGGTATGCACCGCCGCTTCGAGGTGGTTCCCGGGGCCCAGGCTCAGGTCGACTGGGGCGATGAAGGCAAGATCCTCGCCCACCTGGGAATCTCGAAGGTCTACTCGTTCCATATGGTGCTGTCGTATTCGCGCGACCCGTTCTGCTGCTTCACCACGAGCCAGGACCTGCAGACCTTCTTCGACTGCCACCGGCGGGCATTTGCGCACTTCGGCGGGGTGCCGATGTCGATCGTCTACGACCGGACCAAGACCGTCGTGCGCCGGCACGTCGCCCCGGGCGAGGCGGTGCCGCTGCATCCGGAAGCGGTCGGCTTCGCCGGCCACTACGACTTCGACATCGACGTGCTGGCCTCCTACCGGCCCACCGGGAAGGGCCGGGTCGAACGCCAGGTGTTGATCGTGCGTGATCACGTGCTGGCCGGGCGGGCGTTCTCCTCGCTCGAGGAACTGGATGCCGCCTTCATGGCGTGGGTGCCGCAGCGACGCGCCCGCACCCACGCCACCCACCACGAGGTCATCGGACACCGCGCCGCCCGGGATCACGCCGCCCTCAAGCCGTTGCCACCCTAGCCCTATCTGGTGGCCGAGCGGCATCTGCGGCCGGTCGGCAAGGACTGCCTGGTCGCGTTCGGCGGAAACCTCTACTCGGTGCCCGCCCGCAAGGTCCGCCCGCGTCAGCTGGTCGAGATCCGGGCGACGAAATCCCAGGTCATGCTGCACACAACCGTCCCCGATGCCAGCGGCGAGACCCTGCTGTCCAGCCATCCGCGCGCGGTCGGCCGCGGCGTGGTTGTCAAGCAGGACGAGCACTGGGACGGCCTGCCGACCGGCAAGGAACCGCCGCACCACGACGGGCGACGGGCCGCCACCACCGCGGAGCGAGTCCTCCGCGTCCGGTCGCATCGGGCCGTTGCAGGCCCTGTTGAACCGGGCCGCTGCAACCCAGATCGAGGTCGGGAGGCGGCCGCTGTCGGTCTATGACGAACTGACCGGCACCCGGCCCTTCACTCCCGTGCTCCCGTGCTCCCGTGCTCCCGTGCTCCCGTGCTCCCGTGCTCCCGTGCTCCCGTGCTCCCGTGCTCCCGTGCTCCCGTGCTCCCGTGCTCCCGCCGATGGTTCATCTGTGTTACAGCCGGTTCGAATCCGCGGCACCGCCGCATCGCCTTGATCGAGGCGCGTCCTGCGCGGATGCTGACAACCATCGCTGCGGTGCGGGTGGTGGAGCCACCGTACGATGCGGTGCCGCGAGGGGAGGGCGCTGTCATGGCATCCGGTCCATGCCCATGACACGGCGCACATGCGGCTGAGTGAGGCCACGCGGGTCGGGGCACGGCCGCCCCGTACAAGCGAGGAGTTACAGGATGAAGGCACCTCACCAGGAGTCGGTCCTGTCCCGTGCCGCGCGGATCCTGGAGGCGTTCAGCCAGGAGGAGCCGGCGCTGACCGTCTCCGAGATCGCGCGCCGTACGGGGCTGCACGTGGCCACGGCCTCCCGGCTCGTGGGCGAGCTGGTCGCCCACGGCTTCCTGGGCCGCGACGACGATCGCCGGGTGCGGATCGGTGTCCGGCTCTGGGAACTCGCCGTCCGGGCCTCGCCCGTGCTGTCCCTGCGGGAGGTTGCGATGCCGTTCATGGAGGGCGTGCACGACGTGGTGGGCCACCATGTGCAGCTGAGTGTCCTCGACGGTGACGAGGTGCTGTTCCTCGAACGCCTCTCGGCGCCGAACGCGGTGGTCAACTACACACGGATCGCCGGGCGTCTACCGCTGTACGCCTCCTCCAGCGGCCTCGTCCTTCTGGCCCACGGCCCGGCAGACCTGAGGGAACGGCTGCTGGCAGGCCCGCTCACCGCCTACACGCCGACGACCCCGGCCACGCCGAGCCGGCTGCGGGCGGTCCTGGCCGACGTCCGGAAGCAGGGGTACGCCTACTGCCCCGGCTATGTCCACGAGGACGCCCTCGGTGTGGCCGCCCCGGTGCGTGGTGCGGACGGCAGGGTGCTGGCGGCGCTGTCGGTCATCGTCCCCAATGACGCGGGCGCCCAGGCGGTCGTTCCCGTCGTGCGGACGGCCGCGCGAGGCGTGGCCCGTGCGCTCGGCGCGCCCACCGGACGAGAGGGGCCCGCTGTGTGACGGCAATGTGACATCGGTGCGAAAAGCGTCTCTCACTCAGTGAGAATGCCGTCGCGCCGTACCGGCGGCCACGCGCATCCTTCCTGCATTCCCCAGACGGGAGGCGACAACGTGGTCGTACACAACCTGCTGCCCGCAATGCCCCGATCCGGCCCCACCCTCTCCTTGCGGGTCCGTGCCAAGGACGTCGTCGCGGACGGCGTCGTGTCCCTCGCGCTCGACCATCCCGACGGTGTCCGCCTGCCGGACTGGACGCCGGGGGCGCACATCGATCTCGTGCTGCCGGACGGGACGACCCGGCAGTACTCCCTGTGCGGTGACCGGTGGGACCCGCACTGTTTCCGCATTGCCGTCCTGCGTGAGTCCGCCGGGCGCGGTGGGTCGGCGTATGTGCACGACCGGCTCGTGCCCGGTGACGGGGTGAGCGTCGGCGGGGTGCACAACCATTTCCCCCTGGTGCCGGCCGACCGCTACCTGTTCATCGCGGGCGGCATCGGGATCACCCCGCTGCTGCCGATGATCCAGCAGGCAGAACTGGTCGGCGCGGAGTGGGAGTTGCTCTATGGGGGCCGTACTCGCGCCTCGATGGCGTTCCGCGCGGACCTCACGCACGCCTACGGCGAGCGGGTGCACATCAGGCCCCAGGACGAGTGCGGCCTGCTCGATCTGGCCGCGTGGCCGGGCGAGCCGCTGCCCGGTATCAAGGTGTACTGCTGCGGGCCGGCTCCTCTCCTGGCGGCCGTCCAGCAGGTGTGCGCCCACTGGCCCGACCACAGCCTGCGTACCGAGCGCTTCACCGCCGCCGACCAGTCCGAGCCCACGCGCAGCACGCCCTTCGAGGTGGAACTGCGGCGCACCGGCCGTACGGTGACCGTCGCCCCGGACGTGTCCGTGCTGCACGCCGTGCGCCGGGCCGGTGCCGAGGTGCTGTCCTCCTGCGAGCAGGGCACGTGCGGCACCTGTCTCGTCCCGGTGCTGGAGGGCACGCCCGACCACCGGGACGCGGTGCTGGCCGACCACGAACGTGCGGCGGGCGACTGCATGCTGCCCTGCGTGTCCCGCTCGCACTCCGACCGTCTGGTCCTGGACCTCTGACCGTCCGGTGACCGGTATCGAACCGCGCCGCGCCGTCGGACTTCCGAGCCACGTCGCCTTGAACCCCCTCGCCTCAGCCACATCTCATGGAGCCGCCATGACCGAGACAGCCGCCGTTCCCACGTCGCCGCCGATCAGCGACGCAGACCCGTTCGCCGCCGAGCACCTGGAACACCCCGAGCCCCTGCACCGACAGCTGCGCCAAGCCGGCCCCGTCGTCCGCCTGTCGCGTTACGGCGTCCACGCCCTGGCCCGCTACCAAGAGGTGTACGCCGCCCTCGTCGACTGGCAGACCTTTCAGTCCGGCGCCGGAGTGGGACTGGCCAACTTCCGTCATGAAAGGCCGTGGCGCCCGCCGAGTTTGCTGCTGGAGGCCGACCCGCCCCACCACGACGCGCCGCGCCGCGTGCTGCGCGACATCCTCGCCCCGCTCACCCTGCGCCGGCTGCAGGAGACGTGGCAGGCGGTGGCCGAGGAACTCGTCGCGACCGTACTGGCCGAGCACGGGAGGGAGTTCGACGCCTTCGAGGCGCTGGCGGCGGCGTTCCCCTTGCGTGTCTTCCCCGACGCCGTCGGCCTCGGCCCGCACGGGCGGGAGAACCTGCTGCCCTACGGCAACATGGCCTTCAACGCCTTCGGGCCGCGCAACGCCCTTGTCGAGGCCGACGCGCACCGCGTCGGCGCGCTGTCGGACTGGGTGAACGCCCAGTGCGCCCGTGAGGCGCTGAGCGAGGACGGCTTCGGCGCCCGGATATGGGCCGCTGCCGAGCGCGGTGACCTCACCCATGCGCAGGCGCCCCTGGTCGTGCGGTCGCTGCTCACCGCCGGTGTCGACACCACCGTGCACGGACTGGCTGCCGCGCTGTACGCCTTCGCCACGCACCCGCAGGAGTGGCAGCGGCTGCGTGAGCGCCCCGAGCTGGCGCGGGTGGCGTTCGACGAGGCGGTGCGATGGCAGTCGCCGGTGCAGACGTTCTTCCGTACCGCCACGACCGATGTCGACATCGCGGGTACCCGCATCTCCGCAGGCGGCAAGATCCTCATGTTCCTCGGCTCAGCCAACCGCGACCCAGACCGCTGGGCCGACCCCGACCGCTTTGACCTCACCCGCGATCCCTCCGGCCACGTCGGTTTCGGCATGGGTATCCACCAGTGCGTCGGCCAGCACGTCGCCCGCCTTGAAGCGGAGGCCCTGCTGACCGCCCTCGCCCGCCGCGTCGGACAGCTGGAGCTGGCCGGCGAGCCGAGGCGGCACCTCAACAACACCCTGCGCTCGTGGTCTTCGCTGCCAGTGCGCGTCCTGCCAGCCAGTTGACCCCGACTCCGGCCCCCGCCCCGGGGCGTAGGCGGATAACCGGATCAGTCTCGCCGAGCGCGGGAAGGTTGCCCTGCCGTCCATCTCACCTATGGGCCACGCATCTGATCTGGTTGCCAGTCGCCCCAAGGACGATGGGGCTAATCCTGCGAGGGGACACGAGCGGAGATCTCGCGGACCATCCGGTCAGCCCGTCCGGCCAGGGGACCGCCTTTCCGGACTACCTCTCGGAGCAGGTCACGCCCGCAGGTGGTGGGAGCTGTGCTGGGAGCTCACCGACGCGATGAGTATCGCTCTGGAGCATCAGTGGCGCTGGGACATCAGCTGCCAGCTCCATGAGCTGGCTCTGGATGCGGCCGACCGCCTGGGGGATGGCGGGGCCCGTGCCGCGCTGCTGCGCAACCTCGGCGAAGCCTTACGTGACGGCGGCAGTGACGTGGGCAGGGCTGCAGAGTGCTTCAGCGAATCGATCGCTCTCTTCCACAGCTCGGGCGACGCACACGGCGAAAGCGACGCCCTGGGCAACCTGGGAATCCTGCAACGCCAGCAGGGCGAGCTGCAGAAAGCGGCGCGAACGCTCACCGCGGCCGAGAGTCTCTTCAGGGCCCTGCCGCTGGAACGCGGACTGGCCTGGACCCTGCGGGAAAAGGCGGTGATCAGCCGGCATCACCCTCACTACAGTGAAGCCCTCGCCCAACTCGACCAATCACAGGCCCTGTTCGCAGCCAACGAGGAAACCCGCGGTGTCGGCTGGATCCTGCGCACCCGCGCCGACACCGAGAAAGAGAGCACGGTGGGCGGTTGCCCGCTCCCCCGCCGCTGGTACACAGGCCCCTGGCCCGGGCGCCCCGTCATAAGCCGTCCCGCACAGGATCCCCGGTGGGCCGCGGCCCACACCCACTACGAGCACGCTGGCCAACTCCTGCACGCCGTCCAGGACCACCGCGGGCACACCTGGACCACCCTGGGGCTGGCCGATATGGCGCTCTACGAGGGCGACCCCACCGCCGCCGAAATGATCAGCCGCGCGCTCCAGGAGACCGACGCCTGCGGCGACCACCGAGGCGAGGGCACTGACCCTGCAAGCCCTGCTACACGCCGAGGCACATCGCCTCAGCGACGCCATCACGCTGGCAGAGCAAGCCCTCACCGGCCCTCGCGACCACGTCGGCGCCGCTCAGACCAGCTTCCTCCTTGCCCGCCTCTACGGCGCCGCCGGCCGGCAGCAGGACGTCCTCCACACCCTCCAGGAGTCCCGAACCCATTACCGCGCCGCCGGCATGCCCTTCCCCGATCTTGCCGACACCGAGCTCTGCAGGACACTCAACCGCCGCGCGCCCCGCGCCCATCGCTTCCGCCGCCATCAGTGATCCCTGCGGGTTGACGATCCGCATGAGGAACCCCCGCGGTCGGCGGAACGGACCCGGCTGGTGAGGCGGTCCCTGCTGCCGATCGAAACACTGCCTGGACGGACTCGCGTCAGGCGCTGGTCGGCATGTCCACGAACTGGGTCGGTCGTCTCGTTCACAGGGCCATGCTTGGCCAGGGCAGGGCTGTCAGGGTTTGACGCGGCTGCGACGGCGAGGACTGCCAGGCCCAGGAGCACAGGTTCGGTGAGGCGAGAGGTCATCTCGATTGCGCCACAGCCCTTGTCAGCCGCCCTGCTCGCGACCGCACCCACCTGAGCTCGATACGGGGTCGGCCTGGCTGATCGCTGGCCAGCACGAGTCGATCACTTCCGTCAAAGCGCACGAAGCGAACCTGATCCCCGGTGAAGGGCGGGGCGCCGACTCTTACGTGATGACACACGACGATGCCGTCGGTGCTCACCTCGCCAGCGTAGTTCACCGCGGGGGCATCGCCGCAGGCCAGAATGACGACCGCCATGAAGCCTTCCGCGGTGTAGATCAACTGCCCGTTGGGCTGCTGTCCGTACGGCTCTCTGGATGTTCCCTCGCTGCTGTACTCGGTGACTCCCGCGAGGGTCCAGGTACCGACCAGATGATCCAATTCGTCATTCACTGTCTCGTCCAATCCTCTGCTCCCTGGAGTTCTGCGACCAGTGACGGCAGTTGATCGACCGTCGGGACGCTGCCGAAGGTGTAGCCGTGCGGTCGGGTGGACACGGCCTCGGCGCCGGGGAGCCAGTTGGCAAGCCGTCCGTCCGAGTCCCGGGGCGCTCCCGGCGCAGCCCCGTCGAGAGGCACCGCGTATCCGCCGATCCACTTCGGAAAGGCCAGCTGATCTGTCGGCAGGATCGCCTCCGGGTCGCCCACTGTTGTCAGCACACCGAAGCCCGTCCCCAGGGCCTCGTCCGCCAAAGCCGTTCCCCACGGCCCGTCGAGACGGGCCTGCACCGCCGGAGAGCCCGCGAGTCGGGCGTCGTCGGAGCTGTGGCAGAGGCCTGCTCCGATACCCGGCATCCGCGGCAACGACGGCGCCCGGCCCGAACGCATCGCGGCGTCGCGTGCCGCGGCCGCCCCCGGGTCGAGCAGACAGCACACCCTGCCCATCGCCATGGCCGACTGGACGACGGCCATGTTCTGGGTGAAACACTCGGAGTGGTAGGTGTCCAGCAGCGCGTCGGACGCACGGCCACGCAGGACGACCTCGAGCTTCCAGGAGAGGTTCGCCGCGTCCCGCAGACCGCTGCACATGCCTTCGCCGATGAACGGGGGCATCTGGTGTGCCGCGTCACCGGCCAGCAGTACTCGTCCCTCGCGCATGGTAGCGGCGAGCAGCAAGCGGAACGCGTAGGCGGTGTGCCAGATCAGAATGCCCTGGTCCCGGCGACAGTGCGGAGCGAGAAGCTCCCGGATCCGGTCCTCGTTGCCGACGAAGTCCTCGGCACGCTCGTCTTCCAGGAGCACGAACTCCCAGCGCCGGTGGGTGCACCCGTTGGGTGCGATGGTCGTGGGACGGGTGCAGTCGCAGTACTGGACCATCTGCAGCTGCTCGAACTCCGGCATGTCGTGCGGACGCACGTCGGCGACGATCCACCGCTCGGAGAAGCCGAGGTCGACGCGTTCGATCCCACAGGTCCGCCGGACGAAGAAGTTGGCGCCGTCGGTTCCCACGACATAGCGCGCGGAGACCGACCTGGGCTGATCAGCGGGGTCGGGGGCCTTGCCCTCGCCCGGCCGGCGGCCCACCACGAGCTCGGCCCACCCGTCGTGCAGCACCAGTGCCTCGGCGGCCCATCCGCGTTCCACGGTCGCGGAGGCCGCGGCCCGGGCCGCACGGTCGAGGGCGCCGTCCAGGACGGGCTGGTAGAAGGCGTAGGACCTGGCCCAGCCGGACTGGTGCCCACCACCGTCGCCGGGAACGCCCGCGAGATCGATCACGGGCTTGCCGTCCGTACCCCACATTTGCGCGTGTGCGACTCGGAGAATCTCGTGCTCGACCTCCCCGACGATGCCGAGCCACTGGAAGGTCCGCATGGCCTCGCCGTCGAAGCGCACCACCCTGGGCGGACTGTAGATTCCCTGATGCTGTTCAAAGACCACCGCATGATGGCCCGCACGTCCCAGGAGAGCACTCAGCAGCTGGCCGACGGGGCCGAAGCCCACGATGGCTACGTCGTACTCGATCTCACTTCCGTTGTAAGCGATGCCCGTTGAAGGTGTCGTCGTGACTCCACGTCGTTGTGGTGTTTCCAGACGCCGAACCGGTGCCCACCCCCGGACGTTGTCGACCTCGGTATCGGCGCGGCGACCGGGGGCGCTGGCCTCTCCTGAAACCGCGGGCTGATGTTCGCGACGGGCTGGACGGGCTCGCCGATGGGGTTCGCCAGCACTCCGACACCTTCGATGTGGATTTCCATGACGTCCCCGGTCTGGAGGAACCGCTGTGGTTTGCGGGCGACGCCGACACGGGCGGGGGTGCCGGTGGCGATGATGTCGCCGGTCTCCAGGGTCATGGTCCGCGAGAGGAACGACACGGTCCCGGCCACCGAGAAGATCATGGAACTGGTGCTGGAGCCCTGGACCGTCTCGCCGTTGACGCGGGTCCGGATGGCGAGCTGCTGGGTGCCGAAGGGGTTGGCGAACCGGAGGTCGCGGGCGGTGACGTAGTTCAGCACCACGACGCCGACCACGTGGTCCAGGGCCTGCTCCACGGGGACGCCAGGCCTGGGGCCGGCCGATGACGACGGCCGGCTCGGCCTCGTAGTCCAGCGAGGTCGCGATCCTTGGCGGCACCACAGTCTCGCGGTGCCCGATCAGGGAGTTGGCGAACTTCGCGAAGAATATTGGCTCCTTGAGGATCGGAGCGCCCACCTCGGCCGCATGGTCGTGGTAGTTGGGGCCCAGGCAGATGAACTTCTGCGGGACCGGAACCGGCGCCGGCAGCCTTACGGAGTTCGGCGCGTGCAAGGCGCCGAACTCCCTCAACTGCTCGATCCGGTCCACGGCGTTCTCGGCGACCGGCTTGAGGGCAAGTCCCTCGCGCAGGGCCGTGTGCACGTCGCGCAGTGTCGCTGCGAAGGCCGCGTCACGTCCGTACAACAGTGCTGCCCGCTCGAGGTCGATCAGGTCGGTGCCTATGCCGACTTGCAGTGCGGCACGCGGGACAGAGCTATTGTCGTAGTTCGCCAGGCGCATGGCCGGGCCTCCTGGCTCGTATCGGGGTGGCGCACACTGAGTGGTGCGCGCCGTACACGCGGAAGATCAGGCTCAGGTTCGGTGCAGCAGGCGGAGATGCCTGGGATCGAGGCCGCCCCGCGGCGTGGTCGGCGCCTTGAAGACGCAGATCACGGGCGAGGGGACACGGAGACCGGCGCCGCGCCGAACTGCGGCTGACCTTAAGGGCGCTCAGTTCGCCTTCGTACTCGTGGCCGTGCCGCTGGTGGCGAGGCGGACGGCATCACGGACGAGCCACGGATCATGAGCGGCGTCGATTCTGGCGAGGCTGGTCAGCGCCGTCCGCGCGAGGTGCCGGGCGATGAGGATGCCGCACTCCTGCCCATCTCGGCGCTGAGCGGCGGCGAGGATGGCGGCATGCTCGTCATGGCCGATGTGGGCGATCGTGTCCACGCTCGGGGCGGTTTCGAAGTAGAAGGTCCGGTAGCGCTCGGCGTGGTCCCACAGATCCTCCAACTGCGCGCGCATCCGGGATCCGACCTGGCCGAAGAGCGTGGTGTGGAAGACGCGGTGGGGGTCGCGGAAGTTCCGGACCTCGCTGAAACGGGCAGCGTAGCACTCGTCCATGGCCTGGCAGGCCGCCTCCGCGCGCGCGAGGTCCGCGTGGGTGAGGCGGGGAACACTGGACCGTACGCCGAGAGACTCCAAGGTGATCCGCATTGCCGCGATCTGCTCCAGGTCGTCGATACTCATGGGCGCGACCCGGACCCGCCGGTTGAAGTCCCCTTCGAGGAGCCCTTCGGTCTGGAGCTGCCGGAGGGCCTCACGCAGTGGGGTACGGCTGATGTTGAGCTGTGCGGCCAGCCGGACCTGCGAAATGATCTGGCCCGGACGCAGCTCGGACGTCATGATGGCCCGCCGCACCTGCGCGTAGGCCTGTGCCGTGTTGTTGATGTGGCCTTGAGTGGGTTCATCGTCCACGCCCGGCGCCGCCGTCGACCCACCGTCGGACGGACTCATGATCCCACCTTCTTCTCAACCTCTGTCTCCACACTTGTGTATGTAGCTTAGCCCGGAAGACGGGCAGTTCTCGTGCGCTTGCTGGGATGAAGCCAGAATCTGTATGCAGGTCACGCGGCGATGCGCTCGCAGTCTTTCGGGCGGTCGCGTGGAACCCCCAGGCGGCCTACTGGGTGCTAGATATCCCGCCTGCGCGTTTTGTGTGCTTAGGCATGCCATCTCCACATTCTTCGCGCATAAGCATTTGGTGAAGTGTTGACGGCATAACTGTATGCAGATATACCTGATGGTGCCAGCGGGCCGTGTGCCGCGCTACCGGAACATTGCAGTCTTCAGCTGCCCGATTGACCCACTGGTGCATCCTGAGGAGAGATATCTGCATACAGGGCTTGCTCCTTCGCAAGCTCACGCGCGGCGCCACATCACTTGAGAGGCTCCGAGAGGTTTCAAGGAGGACCGATGGAGAAGTCGCTGGAACTGGGATACGTCGGGGTGGAGGTCAAGGACCCGGCCGGGCTCGGCCGTTACCTCAGCTCGATCCTCGGCCTGAAGTCGGGCGAGCCGACCACCGAGGGAGCCCCCACCTGGCGCCTAGACGGAAAGGCGCATCGGCTGATCGTGCACGAAGGCCCTGCCGACGACGCCGCATACGCCGGATTCGTGGCCCACAGCGAGGCCGACTTCGACGAGGCGGTGGAGACACTCACGGCCTCCGGCGCGGAGGTGATCCAGGGCACGGACGAAGAGAGGGAGTCCCGCCGGGTGCGAGGTCTCGTCCGCACCCGCGCGCCGTGGGGAGCGGTGCTGGAGTTCGCCTGGGGCCTCGCCGACGCGAAGACCCCGTTCGAGTCGGAGCTGGTGCCCGGCGGGTTCGTCACCGAGAACAAGGGACTCGGGCACGTCGTGTACTTCGTGTCCGCCGCGAACGGAGGCCTCGATGCCGCCGACAAGTTCGCGACCGAAGCCCTCGGCCTGACCCTCAGCGACACCCTTGTGGTCGAGCAGGACGGCATAGTCGTCCGGGGCAGCTTCTACCACTGCAACCGCCGCCACCACTCGCTGGCCCTGATCGAATTGCCGTTCACGCTTCCGCAGACCCTCAACCACATCATGGTCGAGACCGTCTCCCAGGACAACGTCGGTCTCGCCTACGACCGCGCGAGGGCTGCCGGGGTACCGATCGCCATGGAGCTGGGCAAGCACGCCAACGACCGGACCTTCGGCTTCTACAGCGTCACTCCGGCCGGCTTCCACATGGAGTTCGGGTTCGGCGGGGTCGAGGTGGACGACACCTGGAAGGTCCTGACCTACGACCGCATCAGCGCCTGGGGGCACCACGGCCCGGCCGGCGACCCGCCGCAGCCTGAGACCGCGGCGGCGTGATCCGACCTGTCGGCCGTGGTTGCCGTGCGAGGGCGGGGACCGCAAGCCCAGGGTGCCAGGGCCGATGCCCTCATCAGTAGTGTCCTGACAAACGAGATCTGAATCCTATTTTACGGGAGTGAACATGTCCGATGTTGTCGTCAGCTCCGGCCCCGGGGCTGCGCCGCCCCCGCGGCTCCGTGACGTGGTGACGGTCCGGGACAAGCTGACGCAGGGCTATTACGACGCGGTACTGGAGAAGGTCTTCCGGCCGTCCTGGTTCCTGATCGGCAACGCCAACGAGCTGCCGAGGCCGGGAAGCTTCCTCGTCCGGGACATCCCCACCTTCCGAACCTCCGTGCTGGTCAAGCGCGGCAAGGACGGGGTGATCCGGGGCTTCCACAACGTGTGCCGTCATCGCGGCAAGAAGGTCGTGCCCACCGAGTGCGGGTGGGCCGCCGGCACGTCAAGCTCGCACACCTGCTGGTTGCACGGCTGGTCCTACAGCGCCGACGGCTCGTTGCGGTCGGTTCCTGACGAGGGTCAGTTCCTCAGCCTGGACAAGGCGAAGGCGGGGCTGGTCCCGGTACGGACCGAGGTGTGGGCGGGACTGATCTTCGTGTACTTCGGCGGCGAGGACGGGGTCGGGCTCACCGAGTGGCTGGGCGAACTCGCCGAAGGATTCGAGGGCTACTACACCGAGATGGAGAAGATCGGCACCTTCTCCGCCGACGTCCGGGCCAACTGGAACATCGCGATGGACTCCTTCTCGGAGGGCTATCACACAGTCTTCCTGCACCGGCGCACCCAGCCCACGCTGGCCGGCAAGGACAACCCGATGCGCCATACGCCCCTTATCGACGTCTACGACCGGCACATCCGCGTCGTCACCCCGGCCAATCCCGAGTACCTGGGGCCGCCTGCCGAACGAGCCCTGTTCGCGCAGGGCCGCAAGCTCACGCCCGCGGTGGAGACCGACTTCAGCCTGCTGCCGCCCGGGGTGAACCGGACGCGCAGTCAGCCGTGGTTCTTCGACATTGTCCAGTACTTCCCCAACGTCGCCATCCTCAACGGCCCGCACTGGTACAGCGTGGTCACCGTCTGGCCCATCGACCGGGAGAACACGCGGTTGCACTTCGATCTCTATGCCCGCACGGCCCGGCATGCGGGAGACCGGCTGGCCCAGGCCTACACGCGCGGGTTGCAGTACACCGTCGCCCGTGAGGACCTGTCGGCCATGGAGGACGTACAGCGCGGCCTGGAGTCGGGCGCCATCGACAGCATCAACCTCTCCCTGCAGGAGTTCGCCTTGCAGCACCGCTACGCCATCATCGACGAGCTGATCGGAGCGCGGTGATGGAACTCCACAGCGAGCTTCCCGACGGATTCTCCGACCTCGCGCCGTTCCTGGACCGGTGGCGGCTGACCGGCCAGCAGTCCAGGATGCGTGCGATGGCCGCCGCCGACATGCCGGAGCTGCGGACCTTCTACGACGCCTTGCTGCCGCGCATCGACGCGATCGTCGCCCATCTGAACCAGTTTCCGGTGGACGACCTGCCCCCCCCAGGAGCGGGCGCTGTTCGACCTCGCCCTGACCTTCGCCGAGGTCGCCCACCCGGTGGACCTGGACTGGCGGTCGTCTGACGTGAGCGACCTGTTCCCGGCCGAGCGGATCGACCTGGTCGGGCCGTCTCAAGCCTGGTGACCAACCGACCCATTGGAGTCGCCATGGAAAAGAACAACGGACAACTGGGGTCGCTCGCCGACTCGGTAGCGGAGTCTCCCGACGTGATCGTGGTGGGCGCGGGGCCCACGGGGCTCACCCTCAGCCTGCTACTGGCCCGCAATGGGCATCGGGTTCTCGTGGTGGAGCGACGGCCCTCCGCCTACCCGCTCCCCCGGGCCGTGGGCATCAGCCGTGAGTCGCTGCGCGTGCTGCACATGGCCGGAGCCTCCGAGCCGCTGAAGCCCCACCTCGAATGGAACGGGCAGAACCACAGCTTGGACTACGTCACCGCCGAGGGAGAGGTCCTCCTCTCACAGACCGTCCCGCTTCCCCGACGCTCGGAGGGGCCCGACGCAACGTTCAACCAGCCGGATCTCGAGGCGGTCCTGGAGGAACAGGTCAGAGCGCATCCGCGGATCCAGCTGGTCAGGGGCCAGGTGGTGACCGGGCTGGAGGAGATCGAGGACGCCGTAGGGGTTCGCTTCGCCCCGTCCGACGAGCTCGGCGGCCCCCGCAGCGGGGCGGACCACGTCACGCACACCGCCCGGTTCGTCGTCGGCTGCGACGGAGCGCAGAGTACCGTCCGGAATTTGATGGACATCCCACTGGACGGCGACCTCCAGTTCTCCTCCGACTGGCTGGTGGTCGACCTCAAGCCCACGGTGGAACGGGACTGGATCCCGTACATGGGGCAGGTACTCGGCCCGCCGCGTCCCACGACCTCGGTGCCGTCCGGGCCGGGACGACGCCGTCTCGAGTTCATGCTGCTGCCCGGGGAGCGGAAGGAGGAGATGGCCACCGATGAGACGGTGTGGCGACTCCTCGCCGAGCGCGGCGTGGATCAGACGAACGCGGACCTGGTGCGTTACGCGGCGTACACCTTCCGTGCCTGCTGGGCGCAGCAATGGCGGCAGGGACGGGTCCTGCTGGCCGGCGACGCCGCCCATCTGACGCCACCGTTCCTGGGGCAGGGCATGAACTCCGGGATCCGCGACGTCGCGACCCTCTCCTGGCGTCTGGACCTGGTCCTGCGCGGGCTGGCGCCCGCGGACACCCTCGACGACTACGCCCGCGAGCGCATTCCCCATGTGAGCCGGCTCATCTCGGACGCCGTCATGGTCGGCGGCTTCCTCTGCCTGATCGACCCCGAGGCGTGCGCCGAGCGGGACGCGCTGCTCAGGGAGAAGCGCGTCGACGCGCCGGAGATGACGGGGTGGCGAATGGGCACGGAGTCGCTGGCCGCGGACGACCCGCACGCTGGATGGCTGGGCCGTCAGGGACTCGTGCGGACCAAGGGTCGCGAAGGCCGCTTCGACGACGTGTTCGGCGCGGGCGCGCATGTGCTGCTCAGCCGTGCCGGGGACCCCATGGAATCGCTGTCGCCCATGACCCGCGAGGCCTGGGAGCGGCTCGGGGGCGTCGCCGTTCACATCGGGCCGGACGCACCGGTGACCGACGTGGAGGACGTGTACGGCGAGTGGTTCGACGAGTGGGACCGTGACGTGATCCTGGTCCGCCCCGACTTCCACGTGTTCGGCACCGCTTCCTCCGACGGTGTCGAGTCCCTGGTCCGCGAACTCGTCGCCGGTCTACGGATGAGCCTCGCCGACTCCGCACCCAGCACGGTCCGGTCCCTCTGACCTCGGCGTGATCCGGAACTTGGCTCGCGGCAGGAGCTCCTGCCGCGAGCCAAGTCGTAGATCTCGTTGCCCACTCCAGGGCCGCGGCAGGTCCACGCCGCCGGCCCTCCTCTTCCGAAAGGCCCCCATGAAACTCGCCAACCTGGACGGGCGCGCCGTGGTTGTCACGCCCGAAGGCGTCATCGACCTCCACACCGCCTCCGGCGGCCACTTCTCTGCCTCGCCGGACGCGGTCGTCTCCCGGATCAGGGAGATCCGCCGCTGGCTCGCCGCCACCCGCCCTGAGCCGGACACCAGGACGACACTGGCCACGCTGAAAGCCGACGCCAGCAGGCTCGGCCCTCCCGTCACCGACCCGCGGCAGATCTTCGCAATCGGCCTGAACTATGTCGACCACACCGCCGAGACCGACACGCCCGTCCCCGAGGCACCGCTGGTCTTCACCAAGTTCCCCTCCAGCCTGGCCGGGCCCGCCGCGAAGATACCGCTGCCTACCGATACCTGTGACTGGGAGCTCGAACTCGTCGTCGTCATCGGCGAAGGCGGCCGCGACATCCCCGCTGACAAGGCCTTCGACCATGTCGCCGGGTTCTGTGTCGGGCAGGACATCTCCGAGCGCACCAAGCAGCTGAGCGGAACCCCTCCGCAGTTCGGTCTCGGCAAGAGCCACAAGGCGTTCAGCCCGATCGGCCCCTGGCTGACCACTCTCGACGAACTCGATGACCCATCCGATCTCGCGCTGTCCTCCACCTATGACGGTGACACCGTCCAGAAAGGCCGCACTCGCGATCTGATCTTCGACATCCCTACCCTGATCAGCTACCTGTCCGGCGTGTGCGAACTACTGCCGGCGGACCTGATCTTCACCGGCACCCCCTCAGGTGTCGGCCTCGCCTGTAAGCCTCCCCGGTTCATGGCCCCCGGCGGGGTGCTGTGCTCCACCATCGAGGGACTCGGCACCATGACCAACACCTGCGCCGCGCCCTGACACTTCCTCAAGCGGCGCAGGGCGGGTTCGGCTCAGCCGATACGTGCCTCACCAGGGCTGGACGCAGCCAGAGGGGGCTGTAAAACGTTCGGCTCTGTTCCGTAGTCTGTGGTGACGGTGCGTTCTCCTTATTGCAGGAGGATGCGGTGACGGAGGAGGTCGAATCCTGCTCGGCCGTGCATCTGCCGCATGATCTTCTTGGTTCGGGTATTGACAAGGGTGTCGCCGGATCCGCCGAGCATCCGGGCCAGCAGGTGGCCGCGGGCCTGGTTGCAGTCGCCGCCGAGGAAGCCGGGCGGCTCCAGCGATTCCCTGGCGTGGGTGCCCTCGTCGAGCATGTCCCTGGTGATGACGGCGTTCATCTCGTAGGGGCGCCCGTGCTCGTCGCGGGTTAAGGTGACCCGCCCGCCCAGGTCGGATCGGCCGTGCAGCCGGCGAGGGTGAAGGGGTTGGGGACGTTAGGTGTAGTGGTTGACGGCTGGGGCCAGTCCCGGAGGATCGGGTGTGGTGTAGCGGCCGAGGTCGGGGTCGTAGTAGCGGTTGTTGTAGTGCAGCCCCGTTTCCGCATCGACGTACTGGCCGGGGTAGCGCAGCGGCGCGAGCAGGCGTGGTCCGGCTCACCGGCCGCCGGCCGATCGACCGAGTCCTGCCACAATGCCGAACCATGTCTGGCACCTCAGGAACCCGCGAGGGCACGGTTCGCGTGCTGATCGTCGACGACGAGCCCGAACTGACCGAGTTGCTGTCCGCGGCCGTGACCGCGGCCGGATGGCGACCCTTCCCTGCGCGGGACGGGCACAGCGCGCTGCGCATCGCACGGGACTGCGCCCCTGACATCGTCATCCTCGACGGAATGCTGCCCGACATGGACGGCCTTCAGGTCCTGCGCCATCTCCGGAGCGAGCACCACCGACTGCCCGTGCTGATGCTCACCGCCCGGGACGCGCTCGAACACCGGCTCGACGGACTGTCCACGGGCGCGGACGACTATGTGACCAAACCGTTCTCACTGGAGGAGGTCATGCTCCGCCTGCGCGGGCTGCTCCGTCGCGCGGGACACCCCGAAACGTCCGAGCATGACGAGTCCGTACGGGTGCTGGGCGACCTCGTACTGGCCGAGAAGACCCACGAGGTACAGCGGGGCGGCACACCGATCCCGCTCACCGCCAAGGAGTTCGACCTGCTCCGCTTCCTCATGGACCACCCCCACCAGGTGCTCAGCAAGACACAGCTCCTCGAACACGTCTGGAACGCCTCCTTCGACGGCGAGGGAAACCTGGTCGAGGTGTACATCTACGGGCTCCGCTCGAAGATCGACAAAGGGCGGGCCCCGATGATCCGCACCGTGCGCGGCGTCGGTTACTCGATCAGAGCCGCGGACAACGCGGACAACAGAGCATGAGAAGCCTCCTGCGCCGCACGGGTGGCCGGTCCCCCCGGCCTGGGAAGGCACTCGTTGCGGTTCCGCCTGGTGCTCTTCGTGTCCGTGACCATCGCCGTCGTCTGCGGGACCATGGCGCTCACCACGGTGGCCGTCCAGCGGGTCTATCTGTACGAAGATCTGGACCAGCGCGTCACGGACGCCGCCGAGCGAAGCCAGGGCGGGTTGCAGCACCGGCCGGGCGACGCCACGGACCTGGGTTTCCTCAACGAGCGGGGACAGCCCACGGGTACCGTCGCGGCCCGGTTCGTCGACTATCGGATCGTCGCCGCCGAGTGGGTGACCGAGGACGGGCACCAGCGGATGCTCACCGCGGCCCAGCGTGCGGCCCTGGACGGGATCCTCCCGGACGGATCACTGCACACCCGCACCATCCCCGGCCTCGGCACCTACCGAGTGACCGCCATCGGCGGGGACGGCGAACCCGTTCTGGCCGGGCTCCCGACCGCCGGCATACAGCGCGTCCTGGACCGTCTGGTCATCGTCGAAACCGTCATCGCCTCCGTCGGCCTGGCGGCCGCGGCCGCCACCACCACGACGGTCATCCGACGCCAGCTGCGCCCTCTCGGCCGGGTCGCCGCCACCGCCGCCGAAGTCGCCCGGGTGCCGCTGGACGCGGCGAAGTCGCCGGGCTCATCCGTGTCCCGACGTCGGACACCGACCCCGGTACCGAGGCCGGCCAGGTCGGCGTGGTGCTGAACCGTCTCATCGACCATGTCGAGTCGTCCCTCGGCGAGCGTCAGCGCACCGAGGAACGCATGCGGCGTCTCCTCGCCGACGCCAGTCACGAACTGCGCACCCCGCTCGCCTCGATCGCCGGATACGCCGAGCTCATGAACCACGGAGACCAGCAGATCCCCCCTGAACTCGCCTGGCAGCGTGTCACCGCCCAGTCGGCGCGCATGACGGGACTGGTCGAGGACCTTCTGCTGCTCGCCCGCCTCGACGAGGGGCGGCCACTGCTGTCGACCGAGGTGAACCTGGCAACCCTGGTCGCCGAGGCGGTGTGGGACGCGCGGGCGGCCGGAGCCGACCACGACTGGCGCCTCGCGCTGCGCCTTCCGGACGGCCACGCCTCGGTCATCGGCGATCAGTCCCGGCTCCACCAAGTGGTGGCCAACCTCCTGGCCAACGCCCGCCTGCACACGCCCGCAGGCACGAAGATCACCGTCAGCGTGGAAACGACCGAGGAAGAATGCGTCATCCGCGTCCAGGACAACGGTCCCGGCATCCCACCGGACCTCCTCCCCTCGGTTTTCGATCGCTTCTCCCGGGGTGACGCCTCCCGTTCCCGCGCGCTCGGCTCGGAGAGCGGTTCGGGGTTGGGCCTGGCCATCGCAACGGCTGTCTCGGAGGCGCACGGAGGCCGCATCCACGTCGAGAGCGAACCGGGGGACACGGAGTTCACGGTGACTCTGCCTCGCGCCGGCGCCGCTCCCGAGGGCGGTTCCCGTCCCGGTCAAGGACTCTAAGCGGTTCCACAGAAACCCAGTTCAGAGCCACTCTCCGGCCGTCCCCTGAGGTGCTCCGCCGGCGATGTCGCCCACCGCTTCAGGTGAGCCTCAGTTCGATCCTCCACAGTGATCGCCGACGGCGGTCCAGCGTGGACGCGCCCATGGCGAAGGGAACGAGCGACGATGACCGAGCTCGACACCGGGGAGCCGACCGCCGAGGAGCCGCAGTCCGAGTCCGGCGCCGCGCTCACGCGAGCCGCCGTAACTTCATGCGGAAGGTCTTCTTCGCCAGCGGTGCCACAGCCGTCGTGACCATGGGTGGTGCCGGCGCCTGGGCCGCGATGGCCGACGACGTCACCACCGACGCCTCCGCGGCCCCGAGCGGTGCCCCCAGCGGCGGGCCGGGCGGCGGTGCCGGAGGCCCCGGCAACCAGACGATCACCGAGGACTTCTTCGGCCTCACCACCGACGGCAAGCGGATCGACGACCTGTTCACGATCCACTCCACGAAGGTCGCCACCGCTCCCGTCATCGCGGCCGCGAACGCGTTCCTGGCCGGCCTCACCGACGACCAGAAGACGTCCACGCAGTTCACCATCCACTCCACCGAGTGGCGGCTGTGGAGCAACATCGACTCCCACGAGCGCCAGGGCGTGTCCCTCGCCGACCTCAGCGACGACCAGAAGGCCCTCGGCACCGCCCTGCTGAAGGCCGCGCTCAGCGCCGACGGCCTGGAGACCACCGAGAAGATCCGGAAGATCAACCAGGCGGCCGGGGAGGCGATCGGCAACACGAACTCCTTCAACGAGGACGCCTACTACTGGACCGTGATGGGCACCCCGTCGGCGACCGAGCTCTGGGGCTTCCAGTTCGACGGCCACCACCTCGTCATCAACTACTTCGTCCTCGGCAGCCAGGTCGTCATGAGCCCCTGCTTCTGGGGCTCGGAACCGACCTCGATGGAGATCGACGGCGAGACGGTCACCGTCTGCCACGAGGAGGTCGTCGCGTCACTGGCCTTCATCAACTCCCTCACCGCGGATCAGCAGGCTGTCGCGATCGAGTCGACGACCAAGTCCAACGAATCGATGAAGGCCGGCGCCTTCTCCGACAACACCGTCCAGGAGTACACGGGCCTGAAGGGCAGCAAGCTGACCGCCGCCCAGCGCAAGAAGCTCCTCGGCATCGTCGAGGCGTTCGTGGGCCGCGCCAAGGCGGACACCGCGAAGGTACGGATGTCGGAGGTCGCCCAGCACATCTCCGACACCTACGTCACCTGGGCCGACGGCATCGCCGACGACTCCGCCTTCTACGTCCGCATCCACAGCCCCGTCGTCTGGGTCGAGGTCGACTGCCAGGCTCCGGGCCCGCTGGCCGGCGCCTACGGCGCCACGCAGGGCAGCGGCGCGACGCAGAAGCACGTCCACTCCATCATCCGCACCCCCAACGGCAACGACTACGGCAGGGAACTCCTCAGGCAGCACTACCTGACGTCACCTCACCACCGGTGACACCCCTGACGTGACCGGAGCCGACCTCCCGTCATACAGCTCGGCTCCCGTCACCGCGCCGGGTCGCATCCACCCCGGGATGCGACCCGGCGCAGACCCATGCCCGGCCTGCCCACATCACGGCTCCTCCAGTCACACAGAATCCAAGGGGAAACGACAGAAGCATTGACCTGACCCCGCCTCAGCCTCAACTTTTGACCGGCCTGTCGACCCATGTCCCGACGGCCACGGGTGAGCACCAGGGCTGGCTGAACGTGCGGGCGTACCAGTCCCGAGGGGCAGGCCTGCCGATCACTTCATTGACCCACAGGCAGAACGCCGCGTGCCCTGCAGGAGACGCGTTCAACGGTGCGCAGAAGGCCCCGTGCGTGGAGTCGGGCCCAGGTCATGCGCTGTGGCCATCTGCCGTGCAGGGCGGTATCGGTGGACGGCCACGCCGAGGCCATCCACAGCGGCACCTCGTACAGCGCCGGGCCCGCGGCACAGCGGCTACCGACGATCCCGTGGCGTGCATAGCGGATGGCTACGCAGTTGGCCAGGACGCGATGTGCGATCGGCCGAGCCGCCTGAAGCTCACTCGCCCGTCGGGTCAGCGCGACACCACTACGTTCCGAGACGAGCCGAGCCACCTTCGGCGCCATCTGGGCGGAGTTCACTCCGGTTCTCCACGATCACGGGTCGCCGTCCAGCACCGTGTGGGTGCCGAACCTTCGCGCGTAGTAAGTCAAGGGCGCGCCGTCGCGATGGTCGGCGTGCAGGACCTTCCCCAGCAGCACCATATGGTCCCCGCCGTCGGCCATCGACTCGGTCTCACACGCCAGCCAGCCGAGCGCGTTCGGTAGTCGCGGCAGTCCATGGTCGAGCAGCCATCGGGTGTCCGCGAACTTGGCGGCCCCGCCCTTGCGGGCGAAGCGCAGGGCGACATCCGAGTGCGCCGAGCCCAGCACGTTGACGCCGAACCGGCCGGACCGACCCACGATGCTCAACAGCTCACTCGTCCGGTCCAGGGAGACGAGAACCATCGGAGGGGAAAGCGACAGGGACGCGAACGCGCTGACCGTTGTACCGTGCGGAACTCCCTCCTGGATTCCCGTCACGACCGTTACCGGCGTGACGACTTGGGCCATCGCGTCGCGGAACATCCGTGACAGGTAGCCCGAATCAAAGCTGCTCTCAGAGCTGCTCGTCGTGGAAATCGCCGTCATCACTACACCTCCGAGTGCTCGTTTCCCCGCCCTGTCGCGGGCGCCCATGAGGGCCTGGCCCTGCTACTGAGCGCGGGACCGGTCCCCGCGTCAGCAGCCGGGCCAGGCAGCCACTGCCGCTCTCCACGCTCACTTCGATGAGCAGAAGGGTGACTTCGCCCGGACAGCCTGCCCAGGGCGCTCGTCGTTGGCTGCCCTGGGCTCGTCAACAGCGATGTGGTCACTGCCGACGGACTTCGGGGGCAGGCGTCTCCGGCCCGCGCCCGACCTGGCGGAGAAAGGCATCGATGCGGTCGTTCGCCTGGTCCGCGAGAGGGATGGGGGCTGCGGTGAAGACATGCCCGCCGCCGGGATAGACAGCTATTTCGGCCTCGTTGCCGGCCGCGATCCAGCGGGCGTGCATGAACAACGAGTCGTCCAGGAACGGATCCAGAGTGCCTACCGTGAACAACGCCGTCGGAAGATCCCGCAGGTCCGCGAACAGAGGCGACAGATCCGGATCCTGGCGTTGTTCGCTCAGGGGCGCGACCGCGTTCGTGCATGCTCGGATCATGTCCACCGAAACCGGCAGCGCGTTGGCGCCGAGCAGGGTCTGGCTCGGGGTCATCGAGAGGTCGAAATTCCCGAAGACCAGGTTCGCCGCCTGGAACCCGGTGGACCCAAGGCGCTCGCGCAGCCGGACCAGGACGGAGGCCGCGAGTGTCGCGCCCGCCGACAGGCCACCGATCGCGAGCGCATCGGTGCCGAACTCCGACTTCGCATTCTCGATCAGCCACAGCGCCGCGGACTCGGCGTCATCCCATGCCGCGGGGTGAGGGTGCGCGGGCGCCAGCCGGTAGTCCACGTCGATGCAGGCGAGGTCGGTGTTCCGCGCGATCCGCTCCAGCTCCTGATCCGACTGCGCCGCGCTGCCACTGACGAACCCGCCGCCGTGGAAGTTCAGGTAGACGCCCTTGGGGCGGTCCGGAGCGATGACCCGCAAAGCCAGTTCGTGACCGCCCCGCCCCGCTATCCGGATGGTGCGTGCCCGCTCCGAAGGCTGTGTGGGAGGCATCGGAATGCCGCCCCCCGCCTCGGGACCGGGCCCGCCCTTCACCAGCTCGCGAAGTCGTAGGTTGAACTCGGCTGTTTCGGGCGCGATGGCTTCCGCTCGGAACAACGTCCCGTCAAGCCCGCTCACCTGGACCGGTTCGGATGTAGTCATCGCACACCGGCCTCACTGGCGACCGCCGCGGATTCCGTGGCATCCCCGTCGATGCTGCTGGACGCCGGCCAGCTCTTGATCTCCGGCACGCAGTGCTCGGCGAAGCACCGCATGTTACGCACCGCCTCATCGTGAGGCATCCCGCCGAAGAACAGCTGCGGGAACATTCCCTGCGGATGGATCTGGTCGCGCGTCTCCTCCAGTCGTTTCAGCACCTGGTCCGGGGTACCCGCGATGATCTGCGAGACGAAGCCGTCCACCATGCGCTCCACGTCCTCGTCGGTCTCGATCGCCGGGATGGGCCCGTAGGCCGGACGGCCACGCATCTGGTAGTGCCAGATGCCGACGCGCTGCGCGTTGCCCCCGTACAGGCGGGCGATCTCCTGCGCACGGTCCGCGCTCTCGTCCACCACGATGATGCTTGAGGCGAAAGGCGCCGGAGGCTTGTTGTCGGGGGCGTGCGCTTCCCGCCATGCGTTCAGGTAGCTGTCGATCGGCAGCCCGCCTTCGGGCACCTTGAACGGAAGTGTGGTGGTCGTCAGCTGCCCCAGTCCCAGCCGGCCGGCCTGGCGCTGGCTGTCGGGGGAGCCGAGGGCCGCGAACAGCCGCCCCTTGAAGGAACGGCCCGGTCGCGGGCGCAGCTCCACCCGCGGCTGCTGGAAGAACTCGCCGCCCTCCATCACGCCCGTTTCCAGTCCGTCCACGAGGAGCTGCAGCATCTCGTCGTAGCGCTGTCGCGCCGCCTCCGGGTCGATGCGCAGGCCCTTGTACTCGCGCGGCGCCATGCCACGCCCGAGTCCGATGATCGCCCGGCCGTTGGACACCTCGTCGAGGGTGATGATCTGTTCGGCCAGACGGACCGGGTCGTGCCAGGGCAGGACGAGTACCTGCGTACCCAACCGGATCCGCCGCGTGCGGCCGGCGAGATAGGAGAGGAACATCAAAGGGTCCGGAGCGAGGGAGTGGCGGGTGAAGTGGTGCTCAGTGAGCCAGACCGAGTCCAGACCCAACTCCTCCGCGAGCACCCACCGTTCCACCTCCTCGCGTATGAACTGGCCGTCCGGGTAGTCGGCCTCCTCGCCGTCCGGACCATAGTGCTGAAGACCTGTGGCTATTCCTATGTGCATGCTGCTGCCTCGGAGAAATCGATTATTGGTTGTCGTGCGTGTAAGCCCGACACGAGAAGACTGAGAGCGGGGTCCGCAAGAACGGACCGGTGCTTCAGCCAAACAATTCGGTGAGGGCGCGGCGCATCGCCCTGTCGGCCGCGAGGCGTTCGAGATCGGGTTCTTCATCCGGTATCAGGGCGAGGAGCGCCTCCCGCCGGAGTTCGATCAGGCCCTTGGCCATGCGTTCGGTGAACACGTAGGGCTCGTCGTGGCGGATGGCGTGTAGTACCTGACGGCCAACCTCCAACGGATCGCTGCCGAACGACGCGAGCATGCCCTTCAACATCTCAGGGTCCGGGCCGGCGTCGTGCGGCCCGAGGTCGGAACTGTCGACCCGGTATCGCTCCGGGCGCATGTCGCCGTGATCGTGGATGTTCGTGTTGACCGCCGAAGGGCAGAGGACCGTGACCCCGATGTCCTCGGCCGCCAAGTCCTCGCGCAGGCACTCCATCATCGCGACGACACCGAATTTGGCAGTGGAATAGACTCCGCCGTCACCGGCGACCGTGATACCGCCGAGCGAGGCCGTTGCCATCACATGGCCGCCTTCCCCGTGCGCACGAATTCGCGGCAGAACAGTGGTGACACCATTGATGACGCCGCCGAGATTGACCCCCAGCAACCAGTCCCAGTCCTCCCAGGTGGCCTGTGCGATGGGGGTGAGGACGCCGATTCCCGCGTTGTTGCACAACACGTGGATACGGGAGAAGACCCGCTCAGCCTCATCGGCCGCCCTGGACCAGGCCTCGCGGTCGGCCACGTCCAACTTGATGAGGTGGAACTCCGCTCCACCTCGCGCCAGAGTCTCTTCGGCCGCCGCCAGATGGTCGTCCCTGATATCGACGACGACCACTTTCATGCCGGCTCGGGATAACGCCTTCGCCATGCCGAGCCCGATACCGGAGGCGCCCCCGGTAATGAACACGACCTTTCCCGAAAGGTCCCGCATCTCATCCTCCCTCCCCGACCGGACCGCGGTTGTCGGTCCGTCCCTGCGCCGTGTAGACAGCGCCCCACAGGTCAGGCGGCGGACCGCCGCCCGGCAGCGCGCGGCCGGGCGCTGCCTCACAGGCCGTCAGCAGAGGATCGAAATACCGCGCGATATCCTCGCGGAACTCGGCGTGGGTGAGTACATACATGTCGTTCCGACGCATTCCCTCGAGCACTCGGCGCCCGACCTCGACGGCCTCCATCCCCGCATCCATCGGCGAGCCCCGCGGCGGCAGCGGCAGGCCACCTGGGCTGCTTGACGGTAGGGGGGAGCGGTCCCCCCAGGTGTTGTTGCGTGTCAGGCCCGGACAGAGAACCGATACGCCTATGTCTGAATCGAGCAGTTCGGCGCGCAGAGCCTCCATCATGCCCAGCACTCCACGCTTGGCCACCGAGTAGATCCCGGAGATGTTCAAGGGCGTCAGCGCCGCCATGGACGCCGTGGAGATGATGTGGCCGCCCTGGCCGTGCGCGAGCATCCTGCCCAGGAAAGCCTGCACGCCGTTCACGACCCCACCGAGGTCGACCCCGAGAATCCGGTCCCAGTCGTCGTAGCCCGCTTCCGCGATCCGTCCGAGCGAACTGATCCCCGCGTTGTTCACCAGGACATGGACGTGCCCGAACACATGCTCAGCCTCATCCGCCGCCCGCTGCCAATCGATGCGATCGGTTACGTCCAGAGGGATGAAGTGGAAGGAGCCGCCAGCCTGCGCCAACAGGTCGCGGGCCTTGGCCAGGTAGTCCTCGCTGACGTCAGTGACGATGACCTTCATACCGCTTTCCTCGAAGGCTCGGGCTATTCCCAGACCGATGCCACTGGCCGCTCCGGTAACGAACGCGACCTTGCCTGCAACGTCCCTCATCGTGCATGACCTCCTCACCAAGCCCCCGTTATGTCCTGAATAATAGGACGGCGATGTTGCTTGATAGGACAAGTGAAGCCGAGGGGGTCCAGCAAGTCAAGGGTGGATGACCGCTAAACGGGACAGGTGTGTCCCGCACTGCGGTCATTCTGTTGAAGAGGGCCCCCAGCGCCGCGCACACGGAACCCACCTCACAAGCCGGCTGCGACGCCGAACAGATCACCGAGTGGGCCACCTCGACGCTCCGGTCCCTCGCCGCAGCCGCCCACACACAAGAGCAGCACCGCTGGAAGTGCACAGTGCGTCACCGCGTGGGGCTGGGGAGGCGGGCGTCGGCGTTCGCTTCTTGTGTCGGCTTCGCCGTAGGCGCGGGTGCCCGGGAGCGTCTCGCGTTACAGGGACGCGTGGATCTTTCACAGGCCGCGTTGTCCGCGTGGGCGCCGACCGTACCCGTCGTCCCTGGCTCGGTGGCGGCGCGGCAGGATCGCGGTGAAGTAGGAGCTGTCGGGCAGCGGCGGCGTACAGTCGGGCGCCACTTGCGGCTGGAGCGCGGCACGGAACGGGCCCCAGTGTCCTGCACTGCCCGAAAGAAGGTGGGCGCGTAGTAGTCGGCGTCGGTCGGCAGGAGCGTCATCGATGCATGCAGATGTACCAACAGGCCTAGCGTAAGTGAGTTCATCGACGTCATCGGCTCCGAAGACCGAGCCCACCAGAGCCCGTGTGCCCGCACTCCACGAGGGCCGCCGTGCGAACCAAGGGGCGGTCGAACGTGCAGACGCTGCCGTTGTGTTTGCGAGAGTGCCAGCTAAGAAGGCCAGGGCGAGCACGAAGCACACCACGACGCGTGCCGGGAACGGAGTTGGCCTCTAGTGGGAGGCCGAGCCGCCGGACAGCCGGGGACGTTCGTGTGGCCACAACTGCGGGGAAGTCCCTACGTCGGCAATCGCCCCCACCACTGCGTTCGTTATGCCACCACGCTGCTTTCAGCGGCGGCCGCGACCGTCAGGCGCACCTCCTACGATCAGTTCCGCGAGTTCTGCCGGACGCGTCAGGAACGGCGCGTGGTCCGTGGGCCACTCGATGACCTCGGATGCGTTCGCTGCCATCTTGCGCTGCGACACCGGCGGCAGAGCCTGGTCGTTCGTGCACACGAGGTAGGTGCTCGGAATCGAGCGCCACGCAGCTTCGGCGTCCGACACGCTGGGGCCCTCCAGCGGCATGGGGCGCAGGCGCGCGACCCAGGCGGTGGCCGCCTGCGCGTCGGCGTCGCCGTAAAACACGGCGGCGGCCGCCTGGGGATCCACCCTCAGCTCCAGTCCGTCGATGAGGAGTGACGCGCTGAGGAGGCTGCTTGTCGCCGGCACGTCCTCATCGCGCGGATCGCCGAGAAACGCCGCGACATAGACGAGCCGGGTCACAGGAAGGCCGGTCGCAGCCTGGGTGATCACCCGCCCGCCGTAGGAGTGCCCGACGACGATCGCGTCGCCTCCCGCAGCCTGGATCGCTGAGCGAGCTGCGGCAACATCCTCGGCAAAGCCGGTCAGTGGCAGTTCGACGGCTGTCGCCTCGACACCGCGATGCTGCAACTCGGCGACGACGCCGTCCCAGCACCAAGCTCCGTGCCAAGCTCCATGGATCAGTACGACCTTTGTCACTGTGCAACTCGTTCCATCTAGGGCCGGCGAGGCCATCTGTCACAACTCAGCCGACAAGCTGACTTGGAGCCCCGCTCCGCGCCCTCATGAAGAAGGGCAATTACTCGCAACACTGCGGGCAACCGCTAACAGGGGTTATGGACGTACGGCCAGGCCGATGTCCAGCACGTCACCTGCCCGCAGACGACAGCTGGTGGCGGTCGATCCATTCGAACATCAACTCAAGCACCTGGGGCATCTTGGAAGCGGCGCAGTGTCCGGTGTCTGGAAGCAAGTGGACTTCCGTGTCCCGGCGGCCGACGAAGACAAGGGTGTCCTGCTGTGGAACATGGACATCACCGGCACCATTGATGACCAGCATCGGCACGTTCGTGTTCAGGTTGAGCAGCGGGCGCAGGTCGAACGGCGGCCAGATCCGGGCCAGTTGCGCATCATTCGGTTCATGGTCGAACCCCAACGCATTGCCGACGCTGCCTTCCATGCCATACGCGAAGGTCCGATCCCGGGCGAATGCCGCTTCGATGGGACCGCCGATGACGATCGCCGCGTCGACATCCCCCGCCAGGCCCGAGCAGGCCGAGAAGTGACCGCCCATCGATATGCCCAGATGCAGGACGCGCCCATTGCCCAGCGCCCGTGCCTCGATGGCCAGGGCGCGCACCAGGTCAGCGCCGTCCTCCGAGTCCATGGGGCCAGCGCATTCACCCGTGCCCGGTATGTCGAAGGCCAGCACGCCCATACCGGTTCGCAGGGCGACCGCCTCGAAGAGCCCGTGCAGATCCATTTTCCAGGTGTCCACTCCGCCGCTGGCGAGCAGGACGGGGGCGTTGCCTGACCAGCCCGGCGGAGTGAGAAAGTGCGCGGGTACAGCGGTGACCCCCTCGCCGCAGGGCACTTGGACGGCCCGGCGCTGAAACCCGACCTTGAAACCGGGAGCGGCAAGCAGGTATTGCTTGAGCTGCCGCTCCAGCGCCGTGCGCTTGGCGTCGTCGGCCAGCGTGGGAAACTTCGCCCATCCGTAGGCCAGTGCCGCAAGCTGATGCTCACCAAGCTCCGCATATCCGGCGGCCAGTCGCGACCACTCGTACACCCAGCCGCCCGGCTCGTCGAGCCACATGTCAGTGACCGTCGATCGGACGATGTCGACGTCCGCGGAAGGCAAACCGTTGTTCACCATCTGCCAGTACCGCTCGACGAACAGGTCCTCGGGGGCGACCTTCCACCGGTAAGGCATGCGGAAACCTACTTCCCAAACAGCGCTGATACAGGACTTTTGCTTTGGATATTGCAGGGAGCACGCCCCTGGCCCTGTTGGGACAACGACATCAAGCCTGCTGAACCGTCGGCCGTCGGCGACCGAGACACACGGGTGAGGGGTGAGCTCCTGACGGAGAAGCACGTATGCGCCTGACCGGGCGCGGCCTGCTTCCCCCGCCTCGGCGAAAGCGGACCGCCTCCGCGACACCCGGCGTCAGCAGGAAGTGCCTCCGCTCGGCCCATGCCGAAGAGGTCATCGTCACCGCGGACACGGGAGCGGAAGGGGTCAGCACGGTGAGGCAAGCAGGAACCCGAGGTTGCAGCTCGGACGAAAGCTGCCGCTCTGTCACACAGGTCCTCCTCACCCCGACCAAAGGCTGGTTCCACACATCCGACCGGCTCACCGGTCCTCGACAGGAGTGCTCAGCTCTCAGCGCTGGCGATACAACCACTCCACGCCACCGACACTATTGTCCCGCTTGACAGAACTCAAGTTTCACATCAGAGGACATTGACGAACGCTTCCGGTATCGTCTGCGCCTGCGTCGACACCTCGCCGGCGGCTCTCCGCCGCGGTTTGCCGCTGCCCCGGCCGCTCGACGACGACAGCCCTCCCCCACGTCCGGGCCGCCAGGCGCTGCCGCCCGTTATCCAAGCGCTGCCCTGCGGCTCGGGGTCGGCTCCCAGAGCGGCCGCCGACCGACCCACACCCGACCAGCACGTGAAGGTAGCGATGCGACTCTCACCTCAGCCACCAAAGCACCACAGGTTCCCCGATCACGCCGCCCAGTCGCCGCTGTCCCAAGCGCGTCGAAGGGCAGTGCACCTGGACTTGGCCTACCTCGTACCCAACGCCCTGTGCTTCGGCACCGCGATCACCCTGATCGCGCTCCCTGGCGATCTGCTCGCCACGCGACTGTTCAGCACCGACATGTCTGCGGGCCTGTCGCTGTATCTGCTCCAGACAGTGGCCCTGCTGGCAACGGCCCGCCGCTTCGACCATCGCAGTGCACGCCTGCTGGACCCGCTGCAGCACGCACCGGCCGAGGCGAACGCAACCGCCGTGCCCGTCCAGCAGATCGGAGGGTTCAGATGAATCACAGCAGCACCTTCCTCGCGGCGGCGGCCGATGATCCCTATGCCTTGGTCCTCAGCTCCTTCATGCTCTTCATGGTCCTCGCCCTCTTCGGCTCGGTCTTCGCGGGCCTGCGCGGAGACTCTCCGTCGGAGTTCTACATCGGTGACCGGCAGGGTTCGGCATTGAAGAACGGCCTGGCCTTGGCGGGATGCTATGTCTCGACATCTTTGCTGCTCAGCGTGACCGGTGTGGTGGCAACCGTCGGCTTCGACGGCATCACCGCCGCGACCAGCGTGCTTCTGTCGATGGGTGTCCTCCTTCTGCTGGCACGCCCTCTGCAGCTCAGCGGCTCCCTCACCCTCGGCGACCTCTTCTCGCTCCGGGCGCCGGGCACCGCGCCTCGGGTGGCCGCCGCGGTGGTCACCCTCGCGGTCACCGCTCCGTACCTCGTGGCTCAGCTCATGGCCGCCGGAAACGTCACCGCGGCATTCCTCGGGTTTTCCGGCATCGGGGTGCAGCAGATGTGCACCGTGCTCATCGGAGGCCTGGTGGTCACCTGCGGCATGCTCAGCGGCGCCAAGGGGCTCACCGTCATACAGGTGATCGCCGCTGCCGTCACGCTCGCGGCCATGATCTTCGCGTCCTTGGCCGTGCTCCGCCTTTTCCACGGAGATGTCGGCTCCCTGCTCACCGCCGCGGACGCGCACAGCATCCGTCCCGGCCGGTATCTGAGTACCGGTGGCCTCATCAACGTCGGACCGACACCACGTCTGGACATTGCCGCGGGCCAGGTCATGACCGTCCTGGGCGGCGTCTGCATGCCTCACGTCCTCAGCCGCGTCTCTGCGGCAAGGGACACCGCCACAGCACGCCGCTCCGTCCGGTACGCGACCGGTGTCGTCGCGCTCGTGTGCGTCACCGTGGTCATTCTGGGCATGGGGGCATCGGCCCGAGTCGGTGCTGACACCATTCTCTCCGGGCAGTCCAATGCGGACGACTCCCTGATGCTCGTGGCCAGCAGTCTGGACGACCGGCTGGGAAGTAGCATGAGCCGTCTGCTTTTCACGGCGCTCGCCTGCGCGATCTTTCTCAGCGTGCTCGCCGTCGTGGGCGCCACCACGCTGGCAGCGGCCGCCGCCCTGGCCCGGGACACGTACCACCATCTCGTTCAGCGCAGGCAGTCCGACCCCACGCGTGAACTGATGGTGGCGCGCATAGCCGTCCTGCTCTTCGGCGTCCTCGGCATCCTGCTCGCCGTACTGGCGCAGGGACGCTCAACCGCTTTCCTGGCTCAGCTCGCCATGGCAGTGGCCGCATCGACCGTGGCCCCCGTTCTGCTCTACACGTTCTACTGGGACCGCTTCAACCGAACGGGCCTGCTGTGGGCCGTGTACGGCGGAATCATCCTGAGTGGCGGCCTTGCCGTGTTCTCGCCCTCCGCCTCAGGCAGCTCTCAGGCCTTCTTGCCGAACGCCGACTTCGCCTGGTTCGACCACAGCACCCCGGTTCTGGTCTCCGTCCCGGCCGCCTTCCTGCTGGGATGGGCGGGCAGCCTCGTGGGGCACCGTCGAGCCCACAGACACCAGGCAGAGGACGCATCTGTCACCAGCGCTGTCCTGCTCGTCGGGCGGACGGCCGCCACAGCGGTAGCAACTGGACGCACGGCTGGGCGGCGACCCGAGCGAAGTGACTGAGCAGGGCCTGTGTACATCAGGGTCCCCCTCTTCGCCACCCACCGGCGGGCCGGCGCACAGTGGCAGGACCGGCGGCGATCAGCCGGAGACACCGCTTGATCGCCCGTCCGTACGCCCCACGGGGAGGACAAGGCGGAAGATACATCCCCTGCCCGGCGCGGTGTCGAGTTCGAGGCGGCCACCGTGGCCTTCCGCGACCGCGGCGGCAATGGAGAGGCCCAGGCCACTACCACCGTGGGTGCGGGAGCGGGAAGGGTCAGCACGGTAGAAGCGCTCGAAGACGTGCTTGGCGTCCTGGGCCGTGAGCCCGGGCCCTTCGTCCGCCACTTCCACCACGCCGGCAGGCGTACCGTCCGGCAGGGGCGGTGACGCGCCAACGACCCCCGGGCGGTCGGATCCGCAGGTGTCCACGCCCACCCGGGTCTCACCCACCCTGACGTGGACCGCAGTGCCGGCCGGGGTGTGGACACGGGCGTTGGACAGCAGATTGTCGACGATCTGTCTCAGCCGATGGGGGTCGCCGACGGCCTCGACCACATCCAGTTCGCCGTTGCCCGCCGGGTCCGACAGGGGGCCCAGATCGACCGGATGGCTCGCCCCGTGCAGGGCGGCGGTCCGCACGGCGTCCGCCGCCAGGGAGAGCAGGTCCACCGGGTTTTTGTCGTACGACGGTTCCCTGTCCAACTGGGCGAGAAGTTGGAGGTCGTCGACGAGGAGGCCCATCCGCTCCGCGTTCTGGGCGATCAACTGGTGGGTCTCGGTCTGCTCATGGGCCGACAGGCGCTCCCGGAGGAGTGCGAGCTGTGCGTAGCCCTGGATGGCGGTGAGTGGAGTGCGCAGTTCGTGGCCGGCGTCGGCGACGAAACGTCGCATGCGCGCCTCGGATGTCTCCCGTTCACGAAGCGCCAACTGCAGCCTCTCCAGCATGGAGTTCAGCACCCGGCCGAGCCGGCCGATCTCGGTGCGCCCATCGATGTCGGGGAGTCGCAGATCCAGTTGCCCCGCTCCGATGCGCTCGGCGGTGTGCTCCATACGAGTCAGCGGGAGCAGGCCCAGCCGTACCACCCAGCGGCCCAGCGCGAGCAGGGCGGCGACGGTGAGCACCAGCAACACCGCGTTCAGCCAGAGAATCTTGGACGTGGTGGCGTCGACGGTGTCCAGCGGCAGAGCCACCACGGCGTGCATGTCCTGCGGACCGGAACTCAGCAGAACTCTCCACCGGCTGTCGCCGCTGACGGATGCCACCGTCCCTGGACGGCCGACGTGCAGACCGAGCTGCGCCACCGAATCCCCGATCCGTGGACCTGGCTTGCCGTCGGCACCGAGCGACACGGCCATCCGCCGACCGGAGCCGTCGTAGAAGTAGACACGGAAGTCCGAGGGCAGGACGTCGCGACGGTCCCCGGGGTTGTTGTCCTTGAGAGCCTCGAAGTAAGCCGGTCCGGGTGGGTGGAAGTCGGCCAGTTGCTGGTCGACCCGGTCCAACAGCCATGAACGCAGCACCACGAACCCGATGAGCTGGGAGACGGCGACGGCGACCGTCGCCAGCAGCGCCGCCGCCAGGATCAGGCGCCGCCGCAGGGACCCGGGGATTCGGGGCAGCAGCCGGCTCACGGCTCCGCCGTCCCATCCGGCTCGCGCGGCAGCCGCAGGCAGTAGCCGATGCCGCGCACCGTGTGGATGAGTGGCGGCCCGAGGCGGTCGACCTTCTTGCGCACGTACCTCACGTACGTCTCGACGATCCGGGCATCTCCGGCGAAGTCGTAGCTCCACACCTGATCGAGGATCTGAGCCTTGGTCAGGACCCGGCCCGGGTTGGCCAGCAGATAGGCGAGCAGCTTGAACTCGGTCGGCGACAACGGAACGTAGTGCCCGGCGCGGTGCACCTCGTGAGCGCCCTCGTCGAGCTCAAGGTCGGCGTAACGCAGCACGGTCTCCGCAATGAGCGGTTCCGAACCCTGGACGACCGTGCGGCGCAGGATGGCCTCGATGCGGAGCAGCACTTCGTCGATGTGGAACGGCTTCGTCACATAGTCGTCGCCGCCGGAGCTCAGTCCCGTGATGCGATCGTCGACGTCGATGCGGGCGGTGAGGAACAGCACGGGTACGTCGTTCCCGGCCGCCCGCAATCGTTGGGTGACCTCGAAGCCGTCCAGGTCGGGGAGCATCACGTCGAGCAGCACAAGGTGCGGCTCCCGTCGCTGGATCTCGACGAGGGCGGACTGGCCGTTCTCCGCGGCGCTCACCTCGTATCCGGTGAGCCGGAGGGTGGACTCCAACAGGGTGCGGATGCTGGGTTCGTCCTCGACCACGAGGAGCCTGTATCGCGCCCTGTCGGCGGGCTGCTCTGTCATCGTGCTGTGCGGTCCGTTCTGTTGCCGTTCACCGAGCGGCGCAGTCGTAGAGCACCGAGGCACCGAAGAGCACCGCACTGCCCGTCTCCTGGTGAGACGTCTTGCTGCCTCCGTACGCCGACGCCGAGACCTGGGTGCAGTTCTTGGAGATCCACTCCGAGCGGCCAGTGGCGTTCCCCTGCGACATGCCGGGCCTCGTCATCGCTCCACCGCCGGCGTTGTCCGATCCAACGATGTAGCGCAGCTCACCGTTCCCGGTCCATTTCTTCAGCTGGGCGACCGAGGGCGCGTCGTCGGAGCCCATGAAGCCGCCCATGCCGATCACCGTCTCGTCACTGTTCAGGATGAACGCGCTGGTGGCGTTGGCGCCGCCTGACACAGCGAGCTTGATCCGGGCCTCCGGTGAGTGCTTCACGGCGTAGTTGAGCATCTTGCGCTGGTCGGAGGTGAGTGCCGAGCCGCTGGAACCACCGAATCCGCCGGACATCGCGCCGGATCCGCCGGGGAAAGCGGGAAGACCGCCAGAAGCCGAGCCTGAGCCATCGGACACACCGGGCATGCCGCTGGGGAGGCCGCTCGGCATACCACCCTGGTCACCACCGGGCATCCCCGACGGCATCCCCCCGGACGGCTGCCCGTTCTGCTGCCCCGAGTCGGAACCCCCGCCCGGGAAACCCTCCATACCCGAGGGCATCCCGGAAGGCATTCCCGACGACCCCTGATTCCCAGACGAGCCCTGCCCAGGTATGCCGGACAATCCGAAGGCCGACAGCGAACTCCTCGGTCCCGCTGTCGGGTTGGCGCCGCCCATGAGATTCGACGAACCCGACGAAGCCGGCACGCTCGCCGCCCACGCCCCAGGTGCCACGAGCATGGACACCAACGCGGCAGCCACCCCGGCCAGAAGCAGGTTGCCACCGCGCCGGGACAGAAGGAGTGCGATCGCCCCGCAGCCGATCAGCAGCACGGGCCAGATCAGCCACCCGTTCCAGTCCGGCGTACGGCGGACGAGAACCATCGCCCAGCCGACCGTCACCACCACGGCCGCCGCGCCGGCCCAGACAGCCCACGCCATACCGGCCCGGTGAACACGGATCAGGGTGGCCAGCATCCCACCGCTCAGGGCGGCGATCGCCGGGGCCAACTGGGTGGTGTAGTACGGGTGGAAGATGCCCTTCTGCGTGGAGAACACGGCCACGCACACGATCAGCCAGCTCCCCCACAGCAGCCAACCCGAGGCGGGCAGCACGCCGGACTGGTCCAGTCGCCCGCGGCGGTACAGGACTGTGCACACCACTGCGAGCGCCAAGGCTACGGCGCAGGTCGGCAGCAGCCAGCTAATCTGCCCGCCGACCTGGGTGTTGAACATGCGGCCGAGACCCGCCTCGCCGCCGAATCCCCCACCCATGCCAGCCATGGCCTGCGACGAGCCGTCGCTGGAGCCGAAGACCCGGCCGAGTCCGTTGTAGCCGACCACCAGGTCCCAGGCCGAGCCGTCTTTGCTGCCGCCGATGTAGGGCCGGTCCCCCGGCCAGAGCGCCACCATCGCGACCCACCACAGTGAGGACACCGCCAGTACGGCACCCGCAGTCAGCAACCTCCACACCCGTGCGACCCATGCTCCGCCTCCGCCCACGAGCCAGGCGAGGGTGAACGCAGGCACGACCATCCAGGCCGCGAGCATCTTGGTGAGGAAGCCGCACCCGATCAGGAACCCGCTCGCGCACAGCCACCAGGTCGCCGCCCGGCCCTCTGCCTGCAGGGCGCGGGTGAGCGCGTACGCCGCCGACACCAGCAGCAGGACGAGCAGCGTGTCGGGGTTGTTGTCCCGGTTGATGGCCACGGTGATGGGGGTGAGGGTCATCACCAGGGCGGCGAGCAGTGCGGCCTGCTCCCCTGCCCAGCGGCGCACGGTGCGGTGCAGCACGAACACGCCGGCCACGCCCTCGATCACCTGCGGAAGGATCAGCGCCCACCCGTGCAGCCCGAAGATCTTGCTGCTGATGACCTGGGGCCACAGCGCGGCTGGTGGCTTGTCGACAGTGACGACCCCGGCCGGGTCGTAGGAGCCGAAGAGGAAGTAGGCCCAGCTCTTCCCCATCGACTTCACGGCCGCGGAGTAGTAGCTGTTGCCCCAGCCCAACGAACCGAGAGCCCAGCCGTACAGCACGGCTGCGACGAGCAGGATCGCGCCGAGAGCGGCCGGCGCCGCCCAGGCGGGCAGGGAGCGAGGAGGAGTTTCCGAGGGACCGTCAGACACTGGCGTGACGGACAGGGTCCGGTGGGACTCGTTCATGGAAAGGAATCAGCTCTCGTCAGAAGTCTCGATGGCGCAGCTTGGGTCAGGCGGTGGTCTTGCGGCGGAAGACAGCGAGCCGCAGGACGGCGAAGCGGACGGCGGTGACCGCGACGGACGCGGCGGCCAGGACGGCGGTCTCGGCGGCCGCCGAGGCCCCGGGGTCGGTGTGCTTGAACCACAGCACCGCTCCGGAGGTGACCAGGTAGCCGAGCACGAACAGGGTGCCCGCGCCCAGATGGGCCCGCGCGGGCCGGGTTGCGGCCTGCCGGAAGGTGAGACGGCGGTTCGCCTCGGTGTTCAGCACCGTCAGGATCAGCAGCGACACCAGGTTGGCGGCAGCGGGCTGCCACCAGCCGCGCAGCAACCAGTACAGCAGCGCCTGCCCGATGGTGGAGGTGATGCCGATCGCGATGAAGCAGCCGATCTCCCACGACAGCACGCCCCGCCCCGTGGGCGGTGCGAGGACGGCGTCCGGATGCTCGGCGGCCGGTGCGGGGCGGCGGGGCAGTTCGACGCGGGCGGCGCCGGACGCCTTCAGCCGCGCCATCCGCCACAGCCCCTTGAGGTCATCGGTAGCCGTGCTCACCACGTCGACCCTGGTGTCGACGTCCTCCACCCAGTCGACCGGCACCTCGTGGACACGCAACCCGTTGTGCTCGGCGAGCAGCAGCAGTTCGGTGTCGAAGAACCAGGCGTCGTCCCGGGTCACCTTCAGCAGAGGGCTCAGCACCTCCGTACGGGCGGCCTTGAATCCGCACTGGGCGTCGGTGAAGCGGACACCGTGGGTGAGCCGGATGATTCCGTTGTAGCAGCGGGAGACGAACTCGCGGCGCGGCCCGCGCACGGTACGCGCACCCGGCGCCAGCCGACTGCCGATCGCGATGTCGGAGTGCCCCGTGGCGAGTGGGGCGACGAGCGGCAGCAGTCCGTCGAGACCGGTGGACAGGTCCACGTCCATGTAGGCCACGATGTCCGCGTCGCTGCGCCCCCACACGCTGCGCAGGGCGAGGCCCCGGCCTTTGCGTTCCAGGTGCACGGCGTCGACGCCGGGCAGTTCCTCCGCGAGGCGGCGGGCGACGGTGAGCGTGCCGTCCGTGCTGGCGTTGTCGGCGACGGTGATGCGCCAGGGGAACGGAAAGCCCTCGGTCAGCCGTGCGTGCAGGGTACGCAGGCAGCCGGGCAGGGCGCGTTCCTCGTTGTGGACGGGTACGACGATCTCCACGCTCGCCGTCCCGGAGCCGGCATGGGCGGGCCCGCCAGGGGGTTGGAAGGCGACGGTCCGGCAGGGGCTGTGTGTGAAAGCCGTGCTGTGGGGGGTGGGTGACATGGCTTCCTCAGGCGAGACGGGACATGGGGGGGCGGCTGCATGGGGCTGATCGCGAGCAGAGCCCGACTCTCACCCACTCCACTGGGAGACCCGGGAGAGGAAGGCGAGAACTGACAGAGAGTCAGGTAGCGGTGGCCAGAACACAGCGCTACGGCAGGCATGCGCAGCTCCGTCCGGCGCTGCCTCTACCCCCTTGCCGCCCCACTGGATCCGCAGCGGCCCACGGCACGGTGCCCGACCGCCAGTGGCTGAATTGTGCTGCTGATCATCGATCTGGAGATGTCGCGCCAGGCCGGAGGGGCAACTGGAGGCGCTGCGGACCCCGGACCACCCCAGTCCCCGTCTTGTCACGAATCCGACACTGCCGCCGTCCGCCTCTCGGCCAACTCCCACGGATCTCAGTGCTCGCGCGTGGAATCGACTGACGGCCACCGCTAAGGACCGTGCGGTGGCCGCCAATCGGACTGCTGTATGCCGCTACGCGGCCGCCCGGCGGCCGCTGAATGGCGTTTTGGGGAAGAGTCCGGCCTTGGCGTGGCCGGAGATCTCGTCTCCGTCGACCTTGGCGGTGAACGTGACTTTCACGGCCACCGGCTTGGTCGCGTCGACCTTCCACGTCGCCACGTCGCCGTTGACAGTGCCGTCCTGGATCTCAGCGGTCTCGCCCATGGACGACTGTGTGCCGGTCAACGTTTGACCGTCAGACCGCAGTTCCAGCTCCAGCACCTGGGTTCCCATCGGGGTCTTCATGGTTATGTCCCAGTTTCCGTTGACGCTCAATGTCCGGCAGCCTTTCTCTATCTTCACTGGATGACGCGAACGATGGTTCGCATATGAGCACTCAGATTCACGGCTTGCCGTGGCTGGTGTTTGTTGGTGAACGACAACCAGCCCGCCACTTCACCCCGCCGAACCTTCAGACAGTCCTGTGGGCGAGTCGCTGGGCCGAATCGGGGACGCGCTGGTCGGCGGGGAGCCGTGGCTCCCCGCCGACCAGGGATCACCGATGCCTCAGGCGCCGCGCACCGCGGCGTCGAGCTCGGCCGCGTCGGACCAGCTGCCGTGGAAGCCCAGGGGGACCCGGTGGTTGAGCTTGATCCGGGCGATGGGCGTGCCGGTGAAGTCCTGGGCTTCCTGGACGATGACCTCGCTGCGGTCAGTGGTCGGGTCCCACCAGACCGACAGCAGCCAGCCGTCGTCCTCGGCCTGGGCGCCGGGGCGGGGCACGAAGACGGGCTCGCCCGGGGAGGTCAGGACGCCGTCGAGTGTCTGGATCGACGTCTCGCCCGTGCGGTAATCGTGCTTGGCCAGGCCGTCGGTGAACCAGTCGCCGGCTCCGCGTGTCGTTGTGTAGTAGCCGTACTGGTGGGACAGCCCGGCCCGCTGGTCGTTGATCCGGGGGAACTCGCCCTGGATATCGGTGACCTCGATGTCCCTGCTCTTCCCCGTGGCGAGGTCGAGTTCCCAGCGCCAGGGGGTGGTGATGATCTCCTTGAACCACCAGTTCCAGTCCCCGCCGGGCGGCGGTGACTCCAGGTCCTTCAGAGTGGGACCGAACTGGCCGACGCGATGCCCGTCGACGATGATCTTCGTGCCGTCCTGGTAGGCGTTGAGGAAGTGTGACGTGGAGAAGGCGTCGGAGGCTTCAACCGTCACCACCTCGCCTGTCCTGCGGTGCAGGACGACCCAGCGACATGTGTCCAGCTTCTCCGGCTCCCAGACCGTCGAGGGCTGACCGTTGAAGATGCGCTCGAAGCGTGCCGTCGCCGGGCTGACCAGCCAGACCGCGTAATCGGTGGTGACCGCGTAGTCGTGAGTGAGGGCGGGGAACCCCAGGTCGACCGAGTGACGGTCGAGGATGTTCCCGTCGCGGTCGGCTCGGTACCACGTGACCGCGCCGTCCATGTTGCCGAAGGTGAGGAAGTCGCCGTTCGTCGGATCGACCTTGTGGTGCGCGGTCAGGGGACCGACGAGTCCGCCGCGGAAGTTGTACTGCTCGCTGACCGTCTCCAGGGTGTCCGGTCGCAACTCGCGCGGCGGGTAGCCCTCGCAGAAGGCCAGCAGACGGCTGCCGTACAGCTGCACATGCGTGTTGGCGGGGTTGTTCGGGAACTTGCCGGGCGGCAGGGGGGTGTCCCTGCCGTTCATGAAACCGCCGTAGATCGCCCGGCCCAGCTCCATCTCTTCCTTCAGGCCCGCGGTCTGCACGTAGCGGTTGCGGTAGGTCGCCCGGCCGTCACGCAGGAAGACGGCGTGGACCATGCCGTCACCGTCGAACCAGTGGTACTTGCTCGGATTCTGCGGGCGGTAGAGCGGGCTGGGGCCGACCCGGAACAGGGCGCCGCTCAGCCCTTCGGGGAGCCGGCCCTCGATCTCCAGGTCGAAGGCCTCGCCCTCCTCGCGCCAGGGTGCGTACGGCCCGTTGAGAAAGGTGTTGCTGGGGTCCCACATGGAGGCTCCTCCTTGTCATGCACCTGAGCATGTCCTGATAGTCGGGACTTAAATCCGTAAACTTAGGACACTAAAGGGACCGTATAACCGCACCACGAAGAGGTCAAGTCGGGCCGGGAGTACACCCCGGAAGGCCAGGTACAGCCCACCCGCCTGCAGGAAAGGGCGTCCCAGGCCACTTCGCTTGCCAGGCGGGCACCCTTTCCCATACGGTCCCATGTGACAGGACTAGCGTCCTAACTTATGGAGTTCATATGTCTGAAGCCGCTGTCAGCCCTGCTCCCCCACGCGCCGACGGGACCCCGTCCCCGCCCAGTCCGTTCGCCGGCCTGCGTGACGTCGTGTCCGTCAAGGACAAATTGACGCAGGAGTACCACGACGCAGTCGTCGAGAAGGTCTTCCGTCCGTCCTGGTTCCTGGTCGGAAACGTCAACGACCTTCCCAAGCCAGGGAGTTACTTCGTCCTGGACGTCCCCACCTTCAACATCTCGGTGCTGGTCCAGCGGGGCCGGGACGGGCAGGTACGCGCGTTCCACAACGTGTGCCGCCACCGCGGCAAGAAGGTGATCCCCACGGACTGCGGTTTCGCCGAAGGGACGTCGTCCGCGCACACCTGCTGGCTCCACGGCTGGTCGTACACCGGCGACGGGAAGCTGCGCTCGGTGCCGGACGAGAAGCAGTTCCGCTCCGTCGACAAGTCCCGCCTAGGGCTGATGCCGATCCGCGCCGAGGTCCGGTACGGCCTCATCTACGCCAACTTCAGCGACAACCCCGAGCCGCTCGACGACTGGCTGGGGGAGCTCGCCGAGGGCTTCGACGGCTACTACAGCGAGATGGAGAAGGTCAGCTGCTGGTCCATCGACGTCCGGGCCAACTGGAACGTCGCCATGGACGCCTTCTCGGAGGGGTACCACACCGTCTTCCTGCATCGGCGCACCCAGCCGAAGCTGGCCGGCAAGAGCAACCCGATGCGGCACAAGCCCGTGGTCGACATGTACGACCGCCACATCCGCTCCAGCAACCCGTCCAATCCCGACTACGTCAGCCCGCCCGTCGAAGGCGCCCTGTACGACCTCGGGTACAAGCAAACGCCGGCGGTCGAGACCGACTTCTCCATGCTGCCGCCGGCGGTGAACCGCACCCGCCACCACCCCTGGTTCTTCGACATCGTGTGGCAGTTCCCCAACGTGGCCATCCTCAACGGCTCGCACTGGTACAGCACCGTCACGGTCTGGCCGATCGACCGCAACCACACGCGCGTCGTCTTCGACGTCTACGGCCGCAAGGCCCGGCACGCCGGCGACCGCCTGGCCCAGGCGTACTCGCGTGCCCTGCAGTACACGGTGTCCCGGGAGGACCTGGCCGCCATGGAAGACGTGCAGAGCGGCCTCGAGTCGGGTGCCATCAGCGACATCTACCTCTCCCTGCAGGAGTTCGCGCTCCAGCACCGCTACGGACTCATCGACGAACTGATCGGAGACAAGTGATGGAGCTCTCCACGGAAGCCGGACTTCCCGAAGGATTTGCCGACCTGGAGCGCTTCCTGGAGCGGTGGCGCCTGCGCGACGCACAGGAGCGGATGGAGGCGATGGCCGCTGCCGACATCGAGGACCTGCGCGAGCTGAGCACCGCGATGCTCCCCCGTATCGAAGCAGTGGTGAACCATCTCAACGCCTTCCCCCTCGACGACATGCCTCCGCGGGAGCAGGCCCTCTTCGAGCTCGCCCTGACCTTCGCCGAGGTCACTCACCCGGTCGACCTCGGATGGGCCACACCAGAGGTCAGCGACCTGTATCCGCTGGACGGGATGAACCTGGTCGGGCCCGCACGCGCCTGGTGATCCACATGAACCATCGACCTCGTACAGAGATGGATCGTTCCATGACCGACCCCTTCGCCAAGCTGACACACGTCGGCCCCGGCAGTCCGACCGGAGAGTTCTTCCGCCAGTTCTGGCTGCCGATAGCCCGGTCCTCCGAGTTCGAGGCCGATGGTGCCCCGATCCGCCTGATGGCGCTGGGCGAGCGCCTCGTCGGCTTCCGCGACAGCGGCGGCCGAATGGGCATCTTCGACCACCGTTGTCCGCACCGCTGCGCGTCCCTGTTCTTCGGCCGCAACGAGAACGGCGGGCTGCGCTGTTCCTACCACGGCTGGATGTTCGACGTGGAGGGCCGCGTCACCGACATTCCGAGCAGTGCGGGAGGACGCGTGCCCACACGTGTGCGCGCCAAGGCCTACTCGGTGCGGGAACGCAACGGCCTCGTCTGGATCTACATGGGGTCGCGCGAGACGCCGCCGCCGCTGCCCGTGATCGGCGTGGTCGCCGACGACGAGGAGCTGGAGATCCAGATGTGGCTGCGCGAGTGCAACTGGCTCCAGGGCATGGAGGGAGACATCGACGCGGCCCATCTCGCGTTCCTCCACCACGGCGGCCATGACCCCGAGGACGTCGGCGAGCACTTCGTCCTCAAGTGGGTCACCAGTGGCAGAGCTGTGGAGACCAAGGTCGTCAACACGGCCGGCGGCACCATGGAGGGCCACCGCAGGCCGGAGAGCTTCGCCCCCGACTACTGGCACTACACCCAGCAGCTGCTGCCGTCCTGGACCATCCCCGGCCAGAACCCCTTCGAGGTCGAAGAGCCCGTCGTGCGCTTCTGGCTGCCGATGGACGACACCCACTCCATGATCTTCCAGCTCAGCCGGCCTCGAGCGCTGGTGGACGGCAGGTCGGCGTTCCACGCCGACGTCGCGGAGCTGCCGGGTGTCAAGGTCCGCATGGCAGACCTGCTCCAGCCCAACAACGACCAGGACTGGTACGGCAGGTGGCGGCTCACTCCCTCCGAGGAGAACAACTACTTCCTCGACCGGGACGCCCAGGCGAAGGGCAACTACACCGGAGTGCAAGGCATCCAGATCCAGGACAAAATGATCACTGAAAGCATGGGACCAGTCGTGGACCGAACCCACGAGCACCTGTCCGCCTCGGACCTGATGGTCAGCCGGACACGGCGGCGCCTCCTGAAAGCCGTCGACAGGTACGCAACAACCGGGGACCTCCCGGCCACCCTGGACGACACCGAGCTCACCCGCGGCCTCATGGCCGGCGGCGGTCATGTCCCCGAGGGCACCGACTGGTTGCAGTACTACCGGGACGTGGCAGAGGCGGCGGGCGCCGATCCGAGGATCCTGGAGAGCGATCTCGTCGAGGCGACCGAGGGGGCAGGGGCATGACCGCGAAACAGTATCCCGTCCTTCCCTTTGCCGCCCGCGAACTGCGCTGGCAGCGCACGCGTGACTTCATGCGGGACAAGGACCTCGACTGTCTGCTCGTCTTCGGGCTCAAGGGCCGCGAACGGTACGAGGGTTACCTCGCCAACGAGGTCCTCGACGGCGTCGTCGTCTTCTTCGCCGAACGCGACCCCGTTCACCTCACCTGGACCCACCACCGCTACACCCGCCGCCTGGCCGCGAACATGCGGGACGTGCGCTTCTGGATCGACGATGTACGCGTCGGTCCATTCGGCCGCGGGGTGGTCCAGGCACTCACCGAAGAGGGACTGACGTCCAGTCGTATCGGTGTGGTCGGCATGACCGGGAGCTCGGCGGGGGAAATGGAGGGCCTCATCACCCACATGATGTGGGACTACGTCCTCAACAACCTGCCCGAGGCCGAATTCGAGGACATGTCCCTCGACTTCGCCCAGACGATGCTGCCCAAGACGCCGCAGGAACTGGAACTGGTCCGCTTCGCCGCCCAGGCGGCCGAGGAAGCCTGCCAGACCATGCTGGAGATGATCCGGCCCGGCGTGCGCGAGGCCGAGATCTACGCGGCAGCCGTGGAGGTCCTCCACCGCAACTCGTGCACCACCACCTACCCCCACGTCATCATGAGTGTCGGCGCGGACGACCCGGGTTGGGCGCCGCCCTACTGGACCTACGCCGGCGGCCCCTCCCGGACGGTCCAGCCCGGCGACCTGGTCCAGGCCGAGATCATGTCGTGCTACGGCGGGTTCGAGACACAGGTCCAGATGTCCGTCGCGGTCGAGCCGGTACCGAAGGTGCTTCACACGCTCCACGACGTCGCCCGTGACTGCTACGACGCCGGCCTTCGGGCCCTGCGTCCGGGAGCGGCCTTCCTCGACCTCGCGCGGGCCATGAGTGAGCCCCTCCTGAAGGCCGGCCATTACAACATGACCCCCCTGGTGCACAGTCTCACTCCCGCGGCCTTCGCGGGGCACATCGCGCTGAACGCCGAACAGATCCCCGGCCAGGACGGCCGCCGTGTCTTCCGTACGGTCGAGCCGATCTCCGACCTGGAGCTCGTTCCCGGCATGGCGTTCGCCTTCGAACCCAACGCCTGTACGGGACAGCACCGCGTCAACATCGGCGGCACCGTCGTCCTGGGCGAGAACGGACCGGACGAGCTCAACACCGTTCCCTGCCGCATGCACGTCGTGTCCTGACGGAACTCCGACCCCGTTCCGACCGCAGTACTCGCTGATCTCACCGCCACGCTCCTCACCTCCCGACGGCAACAGCCGCCCCACACTCCAGGAGACACCGTGTCCGAGCAAAACCAGCCGATGACAGTGGGCGGCAAGGACGTCCACTCTGTCGACACCTTCGGGGTGCACAACCCCGCCACCGGCCGGGTGTTCGCCCAGGCGCCCGACTGCTCACCGGCCCAGCTGGACGACGCGGTGCAAGCCGCCGCCGACGCTTTCCCGCTCTGGCGCGACGACATCGACGCTCGCCGTAGCGCGCTGCTGGCCGCGGCCGCACGCATTGAGGAGAGCGCCGAGGAACTCGCCACCTTGCTCACACTGGAGCAGGGCAAGCCTGTGGCCGATGCCCGTTTCGAGGTCATGGTGACCGCGATGACCCTGCGGGGCACGGCCGCCCTCGACGTGCCCAAGGAGGTGATCCGGGACGACGACGAGGAGCGGATCGAGGTGCTGCACCAGCCCATGGGCGTGGTCGCGGCGATCACCCCGTGGAATGTCCCGCTGATCCAGGCCGCGATGAAATGCGCGCCGGCTCTGCTGGCGGGCAACACGGTGGTACTGAAACCGTCTCCTTTCACGCCGCTGTCCTCGCTCGCACTCGGAGTCGTGCTGCGTGACGTGCTGCCGCCTGGCGTGCTGAACGTCATCAGCGGCCCGGACCCGCTGGGTGCACAGCTCGCCGAACACCCTCTGGTCCGCAAGGTGACGTTCACGGGTTCGGTCGCCACCGGAAAGCACGTGGCGGCGTCGGCTGCGCCCGACCTCAAGCGCATCACCCTGGAGCTGGGCGGCAACGACGCGGGCATCCTCCTCGACGACGTCGACCTCGACGCCATGGCCGACAAGTTGTTCTGGGGCGCGTTCGTCAACTGCGGGCAGATCTGCATGGCGCTGAAACGTCTCTACGTACCACGCGCCCGGTACACCGAGGTGGTCGACGCCCTGGCGGACCGGGCACGGTCGGTCGAAGTGGGTGACGGCATGCTCCCCGGCGTCCAGATGGGCCCGCTCGCCACCGCGCCGCAGTTCGCCAGGGTCCAGGAGCTGGTGTCGGACGCGCTGGCCGGCGGTGCCACCGCGGCCGCCGGAGGCCGACGCCTGGACGGTGACGGCTACTTCTTCGCGCCGACCATCCTGAGGGATCTCGAGGACGGGGTGCGCGTCGTCGACGAGGAACAGTTCGGGCCCGTTCTGCCGGTGATCCCGTACGACGACGTCAAAGAAGCGGTGGCCCGGGCCAACGGTACGCACTTCGGGCTCGACGGCTCGGTGTGGAGCGCGGACCCGGAGCGGGCCGCGACGGTGGCGGCCCGGCTGGAATGCGGGACTTCCTGGGTCAACACGCACGGCATACCGGCACCGGGCGTGCCGATCAGCGGGCACAAGTGGAGTGGCCTCGGCGTGGCCGGCGGACTGGCCGGCCTGCTGTCCTACACCGAGACCAAGGTGCTGCACGTCGTGCGCGGTTGATAAGCACCGGCGTCCGCGTGCGTGCTCGATGAGCAGCCAGCGTCGGTCAATCCCCTCGAAGTGCGGAGCCCTTCCTATGCGGCCAGTCCCACGGTGGGCCCGGCCCAGTACTCGTTCCAGTAGTCGATCCGGCTCTTGAACCCGCACATGCTCTGTAGGTGGCAGGTGGTGTAGACAGCCGCTTCCGAAAACCGCCTGACGCCAGGGCGGAACACAGGGCCTCAAGCGGCCGACCGCCCGTCAGCGAAGGAGTCTTCCCATGTCCACCACGCCTTCCTCCGCCACCCCTGCACCGGCGCCGTCCATACGCTCCGCGCCCAGCCGGGCCGCCGCCGTGGGATGGCTGATCGCGGGAACCGTGGCCGCGATCGTCGCCGCCGCGCTGATCGCCCTGGTCTCCCGGGCGGCCGGAGCCTCCGACGACTTCGAGCCCCTTCAGCCCGGGCCATACGTCACCTTCACTGTCCTGGGTGTCATCGTCGGCGCAGTGGGATGGGAGGTGATCCGCCGGTGGACGGCCCGGCCCCGCACCCTGCTGTCCTGGCTGGTCCCCGCCATCGTGGTCATCTCCTTCATCCCCGACCTGCTGATGCTCGTCAGCGACTACATTCCGCACGCCGATGCCGCCGGGATCATCGGACTGGTGCTCATGCACGTCGCGGTCGCCGCGGTGGCCGTCGCCGCCTACCGCCGCGCCCTGCCCCTGAACGACACGCCCCGAAGCTGACGGCATGATGTCCTGCCTGCCAGGACGTTCACTGGTGGGGCGCGATGGTCTCCGACGGCGCGCTCCGCTCTTGCCATAACCCGCAGGATTCGACGCCGCCGCATCATGGCCGGCGCGCTCCCGGCATTCGGCAGAAAACATCCGCCCGCGAGATCCCCGCAACCGCGGCCCCGGTTCCCTCCCGGGCGCTGGTCCCTTCCTTCCGTTCCCCATCTGGAGGCCGGCATGCCGTCCGACACCGTCACACCCCCTGTTGGCCGCAGTCTGGTTCCACTCGGACTGTTTCTCCTGGCCGCACAGAGTTACCAGCTTGTCGCGTTCCCCAACTTCCTCGATTCCCTGCGGACCGAGCCCGGCTGGCACCTGTCACCGAGCACTGCGGGACTGATCGGGAGCACAGCCTTTCTGGGCGTTCTGGCAGGAGTCCACACCGCAGTGGCGCTGGCCCGGCGCCTCGGACTCCGGCAGGCGACGCTCGCCGCACTCCTGTGGCTCACGCTCTGGTCCGGGGCTTGCGCGCTCGCAACCGCCCCTTGGCAACTGGGACTTCTCAGCATGCTCGCCGGAATCGGCACTGGCGTCGCGTTTCCACTGACCCTGAGTCTCGTCAAGGAGTCCGCCACCAGGATCGGGGCCGCGCGCCAGAACGCCGCCCCCCAAGGCAGGCGCGCCCGCGCGGACGCGGCCACCCGAGCCAGGCGTTCACTCGCCATAGTTCCGCTGGGAATACCCATCGCGGGATTCGTCGCCCAGAACACGGCGGCCGCGCTGCCGGTCGAGAACGCGTGGCGCCTGATCACGGCCATGGGAGCGGGCCTGGGAGTCATCTCCGTTGCCCTGTGCCTGTGGCTACTGCCACGCGGCATCGACGTGTCCGTCCTGGACCCTGGCCAGGACGGGCACCGCGAGCCGGGCCGGCGGGTCATCGTGTGGACGGGCGCCCTCGTGATCGGAGCCAACCTGATCGCCTGGTCAGGCCTCACGGGACTCGCCTCCGTCGACCTGCGCTTCAACGCCGCGCTGAGCGCGGGCGCGATTGTGGCGATCTTCGTCGTGGCGTGTACGGCGATCCATCGGAACGAGAGGTCCACCTCCCGCTCGGGGACCGCCCGGGCCACCATGGCTTTCATCCTGCTCTATCCGCCGGTCACGGTACTGACCGCGGCTGTGGTGCTGAGCCTCCTCGCAGGCCAGCCCCTCTCCTTCGTCATGCCGCTGATCGGTGTGTGGATCGCCGACGGCTACCTTCGGTCGCTGACACTCTGCGCGGCACCGCGCGTGCTCGACAGCCGTCCCCACCCCGCCCTTCAGGAGCACGTCGGCACCATCGCGGACGCCGGGCACATCACCCCGCTGCCATCACCGTTTCACCCGGGCCCGAAATGTGACGGCGAGTTCACGACACCACCCCGCCCGAACCTGCCGTAGTTCGACCTGGCGCTGTTCGAGGCTGCGTTCTGCTTCAGCTGCCACGAAGTCCGCATGCATGGAACCGCCATGCCACCCGCACTGGCCACGCAGTTCTTGGACGCGGGCGCCCCGCAGCCGCACACCCTCCTGGCCCTCTTGCGCGAGGCAGCACCGTAGCCGGTCGGCCCCAGTCGCTCAATAGGTCGCTCATCCGGTCAGAGACGAGAACGTGCTGATAGTCGTACGGTCCTGATCCCGCGTTGTTCGCCAGGACGTGGGCATGCCCGAACACTACAGGTGAACGAAGAAGGCCTAGCCCGTCAACCAGCAATGCCCGCTACCCGAGACGCCGTTGTCCCGCCCGGCAGTCGCATACTGGGCGAGTGACACCTGACGCTACGCACAAGGAAGCCGCCGCGCAGGACGGCGGCGAAGCCGGAATTAAGATCATCGGGCGGGCTGTCGCGGTGCTCCGCGCCCTCGCCGGCGAGCGGGAGGGACTCAGCCTCTCCCAGCTCGCTGAACGCACCGGGCTCCCGCGCTCGACGATTCACCGGCTGGTCTCTGCCCTAGAGGTCGAGGGCGTGCTGGTCGCAGCCTCTGCTACGGGCCGCGTCCGCATCGGTCCCGAATTGGTGCGATTGGCCGAGGCCGGCCGACCGGAGATTCGCGCCCTGCTCCGGCCGACGATGGAGCACCTTGCCCAGACCCTGGAGGAAACCGTCGACCTCGCGGTCCTGGAATCGGGCCGACTGAGAATCACCGATTCGATACAGGGGCAGCACACATTGCGTGCCGTATCGGTGGTGGGAAGCAGCTTGCCGCTGCACTGCACCGCCAACGGCAAAGCCGTCCTCGCGAAGTTGAGCGACGCCGAGATCGCGCGCCTGCTCCCGGCACGACTGACTCGGCTCACCCCCTCCACGATCACGCGACGGGCCGCCCTCGTGGAGGAACTCACGCAGGTTCGGCGAACAGGCATGGCCTTCGATCTGGAGGAGAGCACTCCCGGCGTGTGTGCCGTCGCCATCGCCGCCCAGGACACCTACGGCAGACTGGCGGCGCTCTCCGTGCCGATCCCCGCCATTCGCTTTCATGGCCGCGAGCAAGACATCGTCGCTGCACTCAACACGGCACGGGAGCAGGTCTCGTCGGTGCAGTCCGACACGCTGCCCAAATCCGACACATACGACGCATCGCCTCCCTCATGACTGCGAACAGCGCCTACCGGCCCAGCAGTCACCAGCCGACACAGCGATCCGCGCCTGGGTGAACTCGCAGGCTTCCGCAGCTCGCCGAGGTCGAGCGACCGCACATTCGACGACGCGGGTGCGTGGGCGTCCGGGCAGCCCGGTTGGCCCAGGGCCACGGGTCGGGCGAGCGGCTCGCCGGTGCGGACCGCGTCGGCGGCGGCCCGGTGGACGTACGGCAACAGGGCGGTGCGCAGCCGGGGCGCAGGACGGCCGCGTACTCCTCCTCGCCGAAGTCCCAGGGCAGCCGGGACGTCATGCCGTGGAAACCGCCGATGTCGTGACTCCAGAAGGAAGGAGAGCGAGAGGCCCGCCCGCAGAGTCGAAGTGACGTCCTGCCAGGTCGCGTTGGGGTCGCCGGTTTTTTTGGCGCCGTGCCGCTGGCCGCCAGTCCCATGAGAACCTATTTCTGAACCTCGTATCAGCAGACCAGAGACCGCAGGCCCGAAACGAGAGCTTCATGGAAGGGTTCGTGGAACGGTCGCGGTGACCGTTCCACGAACGCAACGACTGATATGACAGTGACGTCAGCGAGAGCTCAAGCGTCTGCCCGACCGCTGCCATGTGCGGGCACGCGGACATGGTCGTCGGCGCGCAGGAGAGAGTCGGGCAGTACCGACAGCAGGGGCGGCCACCACGTGGGATGCGCTCGGAGCAGATGGCGGAGAGCGGGGCTGTTCTCAACGGTATGGCGGCAGTAGTCCGCCCACGGGCCGGCGCTGCCGCTTTCGGGGATCAACTGGTGCACATGCACTCCGCTGGTCATCACGTCAGCGAGCAGTTCCGCAAGGGTGATGACGGCCTCACGTTGGGGGCCGGCCTCGGGGAGCGGCTCACCGCCGTAGAAGTGCTCCCGCATACCCTCCCGCTCCAGCATGAGGATGTGCACCTCGCGCAGGGACCCAAGTACCGTGTCGTTCGCCGACGCAGCCGCCACGGCATTGCTCACCTTGGCCTGGCCGATGGCCACCTTCGCCTGCCTGGCCAGATAGAGCATCGATCACGCGTTGAGACACAGAACTGATCGGCTCTGATTCGGCCCTGTCGACAGTTTGGTCGGCGAGCTCAGCTGGCTTCGCCGCCCCACTAAAGCGCCACCGAGCTGAAGAGCACGATGACGACGAGCAGGTTCTTCCTCATCATGCTCGCAATCCCAGTGATGCAGCCAGGTGCACCGGGTAAGCCACTTCACCCGGGGGCCGGTCCCCGGGTGAAGTGGCTGTTTGACGATCAGCAAGTGGCGCGCGGTGGGGTCACTGCCGGCGGTTCGCCGACGGAGCAGACAAGCTGAGGAACGGACCTGACCGTCGCCGGCACATCTCCGTGCACATCGGTGACAACAATCAACGCGCCCTCGGCAGGCCCGCGTCGTCCGGCCCGCTGGTCCCGGCGAGCAGCACGTCGTACGCCAGCGGCTCCTCGCCCACCTCCAAGGTGGCGGCCTGCGGTTGATGGCCGTGGGCCGCCGCGGTCAGGACGTACGAGCCGGAGCCCGGCGTCGGCATCGAGTACCAGCCGTCGGACCGGGTGACGGTTCGGCCGAGCTGACGCCCGGTCTGGGAGATCAGTGTCAGCGTGGCACCGTCGACGACCGTGCCCTCCGCGTCGCGCACCTGACCGTCGATGGACGGCCCGCTCATCGCGGGAACCGGGGCGGGCGCGCCGTCGGTGGAGGCGTACGCCGCCTGCGGCTCGGCCTCCGTCGACTTCCGCAGGGCACCGGAGCCCACCAGCACCGGCTGCCGCTCCGACTGCGGGTCCGTGGACGGGGCCTGCGTGTTCCCGCTCCGGTGCTGGTCCTGTGCGCGGAGCCGCTCGCCCTCGACGTCCACATTGGGCAGGGCACGGTCCAGCCACTTGGGGAGCCACCAGGCACTCTTCCCGAGCAGCGCGAGAACGGCGGGGACAATGGCCATGCGGACGATGAACGCGTCGAAGAAGACCGCGGACGCCAGTCCGAGGCCCATCATTTTGATCATGGACTCGCTGGAGCTGATGAAGCCGGCGAAGACGGCCATCATGATGATCGCGGCGGCCGTGACCACGCGTGCGCTGTGCTTGAAGCCGGTCACCACCGCCTGCTTGGGCTCCTCGCCGTGGACGTATGCCTCACGCATCCGGGTCACGAGAAACACCTCATAGTCCATCGCCAGGCCGAAGATCACGCCGATCATGAAGATCGGCACCAGCGACATGATCGGGCCGGATTCCTCGACACCGAGCAGACCGGCCAGCCAGCCCCACTGGAAGACCGCGACCACGGCGCCCAGCGCCGCCAGCACCGACAGCAGGAAACCGAGGGCCGCCTTCAGCGGGACGAGGATCGAGCGGAAGACGACCATCAGGAGCAGGAAGGCGAGGCCGACCACCAGCGCCAGGTAGGGGATCAGCGCGTTGGTCAGTTTCTGCGAGAAGTCGATGTTCATCGCGGTCGTGCCGGTGACCAGCACCCGGGCGTCCGTGTCGGCCTTGATGCCGTCGGCCTTGTCACGGATGGCGTGCACCAGATCCTCGGTCTGCGTCGAGGACGGTTTCGAGTCCGGGATCACGGTGATCGTCGCCGTGTCGCCGGCCTTGTTGAACTGCGCGGGGGTGACCGTCGCGACGTCCTTCAGACCCTCGATCTCGTCGGTCACCGTCCCGGCGGCCGCCTTTGGGTCACTGCTTTCCTTCGTGTCGACGACGATCATCAGCGGGCCGTTGAAGCCGGGGCCGAAGCCTTCCGAGAGAAGGTCGTAGGCCTGTCGCTGCGTCGTGGACTCCGGCTTCGTGCTGTCGTCGCCCAGCCCGAGTTGCAGCTGGGTCACCGGGACGGCCATGACCCCCAGAGCGACCACGCCCAGCACCAGGACGGCGACGGGACGGCGGACGACGAAGCTTCCCCAACGGGTGCCCATGTTGGGCTTGCCCTCGGTGTTCTGCCGCGCCTTCCTGCCAACGGACCGCTTGCTCTTCTTGCCTGTCGGCTGGATCTTCCGGCCCACGTAGCCGATCATCGCGGGGACCATCGTGAGGGCGATCAGCACCGCGAGCACGACCGTGCACGCCGCGGCGAGGCCCATTTTGGTCAGTACCGGGACGTCGACGACCGAGAGGCCGACGAGTGCGATCACGACGGTGAGTCCGGCGAAGACCACCGCCGAGCCCGCCGTACCCGTGGCCCGTCCGACCGCGTCCTCGCGTTCGCGGCCCTCGGCCAGTTCACCCCGGTAGCGGGAGAGGATGAACAGGGCGTAGTCGATACCGACGGCGAGGCCGATCATCATGGCCAGGATGGAGGTGGTGTCGCCGAGGTCGAGCGCGTTGGCGAGGGCCGTGATGCCCGCGACTCCGATACCCACCCCGATGAGGGCGGTCAGCAGCGGCAGCCCGGCCGCGACGAGCGAGCCCAGGGTGACGACGAGGACGACCGCGGCGACGGCGACACCGATGACCTCTCCGATACCGGTCGCCGGCGACTCGTCGAGCACGTCACCGCCGATCTCGACGGTCACCCCGGAATGCCGGGACTCCTCCACCGTCTTCTCCAGGAAGTCCTTGGTGGAATCCTTCAGTTCCTTGGCCGGGGCGGTGTACTTCACCTGTGCGTAGGCGATCGTCCCGTCCTTGCTCACCGCGTTGTGCTGGGTGAACGGGTCGGTGACGGAATCGACCTCGGGCCCCTTGCCGAGGTCCTTGACGGTCTGCTCGACGAGGGCCTTGTTGTCGGCGTCTGTCATCTTCTCGCCCGCGGGAGCCTTGAAGACGACGTTCGCGTTCCCTCCGTCGGCGCTCGAGCCGGGCGAACGCTGCGCCAGCAGGTCGTAGGCCTTCTGGGACTCGATGCCGGGGATCGAGAAGGACGATGAGCCTGCGGCGGGCGCGTTGAAGGCCGCGACGCAGGCGGCGGCCAGCAGGGCGGCCCAGAACAGGGCGATGTAGTGCCGTCGCCTGAAGGCGAATCGGCCGAGTTTGTACAGGAAGGTAGCCACAGGACGTGCTCCGGGTCGGTCGTGGACGGTTCAGGGCAACGGGCGGGCCCGACGACGACGGGGGCCCTCACATGCCCTGGAGGCAGGGGAGGTTGCGCCAAGTACGGCTGGAGAGCGGCTTACTGCTGGGGACGGAAGGAGGGGAGAGCCGAACGCCGAGGGCGGGGAACAGCACGGCGTGGGCATACTCAGCCGGGAACGCCCGCGCCGGCGGGCGATCGTCGGTCAGAGTGCGGGCGAAGTAGCCGCCGTTGAGCATCTGCGCCACACGATCCAACGCAGGCCTGTCCGCACGGTCTCGCCTCGGTCGACGGCACGCTGCACCACCCGGTGGCTCAGGTTGTCGACGACCGTCTTGTCGCCGTACCGCTTCGTCGGCTCACGCGCTTCGAACAATGGAGTGGGCCTTTCCTGCCTCGGACGTGGACTCGTCGCGGATGCCCCGCGGCGGCGTTCTTCGAAGCTAGGAGCGCACCAGGCCAGAACCCTGGGACCGGAGGGGAATCTTCAGTGCCCAAGTGGTACTGCGGTACCACTCGGCCGACCGCACCGAGGGGTCTCGGCGACGTGTGCCTCCGCCACCCGAGCCCGCTCCGAAAGCAGGGGTGCGGGAGACGCAAGGTCCGGAACATGCGCTCTCCCGGTCCGCCCCCTCCACGGCATCAGCGACACACACCGAGCGCGCCCCACAGTCAACGGTTGACGTCCAGCCGAGCACCCACCTATTGTCCTGTAAAACAAAACTCCAATCCTGAAAAAGGAGACACACCATGGCGATTACTGGTCTCGGCCATACCGGTTTCTGGGTTCACGACCTCGACGCCATGCGCGACTTCTACACGCGGGTCCTGGGCCTGACCGTGACCGACGAGGACGAGGAACTGGGCATCGTCTTCCTCTCCTCCCGCCCTGAGCAGGAGCACCACGAGTTCGTCCTGCAGAGCGGGCGGACCGCCCACGACGGCGCCAAGCTCACGCACCAGGTGTCGTGGCGGGTGGACTCCCTGGAGTCGGTCATCGAGTTCCACCACCGGTTCCGCGCCGAGGGCATCGAGGTGCAGCAGGAAGTCACCCACGGCAACGCGATCGGCATCTACTTCTTCGACCCCGAGGGCAACCGCAACGAGGTGTATCTGCGGGTGGAGCGCGACGTGCGGCAGCCGTTCCGCAAGACCCTCGACCTCGACCAGGAGCCCGCCGACGTGATGGCCGACGTGGAGCGGCTGCTGACCGAGGGCGGCCCGGCGTACCAGCCGGTCCAGTAGCCCACCGCACCCTCACACACAGCCGATCGATGGAGTCCCGCCCATGAGCAATCCCCAGACACCGCAACCGGAACCGGAACGAAGATTCACTTCGGCCACCTCGGTGCAACCCGACGTACTCGTGGTCGGCGCCGGTCCGACGGGGCTCACGGCCGCCCATCTGCTCGGCTCGCTCGGCATACGCGTCCTGCTCGTCGAGCGCAATCCGACAACGAGCAACGACGCCAAGGCGATCAGTCTGGACGACGAGTCGCTGCGCACGCTCCAAGCAGCCGGCATCGACGGGGCGGTGTACCCGATCATCGTGCCCGGCACGGGAACGAAGTACTTCGGCGTCGGTAACCGACCCCTCGTGCACGCCCGCGGCCTCGGCGACCAGCGGTTCGGGCACCCGTTCAAGAACCCCTTCGCCCAACCCGACCTGGAACGGGTGCTGGTCGAGGAACTGCGCGGCCGCCCCGACGTCGAAACCCGTTTCCGCACACGGCTGTTCTCGCTGGAACAGCACTCCGACCGGGTACGGGTCGGAGTCGGACCGAGCGATGGCACGGGACCGGTCGAACACTTCGACGTCTCGTACGTCCTCGGATGCGACGGCGGACGCAGCACCGTCCGTGAACTGCTGTCCATCCGCATGCGGGGGCGCAGCTTTCCCGACGTGTGGCTGGTCGCCGACACGGTGGGAGATCCCCACGACCAGCGCTACGGCATGCACCTGGGCGACCCCGGCCGCCCCACGGTCGTCGTGCCGGGCCGCGACGGCCGGTGCCGCTACGAGTTCCTGCTGCACCCCGGGGAGGGTCTACCCGGCGAGCCCCCACCGTTCGAACTGGTACGCGACCTGTTGCGGCCGTACCGCGAGATCACCCCGGACCAGGTAGAGCGCGCCGTGTCGTACACGTTCCACGCCCTGCTGGCCGACCGCCTGCGCGACGGACGCTGCTTCCTTCTGGGCGACGCCGCCCACATGATGCCGCCTTTCGCGGGCCAGGGACTCAACTCCGGTGTACGAGACGCGGCCAACCTCTGCTGGAAGCTCGCCGACGTCCTGGCCGGACGGGCGGGAGACACCCTGCTCGACACGTATGACACCGAACGCCGCCCACAGGCCCAGGCCGTCATCGACCTCTCGGTCCGGCTCGGCCGCATCGTCATGACGACGAGCCGCAGCCGGGCGCGGCTGCGCGATCTGCTGGTGCGTACCGCCATGCACACCCCGCAGGGGCGCCGGTACCTCACCGAGATGCGCTACCGGCCGAACACCCGCGTTCGTTCGGGCGCCGTCGTCCCCTTCGGCTGCGACAACAGGTCGCCGGTGGGCACAGCTCTTCCGCAGCCACGCGTCCTGCACGGTCCGCGCCTTCAGATCACCCGGCTCGACGATGTGCTCGGCCGTGGCTGGAGCCTGCTGGGCGTGGGCGTCACCGACGCCGACTGGAACACCGCCGTCCACGCCGGCCTGCCCGCAGGCGAGCGGGTATCCGTCGTCCTCGGTGACCGCTACCCGCGTGACGGCCCGGGGCGCACCGCCGTAGCCGACGCCGACGGCCGACTCCAGGCGCTGTTCGGCGGGCTCACGGGACACTTCCTGCTGGTGCGCCCTGACCGGCTGATCGCAGCCGTTTTTCCGGCCGACCGGGCAGAGCGTGTCTCGCGCAGTCTGCGTCGTTTCGCGCCCGCTCCAGGGCGCGACGTCTCCCTTGCCGCGTCAGACGGTCCGGCGGAGACCAGTCCCGAGGCCGTCCGACCGTGGCCCGCACCGACCACGCACCCCCTCACCAAGAGCGTTTCCAAGACTCAAGGAGGGCCCCGATGAGGCTCAGCACCGTCCGGCTGCACGACGAGCGCGGCACAGCCGCTGCCCGCCAGGAAGGGGACGAGTTCGTTGTGCTGCCCTACTCCGACATCGGCGAACTGCTGTCGAGCGGCGACGACTGGCCTGAACGCGCGGCCGCCGAGGACGGCGACCGCATCTCCCTGTCGACCGCGTCCCTCGCTCCCGTCGTCCCCCACCCGAACAAGATCGTGTGCCTGGGCCTCAACTACGCCACACACATCAAGGAGATGGGCCGCGCGACCCCAGCCCATCCGACCCTGTTCGCCAAGTACGACGGCTCTCTCGTCGGAGCCTACGACGACGTGCACATCCCGCCGGTGAGCGACGACCTGGACTGGGAGGCCGAGCTCGGTGTGGTGATCGGACACCGCGCGCGTCACGTGTCGCCGGACCGGGCGCTGTCCCATGTCGCGGGCTACACCGTCCTCAACGACGTCACCGTCCGGGACTGGCAGCATCGCACCCGTGAGTTCCTGTCCGGCAAGACCTTCGAGGCCACCACCCCGGTGGGACCCTCGCTCGTCACACCGGACGAACTGCCGCGCGGTGCGGCCGGGCTGACGATCAGCTGCCTTGTGGACGGCACCACGATGCAGAAGTCCAACACGGCGGACCTGCTCTTCGACGTCGCCGCGATCATCGCGTACGTCAGCACCATCATCACGCTCCTGCCGGGCGACCTGATCGCCACGGGCACGCCGGGAGGCGTGGGTGCCGGCCGCGATCCCAAGGTCTTTCTCCGGCCGGGGCAGGAACTCGTCACGGTCGTCGAGGGCATCGGCGAACTACGCAATACAGTCGTCAAGGACCGATGGTGACGCCTGGTGCCCATGACATCCCGGCACCCGTTACCATGTCTCGCATGTCAGGAACAGCGTCCACCAGCTATCGCGAGCGTAATTCCACGGCCGACCGGGCCCTGGACATCCTGCTCATGTTCACCGACACCCACCTCGTGGTCTCCGGCACTGCTGTGGCCGAGCGACTCGGCGTGGCTCGCTCGACCGCGTACCGATACCTCCAGAGCCTCGTGAGCAGCCGCTTCCTCGAAGAGGCGCCGGGTGGAGGCTTCCGGCTGGGGCTGCGCGTCATGGAAATCGCCCGGCTGGCACGCCGCAGCTACGGCCTGTCCGAAGTCGCCCTCCCTGCGATGACGACACTCGCCGAGGACGTGCGGGAGACAGTCCTGCTCACCAGGCGGACCGGAGAGCTGGTCGTGTGCGTCGATCGAGCCGAAGCAGGGACGGGCGCCGTGCGCATCTCCTACGAGAGGGGCAGCACTCTCCCCCTCAACGCGGGTGCGGCGGCACTCGTCCTGCTTGCCTGGATCCCCGACGAGGAAGCCCGACGGCTACTTGAATCAGCAGACCTGCGCCGTTTCACTCCCGCTACCCTCACGGACGTCGACACTCTCATGCAGCGACTGGCGCATATCCGGCGCGCCGGCTACTCGGTCACTCGTGGCGAACTCGACGCCGACGTGATGGGTGTCGCCGCTCCCGTCCGCGACGAGCACCAGCAGGTGGTGGCAGCGGTGAGCATCGCGGCCTTGGCCTCGCGTGTGTTCCCCGAGGCGGAGGCCGAGCTGGCCGGGAAGGTTCAGGAGACGGCACGGGAGATCAGCGAGCGACTGACAGCCGTCGGTGGCTGACACCCGGGCAGCGCCGAACGAGGCGTACCTGAAGGAAGAGTCCCACCCACGCCGGATACCGGGGCCGCCGACAGCGGTCCCGGTATCCGGCGGTTGTCTCCGGGCCGAGACGTCGACCGTGGCCACGACGTCGGAGAGTCCCCGCCCAGGCCGCGGTCGCAGGCCGCCATCCCGTGGCGCCGGGTACCCTGTCGCCCCTGGCAGGCGTTGAAGAAGTACGTCGGGGCGAAGCTGTCGGACGCCTCGATCCGAGCGTGGGCCCCCGACCCACCTTCACCATCGTGCAATGGGCCGCATTCGTGCGAATACTGTGCTTGCCGCAAGCTTGCGCGTCTCGGCACTCCTCCAGAACCGACACCACGGCACCCTGGGCATACCGGCACGACGACCCGTCGCCGCAGCCTTCGGCATACCGCTTGACATTCAACAGCAATGTCCTGTTAATCAAGATGTGAGTCCTGCTTAACGGGACACCCTAGTCTTCCCGAGCGGGCCGCGGCCCGGTTTCCGACCGAGTGACCAGCGCCACCTGGCGCGATGCCTCCGGGACCGAGGGACGGCGCAGACGGTGCGCCTTCCCATGTCACCTACGCAGAACGGAACACCATGATCCTTCTCGATGCAGCCGACTGGCAGGAGCGGATCTTCTCGGGCGGGTGGGTCAAGGGCTCGGGTGAGCCGTACGACTCGACCGAGCCGGCGACCGGAAAGACGCTGGGCCGCGTCGGCGCGGCCTCTCCCGCCGATCTGGACCGGGCCGTGACGCACGCGCAGCAGGCCCAACGCGCATGGGCGGCGGTGCCATACGTGGAGCGTGCACGGGTGCTGCGGCGCGCCGCGGCCCTCTTCGAGCGGCACCAGGCGGAGATAGCGGAGTGGATCGTGCGCGAGTCGGGCGCCCCACGGCTGTTCGCGGACACCCAGGCGACCGATGGTGGGGCCGAGGAATGCCACGAGGCCGCCGCACTCGCTGCGGCTCCCTTTGGTGAAGTGCTCCGGTCAGCCCAGGACCGTCTGTCGTTCTCGCGCCGGCGCCCGGTGGGCGTAGTCGGTGTCATCTCCCCGTTCAACGCGCCGATGCTGCTGGCCATGCGTGCGGTGGCCCCGGCGCTGGCCCTGGGCAACGCGGTCGTCCTCAAGCCCGATCCGCGCACTGCGATCTGCGGCGGTGTCACCATCGCGCGGGTCTTCGAGGAGGCAGGGCTTCCCGAGGGCGTCCTGCACGTCCTGCCCGGTGGCGCCGCCGTCGGCGCGGCGCTCGTGGAGCACCCGCGCGTGCCCGTCATCGCCTTCACCGGGTCCACCCGGGCCGGGAAGGCCATCGCGGCGGCAGCCGCGCAGCGGCTCAAGCGGGTCCACCTGGAGCTGGGTGGCAACTCGGCGCTGATCGTCCTGGACGACGCCGACCTCGACAAGGCCGTGTCCGCGGGCGCTTTCGGCTCCTTCTTCAACGCCGGGCAGGTCTGCATGGCCGCCAGCCGTCATCTCGTGCACTCCTCGATCGCCGAGGAGTACACAGCCCGCCTGGCCGAGCACGCCGACGCCACACCAGTGGGTGATCCGATGACCGGCACGGTCCTCATGGGCCCCATGATCGACGAGGGTCAGCTGCGGGCCGCCCACGCCGTGGTCTGCGACAGTGTCACCGCGGGAGCACGGCTCGCTGCCGGTGGTACCCATGAAGGCCTGTTCTACCGGCCCACCGTCCTCGCCGACGTCCCGCTCACCGCCCGCGCCTACGCGGAGGAGATCTTCGGCCCCGTCGCGCCCGTAGTGACCTTCCAGGATCTCGACGACGCCGCCCGGCTGGCCTCCGACAGCGAGTACGGGCTCTCGCTCGGCATCCTGACCCGCGATGTGGCCAAGGGCCTGGCGCTGGCCGACCGCATCCCGACCGGCCTTGTGCACATCAACGACCAGACCGTGAACGACGAGTCGACCATCCCGTTCGGCGGCGTCGGCGACTCGGGCAACGGCTCCCGCCACGGAGGCGCCGCCGCCAACCTCGAGGCCTTCACCGAACAGCAGTGGGTCACCGTCCGCCAGGAGATCCCCGGCTACCCGTTCTGAGCATGACCCACGGCCTCCCGGACAAGGAGGCCCGGCAAGGGCCGCTCCCGCTCTCTCAGATCAACTCTCCCACCCGCACCTGGAGCACTCCGATGAGCTCAGTCACCTCCGGCCCGGGCCTGGTCCCGCCCGACCCGATGACGATCGCGCCGCGTGCCGCGCTCGGGCCGTCGGTCCCCCGGCTGGCACAGGACGCCGCCGGCTGGGCGCACCACAACAAGTTCCTCGACGGCCCCTTCACCCCCTGGACGGAGGAGACCGAGGCCTACGACCTGGAGGTGGACGGGGAGATTCCGGCCGACCTCGCAGGGGCTCTGTTCCGGGTCTCGTCCAACCCCCGTTTCCAGCCACGCGATCCCGGCCGCTATCACTGGTGGGAGGGCGACGGCATGGTGTGCGGAATCTATCTGCGCGAGGGGCGGGCCGCGTTCCGCACCCGCTGGGTAATGACCGATTCCATGAAGTTCGAGGTCGAGCAGGGCGAGGCCGTCTACAGCGGATTCGCCAACGGCGGCACCCTCGGTCCGCTCCCCCAGGGCGCTCCACGCGCGAAGAACGTGGCAAACACCAACGTCGGTGTCTTCGGTGACCACCTGCTCGTCTATTACGAGGGCGGGCTGCCGTACGCGATGCACCCCGAGACCCTGGAGACGTACGGCACCCACGATTTCCACGGTGGCATCGACGTACTGTGCACCGCCCACTACAAGATCGACCCAGACAGCGGCGACATGCTCTTCTTCGCCGCGACCGGGCCGGTCATCACCTGGTACCGGGCGGACGTGAAGACCGGGCACGTCGTGGAAAGCCACAGCCTCGACATCAAAGTGCCCGTGCTGATGCACGACTTCGCCGTCACCGACCAATACGCGATCTTCTTCGTCACCCCGGCCCAGTTCCGGCTGGACCACATCATGCGGGGCAAGCCGGGAGTCGTCTGGGACGAGGCATCGCTCCCGCACGGCGTACAGATCGTGCTCATGGACCGCCGCACCCACACCGTCACCTGGCACGAGGTGGGCGGCCACTGGGCCAACACCCACTTCTACAACGCCTACGAGCGCGATGGGCAGGTCATCGTCGACGGGCACCGCATCACCCGCCTGGGCACTCCTGCCGACCGGCTCGACACTCCCGTCACCTCCCACTCCTGGTTCCCGCCGGCCCTGCCCCACCGCTGGCGCGTCGACCTGGCCACCGGCTCGGCGACGGAGGAGATGACCAGCGGTGTCGCCGGTGAGTTCCCGCGGATCAACGACGCGTACACCGGCCGGGAGCACCGCTACGGCTACTTCGTCACCACGCGCGCGCTGGCCGAGGACACCATGAGCGACGGCCTGGCCAAGCACGACTTCCTGAGCGACGCCACGACCGTGGTCGAGGGGCCCGATGCGCTGACCAGCCCTGGTGAACCCGTCTTTGTGGCCCGCCAGAACGCTACCTCGGAGGACGATGGTTACCTACTGACCCTGTGGTGGAACCGCCTCACCGGGTTGTCCGAGCTGCTCATCCATGACGCCGCCGACCTGCGCCGCACCCCGCTCGCCCGGGTCAAACTCCCGAGCCGCGTCCCGTTCGGCTTCCATGGCAACTGGGCCGATCACGCAACCCTGGACCGTGCCGTCTCGGCCTCGCGCGGCGGCGCCGCCTGATGGAAGCTGCCGGATCGGACGGCCTCGGTGCCGTAGCCACCAGCAGGTGAGCACTTCCATCACCGGAAGCAGTTCCGTCACCCCGGCCTCCGGCAGCCATCACGGTGATGTCGGTCCCGGCCGAACCCCTCGGCGTCGACGGGTTCGGCCGCTGACATGCCGAGCTGAGGTTTTGGGGACGATGCCGATCTCTGGGAGCTGCCGTTCGGGCGGCGTTGTACGGCCGGGCGGAGAGTACGCGTCGAGAGCGTGCTCGGGCGCGATCCCGCGGGCCACCGACGAGTGGGTGCGGCGGGCTGAGCCGAGGATGGAAGCGGAGCGTGCGTGTGACGAGGCTGTGCGGGGAGTCCTCTGTGGGGGGTAGTCCTTGAGCGTCCTTTGTCACGTACACCCATGGTGAAAGCCGGGCTTTGCACGGCCTGGTCGACGACAAGCCGAAGGTCAGCGGAAGGCGAAGTGCTCGGCGTGCAGGTGGTGCCGGGCCATTCCCCGGCCGCGGAGGGCGATGGTGAGGTTTTCGACCATCGAGGCGGGTCCGCAGAGGAAGACATGGGTGTCCGGGGTGAGGGGCCCGGTGGCGGCCAGGATCTTGTCGACGGTGAGCCGGCCTTGGCGGCGGCTGTACACGGAGTGGAGTCTGAGAGCCGGGTGGCGTCGGGCTGCCTCGGTGAGCTCTGGTAGGAATGGCGCGTCAGTGGCGGTACTGGTGCAGTAGAAGAAGTCCGCGCTGGGCAGGGCCTCTGCGTCTTCGTGGGTGATCCAGCCCAGGAAGGGGGCGATGCCGATCCCGCCCGCGATCCATATCTGGCGCTGCCCGCCGACCGTGTGGTCGAACATGCCGTACGGACCGCTCAGTGTGGCCGGGGCGCCTTCGCGCAGGTCGGCGTAGAGCCTGCGGGTGCCTCGGCCGACGGCGCGGACGGTGAGACGAACGCAACCGTCGTGCTGGACTCCGGCTGCGCTCAGGGGATGTTCGCGCCAGGCGCGGTGACCGCCGACGCGCAGGTAGACGAACTGACCGCCCTTCACTTGCAGCGGCGCGTGTCCGGCCGGTGCGAGGGTGAGGTCGACGATGTCGGGCGCCGGACGTTTGACGGCGTGGACGGTGTAGTCGGCACGCGGGGCCCTGCGTCGCATGACGAGTTCGTCGTAGGCGTAGGCGGCCGTTCCGACGACGCCCATGACGACGTACACGATCTTGAGGACGCTGGACCGGCCGATGATGTGGTCCAGCACCCAGCCGTGCACCAGCGAGGAGACGACCAGGAGTCCGATGAGGCGATGGACGACAAGCCAGCGCTCGTGGGGCAGACGCAGAATACGGCCGACGCGGGCGAGGGACACGACGACGAGCACGAGCAGGCCGAGAGCGGTGGCGAGGCCCAGCGCGCGCCCGAGGCCGACCGCCGGTGGGGACTCCCTCACCGTCCTTCCCGCTTCGGTGTCTCGGCCGTCTACGCCTTGCACGAGGCCTCGGGCTCCCTCTCACCAGCAACGGGCCTCGCGGTCTTCGCCGGCTGGGTGGCCCTGACACTCGCCGGGGCAGGTTACCGCCTCGTCAAGTCCGACGCCTGATCCGGCGGCGGAGGCACTGGTGTCCATGAGTTCGCATCGTTCGGCAGCCGCCGGGGCCGGCACCCGGGGGACGGCAGCGGTCACGCCGTCCCTCGGGTTCGGTGCCGCCTGGGCGCATCCGCTGCTCGGCAGGCTGCTGCGCGACCAGGGTCGCCGACAGCGGCTGGACCGTCGGCATCCGTGGCTGCTCGACACCACAGTGGTGCTGGCCGTCGTCCTGTTCAGCCTGCCGGTCCTGCTCCGGGGCGACGGCAACGCCCCTTTCGGGGACACCACCACCCGTGACCAACTGACCTCCGGCGCCCTGTTCGGCTGCCACGTCGCTCTCATCGTTCCGCTGTGGTGGCGCCGCAAGGCCCCGGCGCTCACGTACTTCGTGATCGCGGCGGTCTCCCTCGCCCAATGGACGATGGGTCTCTGGCTGCCGACGAGCGCCAGCGCACTCATCGCTCTGTACAGCCTGGCCCGGAACGGTTCGTTGCGGGCGCTGGGCTGGGCAGCCGCTCTGACCGTCGTCGAGGGGATCCTGGTTGTCTCCTTTCTGGCGTCGACCGAACATCCAATCGTCGGCAGCTTCTTCCTGCTGGCCACGGTCACGGCGGCCATCGCCGTCGGCCTGACACTCCGCATCCGACGGATGTACCTGGCTGCGCTGGAGGACCGCGCCCGACGGCTGGAGATCGAGCAGCACCAACGCATGCAACTCACCGCGGCCGCCGAACGCTCCCGAGTCGCCCGCGAGATGCACGACATCGTCGGCCACAACCTCTCCGTCATGGTCAGCCTCGCAGACGGCGCCGCGACCCTCGCCGCCAACCGGAACGAGCACTCCACCGACGCCCTGCGCATCCTCGCCGACACCGGCCGCCAGGCCATGAGCGAACTGCGCCGGGTCCTGGGGGTCCTGCGTGAGGAACGGGACGGTGAAAGGACGCTCAGCCCTCAGCCCGGCATCCGGGATCTGGACCCCCTACTGGCACGGGTGCGCGCAGCAGGCCTGCGCGCGTCCTACCGGACGGTGGGCGATCTCGACTCGCTGGGCAGCGGCGTACAGCTCACCGTGTACCGCAGCGTGCAGGAGTCGCTGACCAACACGCTCAGGCACGCGGGGACCGCCACGACCGCCGAGGTCGACATCACCGCAGAGGCGGGAGAGGTACGGATCCGAGTCGCCGACACCGGCAGACCCCCCGGGTCTCCCCCGCCACCGAAGCCGGCCGCACATGAACACGCACGCGGCCACAGCCTGGTCGGGATCCGCCAGCGAGCCGCCATGTACCGCGGCACGGTGATCATCGGACCGCGCGACACCGGCCACGGCTGGGTCGTTGACGTCGTACTTGAGGCGACGCCCGCGCCGGAAGCATCGGGAGAACTCCGGCGATGACCACCGTGCTGATCGCCGACGACCAGCCCCTGCAGCGCATGGGCGTGCGCATGCTCCTTGAGGGCACCCCGGGCCTGCATGTGGTCGGCGAGGCCGAGCACGGTGCGGAGGCCGTCCGCCTGGCCGCGGAGTTGCGCCCCGACGTCCTTCTCATGGACATCCGTATGCCCGGAACGGACGGCATCGAGGCCACTCGCCGCATCATCGCCACCGGCGGTCGCACCCGCGTCCTCATCGTCACCACCTTCGACCTCGACGAGTACGCCTACGAGGGCCTGCGGGCCGGCGCCAGCGGATTCCTGCTCAAAGACGCCCGCCCCGAGGAACTCGTCGCGGGTATCCGTGCGGTCGCGACGGGCGACGCCGTGGTGGCCCCCCGCCTGACCCGCCGTCTACTGGACGCCTACGCCCACCACGTCCTCGCCCCGGCCGAAGCCCCCACCGCCGAGGACCCCCGGTTGCAGACCCTCAGCGACCGCGAACGTGAGGTCTTCGTCGCCATCGGCCGGGGCTGGACGAACACCGAGATCGCCCAACGACAATCCTGCTGTCGGTACTTGCTCCTGACCGACACGGGCACCGGACTCTCCCGCTGAGGAGACCCGGCGATGACGGCCGCCGTCTTCCCATCACCGACTTGGGCTTGGGCACGTCGGTCATCCGTAACCTCTGCCGGGTCACGCCGGTCTTCGACGCGACGGTCGTGTTCGCAGCGCGGTAGTCGGGCAGCCGGTGTTTCGACATCGCGCCCCGTTGCGGACTGGGCCCTGCGGAAGGGCGGCTGGGAGCCTTCTCCCGAGGTCGGCTGCGACGCCAGCCTCAGCTTGGCGTGCGGCATCATTTGCCGGCTGGCGGCTGAAGAACTTTCACTCTGTCAGGACGTCGACAAGTGCTCCACGTGCGGTGTCGATCAGTCGTCCGGCGTGCGCCGCAGTAGCGCCGCGCCAGGCGATGTGCTGGTCGGGCCGGATCAGGAGCAGTGGTGCGCCGTACCGGTCGGCCAGCTCGAGTGCCGAGAGGTCGACGGTGGTGAGCGGTACCCCCCGGGTACGGGCCGCCTGTTGCAGCGGAGCAGGATCGGTGGTCTCGGACAGACGCAGCAGGGTGAAGCCCTCGCCGAGCAGGTCGTAGAGGGAGCGTCCGTCGGGGAGCCAGGTGTGGGGCAGGCGGGTGCCGGGGCGTGATGAGGGGTGGTAAGTGGTGAGCTGGTGGGCCGGTGTCGGTGAGCCGTCGTCGACGATGACAGGTGAACCGGCGTAGTGGTAACCGAGTACCAGGCCTTCGCTGTGGAATTCACTGCGCTTGGCCTGAAGTGCGGTGGCCAGCCGGGCGTCGTCGGCGTCTGTGAAGGACGGGGCGAGCAGCCGCTCCTGGGCCGCACTGTCGGCGATGGTCTGCGCGGCGACCGGCCGACGCTCGGGTTCGTAACTCTGCAGGAGCCCCGGGCCGCCCCAGCCATGGATGACGGCGGCGAGTTTCCAGGCGATGTTCACCGCGTCGCCCACGCAGGTGTTGTAGCCGTGACCGCCCCATGGCGGGTTGAGATGGGCCGCGTCGCCGACAAGGAAGACCCGCCCGCACTGGTAACGGTCGACGAGCATCATCCGGGCGACCCAGCGGTCAGTGGCGACGACCTGTACATCCAGATCGTCAGCGGGGCCCCCGATGAGCGAACGCACCAGCGCCTCGGGGGCAGGTCCGGACGCCCGCGTGTCGGCGTGTTGGACAATCGCCCACCATTGGTCCTCCAGATCGAGCCGGCCCATCAGCCCGGAGGCCTCGGGGCTGACGATCCAATACTGCACGGCCCGATCCAGAGTGATCCGCCGTGCCAGTCCGGGTGCGCGGAAGACGATGTTGAGGTTCGGGCGTTCACCGGACGTCCCGGTGTACGTGGCGCCGATCGCCGCACGGCTGATCCCGCCCGAGCCGTCGCACCCCAGCAGGTAGTCGGCTTCGACGACGCTGGACGATCCGTCACCCGAGGTAACAGTGGCGCGCACCCCGGCCGCGTCGTGATCGACGGAGGTGACGGTGTGACCGATGAGCACGTCCACTGCGGCGAGTTCGGAGACCGCCTTGCGCAACACTCGCTCGACGATCGGCTGGGGCACCTGCTGACCGGCTTCTGCCCAGTGTTCGCTGCAGCCCTCATGGAGCCCGAAGGCGTTGCGGAAGCGGGTGAGTTCGGTGCCGAGCAGGGCTGTGCAGAAGATGACGTCCTGGGACCATGCGACGGGCATCGGCGCTGCTGCACGCAGCCGGTCGGCCAGGCCCCACCGGCGCAGATGCTCCATGGTCCGGATGCTGGTCGTCTTGGCACGGGGCCTGCCGTCGTCGACGGTGAGGCGGGGTTCCACCAGGCAGGTGCGCACCCCGCGCCGGCCGAGTTCGATGGCGGCCGCGAGTCCGGCCGGCCCGCCACCCGCTATCAGCACCTGTGCTCTCGTGTCCGTCACGCGCTGGACCTCGCCGAGGCGTCGGTGATCGGGGTTCGCAGCAGGCCGAGCCGGTCGACCTCGACCTCGACGACGTCGCCAGGGGTCAGTAGACGCGGTGGCCTGCGGACGTAGCCGACTCCTTCCGGTGTGCCCGTGGCGATGATGTCGCCGGGATGGAGTGTCATGGTGCGGCTGATCCGGGAAAGCAGCTCCGGCACGGCGAAGATCATGTCGCGGGTGTTCCCGTCTTGCATGACCTCGCCGTTGACCCGGGTGACCAGGCGCAGACCGTCGGTGAGACTGCCCGTCTCGTCGATCGTGACGATGGGGCCGAGCGGGCCGCTGAGGTCGGCGTTCTTGCCGAGAGTCCACTGGGCGGTGAGCTTCTGCGCCGTACGGGCGGTGAGGTCGTTGAAGGCTGCGTACCCCAGCACTCCTGCCTCCGCTTCGCTCTCGTCCGCATCGCTGAGCCGGGCGCCGACGACGGCCGCGACTTCGCCCTCCCAGTCCAGCCCCGGTTCGTTGGCGGGTACCGGCACCGGACGTCCGCTCACCGAGAGCGAGGCCGTCCAACGTCCGAAGACGGTCGGATGCTCGGGCACCTGGAAGGCGCCCTCGGCAGCGTGCGCACGGTAGTTGAGCCCGATGCACAGGACCCGTGCCGACGGCGGTACCGGCGGCTCCGGCATCACGTCCGCGAGCCGGACCGAGCCACGACGGACCTTGCGCGCCCGCTCCAGCCATCGCGGCAGGTCCTCGTAGAAGTCGACGGCATCCACGAGGGGAGTCACCCGGTCGTCCACGACGACACCGACCATGACCTGCTGTCTGCCGCGCCGTGTCGACGGCGGACGCAATCCGATGAGCTTCACTGGACGGGTCCTTCCGCCGCGAGCCGGATATCGAACCGGGCCTGCAGGAACGCACCTTGGTCGCTCATGCCGAACCGGTGGGCCGTCTCCGGGTCGGTGCACGGTACGAAGGGCACAACGAGGGCGTCCTTGACGGCGAAGGCCGCGTCGGAGCCGAGATAGGGGTCCGCGTCGACGAAGACGTGGGTGGTGAGCGGCCGGTGGCCGGGCGCCTCGACCCTGAGATGGACGTGGGCGGGGCGCATCGGGTGCCGGCCGAGGGCACGGAGCAGCTCGCCGACCGGGCCGTCGGTCGGCACCGGGTAGCTGCTGGGTCTGACCGTACGGAACCAGTAGGCGCCGTCAGGGCCGGTGGTGAGCAAGGCCCGCAGATTGCCGTCGGGTTGCTCGTCGTCCTGGCTGTCGTACAGGCCGGTGTCGTTGGCCTGCCAGATGTCCAGCACAGCGTCGGTGAGGGGCACTCCGTCGCAGTCGGTGACCCTGCCGTGCACGACCGCGGCCTCGCCGCGTTCCCGCTCAGGACCTTCCGCGATCCAGGCGCCCATGGGGCGCGGCGGTGCGGGTGAATGGAAGGGTCCCTCGACGGAGCTGGGTGTCATCGTGGGCGGCCCGGCATGGTTGACCTCGTCCACCGCGGAGGTGAGGCCCAGCATGTCGGAGAGCAGGATGAACTCGTTGCGGCGGTCGGTGCAGGCTGCTCCGGTGCGGACCAGGAAGTCCATGGCCCGCTGCCACTCGACTTCGGTGGGCCGGGCTTCCCGTACGAAGGCGTGCAGGTGAGTGACCAGGCCACCGGCCAGCCCGCGCAGCCGTGGGTCCTTGCCCTGGAGGGATCCGAGTACCTGGCCCAGCAGCTCGTCGAGCTGCCGGTCGGGGGAAGCGGTCGTCATCGGTTTTCCTCCCGTAGGTGCGTGCTGAGGAAGGCGACGGTCTGCTGGAGCAGCGTGGCGAGTTCCGGTGCCCCGAACAGTCCGTGGTCGGCGTCGTCGACAGGTACCAACTGGACTTCGGCACTGTGGGCCAGCAGGGACTTTTCCAGGAGAAGACTCTGCTCGAACGGCACCAGCCTGTCGGCTGTGCCGTGGATCAGCAGGAAGGGCGGCGCGGCGGCGGTGACATAGGTGACAGGGCTCGCCGGCATGGCCAGTTCCTGATCGGCGACTCCGCCGAGCAGTTGCTCGATCAAGTCCTGTGCCGTGTCCGCGGGCAGGGTGATGTCCGGGGGGAGCACAAACGTGGGCAGGGCGGCGAGATCGTAGATGCCGTACCAGCCGACGGCGGCCACGACCGTGCTGTCGGGCCCGGTGACACCGATGTTGCCCGCCAGTTCCACACGGTCTGCGGTGAGGGCGAGAAGCGCGGCGAGGTGCGCGCCGGCCGACTCTCCCCACACGGCTGTCCGGCTGCTGTCCAGGCCGAGTTGATCCGCGTGGCGGCGCAGGTAGCGCACTGCGGACTTGGTGTCGTGGAGCTGCGCGGGGAAGGTCGCCTCGCGCGAGAGCCGGTAGTCGATGGACGCGACAGCCAAATCGGCTGCCAGCAGCAGGTCGATCACGGCGGAGGTGTCCTGTGCGGGCAGCAGGTCGCCGCGGTCGCCGAGCGCCCAGGCACCACCGTGGACGAAGACGACAACCGGGTGAGGTCCCTCGCCCTCGGGCACCCACAGGTCGAGCTTGAGGGGGCGGTAGCCGGGCAGGGTGGCGTAACTGATCCCCGGATAGTGCCGCGAGCCGTCCGCGCGGCGGAGGGGTTCGGCCGGAGGCAGGAAGCGAGGTGGGGTCCACGCTTGTGGCTGGTCCTGGTGCTGTTCTGTCATCGCGGTCACTCCCGCAGGTGCTTGGTCAGGAAGGCGACCGAGCGGGCTATCAGAGCGGGGATGTCGGTTGCGCCGACGAAGATGTGACCGGCGCCCTCGACCGTCACCAGTTCGGATTGCGCCCCCGCCGCGAGCAGCGCCGCGTGCAGAAGGCTGCTTTGTTCCAGTGGTACGGGAATGTCGTCGGTGCCGTGGATGAGCAGGAAGGGCGGTGCGTCGGCGCTCACGTGGGTGATGGGGCTCGCTGATCTGGCCCGCTCCGGGGTGGTGCCGCCCAGCAGTTGCTCGATCGGATCGGCTGTACCCGGCGGCAGGTCCGGGGGGACCTCCAGCTTGGGCATGGTGGCCAGGTCGCTGACTCCGTACCAGTCCACGACGGCCCGCACCGAGTCGAGAGGCTCGGCGACGACGGGGTCTCCCTCCTGTGCGGTGCGACCCGCGGTGAGGGCGAGAAGTGCCGCGAGGTGTCCACCGGCCGATTCGCCCCACACACCGAACCGCTCGGCGTCCAGACCGAGTTGAGCGGCGTGCCGGCGCAGATAGCGGACGGCTGACTTGGCATCCTGCAGTTGTGCAGGGAAGACGGCCTCGCCCGCGAGGCGGTAGTCGATCGAGGCGACCGCGATCCCGGCCTCCAGCAGCGCGTGGTAGACGGCGTCGGTCTCAAGGGTCGGTGGCAGATAGCGGCGATCACCGAACTGCCACGCTCCGCCGTGGATCCACACCACCACCGGATGCCTGCCCCCTCCCGCCGGTACCCACAGGTCCAACTGGAGGGGGCGGAAGCCGGGCGGGAGGGCATAGCTGATCCCGGAATAGTGCAGCGAGCCGTCCTCGCGCGCAACGGGGCCGGCAGGTGGCAGGAAGCCGGGTGGAGTCCACTCAGGAGGCTCGGAATCGGTTCGTTCCCGCTCGGTGCTGTGGGTCATCGGGAGGCTCCCGTCGTCGTCAGGGCGGCGGGCGCAGCACAATGGTAGGTATGCGTGCCCGGAATGGCGGTGCGCCGCGTGCCGTCAGGCAGGACGACCTCGGCGGTGGTGCCCGGTGGCACGGTGACGTCGAGCCGGAAACGGTCGCCGTCGACTTCCCAGGCGGATTCAATCTGTCCGTACGGGCAGTGGTGTTCAGCTCGTGCCCAAGCAAGGCCGCCGCCCGGGCGCGGTGCCACGGTGAATCGCTGATAGCCCGGGAAGTCCGCGTCCGGCTCGATTCCGGCGGTGTAGCGATGCAGGAAGGAGACGACAGCGCCCTTGGAGTAGTGGTTGAGGGAGTCGCGTGGTGTGCCGTCGTCGGCCACACCCTCCCAGCTCTCCCAGATCGTGGTCGCGCCTCGGTCGATCATGTGCAGCCAGGACGGTGCGCTGTCCTGGAGCAGCAGCTCGTACGCCACGTCGAGGTGCCCGGTGTCGGCAAGCACAGGGAGCAGGTCCGGGGTCGCGAGGAAGCCGGTGCCCAGATGCGTGCCGGCGTCCCGTACGAGCTCGGCGAGCCGCTCCGCGGTCCGGGCTCGCAGTTCTTTCGGCACCAGGTCGAAGGCGAGGGCGCGCACGTGGTTGGCCTGGGTGTCCGGGCGCAGTGAGCCGTCGGGCGTGATGAACTCGGTTCGCCAGGCCTCGCGTATCCGCTCGCTCAACTCTTCGTAGGCCGCCGCCTCTTCGTCTCGGCCGATCACCCGGGCGATGCGCGCCGCCAGCCGGGTGGAGTGGGCGTAGTACGCGGTGGCGATGTCGGCCTTGTCGCGCTGCGCGTACTGGGACAGGTCATCGCCGATGTGCTCGCCGGGCACGAGCCATTCGCCCCAGTGGAACCCGGTGTCCCACAGATACCGCTCGTGCGGGGCGGGTTCGGCGGAGCGCAGGACCCGGTCCGGGTGGCGTGCTTCGCGTGCCACGCGTTCGGTCCGCCCGAGCCATCTCGTCATGGTCGGCCACAGCTCCTCCAGCACGGCCCGGTCTCCGTAGGCGCGGTACATCTGCCAGGGCACGATGATCGCGGCGTCGCCCCAGCCGGCCGAGCCGTTGAGGTGGGCCACGGGGCCGTTCGGGCCTTCGGTGCGGCAGGCGGGCGAGATGTTGGAGACCGTGCCGTCCGGCCACTGGTCGGCTGCGACGTCGCGCAGCCACTTGGCCGAGAACCCGGCGACGTCGTAGAGGAAGGCTGCGGTGGGGGCGAACACCTGCCAGTCCCCGGTCCAGCCGGCGCGTTCGCGGGTGGGGCAGTCCGTGGGGATGTCGCAGACGTTGCCGCGCATGCTCCACACGGCGGCTACGTGCAGCCGGTTGATCCGCTCGTCTCCGCAGTCGAACCAGCCGGTGCGCCGCAGGTCGGTGTGGACCACTACGCCCCGCAGGTCGTCAGTGGTCAGCTCGCCGGGGTGGCCTTCGATGCGGACATAGCGGAAGCCGTGTGTGGTGTGCCGGGGCTCGAAAGTCTCGCCCGGGCGGCCCGCCGAGACGACGTGGTCGACCTGGCCGGCCGGGAGGGGCTCGGGCAGGAAGGACAGGTCGACGCGGAGGTGGTCCGTCGTCACGTCACCGTCGTGGTCGAGTGATTCGCCGTGCGTGAGGGTGAGGCGGGTGTCTTTGGGGCCGAGGTCGCGCAGCCTTACCCAGCCGTTGATGTTCTGGCCGAGATCGAAGACCTGGCGGTCGGGACGCGGCCGGGTCACCGAGACGGGGGCGAGTTCCTCGACGCGTCGCACGGGCGGGGCCGGTGAGGTGACCAGTCCGGCGTAGCCGTGGTCGGCGACGTCGACCGTTCCCCACTCTTGGCCGTCGTACCCGGGTACGTCCCATCCCGTGCGTGTCCGGCGCAGGTCGCTGAACTGGCCGGTGATGAGGTCGGTTTCGACGATGTGCGCGGTGGCCGAGCGCCAGTGCTTCCCGGTGCACACGACGGTCGTGGTGCCGTCTTCATGTTCCAGATGCAGCTGCGCCAGGAATGAGACCCGCTTCCCCCACTGGTCGTGGGCGCGGGTGATGCCGATCTGGCCGCGGAACCAGCCATCGGACAGGAGTGCCCCGAGGACGTTGTCGCCCTCACGCACCAGTGCGGTGACGTCGTACGTCTGGACCTGAAGCCGTACGTCGTACTGCGTGAAGCCGGGCGTCAGTTCGGCGTCCCCGATCCTCTCGCCGTTGAGGAACGCCTCGTACAGCCCCTGCGCGGTGGCGTAGAGGCGGGCCCGGCGGACCGGGGACGTCGTCGAGAAGGGGGTACGCAACACATGGGCCGGGCGGTGTCCGGCGGGCGGCACCTCGGTCTCGACGGGCTCGATCCACAGGGCCTGCCAGTCGGAGGGGTCCAGCAGCCCGGTCTCGAACCAGGCCCACTCGGACCAGTCGCTCTCGCCGACGTCGGTCCAGACCTTGACCTGCCAGGTGATCCGTTCACCGGAGCCCGGCGGAGGGCCGCCGTACGGCACATGGACGCTGTCGGCCCCCTCGACGCGGCCGGAGTCCCAGCCCTCGCCTGTTCTGATCCGATGGGCCAGCTGCACGCGGGAGTCGGCCGGAAGCCACCAGGAGAGCCGGGGCCGACGCGTGCCGATGCCCAGGGCGTGTTCCAGCTGTTCGGCACGCAGACAGGTGGGCGAGTTCATCCTGAGACCACCGTTTCCTCCGTGAGGATCGGCCGGCCGGCCGATCGACTGGCGGAGAGAAGGAACGCGCCGCTCTCGGTCTCCCACTGACGACCGGTCACCGACCAGTGCTGGAGGGCTCGCGCGGCGATGCGTACGGGGACGTCCATGGCCTCGCCCGGTCCGGCCTCGGCGACGGCGAAGCCGGCCAGCCACAGTTCGGGGCGTTCGACGGCCGAGTCTGGTCGGGCGGCGTAGACCTGTACGACCTCCTTGCCGCGCCGCTCCCCGCTGTTGCGCAGGCGCACGGTGACGGTCAGGTCCTCGCCGGGGTGCACGTGGGCGGGTACGTCGAAGGCCTCGTAATCCCAGGTGGTGTAGCCCAGGCCGTGGCCGAACCAGTACGCGGGTTCGGTGCCCGCGCGCAGGTAGGCGCGGTGGCCGATGTGCAGGCCCTCGGTGTACTCCAGCACTCCGTCCCGGGGGGTGGTGTTCCACACCGGGACGTCCTCGTCGCGGGTCGGCCAGGTGGTGGGCAGGCGGCCGCCGGGCTCCGCGACGCCGAGCAGTACGTCCGCCAGCGCGTTGCCCAGTTCCATGCCTGGGAACCAGGCCAGCAGCACGGCGGCGACCTCATCCCGCCAGGGCACCTCCACGGGAGCACCGGAGTTGACCACGACGACGGTGCGCGGGTTGGCGGCGGCCACGGCGTGTACCAGGGCGTCCTGGTCACCGGGCAGCCGCAGGGTCGTACGGTCGAAGCCCTCGCTCTCGACGGCCTCAGTGGTGCCCACGACGACGACGGCGACGTCGGAGGCGGCGGCGAGTTCGACGGCGCGGGCGAGCTGCTGGTCGGCGGGCAACCTGGGTTCGCCGACCACCAGGCCGACCCAGAACAGCATGATGTCCTGGCCCCAGGTGAACCACAGCCGCACGTCGACCTTCTGGCCTTCCCTCAGCCGCCGGGTGATGTACTCCTGCGGCGCGGCGCCGACCACCGAGCCGATGTCGAGCGGGTCGCGGACGATGTGTGTGTCGATGACCGTCTCACCGTCGAGGTCGAGGACGAACGCGCCGACGCCCCTGATGCCGAGCTGCCAGTCGCCGGCGGTGTCGGCGGTGAAGACGGTGCGCAGTTCGAACGAGACGCTGCCCTCCTCGACAGATTTCAGGTCGCGCACGAAGCACGTGCCCGCCGTCGGCTCCTCTTTGAGGCACGCTCCGGTCGCGTCGAGCCACCGGAGGGTGCCGGGTTGGGAGAGTTCTCCGGGGCGGGGGGTGCGCAGGTCGTCGCTGAGGGAAGCCCCCGGCGCGGTGACCAGTTCGACGCGGTCGCCAAGTGCCGAGCGCAGTCCTTCCAGCGGGCTGACGACATACGGCGGGAAGACGGTCGCGCTGCCCCCGCCGAGCGGCCGGGCGTCCAGCGCTCCGGGGCCCAGCAGGGCGACGCGGGACAGCCTGTCGGTCGCGAGAGGCAGCAGGTCCCCGTGATTGCGGACGAGCACCATGGCGGCGGTCGCGGCCTCACGCGCCAGTGCCCCGCCCTGCGCGACCGTGCCGGGACCGGGGCGTCCGGCGGCGGGGTGTCCGTCGAGAGCGCCGACGCGGGCCGCCAGCCGTAGCAGCCTGCGCACCTTGTCGTCGATGGCGGCCTCTGGGACACGGCCCTCGCGTACCGCGGCGAGCAGCGGCTCGCCCCAGTGCTCCGACGGTCCCGGCATGGCCAGGTCGAGCGCGGCGGAGGCGGACTCCTCGGTGCCGTAGACGGCGCCCCAGTCGGAGACGACCAGACCGTCCCAGCCCCACTCGTCCTTCAGGACGTCACGCAGCAGTGGGCTCTCCGTCATGGGCGCGCCGTCGACGCCGTTGTAGGCGGCCATCACGGTCCAGGGGTCCGCCTCGGTGACGAGGTGGTCGAAGGGGGCGAGGTAGAGCTCGCGCAGGGTGCGTTCGTCCACCCGGATGTCGACCGTGGTGCGGTCGGTCTCGGAGTCGTTGGCGACGAAGTGCTTCGGGCAGGCGCCGACCCCGTTGTCCTGGAGGCCGCGGACATATGCGGCCGCCATCCGGCCGGTCAGGAGCGGGTCCTCCGAGAAGCACTCGAAGTGCCGGCCGCCCAGCGGGGAACGGTGCAGGTTGACCGTGGGGCCGAGCGCCACGTCGACGTCCTTGCGTACCGCTTCCGCGGCGAGCAAGGCGCCCACCCGGTGGAGCAGTTCCTCGTCCCAGGTGGCGGCCAGCGCACTGGAAGAGGGCAGGTTGGCCGACCAATCCCGCTCGTCCTCGACCGGGCCGCGGACGCCGACCGGCCCGTCGGAGACGCTGATCGGCCGCAGACCGATCTCCTCGCAGGCCTGAGTGGCCCAAGCGCCCGCGCCGGAGATCAGCCGGAGCTTGGTCTCCAGGTCGAGCTTGCGTACGAGATCGTCGAGTGTGGGGTCCATGGGAAGAGCTCCTGGGGTCGTGAGCGTGGGGCAGTCGTCGAGGGGGGAGGTCAGTCGGTGGCGTGATGGCAGGCGACATCGCTGTCACCGACCCTGCGCAGTGAGGGCCGCTCGGCGCGGCACACATCGGTGGCGAGGGGACAACGCGACGCGAACGGGCAGCCGGCGGCGGAGGGAGTTCCGAGTCCGGCCGCTCCGATGCCCATCGCCTCACGCGCGGCGCGCCGGGCCGCCTGTTCAGCGGGGCGGGGCACCGGGGCGGCGGCGGTGAGGGCCCGTGTGTAGGGGTGGCGGGGTTGTTCGACCACGGCCGCCGCGGCACCGGTCTCCATCACCTGGCCGCGGTAAAGGACAACCACCCGCTGAGCGAGGAAACGGACCACCGCGAGGTCGTGGGCGACGAACAGGTACGACAGACCCCGCTCGTCACGCAGGTCGGCGAGCAGGTTGAGCACCTGCGCCTGGGTGGACAGGTCCAGTGCGCTCACCGGCTCGTCGCATACCACGACCTTCGGGTCGCACACCAGGGCACGGGCCACCGCGATGCGCTGCCGTTGGCCGCCGGAGAACTGGCGGGGCCGACGCTCGGCGGCGGAAGCGGGCAGCCCCACGTGCTCCAGGGCGGTGCGCGCCCGCCGGGCCGCCTCCGCCTTGCCGACGCCCATCAGGCGCAGCGGTTCGGCGAGGGTCTCGCCGATGGTCATGGCGGGGTTGAGGGAGGAGTACGGGTCCTGGAACACCACCCGCAGCTGGGCCGCGAGGGCCCGCCGCCGGGCCGGGGCGGCATGGGTGATGTCGTCTCCGAAGAAGGAGATCGATCCACCGGTCGCGGACTGGAGGCCCAGGACCGCCTTGCCGATGGTCGACTTGCCCGAGCCCGACTCGCCGACCAGGCCGATGGTCTCGCCGGGGGCGATGGAGAACGACACGCCGTCGACGGCCGGAGGCACCGGCTTGCGCCGGGAGCGGCGGGCGTAGTGGACGGTCAGGTCCCGCACGTCCAGGGCGAGGGCCTGCTGGGTGTCGGCCGGGGCCGTGGTGGTGCTCATGCCGGGGTCCTCTCGTCCGGGTGGGCGGCGGCCACCGCGAGTTCGGTGGCCCTGACACAGCGAACGGTGCCGCCCCGGTCGGCCGCTTCCAGTGCCACGGGCTGCCCACAGGCGTCTGCCGCGTAGAGGCAGCGGTCACGGAAGCGGCATCCCTGCGGCCAGCTACCGGGCGCCGGCACCTGGCCGGGGATGGCCGTCAGCCGGTGCGAGGGCGTCACAGTCTCACCCGCGTGCGGGTTCGCCCCGAGGAGCGCCTTGGTGTACGGATGACGGGGGGCGTCCAGTACCTCGGTCACCGTTCCGGATTCGACGATCTCGCCGGCGTACATCACCGCAACGTCGTCGCAGAGGTCGGCGACGACACCGAGGTCGTGGGTGACGATCACGACCGAGGTGCCCGACTGGCTGACGAGTGAGCGCAGCAGGCTGAGGATCTCCGCCTGCACGGTCACGTCGAGGGCCGTGGTCGGCTCGTCGGCCACCAGCAGTTTCGGGCCGCCGGTCAAGGCGAGGGCGATCGCCACTCGCTGGGCCATGCCGCCGGACAACTGGTGGGGGTAACTGCGCATGACGGCCTGGGGGTCGACGATTCCCACCCGTTTCAGCAGGCTCACCGCGCCGTCCCTCGCCTCCGCGCGGGACAGCCCGCGAAGTCGCCGCAGTGGTCCGGTGAGCTGGTAGGCGACGGAGAACATGGGGTCGAGGGCGACCATCGGCTCCTGCGAGACGTAGGCGATCTCGCGTCCGCGGACCGGGCGTAGGTGTCGCTCGTCGAGGTATGCCAGGTCGCGGCCCTGCCAGTGCAGCGCGCCGCCGGTGACCGCGACTCCGGCGGGCAGCAGTCCGAGTGCGGCCAGCGCGGTCATGGTCTTGCCACAGCCGGACTCGCCGACCAGGCCGAGCACCCGGCCGGGCTCGACCCGGAAGGAGACACCGCTGACCAGCACCGGTCCGTCGTCGACGGCCACCGTCAGGTCGCGTACGTCCAGTACTCCCGATCCATCGGGCTCGGCCGGCCCTGTGGCGGCCCCGTCGGCCCGCTTCCCGGCCCGCCGGGCGGTCCGGGGTGCTTCCTCCGGGTCGGTCAGGGCGTCGGCCACCAGGTTGGCGGCGATCACGGTCAGGGACAGCACCAGTCCGGAGGGCACCATCAGCCAGGGTGCGTCGTAGATGTGCTGTGAGGCCGTACCGATCATGGCGCCCCAGCTGGGCGCGGGCGGCTTCGGGCCGAAGCCCATGAAGGCGAGGCCGGACTGGATCAACAGGCCGATGCCGAACAGCAGGGCCGCCTGCACGGCCAGGACCGTCCGCATGCCCGGCAGCACGTGGCGGAGGTTGACCCGCCAGGAGCCGAGGCCGTTGACCCGTGCCGCGTCCACGTACAACTGCTCCCGCAGGGAGCGCGCCACCCCCAGCAGCACCCGGTACATCCCGGAGGAGATCAACACGCCCAGCACGGTCATGATGAGCACGGTGTCCACACCGAACACCCCGATGAACGCGAGGATGATCACCGTGCCCGGCAGGGCCATCATGATCTCGGTGGTGCGGCTGATGACCGTCTCCGTGTGCCCGCCGCGCTCGGCGGCGACGAGCGCCAGGGGGACGGCGATGGCGTAGGCCACCGCCACGGTCAGCAGGGAGGCTCCCAACGTGCTCGCCCCGGCTGCGAAGATCCGGCTGAGCAGATCGCGCCCCAACTCGTCGGTACCGAGCCAGTGTTGGGCACTGGGGCCCTGCAACGCGGCCGACAGTTGCTGGTCGTTGGTCCCGTACGGGATCCACCAGGACGCCGTGAGCGAGAGCACGACCAGCAGTGCCAGCCAGCCGAGTCCGAAGATGCCGCCCGGCCTGCGCAGCAGCCGGGGCAGCTGGTGCCGGGCGGGCTGCGACGCCTCGGTGGCGGTGTGCTCGGGTTGTTCGAGCAGTTGTTGTGCCGGCTTCGCCTGAAGGTATTCGCTCATGCCGCACGCAACTTCGGGTTCAGGGCGCTGATCAGTACGTCGAGCGCGACGTTGGTGACCACGACGACGACCGTCGCGATGATCACGACTCCCTGCACGGACGGGAAGTCGTGGGAGGTGACTGCGGCCTGGGCGACCTGTCCCAGACCCGGCAGAGCGAAGATCTGCTCGACGATGACGGTGCTGCCGAACAGCCCGACGAACTGCATGCCCAGCCCCGCCACCACGGGCACACTCGCGTTGCGCAACGCGTGCACGTACAGCAGCCGCCAGGGCGGAATCCCCGTCGCGCGCAGGGTCCTGATGTGTTCCTGCCCCAGAGCCTCGACCATGGAGGCGCGTGCCTGCCGCGCCACGAGCGCAGCCCCGCCGATCGCCAGGCTGAGCACCGGAAGGGCCAGGCTCTTGGCCCAGTCGACGGGCGAGTCCGTGAAGGGGGTGTAGCCGGTCGCCGGGAGCCAGCCGAGCCGGATGGAGGCGATGTAGACCAGCAGGATGCCCAGCCAGAAGGTCGGCAGGGACACCACGATCCCGGAGAAAGCGGTGATGAACCGATCAACGAGACCGCCGCGGACCGCCGCCACCACTCCCGAGACAATGCCGAGCACACCGCTCAGGGCAGTGGCGCCGAATGCGATGGCCGCGGTCACCGGGAGCCGGGACGCCAGGTCCGGGCCGACCTCGTTGCCTCCGGTGAGGGAGGTGCCGAGGTCTCCGCGGACCGCGTGGGTGATCCAGTCCCAGAACTGGACGGCCAGCGGCTGGTTCCAGCCGAGCAGTTCGTTCTGGGCGTGGATCTCTTGCGCGGAGGCTCCCGGGCCGAGCATCACCGCGCCCGGGCTGCCCGGAATGGAGTGAACGAGTGCGAAGGTCAGGACGATCACCGCCAGCAGCGTCAGGACCGCCATCGCGGCCCGCCGGGCGAGGAATCTGGTCACGGAGCCTCCTCCTTCCTCTTCTTCTTCGAGTGGTCCCCGACCGGGCCGGTCGTCAGGAGGCCGGCTTGATCGAGGACAGCAGCGGGTATGCGTCGTTGCCCGCGAAGGTGAGGGGCTTGACCTTCTTGGTGTTGTAACCGGCGTAGGAGTAGCTCTCGTACAGCGGGATCAGCCAGCCCGCTTCCACCAGACGGGTGTTGAGCTTGGTGAGAGCCTCTGTCCGCTTCGCGCCGGTGGCGCCCGCGGCGGCGTCCGTGTACTCCGTGAGCTGCTTGTCGGTCGCCTTCTGGGTGTTCAGGAACCCCCCGAGGACGACGGCCTGCATGGCTACCACCGGTTCCGGCCAGTTGAACGCGAGGTAGCCGAGCGGGGTGGTGTTCACGGCCGCGAAGGCCTCTTCGGTGGAGGCGGCGGCCTTGAGCTTCATGTCGATCCCGACTGCCTTGAGCTGCTTCTGGATCGCTTCCAGGTCGGTCTGATTGGCCTGGCTGGTGATCACCGTGAAGGAGAAGCCCTTGGCGTATCCGGCCTCGGCGAGCAGCTTCTTGGCCTTGACCGGGTTGTAGCCCCAGGTGGTGTTGAGCGAGGCGTCGTAGCCGTCGAAGGAGGACGGGAAGGCGTTGGAGGTCGGCTTGTCGCCCTTGTGGAGCCCGCTCACCAGGTCCTGGCGGTTGACCGCGACCTGGATGGCCTGGCGAACCCTTTCGTCGCCGAACGGTTTGGAGACCGTGCCCTTCTTGTCGAAGACCGGCAGGGTCACCACCGTGCCGCCCAGGGAGGACAGCCCCGTGCCGCGCGACTTGACGAACGAGGAGGTCGAGCCGGCGACCGCGGCGACGTCCACCTGACCGGACACCAGGGCGTTGGCTCTGGCCTGCGGGTCCGGCAGAGCACGGTAGACGACGGTGTCGTAGGCGAAGGCCGCGGAGTTCCAGTAACCCTTCCGGCGCACCATCGTGTACTTGCTGCCCTTGACCGATCCCGACTTGTCGAGGGTGTAGGGGCCCGAGCCGTAGGGTGCGACGCCGAGGGCCTTGCTGTCGGCGAGTCCCTTGGCGCTGACGATCATTCCGGCGTCGGAGGCGAGCTGTTCCTGGAAGGTCGGTTGGGCCTTGGCGAAGGTGAGGACGACGGTCTGATCGTCGGGTGCGGTGACCTGCTTGATCTCGGCCTGTCCGCCCTTGGCCATGTTCCCGTACGCGACCAGGGCGGCGTCATTGCGTCGGTCGAGGTTCTTCTTGACCACGGCGGCGGTGAGCGTGCTGCCGTCCGCGAACGTCACTCCCTTGCGCAGTGTGAGGGTCAGCTGCGTCTTGTCCTTGTTGTACGCGAACTTGGTGGCCAGGCTCGGCTTGACGCCGCCGTCGGCGGTCTTGACGAAGAGCGAGTCGTACACGCTCTCGAAGAACTGCCGCATCTCCGTGTACTTCGCGGGGTCGTAGCCATTCGCGGCCGAGTCGCCGTCCATGCCGACCGTGAGGGTGTCCGACGCGGACGCCGAGGACCCGCTCGCGGAGGACGAGCTGCAGGCCGTGACACCGGTGGAGGCGAGGGCGACGGCGGTTGCCAAGAGCACTTTGTTTCTTGCCGAGGAGAGTTTGAAACGATTCATTACCGAGGCTCCTTTGCCTACGACCTGGGCGGGTCGATGCCGGCGGGCGGGGACGGGGGGTGGGGACGGGGGGTGGGGACGGGGGGTGGAGTCAGAAGGCGCGCACGGCGGCGGGCCGGCGGGGGGTGCGTGCCGCGATCGGGGCGCAGACGCGCAGGGCGAAGTCCAGGGCGTCGTCGAAGACGGTCCGCGGATCGGGCAGACCGGCCCACAGGTGGTCCGCGGAGTCGATGAGCCGCAAGGTCACCTCGCTGCCGCTGGCCCGCAGCGCCTGGGCGAGCTGTTCGCTCTGGGCGCTCGGGGCGAACCGGTCGGCCGTGCCGTGGGCGAGCAGGAACGGCGGAGCGGCGGAGCAGACGTAGGTGACCGGGCTCGCCTCCGCAGCAAGCCGGGGCGCCTCGGGTACGGGCGCCCCGATCAACTGGGCCTCCCGGGAATCCGCCGCGTCGGGCACGGTCACGGCGTCGGGGCGGGACTGGCTTTGCATGGTCCGTAGGTCGGCGGGCCCGTACCAGTCCACGACACCGACGACGCCGGCGTACGGACCAGCCACCACGTGGTCGGTTTCCGGCTCCGGTCGGCAGACCGTCAGTCCGAGCAGCGCGGCGAGATGGCCGCCGGCCGACTCGCCCCACAGCACGACCCGTTCGGCGTCGAGCCCCAGCTCCTCGGCGTGCTCGCGCACCCAGCGCAAGGCGGCTTTGCCGTCGTGCAGTTGAGCGGGGAAGACGGCCTCCGCGCTGAGCCGGTAGTCGATCGAGACGACCGCGAAGCCGGCCGCCGCGAGCAGGTCGAACGGACTGACCTCCCACACCTCGAAGGCCGACCCGAACCGAGCGCGACCTCCGGTCCGCCAGCCCCCACCGTGCAGGAAGACAACGACCGGCACGGGGCCCCCGGCAGGGTGCGCGGCGGGGAGGTGGAGATCGAGCAGGAGCGGGCGGAATCCGTCCGGTGTCGCGTACTCGACCCCTCGCAGCAGCCGGGTGCCCGCCGGTGTGACTTCCTCGGTGGGCAGCGGTGTGGCGTGCCTGGCCATGTCAGCCGTCCAAGGGACGCAGGTCGAACCGGAAGTCGTTGCCGTACTCGCGCGCCGCGCGGCCGATCTGCTCCGGGGAGGGGACGTACGGCGGCTGCGGCAGTTCCAGGGAGTCTGTACGGGTGCCGGACGCGGCGAAGAAGCGCTCGAAACCGCCGCTGGACACGCCCATGATCCGGGTGTCGTCGGCCTCCACACGGAAGGTGTGCAGGCAGCCCGCCGGGACGTAGCCGAAGTCGCCGGTTCCCAGCAACTTCTCGTGTCGCTCGCCTTGCGCGTCCTGGATCCACACGCGAGCCCGCCCGGAGAGCATGAAGAACGTCTCGTGGACATCGGCGTGCGCATGTGTGGGGATCGCGTCGCCCTTGGGAGCGGAGTAGGTGAACACTCCGAACTGTCCCTCGGTCTCGTCTTTGCTGAGCAGCACGGTGATCAGTGAGTCGTACAGGTGCGCCCGCTCCCCCTCACCTGCCTCCAGGAAGAAGGGCACGGGCTTGCCCGGAAGGGAGAACTGCTCCGCACCGCTCTGTGTGAACTCCGCAGTCATGGGTCTCCTCGGAATGGGCTCGGCTCGGAACCTGAGAGGCATCTGGTCGACGTGTGGGGTAACAGTGGGAGATCGACCAGATCGGCACCAGCGGCAATTCCATTGAATGGCATGCGATCGAAACCTTGCCGCAATATACGGGGAGCGGCCCGAAGCGTGAGACTGCAGGCATGACGAACCCCCCCAGCGTCTCTCGGGGCCGCCGGCCGGCCCAGGGCGATCCGGTGATCGACCGGGCGTTCGCTCTGCTCGCGGCCTTCAACGAGACCCGCCGCGCCATGACTCTCGCCGAACTGAGCCGGGTCACGGACACCCCGCCCAGTACGACACTCCGGCTCGCCCGGCGCCTGCTTCACTGGGGGGCTCTGGAACGGGACCCCGACGGCCGTTTCGTGGTCGGCCTGCGTCTGTGGGAAGTAGCCTCGCTCGCGCCGCGCGCCCACGGCCTGCGCACGGTGGCGCTCCCGTTCATGGAGGACCTGTACGAGGCGACGCACCAGCACGTCCTGTTCGCCGTCCTGGACGGCATGGAAGCTCTCCTGGTCGAACGTTTGTCGGCGCGTGAGGCCATCGATGTGCTGTACCGCGTGGGCGGCCGTCTGCCGCTGCATTCCACCGGGGTCGGTCTCGTTCTCCTTGCCCATGCCGACCCGGACTTCCAGGAGACCTACCTCGCCCAACCACTGGTCCACGAACCGGAAGGCGTGCCCCTCTCCTCGGCCGCGTTGCGCCGCGCCCTCGCCGAGGTACGCCGCAACGGGATCGCCGTCGTCAGCCGACAGGAACCTCGCCCGCTGCTCGCTGCCGCAGTGCCGGTGCGCGGCGCGACCGGAGACGTCGTCGCGGCACTCTCGGTTGTCGTACCGGCGGGCCACACAGAGCCACGGTTCATCTCTCCCGCTCTGCGGGCCACAGCTCGCGCCCTGTCACGGGGCCTCGGTGCCCCCGTCCCCGCCGCGCCGTCGCCCAGGGCCTGAACACCGGCATGCAGGACGGCTACACCTCGGCTGGAAATCAGTTGGTGCTTCTGCTCTTCCGACACCCGTCCGGTGATGACCACGCCGGGCCCGGCCTGCGCCTGGAGTCTCTGCCGTTCGGGACCGTGACCCACGATGACCAGCCGGCCGCCGGTGACCGGGCGGACTCGTTCCCACAGCCGCAGCAGAAGATCGACCCGAGGAAGACGCCAACTCCCAGCAGGGCGTGTCCGTGGACTGCTGACGAGAGCACAGCCTCGATGAGAACCCGCTCCTCATCCCGTCGCGCAAACGGGCGCCGTCAGCGCAGCAACGCCATAATGCATGCCGTGGCCAGTTGCTGGTCTCGCAGCTCGCCCCACTCGGCGCCGGCTACAGGCGCAAGGCCGGCTCCGAGGGCTCGGCGTGATTCTCCTCTCCCAGCTCGGCCCAGACCGTCTTGCCCTGCCGGGCATGACGCGTTCCCCAACGTTCGGTGAGCTGGGCGACGAGCAGCAGGCCGCGTCCGCCTTCATCGAAGGCGCGGGCACGGCGCAGGTGGGGGGTGGTACTGCCGGCGTCGGACACCTCGACCAGTAGGGAGCAGTCCCGGATGAGACGCAGGCGGATGGGGGGCCGGCCGTAGCGGATGGCGTTGGTGACCAGTTCGCTGACCACCAGTTCGGTGACGAAATCGAGGTCCTCCAGTCCCCAGGCGGCCAGCTGCCGGGCTGCGCTCCTACGGACCTGGGCGACGGCTGCCGGGTCGGCGTCCACGTCCCAGGCTGCGACCTGGCCGTCCCCGAGGGCGCGGGTGCGGGTCAGCAGCAGGGCGATGTCGTCGCGAGGCAGACCTGCTGCGGGCAGCAATGCCTGGAGCACGCTGTCGCAGGCGGCCTCCAGTGATGCGGAGGGTTGTGCGAGGGCGTGGCAAAGGAGGGTGAGGCCCGCCTCGATATCGCGGTCGCGGGCTTCGACCAGGCCGTCGGTGTACAGAGCGAGGATGCTGCCTTCGGGAAGGTCGACCTCCGCCGCCTCGAACGGCAGGCCACCCAGGCCCAGCGGCGGGCCGTGCGGCATGGTCAGGAGATCGACGGTTCCGTCTCCGTGCACTACGGCGGGCGGCACGTGCCCCGCGCGGGCCAGGGAGCAATGGCCGTCGACAGGGTCGTAGACGGCGTACAGGCATGTGGCGCCGATGTCCCCGGTCGTTTCGGCGTCCGGGTCGGCCGAGGCTTCGGCGGACAGGCGGATGACGACGTCGTCCAGGTGTGTCAGCAGTTCCTCGGGAGGCAGGTCGATGTCGGCGAGGGTGCGGACTGCGGTCCGCAGGCGCCCCATCGTGGCGGCGGCGTGGATGCCGTGACCGACCACGTCGCCCACCACCAGGGCAACCCGAGCACCGGACAGCGGGATCACGTCGTACCAGTCGCCGCCCACACCGGCCTGGGCACCGGCCGGCAGGTAGCGGCAGGCGACTTCGACGGCAGCCTGCTCCGCCGTACGCCGTGGCAGCAGACTGCGCTGGAGAGTGAGGGCCGTGGCACGGGCGTGTGTGTAGCGGCGGGCGTTGTCGATGGCCACGGCCGCCCTGGCCGCGATCTCCTGGGCGAGGAACAGATCCTCATCGTCGAAGGCGACCGGGTTGCTCTGACGGCAGAACCTCGCGACGCCAAGAGTGACGCCGCGTGCGCTCAGCGGCACCACCAGCGTCAAGCATGCAGGGCGAGTGCCGAAGTCGTCGGCCGGATCCGTCGGTGTCGCCGTGTGACGGGAGGGCCGGCCGGTGGTCAGGGCGCGGGCCATGACCGATCCGTCCGGGTAGGTGTGGCACTCCCCCACCCGAATCGTCGGCTCCTGGCCTCCTTGCACCCTCGACACCTGCGCGGCCCGGTGCAGTACGAGGGGATCCGGTGCCGGAGTGCCGTGCTCGTAGACCACGGAGTCGAGCAGGTCGACGGTGACCAGCTCGGCGAAGTGCTCGAGGGCGAGGTCTGCCAGTTCCTGGGTGGTGCGAGCGATGTCCAGGGTGGTCCCGATGCGCAGACCGGCCTCGTTCACCAAGGACAGACGCCGCTGCAGTCGCCGGTCCCGCTCCTCCTGGAACGCCGTGACACCCTGCTCGGACGCGTCGTCCACGTATCCGTTCGCGATCACGAGCAGGAGACGCGATGCCTCGCTGACCAACTCCGCATCCTTCGTCACCCGCGCGATTTCGGCAAGCATTTTGTCCAGGACTATGCCCTGACCGAGCCGGAAGGCCCGCAGCAGCGCTGTGACGGGCGTGCCGTAATGGGCCAGTCGACGTGCGCGTTCCAGCTCGGCGGCCGGCCGATCTATCTCGCGCGGGTCGATGCCGTTTTCCAGGCCCGCCAGCACGCCGGCGACATGCTCGGCGACGTTCTCAGACGTCATGCGGACGAGATCCGGATTACTCCACAGTTCAGGAACCTCACTCCGCAGGCACCGCAACACGTCGGCGATCACCTCGTCCGCCTTCGGCCTGAGGTCGCCGGCGACACGAGACACGAGGTGTGCGGCCGTGTACTGCACACTGTCGACGGTACGCCCCACAAGAAGCCCGTGAGCTGTCGGGCATCGACAGCTTCGCTCTCCAGGCGGCGCCCGTCCCGGTCCGTCCGCCTTCGGCGATCGCCACCCCGGTGTACGCCACCGCCGCCAGGGCCAGTACGACGGCGGGCAGGTCCTGCGCGAGCGGGTCGCCATGGCGCAGGTGCACCACCGCGCCAGCCGCCATGAGCAGACCGCAGGCGGGCGCCGCCCGAGGCCATGCCGGGATGACCGTCCCACGTCACTCCGGGCGCCACCCAGGTGAGCCACTACCGCAGCGCGCTCGACGTCGCAGGCCGCAAGGCCGTGACTGCCGGGAGCCTGCGCTTGACACGACTACCTTATCGGTAACAGTGTAACCATTATGAGCACCTGGTCTGAGCCGCAGCCCGATTCCCGGTTCGTCGTGGTGGGTGGATTGCGGATCCACTACAAACGCGCCGGCGGCGGCCCGGCACTCGTCCTGCTGCACGGCAGCGCGTCGTCGCTTCAGCACTTCGACCGCGCGGCAGACCTGCTGTCGGAGTCGTTCGACGTCATCCGCCCCGACCTGCCGGGGTTCGGCCTGACAGGCCCTCGCATGGACCGCGACTACCGCATCCCGGCCTATGCCGCGACGGTGGCGGACTTCCTGGAGACGTTGGGCGTGCCGCGCTACGCGGTGGCGGGCAATTCACTGGGCGGCAACATCGCCTGGAACCTCGCGCTGGACCATCCGGAGCGGCTGTCCGGCCTGGTGCTGGTCAATGCCACCGGTTACCCGGAGAAAGAGGTACCGGCAGGCATGCGCCTGACACGCAACCCCCTACTGCGCCCCCTGTTGCGGCGGGTGATGCCGCGCGGCGCCATCGAGCGCAACCTGCGCTCGAACGTCGGCTCGCACTCGACGATCGTGGACGACGCCCTGGTGGACCGTGCCCACCAGCTCATGAACCGGCCCGGGAACCGCTCCGCCTTCGTCGACCTCTGCAACACGGACCAGCCCGACCGCAGCGCGCACATCCCCCGCATCACGACACCCACGCTCGTACTGCGCAGCGCGGGCATCGACGGCCAGCACTTCACCCGTGACATCCCCGGCGCCGCAGAGCTGGTGCACCCCCACGGCGGTCACCTGCTGCCCGAAGAGGATCCCCACTGGGTCTCGGACGCGATCGCGAAGTTCCTGCGCTCCTGCACCGACACCCCCACGCACTGAGGCCAAGGAGGCCCGTTCCATGAAGTACTTCGTCGCGCAGGGCGAGGACCGACGGCTCACCGTCGAATCGCGGCAAGCTCTGCGCGGCAGTTTCGTCGAACTCTCCGACGGCGTCACGCACTACGAACTGAAGGGCCCCGAGGACGGCGAGATGGTCGTGATGGCGGGCGGCCTGACCATCCCGCTCTTCTACTGGGACGGCCTCGTCACCGAGCTGAACGCCCGCGGGCTGCGGACTCTGACCTGCAGCGCGTACGGCCGCGGCTACTCGGACCGGGTGCGGGCGCGATACGACGAAACCCTCTTCGCGCGACAGCTGACCGAGTTGACCGAACGGCTCGGCCTGACCACGCGCCCGTTGCATCTCGTGGGAACCTCCATGGGCGCACTTGTCGCCATGACCTACGCCCGCCCGGCACCCCTCGTCGGTGTCCACCCTGACCATCGTCGGCCCCGCCGGTCTCGCGAAACCGCGGCCGACCTCCCCTCACCGGATACTGGGCAACGATCTGCTGGCCGGTATCGTCGCCCGGCGGCGCGGCCGCCGGATACTCCAGGGGCACCTCGGGCACAACGTCCGCGACCCTGAGCTCGGCTCGAAACTGACGGACATGGTCCTCGACGCCTTTCGCTTCGAGGGTTCGCTGTACGCGGTCTTCGACACGCTGCAACACCTGCCGGTCTCCGGTCGTGACGACCTCTTCCCTCAGACGGGCGCGCTGGGTATTCCCACGCTGCTCCTGTGGGGCGACGAGGACGACGTCACGCCCCTGGCCCACCTCGACACGGCGCGCGCCCTGCTGAGGCCCCAGCATCGTCATGTGATTCCCGAGTGTGGGCACATGGCCCCATTTGAACGCCCGCGCCACGTCGCCGATCAGATCGTCCCGTTCGTGGCCGCGCGCACCGAAAGGCTCGACTCATGAACCACCCGCAGCAGGTCATCGACGTACTGGTCATCGGTGCGGGCCCTTCGGGCTCCGCCGTGGCCATCGACCTCGTACGGCGGGGACTCGACGTACGGATCATCGACAGGTCTCCCCGCGCCTTCGAGGGGTCCCGCGCCAAGGGCGTCCAGCCCCGCAGCCTCGAAGTCCTCGAAGACCTCGGTGCCCTCGACGAGGTGCTGGCCGGCGGCAGCACCTATCCCAAGCTCGGGATCCATGCGGGCCCCCTCGCCGTGCCCTGGAAGATGTTCACCCACCGGGACGCGACCCCTGACGTCCCCTACCCGAACACCTGGCTGATCCCTCAGTTCCGCACGGACCGCGCACTGCACACCCGGCTCAGCAGACTCGGCCGTGAGATCGAGTTCGGCAGGGAACTGACCGAGCTGGCACAGGACGAGGACAGCGTGGTCGCCAAGGTGACGGACGCGGACGGCACCGAGGAGATCGTCGCCCGGTACGTCGTAGGCGCGGACGGCGGTTCCAGCGCGGTGCGCAAGCAACTCGGCATCGGGTTCGTCGGGACGACGCACGAGAGCGACCGGATGCTCATCGTCGATGCCACCGTGACCGGTCTGGCCCGCAACCGGTGGCACATGTGGCCCGGCCTCGGCGGCAAGCGCATCGGCGCCTGTCCGCTCCCCGGCAGCGACATGTTCCAGTGGATGATCAGCCTCGGGCCCGACGAGGAACCGCCCTCGGACAAGGACGACATCCTCCGGCGGATCCACTCCCACACCCGCGACCGGCGCATTCAGCTGCACGACATCCACTGGACGTCGGTGTTCCGACCGAACATCCGCCTGGCGGAACACTATGGCCGGGGACGTGTCTTCCTTGCCGGTGACGCCGCGCACGTCCACACCCCGGCCGGTGCCCAGGGCCTGAACACCGGCATCCAGGACGGCTACAACCTCGGCTGGAAAATCGGTCAGACCCTCGCCGGGGCGAGCGCGGCACTGCTGCACACCTACGAGGCCGAGCGGCAGCCGATCGCCGCCGGGGTCCTGGGCCTGTCCACGGCGAAGTGGGGCGGCATCGCCAAGCTCGACCCGTCGAGCATGAAGCGAGGCAAGGACGAGCAGCAACTCGCCCTGACCTACTACGGCGGCCCGCTCGCCCCCGCCGACGGCATGCGCACCGAGACCCTGCGCGTGGGCGACCGCGCCCCCGACGCCGAGCTGCTCCGCGCCGACGGGACCGGGACCCGGCTGTTCGACATCTGCCGCGGGCCGCACTTCACCGCCATCGCCTACGGCGCGGGTGCCGCCCGCGACCTCGCAGAGCTCCCCTGGCCGACAGCCGGCGCTCAGCTGAATCGGCTGACGGTCGGGGCGCGTGCCGCCGACAGCCTCACCCTTACCGACCCTGAGAACGCGCTGAAGGACGCATACGGCCTGGACGCCGACACTCTGCTGCTGATCCGTCCCGACGGCTACATCGGGCACATCGCCACCCGGGACTTCCTCACCACCACACAATCCGCCGCGCGGGCAATGACGCCATAGGCAAGGAGCCGCACCATGTCCCAGCAGAGCCGCACCTCCTCCGGACGACGGTCCACCGCATGAGCCGCGTACTGCTGCGCGGGGCGCAGGTCATCACGATGGTGCCGGGCCGCCCGGACGCCGAGCACGCCGATGTCCTCGTCGACGGTGCCCGCATCGCCGCCATCGGCGAGAACATCGAGGCACCCGACGCCGAGGACGTCGACTTCTCCGGCCGTATCCTCATCCCCGGCCTGGTCAACGCCCACCTGCACACCTGGCAGACAGCGCTGCGCTCCGCAGGCGCCGACTGGACGCTCATGGAGTACCTCACCCACCTCCACGGCGAATGCGTCGGCCACTACACCCCGGCCGACATGCACATCAGCAACCTGGCCGGCGCACTGAACCAGATCAACTGCGGCACGACCACCGTGGGCGACTGGTGCCACAACGCCCTCTCGCCCGAGCACGCCGACGCCGCCGTGGAGGGACTGGCCCAGGCAGGGATCCGTGCCGTCCCGGCTGCGTCAGGTTCCCTGGTCGCCGCCCACGATGGCCACGTCGAGGTCGACTCGCCCCCTCGCCAGGGCGCCACCTTCCGGATCCTGCTCCCCCCGGCTCAGCGACGAGTCCACCGCGCCGGTGCCGGAAAGCGGCTCGCCGGACGTCCGGCGAGCCGCTCCGCAAGGGTATGGGGACCTCACATGTGCACCACGGGTGCGGCATCCGCGTCCACGGCGGGCGCCCCACGCCGGTACAGCAGCACGCTGACGACCAGCCCCGCCACGAAGAACGCGGCCGACCACCAGTAGGCGGTGGAGTAGGCCTCCAGACTGGCCTGGGCGACGACAGCGGGGTCCTTGGGGTTCCTGTCGGCCAGATAGTCCGTGGCGGCGCTGGTGGAGAGGGTGTTCAGCAGGGCGGTACCGAGGGAGCCGCCCACTTGCTGCATGGTGTTGACGGCCGCCGAGGCTACACCGGCGTCCTCCGCGCCCACGCCTGCCGTGGCCAGGCTCATGGACGGGGCCATCACCAGACCGAGTCCGAGGCCCGCCACGACCAGCGGGGGCAGGACGTCCGTGGCGTAGCCGCTGCCCAGATCCAGCGCGGTGAGCCAGACCATGGCGGCCGCGGCCATACCCATCCCCAGCGGCACCACCGGCTTGGGCCCGAACCGGGGGATCAGCGCGGTGGAGGCCAGGGTGGAAGCGAGCATGAGCCCGGCGACCATCGGCAGGAAGGCCAGCCCGGTCTTGACGGGGGTGTAGGCCAGGCTCTGCTGGAGGTAGTAGGTGAGGAAGAGGAAGACACCGAACATGCCGGCGCCGGTGATGAGCACGGAGATGAACGAGGCGCCCCGGTTGCGGTCGAGCAGGATCCGCAACGGCAGCAGCGGGTGGGCCGAGCGCGTCTGCCACCAGGTGAAGGCGGAGAGCAGCGCGGCTCCGGCGAGCAGGAAACCCCAGGTGGCCGAGGAGTCCCAGTCGTGGCTCTCTGCGTTGGAGAAGCCGTAGACCAGGCAGAACAGACCGCCGGAGACCAGAACGGCACCAGGGACGTCAATCGTCACGCTCTTGTCGCGCCGGGCACGCTGGAGCAGCAGCGCACCGCCGACGAAGGCGACGCCTGCGAAGGCGAGGTTGACGTAGAGGGTCCAGCGCCAGTCGAGGTACTCGGTCAGCACGCCGCCGAGGAGCAGCCCGATGGCACCGCCCGCACCGGCGATGGCACCGTAGACGCCGAAGGCCTTGGCGCGTTCCTTGGTGTCGGTGAAGGTCGTGGTCAACAGGGACAGGGCGGCCGGGGCGAGCAGCGCGCCGAACAGACCCTGCGCGGCCCGGGCGACGATGAGCATCTCGAAGCTGCTCGCGGCCCCGCCGAGCGCGGAGGCACCGGCAAAGCCCACAAGACCGACCAGGAAGGTCACCTTGCGGCCGAAGAGGTCGGCAATCCGACCGCCGAGCAGCAGAAGGCTGCCGAAGGCGAGCGCGTAGGCGGTGACGACCCACTGCCGGTCCCCGTCGGAGAATCCCAGGTCCTTCTGAGCGGACGGCAGAGCGATGTTCACGATCGTCGCGTCCAGCACGACCATCAGCTGGGCGACGCCGATGACGGCAAGGATCCACCAGCGGTGGCGGTAGGACGGATGACCTGACGACAAGGCGGTGACGGCCGGACCGGCGGCCGTGTCGGTGGGCTTCCTGGGCATGGCGAGAACTCCGAAGCGTGGGCGAGGGGAGTGCCTTACGTGCTCGGCGCACTGGACCGACACACATCTTGACACCTGTCAGATTACAGATATTCTGACAGGTGTCAAGTACTGATCCGAGACCCCTAAGATGGCCTTTCACAGTCCGGGTCACAGAAGGAATCGGAGGCAGGGGTGGGCGTGAGAGCCGAATCCACTCGACGCCCGGGCCGCCCCGGCGCGGACACTCCCGCAATACCCGACGAGGAGAGCATCCTGCTGCGCGGCTTGGAGGCCTTCGCGGAGCTCGGGTACGACCGCGCCTCCGCGCGCGAGTTGGCCCGCCGCCTGGGCGTGAGCCACAACTTCATCAACGACCGGTACGGGTCCAAGGCCGCGTTCTGGCGGGCGGTGATGGACGCCGCCCTGGGGGCGCAGCTGGCGAGCATGCCTCAGGTGGACACATCGGTCGACGACGCCGAGTACCTGCGGCGAGTCATCACAGGCTTCTACCGGTCCGCCGTGGACACCCCCCTGATCGGACGGGTCGTCGTCGCCGAGTTCGCCCAGGACACCGAGCGGCTTGACTACCTGTACGAGCACTACTTCACTCCGACCCTGCGGCTCATGACCCCCAGCATCGTGCGGCTCGTGGCCGCCGGGCGTATGGCACCCGTCCCGATGGACGTGCTGTTCTTCGCCGTCGTCCCGCCCGTCTCGGGCATGATCGACACCCCGCTGGCGAGACGCCTCGGCAGACCGGAATCCGCCTCGCCGGAGCAACTCACGGCCACGGCGGAGTCGTTGGCGGCCCTGGTGGTCAACGGCCTGCTCGCGACGGGGACGGCGGACCCCTCCTGAGGGTGACACGGCACCGCGCCCGTCAGGCGGCCGGCCGGACCAGCCCGGACTCGTACGCCACCGCCGTGAGCACATCACGTTCGCGTTCGGTGAGGATGCCGAGACGCGGCCTGTGGCTGAACGGACGACATCGACGAGAGCGCGGGTCAAAGCCAGGGTGATCACCGCGCCGGTGGCGGCAACGACTCGGATGGCCACGGTCAGTTCGTCCGGAGCGGCGTCGTCGAGGAGGAACCCGCGTCGGCCCCGCTCGCCGCCTCGCCCACGACCGTCAATTCGTACTCGGCGGACAGCGGCTACTGCGGCTTCGCCCGGACCAGCCCGACGTCGTAGGCCATGATCACGGCCTGGATCCGGTCACGGGCTCCGATCTTGGCGAGGACCCGTCCGACGTGCTTCTTCACCGTGGATTCGCTGAGCACGAGGCGCTCGGCGATCTCCGTGTTGGTCCAGCCGTTGCCGATGGCGACCAGTACCTCTTGTTCGCGGTCGCTGAGGGCTCTCAGACGAGGATCCTGAGGCCCGGAGGCGTGGGCCGGGGCGAGGACCTGGTGGGCGTAGGCGTCGAGCAGGCGCCGGGTCAGTCGGGGGGCCACGACGGCGTCGCCGGTCGCGACCGCGTGAATCCCGGCGACGAGTTCCTCGGGGCGGGCGTCCTTGAGCAGGAAGCCGCTGGCGCCGGCCCGCAGTCCCTCGTAGGCGTACTCGTCCAGGTCGAAGGTGGTGACGATGAGGACGCGGGTGCGGCCGCCGGACGCGACGATGCGGCGGGTGGCCTCGATGCCGTCCATGCCGGGCATCCGGACGTCCATGAGGACGACGTCGGGGCGGAGTTCGGCGGCCATGCGGACGGCCTCGGCGCCGTGTTCGGCCTCGCCGACCGATTCCAGACCCGGAGTGCCTTGCAGGAGCATGCGGACGCCCAGGCGCTGGAGGGGCTGGTCGTCGGCGATGAGGACGGTGGTCATGACAGGCGCTCTCCCGGCGGTACGTCGAGCACGACGTCCACGAGCCAGCCGTGGCCGGTGTCGCGCGGTCCCATGGTGACGGTCCCGCCGTACATGGCGGCTCGCTGGCGGATGCCGACCAGCCCGTGGCCGGGGCCGTCTTCTTCCGTCGCCGGCTCGGCCCGCGGGAGGGCCCCGGGCGGGATGCCCGTGTCGGTGACCCGGATCCGTACCTCGCTCCCCTCCGCGGCGAGGGTGACGTCGGCGGACGTGCCGGTCCCGGCGTGTTTGAGGGTGTTGGTCAGCGATTCCTGAACCACGCGGTACACGGTGAGCTGCACCCCGTCGCCCAGGCCGTCGAGGTCGCCCACGGTCCGGTAGGTGACCGTCACCCCCGCCGCCCGGACCCGCGCCAGCAGGGCGTCCAGATCTCGGATGCCGGGCTGCGGGCCGAGCAGCCGTTCGTCGTCCTGTTCCTCGCGGAGCACGCCCAGCATGCGGCGCAGTTCGCTCATGGCCTGTCGGCCGGTGTCACCGAGGACGCGCAGGGCCTCGGTGGACTGCTCGTTCCGGTGCGCGGCGAGGGTCGCGGCACCGTCGGCGACCGTGACCATGACCGAGAGGTTGTGGCCGACGATGTCGTGCATCTCGCGGGCGACCCGGGCGCGCTCGGCGGCGGCGGTGAGCTTGACGCGCTGGTCGCGTTCGACCTCCAGACGCTGGGCGCGATCCTCCAACGCCGCCAGATACATCCGGCGGATCCGCAGGGTCAGCCCGACGGCCACGGCCGCCGTCGCTGTTCCCAGCAGGAAGAACAGGCCGCGCACCGGGTTCCCGATGTCCACCAGGAAGCAGACCGCCACCGTCGTCTCGGCGACCGTGACCGCCGCTGCCCAGCCCAGCGTCCGCAACGAGCCGTGCAGGGCCAGGGAATACAGCGCGACGAGCGTACTGATACCGGCTTGCTGCCACACCCCGAAGGACCACTGGACGAGCGACACGGACGCGATCACGAAGAAGGTCACGGCCGGGGCCCTGCGCCGCCACCACAGCGGCACGATGAGCCCCGCGGTGAAGAGGTACAGGAGGCCGTCCGGCCCCTCATTCCGGTGCACCGCCTCCCCGAAAGGGCCGTGGCTGGTCCCGGAGAGCAGGTCGGGCAGGCCGATCAGGACAACGGCCAGTACCACCGCCGTGTCGAGCAGCCACGGATGGCGGCGGTCCAGCCGCTGCCGGTCCTGCTGACCGCGCCACATGTGCCCCAGGACGGGGTGCGCCCAGTCGGCGTCGAACCCGGGTGGCGGGAGCGCCGCCCCCCGGGTGTTGTCCGCGGCGACTGCCGCGCGTTCCGCGCTCATGGACACCATTGTCCTCATGCCCTGGTCAGGCGTCGGTCTTGCGGAGCCGGAACGCCGCACCCACGAGGGCGATCGCCACCCAGCCGGCGAAGACCGCGAGCCCCGCGCCCGGTGAGAGGGAGTCGGAGGACTCGTGCAGGGCGTAGACGGCCGACCCGGCGTTGCTGGGGAAGTAGGGGCTGAGCGTGTCGTACCAGGAGTCGGGCAACAGCGATGCCAGACCGGGCAGTACGAGCAGGATCCCGACGAGGGCCGCGATGGCACCGGCGGAGGAGCGGATCAGCATGCCCAGAGCCACACCGAACACGGCGACCAGGCCGAGGTAGACACCGGCGCCGGCCAAGCTGCGCAGTACACCGTCGTCGCCCAGGGAGAGCGCGATCTTCTCGCCGTCCAGGCCCGGGGTGCCCAGCTGGAACGCGGCCAGCGCACCGACGGTGGTGAGGATCAGGGCGATGGGCCCGATCACGGCCGCCTTGGACCACAGCACCGGCAGCCGGCGAGGCACCGCGGTGAGGGTGGAGCGGATCATGCCGGTGCTGTACTCGCCCGCGGCCAGCAGTACCCCGAGGACGCCGATGGCGAGCTGTGCCAAGGAGACTCCGCTCAGAGCCAGGCTGACCGCGTCGCTGTCACTGCCTGAGCCCGGTCCTGGTGGTCCGGAGGTCGCGACCGCGTCAGGACTGTACGTATAGCTGGCGATCGCCCCGAAGAGGACGAGCAGGAAGGCGGCGACGCCCAGGGTGATCCAGCTGGAGCGCAGCGACCAGAACTTGGCCCACTCCGAGCGCAGAACCCGGATGCCGGTCACCTGGTAGGACGTCCTGCGCGCGGAGGGAGTGTGGGGATCGGGCGCCGCGGACACCGGTTGGCGCCTTCCTGGACGGCGGAGTGCGGTCGTAGGCATCAGGCGGCCTTTCGTTCCGTGCCGGCCGGAGCACTCTGGTACTCGACGACGTCGCGGGTGAGATCCATGAACGCCGCCTCCAGAGAGACGGCCTGCGGGGTCAGTTCGTAGAGCGGTATTCCGTGCTGCGCGGAGATGGCGCCTATCTCTCGAGCGTCGCGCCCAGTGACCAGCAGTTCCTCGGAGGAGGAGGAACTGATCGTGACGTGTGGGCCGGCCAGCAGCGAACGCAGCCGGACGGCCTCCCCGGTCACGACCTTCACGCCGCCACCGCTGGCTTCCCGGGTGAACTCGTCGACCGTGGTGTCCGCGAGCAGCCGGCCGCGCCCGATGATCACGAGATGGTCGGCGATCAGCGCGGTCTCGCTCATCAGGTGCGAGGAGAGCATCACGGCCCGCCCCTCGTCGGCCAGCCCACGCAGGAGATTGCGCACCCACAGCACGCCCTCGGGGTCAAGGCCGTTGACCGGTTCGTCGAGCATGACGATCGCAGGGTCACCGAGGAGCGCCGAGGCGATGCCGAGCCGCTGGCCCATGCCGAGCGAGAAGGCGCCCACGCGCTTGCCGGCCACGCTGGTCAACCCCGCCAGCTCGATGACCTCCTCGACACGCTTGCGTGAGATGCCGTGGGTGTACGCGAGCGCCATCAGGTGGTTGAAAGCGCTGCGCCCGGGGTGGACGGACTTGGCCTCCAACAGCGTGCCGATCTCGTGCAACGGCGCGGCGTGCTGCGCGTAGGAGCGTCCGCTGACGGTGACCGAACCCTTGGTGGGTGAGTCCAGGCCGACGATCATGCGCATGGTCGTCGACTTGCCCGCTCCGTTGGGACCCAGGAAGCCGGTCACCTCACCGGGCTTGACGGTGAAGCTCAGGTTGTCGACGACCGTCTTATCGCCGTACCGCTTCGTCAACTCACGCGCTTCGATCATGGGAATGGGCCTTCCTGCCTCGGACGTGGACTGGGCGCGGATGCCCGCGGCGTCCTTCTTCGAAGCTAGGAGCGCACCAGGTCAAAACCCTGGGACCGGAGGGGAATCTTCGGTGCCCGAGTGGTACTGCGGTACCACTCGGCGGACCGCGCCGAGGTGTCTCAGCGGAGCCGGTGATGCCTTCGCGAGGGATCGTGATGGCCACGCGCCTAGTAGTGCTTCGTTAGGTTCTGGTTCTGCTGGCGGTGAGGGGGCGGCCGCAGGTGGTGCAGGTGCCGTCCCAGTACTGCAGCAGGTCCTGTAACGCGTCGAGGACTTGGTAGAGACTCAGGCTGTCGTGAGGGCTTTTGGGTCGTAGCGCCGCAGAGTGAGGAAGGCCTGTGCGGCAGTGACGAGGGTGACGTGGTGGTGCCAGCCGCGCCAGGTGCGGCCTTCGAAGTGGTCCAGGCCCAGGCCGTGTTTGAGTTCGCGGTAGTCGTGCTCGATGCGCCAGCGCATTTTCGCAAAGCGCACCAGATCGGCGATGGGGGTGGTGGCGGGCAGCGTGGACATCCAGTAGCCGGTGGGCTCGGCTGCCGTCGCGGGCTGTTCGACCAGCAGCGTCCGCAGGGGCAGCACCCCGTCCCATCGGCTGCGTCCACCGGCCTGTTCCTGGGCGGTGCGGGTGGCTTCCTTGCCCGACGGTCGCACTCGGAGCACCGCAAAGCATGAGGTCATCGGCCCTTTGCTGCCCTGGCGCCAGGTGACCGTCTCGAAGCAGGCGTCCGCCCCGGCCAGCTGGTGCAGGGGGCGGGCCGGCTCGCGGTATCGGGGCAACGTGGACGGGCCCGCGCCCAGGTAGGGCGGCACAGACGGGACGGCACCGGCCGGGCGGGCGATCTCCTCGGGACATCCAATGTCTGACTCGACCCCAGGGCATCAACCGGACACAAATCCGGAAGCAGGCGCCATTTTGTGTCGCAACTCTAGACACAGGCAACGCCCATGCTCGTTAATCCATCCCATGTATCGAGGGAATGGGCCACCGGTACCGAGACCCCTATGAATGCCAAGCCTCCTGGCCTAGGCGGGCTGCCGCCCGAGCTTTCGGCGCGTCAGTTCTCGCCTACGTGGCCGTCGGTGGTGAACCGCGAGGGACCGGGGCCACGGCGATATCGGGTCCTGGTCGCTCTCCGCTCTTCCAACTGCCCGACCCTTCGACCGTCGTTCGGTGGATCAAACAACGAATCAACGTCGCAGTACGCCTGTCCAGCAGCCCCTGACGGGGCCGACCGGAGCCGCTCACTCAAGGGATGAGGTCCCCATGCACAGACGTACGTTCAGCCGCAGGCATCTGCCCATGGCGCTCGCGGCCCTGGTCGCCTCCGCGGCGACGCTCGTCACCAACCCGGCGCAGGCCGCCACCAGCGGCGCCCTGCGCGGCGCCGGTTCCGGCCGATGTCTCGATGTGCCGGGCGCCAGCCAGACGGACGGCACGAACCTGCAGGTCTGGGACTGCAGCAGCGGGACCAATCAGCAGTGGACACTGACGGACGACAACCAGCTGACCGTGTACGGCAACAAGTGTCTCGATGCACCCGGCCACGCCACCACCGCCGGAACCCGGCCGGTCATCTGGTCCTGCAACGGCGGCACCAACCAGCAGTGGCGGGTCAACTCCGACGGCACGATCGTCGCCGTGGAGTCCGGGCTGTGCCTCGACGTCAGCGGCGGCGCCACGGCCAACGGCACGGCGGTGCAGCTGTGGAACTGCGCCGGCGGCAGCAACCAGAAGTGGACCGGTCTGTCCGGCGCACCCAACTCGTGCTCTCTTCCGTCGACGTACCGGTGGAGCTCGACCGGCCCGCTGGCGCAGCCGGCCAACGGGTGGGCCGCGCTCAAGGACTTCACCACCGTGACGTACAACGGCAGGCACCTCGTCTACGCGACCGCCTCTGACGGCTCGTCGTGGAAATCGATGGGGTTCAGTCCCTTCACGAACTGGTCGGACATGGCGTCGGCAGGCCAGACCCAGATGAGCCAGGGCGCGGTGGCGCCCAAGCTGTTCTACTTCGCGCCCAAGAACATCTGGGTGCTCACCTCGAACGGGTGGGGCACGCAATGGCCCTTCGTCTACCGCACGTCGAGCGACCCCACCAATCCCAACGGCTGGTCCGCGGCGCAACCGCTGTTCACCGGCAGCCTCCCCGACGGCAGCGCGATCGACCCGACCATGATCGCCGACGGCCAGGGCATGCACCTGTTCTTCGCCGGTGACAACGGCAAGATCTACAAGTCGAGCATGCCGATCGGGAACTTCCCGGCCAGCTTCGGCTCTTCGTACACGACGGTCATGAGCGACACGGTGAAGAACCTGTTCGAGGCGCCGGAGGTCTACAAGGTCCAGGGCCAGAACCAGTACCTCATGATCGTCGAGGCTCGGGGGACGACGGAGCAGCGCTTCTTCCGCTCGTTCACGGCCTCCAGCCTGAACGGTCCGTGGACCCCGCAGGCCGCCACCGAGAGCATCCCCTTCGCCGGCAAGGCCAACAGCGGAGCCACCTGGACCAACGACATCAGCCACGGTGACCTGGTCCGCAACAATCCCGACCAGACCATGACCATCGACCCCTGCAACCTGCAGTTCCTCTACCAGGGCCTGTCCCCCAACGTCGCGCCCGGCACCCCCTACATCCAACTGCCGTACCGGCCGGGCCTGCTCACCCTGCAGCGCTGACCCGAAGCGGCAACCACTCGCAGAAGAGGACACCGCATGAGAAAGCCCTGGATCCTGTCCCTGCTCACCCTCGTCGCTGCCACGCTCGGGGTGACGGCGGCGGGTGCAACCGCGGCCTCCGCCGCCCCCAACACCCCTTTACGCGTGATGCCGTTGGGCGATTCGATCACCTGGGGTGTGGGGAGCAGCACGGGTAACGGCTACCGAGGACCGCTGTTCAACCAGCTTGCAGCGGACGGCCACCCGCTGGACTTCGTCGGCACGGTGCGGGGCGGTTCGATGTCCGACCCCGACAACGAGGGCCACTCCGGATACCGCATCGACCAGATCGCCGCCCTCGCCGACGCATCGCTGACCCGCTACCGGCCCAACGTGGTGACGCTGCACATCGGTACCAACGACCTCCAGGGGGCATCCGAGGTCGACAGTGCCATCACCCGGCTGAGGTCGCTGGTCAACCAGGTCACCGCCGACGTCCCCGACGCAACCGTCCTCGTCGCCTCCCTGGTCGTGTCCACCAGCAGTTCGGAGGAGCGGTGGCGGGGCACGTACAACCAGGCCGTCCGCCGGATCGTCGGCGACGCACAGGCCACCGGCAGACATGTCGCATTCGTCGACATGAGCGGCCTGACCACGGCCGACCTGGCCGACTCCCTGCATCCCAACGACGCCGGTTACCAGAAGATGGCCGACGCCTTCCACCGCGGCATCCAGGCCGCGGACGGCGCGGGGTGGCTGAGGAACCCCGCGCCCGCCCCCGCACACATTCAGTCCGGCATCGCCGGCAAGTGCATGGACGTCAACGGCGCCAGTACCGCCAACGGGACCGCCGTCCAGACGTGGAGCTGCGGCAACGGAGCCAACCAGTACTGGTCCGCCTACACCGACGGGACCCTGCGTTCCATGGGCAAGTGCCTTGACGCCGCCGGCGGGGCCGTCGCCAACGGCACCAAGACGCAGCTGTGGAGCTGTCACGGAGGCGCCAACCAGGTCTGGCAGCCGTACAACGGCGGCTACCGCAACCCTGCCTCCGGACGCTGCCTCGATGTCCCGGCCTCATCCACAGCCGACGGCGCGCAGCTGCAGCTGTGGGACTGCCACGGAGGCACCAATCAGAAGTGGACCACTCTGACCGCCGGTTGACTTCCTCCCCCGCCTAAAGGCGGGGGATTCCAGCGGTCGCCCGCTGGGGTTCCTGCTTCATCGACGACCGCCCCGTCCGGGAGGACTCCCGTTGAGGTCTTACACCGTCTCCACAGGCAGACGCCGCCAGCCCGGCGGCCAGAATGTTACGTGCCGCGTTCACGTCGCGGTCATGCACGGCGCCGCAGTGCCCGCATGTCCACTCGCGGACGTTGAGCGGCAGCTTCCCGGTGACCGTGCCGCAGGCCCCGCAGAGCTTGCTGGAGGGAAACCAGCGGTCGATCACCACGAGTTCACGCCCATACCAGGCACACTTGTACTCCAGCATGGACCGCAGGTCCGTCCAGGCCGCATCCGAGATGGCGCGCGCGAGCTTGCCGTTCTTCAGCAGGTTGCGGACGGTCAGGTCCTCGATCACGACCACTTGGTTCTCGTGGACGATACGCGAGGTCACTTTGTGCAGGAAGTCCCGGCGCCGGTCAGCGATCCGCGCGTGGATCTTGGCGACCTTGCGCCGGGCCTTCTCCCGGTTCGCGGAGCCCTTCGCCTTGCGCGACAGCTCCCGCTGTGCACGGGCAAGGCGGGCGCGGTCGCGCCGCTCGTGCCGGGGATTGGCCACCTTTTCCCCGGTGGACAAAGTCACCAGCGAGGTGATCCCGGCGTCCAGGCCGACCGCCGCATGCGCGGCGGGAGCCGCTGCGACAGTGTCCTCGCACAGCAGGGACACAAACCAACGGCCCGCTGCATCCCGGGAAACGGTCACCGTGGTCGGCTCCGCACCTTCAGGCAGGGAGCGCGACCAGCGGATGTCCAGGGCTTCAGCCATCTTGGCCAGCGTCAGCTTCCCCTCGCGCCAGGTGAAGGCGCTGCGGGTGTACTCAGCCGACGCCCGGGACTTCTTCCGGCACTTGTAGCGCGGGTACTGCGCACGCTTGGCGAAGAAGTGGGCGAACGCCGTCTGCAGATGACGCAGCGCCTGCTGGAGCGGAACCGAGGACACCTCGCTCAGGAAGGCCAGTTCCTCCGTCTTCTTCCACTGCGTGAGCGCGGCCGAGGACTGCACGTAGGAGATACGGCGCTGCTCGCCGTACCAGGCCCGGGTGCGCTCCTCCAGCGCCTTGTTGTACACCAGGCGGACGCAGCCGAACGTGCGCGACAGCTCAGCCGCCTGCTCATCCGTGGGGTAAAAGCGGTACCTGAACGCCCGCTTGACCTGCCGCGCCATACCTCACACCCTATCAACTCCCATATAAACAGCAGGAGTCGGCCGGTGAGCGGTGGGCGGCGCCAGTCCGCACCGGCGGCGCACCGACGCCCCCTGCCCCGCTCCGCAGGAGCTTCGTTTCTCCCCCGCAAGCGGGAGGTACCCCCACCCCGGCCTGAAGGCCGGGATATCCACGAAGGAAGGCCCCGATGACCTTCCCTCCCGGGGCTCGGGCTCGCCCGAGCCCCAGTTCCGGGGGGGAACATCAACGGCGTCCACCGCACCCATCGACTGGCCCGCGGGTTCCCGCGGCCGTCGACCCCGCGGACGTGTCAGGGCGTGGCGTGGGGCGCAGCGTCCTCACTGCCCCGCGGTCGTCCCGGAGGCTGGAGGTTCTCCGGCTCGCAGGTGTCCCTTCAGCCACTGCTCGGTGTTGCTCACGTGCAGCAGTGCGGCCGCCTGGCTGAGGGTGGCGTCGCGGGTGGACAGGGCGTTGTAGATCGCTTCGTGCTCGGCGAGGGTGCGGTCTCCGGCCTTGTCGTCGACCAGGCCGCGCCAGATTCGGGCACGCAGGGTTCGGCCCGAGATGCCTTCCAGGAGGGTCAGGAGGGTTTCGTTGCCGGTGGCCAGGACGACGGCTCGGTGGAAGGCGGCGTCGTGGGCGTTGAGCTGTTCGACGTCGTCGCGCGCCTCACGCATGGCGTCCAGATGCCGCTTCACCTCGGCCAGTTGGTCGTCGGAGATCCGGGTGGCGGCCAGGGCCGTGGCCATCGGTTCGAGGAGTCGCCGTACCTCCATGAGGTCCTGGAGGGCGACGGCGTCGCCCTGCAGAAGCTCGACCGCGCCGCCGAGCCCTTCCAGAAGCACACTCGGCTGGAGGCTGGTGACATACGTGCCGTCGCCGCGTCTGACCTCCAGCACACGTGCCACGGCCAGTGCTTTGACCGCTTCGCGGGCGAGGTTGCGGGACAGGCCCAGTTGGGCGGCCAGGTCCGGCTCCGGCGGGAGCTTCGAGCCCGGCGGCAGTGCTCCCGTGCGGATCAGTTCACGGATCTGCTCGATCGCCTTGTCCGTCAGCGACACCGCGCGTCCCTCCCCTCAACGCCCCGCGAGCACGTCCGACCTGTTCGGAGTCCTCGTGCCGAGGGTGACGTTGATGATAGTGGGGTGCGGGTGCGGGAAATCGATCACCGCGGCCGGCTGGCCGTGGGCCTCGCAGCCCCGACCGCAATCCGAGCTCGTCGTGCACGGCAGAGCCTCCAGACATGCCATGTCTAGGCGACCTCAATACGCAAACAATCGGGATGAGTTAGACAAATCCCACTCGCCAGCAACCGCATTCATCCCTGCACGCTGGTTGACATGCCCCGGTTACATGAACGACCTTCATGCGTGACACTGCGCTCCCCCTGCCCCCCTTCCGCATCAGGGATGTATCCATGTCGAGCTCGATCAACAGACGCCAGTTCCTGGCCTCCGCAACCTGCGTGGCCGCGACGGCCGTTGCCGGAGGTGTGCTCAGTGCCGGTGTCGCCGAGGCGGCGCCCAGCACGTACACGCCCGACTGGAACTCGGTGGACCAGCACCCGCCGTCCCCGGAGTGGTTCCAGGACGCGAAGTTCGGGATCTACTTCCACTGGGGCGTCTTCAGCGTCCCCGCCTACGACAACGAGTGGTACCCGCGCAACATGTACGACGCCGGAAGCAACGCGAACCGGCACCACATCGCGACCTACGGCCAGCCGTCCGCCTGGCCGTACCACAACTTCATCAACGGCGCCGAGGACCTCGCGGGCAACACCGTGAAGTTCGCGCCGAAGCTGAAGTCGGCCGGCGGGAAGTTCGACCCCACCGAATGGGCGCAGCTGTTCGTCGACGCCGGCGCCCGCTTCGCCGGACCGGTCGCCGAGCACCACGACGGCTTCTCCATGTGGGACAGCCAGGTCAACGAGTGGAACTCGGTGGACAAGGGCCCCGGCCTCGACCTGCTGGGGCTCTTCTCTACGGCCATCCGCGCCAAGGGCCTCAAGCTGCTGGTGGCCATGCACCACGCGTACAACTTCACCGGCTTCTACGAGCACGTCCCCGCCCAGACCGACCCGAGCCTCAAGAAGCTTTACGGGCAGCTGGGTTCGGCCGCGGAGAACCAGCTCTGGTTCGACAAGCTCAAGGAGGTCATCGACCGCGCCCAGCCCGACATCCTGTGGCAGGACTTCAACCTTCAGGCCGTCGACGAGCAACAGCGCCTCAACTTCCTGGCCTACTACTACAACCAGGCCATCGGCTGGGGCCGTGAGGTCGTCGCCACCTACAAGGACGGGATGAACGGCAAGGGCGAGGTCTTCGACTACGAGCGCGGCGGCCCGGCCGACCTCACCACCCCGTACTGGCTGACCGACGACAGCATCTCCAGCAGCAGCTGGTGCTACACCCAGGGCATCGGCTACTACAGCATCGAGCAGATGCTGCACTCGTTCATCGACCGGGTCAGCAAGAACGGCAACATGCTGCTGAACATCGCGCCCATGGCCGACGGCACCATCCCGCAGGCGCAGAAGGACATCCTGCTGGGCATCGGTGACCACCTGAGGCGTTTCGGCGAGTCGATCTACGCGACCCGCGCCTGGACCGCGTACGGCGAGGGCCCGACGAAGATGGGCGGCGGCTCCTTCACCACCCCGCACGCCGGGACGGCGCAGGACATCCGCTTCACCCGCAACAAGGCCGACAACGTCCTGTACGCCACCGTCCTTGGGTGGCCCGGCAGTTCACTCACGATCAAGACGCTCGGCTCGGAGCGGATCAACCTCTCTTCGCTGACCTCGGTGAAGCTCCTCGGCTCCACCGTCGGCACCTACATCGACCTGCCCGCACCGGCCCAGAACTCCTCCGGCCTCGCCATCACCCTGCCGTCCTCGGCGCCGTACAGCGCGGGCGCCTATGTGCTGAAGCTCGCCTTCTCCGCCACGATCCCGGGCCTGCGGCCGCTGACCGGCGCTGTCGCCTTCGCGGACGTCAACTACACCGGCAAGTCCGCCGTGCTCACGGTCGGCGACCACACCGCGGCCGATCTGACCACGGCCGGGCTCGGCCCGGGCATCCTCTCCTCCCTCCGGCCCGCCCCCGGATACCAGGTGATCGGCTACTCCGGGGACACCTTCACCGGCACCGCCTGGACCTTCACCGCCGACAACCCCGACCTCCGGGTCACCGGCAACAACGACCGGATCACCTCGCTGAGGGTCCAGTTCAACCCGGCGACGCACTTCCGGATCACCAATGTCACCAACGGCCTCGCCCTGGACAGCGGAGGGGACGTCGCCTCCGGATCCGACCTCAAGCAGTGGACCTGGGACGGCAGCCCCAACCTGCAGTGGGACGCGGAAGCGGTCGAAGGCGGCTACTACAAGCTGGTCAACCGCACCAACGGCATGGTCGCCGACGGCTGGGGTGCCACCGCCGACGGCTCCGCGGCCCGGCAGGCGCCCTGGAACGGCGGCACCAACCAGCAGTGGAAGATCACCCACCGCGGCGGCGACCGCTACTCGATCGCCAACCGCACCACCGGCCTGGTCCTCGACGGCGGCGGCAACGTCAGCTCGGGCTCCCTCACCAAGCAGTGGACGTACGGCAGCAGCACCAACCTGCTGTGGACCTTCACCGCGCAGTGACCGGCAGCACCACGGTGTCGCCGATACGGCGGCGGGCTCCGTGCGCAGGTATCCCCCCATGGCCCGCGACCATGGTGCCGGTCCGGGCGCCCTGCGCCTGTCGCAGGCCAGGGCGCCCACAGGCCCCTCTCCGCTCCTGCCTCGATGATCCGGAACGGACCGGCCGGGGCGCCGCGCGGTCCCAGCGGATCTAGCCTGGAAGCAACCGCTGGAAGTGTGCCCCGGCAGGCACAGCCCTCCGGACGGAGGTGTCGCGCGTGGACATGGCCGACGAGCACGATGCCCCCACCGCCGCTGTCGTGGTCGACCCGAACGGCACAGTGAGCGGCTGGAGCGAGGGCGGACGGCTCCTGCTGGGCTGGACAGCGGAGGACATGGTCGGGTGCCCGGTGACCGATCTGCTGGTCGGTCCCGCACCCTCCGGGTTCCCCGAGGGCCACCAAAGCGCCCGAGGCCATACGGGGCCCGTCCCCCTGCGCCATCGCAACGGTTCCACGGTGGACGCCGTGGTGACGGCGCAGCCACTGTCCGGCACCGGCGGGCGGGCGCTGGGGCACGTGGTGACAGTGCAGCGCTGGGAAAGTCGCCCGGTGATTGCCGACCGAGCCTTCGAGCAGTGTCCCTTCGCGCTGGGTGTCTACGACCCTGGGCTGCGGTTTCTGTGGATCAACGCCTCCTCGGGTCGGGTGATCGCGCACTCCGAGGAGCAGGTGCTCGGCAAGCACTACCGCGAGGTGCTTCCCGAGTTCGACCGCACGCTGTTTCCCGAGAGGGACGACAAGCCCTACACCGACAAGCTCGCGGAGGTGGCGAGGACGGGCGAGCCCGCACGTCTCATCACTGTCTTCCGTCCTCGCGGCAGCGACTACGCCCATGCCTGGGCCACGAGCATCTGGCCCGTCCGCGATGCCGAAGGCACGGTCCGCGCGGTCGCCAACTGGGGATTCGACATGAGCGCCGAGTACTGGGCTCGGCAACGCCTGCTCATCCTCAACAACGCCAGCGGCGGCATCGGCCGGACACTCGACGTGATCGGCACCGCCCAAGAACTCGCCATGACTCCGGTACCGCGATTCGTCGACCTGGTCAGCGTGGATCTGTTCGACGAGGTGCTGCGCGGAGAGGAACCACCTTCCGAGTCCGCAGGCAACCCGGACGACGCGATCGGACTCATCCGTACCGCCCGGCACAGCGCGCACGACGGCCCCGACCAGGCCGCCGGGCCCACGAAACCGGTCACACACAGCCCCGGCTCCGTCGCCGCCCGCTGCATGGCGACCGGCAGGTCCACGGTCGAACTCGCCGTTGACCCCGGCCAGGGCGGCGAGTGGGCCTTCGGGCCCGGGCTCGCCGCCGACCCCGCCCACTGGCCGGCGGGCAACCCGGTGATCGACGCGTCCCTCGCCGCGGACGGGCTGACGGGCCGGATCACCGTGCCGCTGCGGGCGCGCGGCGCGCTGCTCGGCGTCGTCGCCTTCTCCCGCCTGGACCGGCCGGAGGCCTTCACCGCCGACGACCTGATCCTCGCCGAAGAGCTGACCGCCAAGGCGGCCGTCGCCATCGACAACGCCCGCCGGTACTCGCGCGAGCGCACGACCGCGCTGACCCTGCAACGCAGTCTGCTGCCGCAGGGAATGCCGAACCAGGAAGCGGTCGAGGTGGCATCGCGCTACCTGCCGGCGGGCACCGGGGCGGAGGTCGGCGGCGACTGGTTCGACGTCATTCCGCTGTCCGGCGCCAGGGTCGCGCTGGTCGTCGGCGACGTCGTCGGACACGGCCTGCACGCCTCGGCCAGCATGGGCCGGCTGCGCACCGCGGTCCGCACCCTCGCTGACGTCGACCTGCCGCCGGACGAGCTCTTGACCCACCTGGACGACCTTGTCCTCCATCTCGCCAGCGACCTCCAGTCGACGGGCCGCTTCCAGACGACCGGAGAGACGGGCGCCACCTGCCTCTACACCGTCTACGACCCCGTCACGCGCCGACTCACGCTGGCGAGCGCGGGGCATCCGCTTCCACTGCTCCTCTCCCCCGACGGCACCAGGACCACGGTCTCGGCGCATCCGGGACCACCCCTGGGCATCGGCGGGCTGCCGTTCGAGGCGACGGAGATCGAGCTGCCCGAGGGCAGCCTGCTCGCCCTCTACACCGACGGGCTGGTCGTAAGCCGCGAACGCGACCTCGACGAGGGAAGCGCCGAACTGCTGCGGGTCCTGGATCCCAGGGCCGCCTCGCTGGAGACCCTGTGCGACACGGTGATGGACGCCACCCTCCCCCAAGTACGCACGGACGACGCCGCCCTGCTGCTCGCCCGTACGCGCGCGCTGGACCCTCAGCACGTGGCCGACTGGGACGTCGAAGCGGACTTCGCACAGGTGCCGCGCCTCAGGAAGGTCGCCGTCGATCAGGTCGAGGCCTGGGGCCTGGAGGAGGAGGCGTTCGTCACCGAACTCGTCGTCAGCGAACTGGTCACCAACGCCATCCGCTACGGCGAACCCCCGATCCGGCTCCGCCTCATCCGCGACAGCGCCCTGATCTGCGAGGTCTCCGACTCCAGCAACACCGCCCCGCATCTGCGCCGGGCGCGTGCCCTCGACGAGGGCGGACGGGGCCTGTTGCTCGTCGCCCAACTCACTCAGGGCTGGGGTACCCGCCACTCCACCCAGGGCAAGACCATCTGGTGCGCACAGTCGCTCACCCCGACCGCGTCACCCTGAGCACCGGCCTCCCCACCCCGAGAACCGCGGAGGCTGCCCGGGTCAGCGGGTTGTGTCCGGTGGCTCAGCACTGTCGGGAGTGTCGGGGAACAGCAGGGTCTCCAACAGATCGAGTCCGAAGAGCATGCCGACAAGAAGCACCGGCAGGAGGACGGCTATGACGACCATGACGCCTCCGTAAGCCGTTGAGCACGGATACGCGGTGGCGGAGCCTTCCGTCCAGGCTGACCCGAACGGGGCAACAGTGCGCGCTGCGCGCCGGAACGCGTAGGCCGTTCAGGTGACGGGCGGTACGGCAGGGCAGTAAACAAGCCCCTTGGGTCCACCTCGCCGACGCCGGACCCGGCTCGGCCGCCGAAACGGAAGATCACTTCCCTCTTCCGCTGTGTACGCGGGAAGCGAACCCTCGTACCCACCAACGACCACCTCTGGCCATAGCCAGTGGGTTATCGTTCCGCCGGTGGGCGGTGGGGCGCCCTCAAAGGGGGAGTTGTGGTAGCGAATGGCGAGGGGTCGCGGCTGGTCGCGACCGAGGGCGGCCACCGGGTGACACCGGCCGAGCTCTTCTTCGACTTGGTGTTCGTGTATGCGATCACTCAGGTCACCGCACTGATGGCGGCCGACCCGAGCGGGTTGCGGCTGCTCGGCGGAATGGTCGCGCTGGCGCTGCTGTGGTGGTGCTGGTGCTGTTTCGCCTGGCTGGGAAACGTCGTACGGGCCGACTCCGGCGCGATGTTCACCGTCCTGGTGTCCGTCATGGCCGTCGTCCTGATCGTGTCGCTGACCGTTCCCGAGATTTACGACGACGCGCCCGGCGGACTGCCCGCCCCGCTGGTCTTCGTTCTGTGCTACGGCGCCGTCCGCGTCCTTCACCTGGTCACGTACTGGCTGTCCGACCCCACTGACCAGGCCCTGCACCGCGTCCTGCGCCGCACCGCCCTGTTCTCGGTGGCCCCGCCGTTCGCCCTGCTCCTCATCGGCGCGGCGTTCACCGGCACCACTCAGATCCTGATCTGGCTCGCCGCCGTACTCATCGACTACCTGGGCATCTTCGTCACCGGAAAATCCGGCTGGCGGGTCGCCTCACCCGGCCACTTCGCCGAACGCCACGGCCTGATCGTCATCATCGCCCTCGGCGAGTCGATCGTCGCCATCGGCGTCGGCGTCTCCGGCTTCGCGCTCAGCACCCCGGTCGTAGCCGGTGCCGCTCTGGGGCTGCTGGTCTCCGCAGGGCTGTGGCGCCTGTACTTCCGTCAACTCGCCGAGACGGTCGAGCATCGCCTGACCACCGTGACCGGCGACGACCGCACCCGGCTGGCCCGCGACGCCTACACCTTCCTCCACCTTCCCCTCGTGGCCGGAACCGTCATCACCGCCCTCGGCATGAAGAAGGCCCTCACGCAGATCGCCGACACCGGCCACTACGACCTGACCGAACCCCTCCATGGTGTCGTTGCCTGGGCCCTGCCGGGCGGCGTCGGTGTCTTCCTCCTCGCCTCGGCCGCCCTGCTCCTGCGCACGACGAGCCACCGCTCCCCGCTCCTCCTCGCCGGCGGAGGCGTCTGCCTCGTCGCAGGACCCGCCGTCACCTTGGTCCCCTCTCTCGTCGCCCTGGCCTTCCTGGCCGCACTCGTGACCGCCCTGGTCCTCGTCCCGGACACCACGGTCCGGCCCCATGTGAGCGCTGCCGGTTAGGGCCCGGGCCGGTCGGTTCCTGCGCAGGTCAGCGAGGAGAGCCGAGCGGCTCCCCGCATCGCCGGCACCGTGCGGAGGAGTTCAAGAAGTTCCTGATCAAGCTCGACCAGGAGATCCCAGCAGGGTTGGACGTCCATCTGGTGCTGGACAACTACGCCACCCACAAGACCCCGGTGATCAAGACGTGGCTGCTGGCCCACCCGCACTTCCACCTGCACTTCACCCCGACCGGGTCGTCCTGGCTCAACCTGGTCGAGCGATGGTTCGCCGAGCTGACGAACAAGCAGATACGACGAGGCGTCCACAAAACCGTCCAAACGCTGGAGAAGGACATCCGGGCCTGGATCGCCGCATGGAACACCGACCCCAAGCCCTACGTCTGGACGAAGACCGCAGACGAGATCCTCGAACGCCTCGCCAGCTATCTGAACGGAATTCCTGACTCAGAAGACTAGCCTCCGTCTGCGTCCAGGAGTGCCGGGTTGCGGTCCCACCAGACGGGTCCGGACCACAACCCGCGCGGACATCACCCAAGTCAGGTGGACCCGGCGCCCGCTCGGAAGTCCGTCGCTGCGCGTTCAGGGCCGTCACCACGGCGTTGACGGTGAGCCAGCGCCCTGCCTCCTCCAGGTCGACGTCCGGTCCGTGTGGTAGCCGCCCGCATCGGCGTCTCCGACCGGCAGTCGCGCCTCCTTGGCAGCCACGTCGGCCGACGCCCGGCGAGATGCCATCGCACCCGCCGAGGCCTCCCGGTGCGGCCTCCATCAAGTCGGTTCGCGGCAGAAGTCGCCGACTACGTCCGCACAGGCGACGTACCGGGCCATCACCCTGCTCGGCGCCCGCCACCGAGTCACCGGATACGGCACCCCCGGACGCGGCGACAACCCCGGCACGGCACCGGAGCGGGGCATCGCCCCGGACCGTTGTGACCGGTCCGAGGCGATGCCCCGCTCCTCGCATCCGCAGGTCAGCGGTGCCGCCGGCCGGGGGGTCGACTAGGCGGAGCCCGCCGCCTGGGGGGCCTTCTCCGCCGAGGCCTCCGGGCCGCCGTGCTGTGCCGTGCCCGCGGCCTTCGCCGCACCCATCGCTGGCTTCTGGGGACGGCGCAGGAGGGTGACCGCGCAGACTGCCGCGATCAGCACCAGCACCGCCGCCACGATGAGGCACAGCCGCATGCCGTCAATGAGGGAGTCGCCCAGGGCGCCGTAGACCTGACCGGCGGTGGAACCCAGGTTCATCCCGGCGACCGCGCCCAGGCCACCGCCCTTGGCGGTGGCGACGATGGTGTCGGCCTGGCTGCCCGTCACACCGGCGTCGGCGAGGTGACCGGGCAGGGTGTGCACGGCGCGGGTGGACAGCAGGGCGCCCAGGACGGCCGGGCCGAGCGCGCCGCCGACCTGGCGGAAGGCGTTGTTCGCGGCCGAGGCCATGCCGGCCAGCTGGTGCGGCACGGCGGCGACGGCGGTAGCCGTCATCGGGGTGGTGACCAGGCCGAGACCGACGCCCAGCACGATCAGGCGCCAGGCGATGGAGCCGTAGGAGGTGTCGGCATCGAGGTTGGTCATGGCCAACAGGGACCCGGCGATCAGCACCAGCCCGCCGGTGATCATCCAGCGGGCCTGGACGCGGTGCATCAGGCGGCCGGCCGGGGCGCCGGCCACGATCGCGGCGACCGGGACCAGCAGCAGACGGGCGCCTGCCTCCAGGGTGCCGAGCTGCTGGACCATGCCGAAGTACAGGCTGAGGACGAAGAAGAAGCCGATCAGCCCCAGGAAGGTGATCAGGGCGATGAGAGCGGTGGCGGTGAAGGCCGCACTTCGGAAGACAGCCAGATCCAGCATGGGGCTGGCGCTGCGCTTCTCCGCGACGACGAACGCGATCAGCGCGACGACGCCCAGGGCGAGGGCGGCGATCACCTTCGGCGTGGTGAAGGAGTCGGCGCCGCCCTCGATCACGCCGTAGACCAGGGCGGTGACGCCGACGGCCGCGGTGATCTGGCCGGGCCAGTCGAGCTTGCGTCCGTGCGGGGCGCGCGAGTCGGTCAGCAGCCGGGCCGCGACGGCCATCGCGACCAGGGAGAGGGGGATGGACAGCAGGTAGATCCAGCGCCACGAGTAGTGGTCGAGGATCACGCCGGCGATGACCGGGCCGACCGCCAGAGCCGCGAGCAGGGCCATGGCCCACATGCCGATGAACTTGCCGCGCTCACGGAAGTCGGGGACCGCGTGGCTGATCAGCGCCAGCGTGGTGGGCAGCAGCGCCGCCGAACCCAGGCCCGCCAGTGCCTGGCCCGCCCACAGGGTCTCGATGTTGTGCGCGCTCAGGGCGACGGCCGCGCCGGCCGCGCTGAAGAACAGGCCGGCCTGGAAGACCTTCTTACGGCCGTGGACGTCGCCGAACACGCCTGCGGTCAGGATGAAGGCGGCCATGGGAAGAACGAACGCGTCCTGGACCCAGGACAGTTGCGCGGTCGAGGTGTTCAGCGCCCGCTGGATGGCGGGCAGGCTGACGGCGACCGTGGTGATCGGCAGGTAGGCGACGAACACGCCGAGGCAGGCCATGACGATGGTGGCCGCCCGCCTGTCCGTCGACCCGCTCGCCGGTATGGTGACGTTCACGGAAATTCTCCGTTTTCTCCCGTACGGCATGGTGAGCCGCAATCGGTTGGATGGGGAGGGGTGGGTGGTACTCAGGGGTCGCCATGGGGAAGTCGTACCGCTCGTGTGCGGTGGCGTGAACGGCTCGCCGGCACAGCGCGGCCCGGAGGCCCGGAGCGCCCGCGGGGGATGCGAGGACGGCGCTCCGGGCCGGTCAGGGAGTGACGACGACGCCCAGGCCGGCACGTGGCCCGTGGACCCCCGGGAGCGCCGTCCGGTGGGACGGCACCACGCCCGCCACGGTGAGGTGCATCAGCAGGATGAATGTGCCGATACCGTCCGCAGTCGGCGCCAGCCGCGTGCTCATGGGAGTCACGCCCTTTCTTGAGAACACGACCAGCATCCACCTCGCATCCCAAAACCATGAACTCAGCCGCCCAAGACGAATAGAAACTTCCAGGTGGACGCAGAGGTGTGCCAGACTCCACCGGTGATCGACGAAGTGGACAGGAAAATCCTCCACGCGCTCCAATGCGCGCCCCGCCTCCCGTTCCGGCACATCGCGGAGGTGACCGGCGTGTCGGAGCAGACGGCCGCCCGCCGCTACCACGCGCTGCGCCGCAGCGGGGTGATGCGCGTGGTCGGCCTGGTCAACCCGGCCGTCCACGGCAAGGCCCAGTGGGTGACCCGCATCCGCTCCCGCCCCGATCGGGTCGGGCCCCTGGCGGACTCCCTGGCCAAGCGTCCGGACGTCGCCTACGCCAACCTCGCCTCGGGCGGCTCGGAAATCATCTGCATGATCCACTCCCCCGTCGAGGCCGAGCGGGACGACGTCATCCTGCGCCAGCTGCCCCGTTCCGCCTCCGTCCTGGACGTCAGCATCGACCTCCTGCTGCACCTCTTCGGCGAGACGGGCACCAGTGAATGGACCGGCTACGGCGACGGCCTCACACCCGACCAGGTGCGGCAGCTCACCGCCGACCGGCCACCCACCCCCGCCGGCCCCTTGCGGCCCCCGACGGAGGAGGACGCCCCCCTGCTGGACGCACTCGCCGAGGACGGCCGCACCACCCACACCCGACTCGCCGAGCTCACCGGCTGGTCCAACGCCCGCGTCGCCCGCCGCATGGAGGCTCTGGAAACCTCCCGCACGCTCTTCTACGACGTGGAACTGCTGCCCGAGCGCCTCGGCCACACCCTCAACGCCACCCTCTGGCTCCGCGTCACCCCCACCCGGCTGCAACAGGCCGGGGAACAACTCGCCCAGCACGCAGAAGTCGCCTTCGCCGGCGCCATCAGCGGCCACCACAATCTGATGGTCAGTGTCATCTGCCGTGACGCCGAGGACTTCTACCGCTACCTCACCACCAGCGTCGCCGCCGTCGAAGGCATCGACGCCTACGAGGTCAGCATCCGCGTCCGCCGCCTCAAACAGGCCGCCTCACTCATCTTCCACGGACGCCTGGTTCACACGACATCCGCATGACAGTCGAGCCCGCTACAGCAACTGATCCGGGCGGGCGTTCTGGAACGACATCAAGAGCGTCACCCACGCCGAGCAGATCGAGCCGTACGGGCTCGTCGCGGTCGCAGCACAGGGCGCCGTCGACGACCCGTGCGGCAGCGACCTGGAGGGAGGAACGGCGAGTGGGGTAGGTGCCGTCGTCGTCGGTGACAGGCGCGACGCGCCCCGGGTGGGTGAAGTAGAAGACGTAGGCCGTCTCGCCCTGGACAACCACGTCGGCGTGGAGGCCGATGGTCTCGTCGTCGGGGCGGCTGCCGGGCTTGTCGAGGATCAGTCCCTGGTGTTCCCAGGTGGTGAGGTCGTCCGAGCGAAGTACGCCCTGGCCGCGCCACTCGTCGACGAGCATCCAGTAGTGGCCGCCGAGTTCGAAGACGTTGGGGCCTTCGTGCGGGCGGTGGCCGACCGCCAGGCCCGTGGGACGCCAGTGGTACAGGTCGGGGCTGTCGGCGGCGCAGGTGAGCGAGCCGTGGGAGCCGTCGTCCTTGAACCACATGCGCCAGCCGCCGTCCGGCAGCGGGAACACGCAGGCGTCGATGACCCGGTCGGAGCCGAGGTCCAGAGCCCCGTGATGGGCCCAGTCGATCAGGTCGGGGCTGGTGTAGTGGCGGATGGAGGCGGCGCCGTTCCAGTCGTCGCGTATGCCTTGGATGTAGCTCACGTACATGTGGTAGAGCCCGTCGTGCCAGATGATCTCCGGCGCCCAGAAGGTGTTGCGGCCCCAATCGGTCTCCAGGCCGGTCAGGGCGCCCCGGTAGTTCCAGGTGCGGCCGCCGTCCGCGGACGCGGCCACGCCCAGGTCGGTGCCGTAGACCCAGGAGACGCCGGGGCCGGGGGCGGTGGTGCGGCGGTTGGTGTAGACGAGCCACCATTCACCGGCCTGACGGTTCCAGATGGCCGTGGGATCGGCGGCGCCGTCGTATATCGGGTCGCGGAAGAGCGGCGCGTCGGCCAGGGGGTGCACGGGGTTCTCCCTTGTTCGTGCTCGTCGTTCGTACTCGTACGGCGGGGCGGGTTCAGCCTCCCGTCGACTCCCGGACCACCAGCGAGAAGTCGCCGATGAAGTCCCGGTGCCGCGTCGAGGGCTCGGTCTGTTCGATGCGCCTGATGAGCAGGTCGACCGCGCGCGGCCATGCCCTCGTGGTCCGGGTCCACGGTGGAGAGAGTGGGAATGAAGAACTCACTCTCCGTGACGTTGTCGAAGCCGATCACCTTGACCTGGTCGGGCACCCGGACCCCGGTGTCGGCCAGACCCCGCAGCACTCCCATGGCCAGGGAGTCCGTCACGCAGAACACACCGTCGAAGTCGAGCCCGCTCTCCGCCATCGCGCGGGCGCGCTGCGCGCCTTCGCGCATGCCGAGCCTGTCCACGTGCTGGATCAGGGTGGGATCCGGGGTGAGGTCCGAGGCCTCGTGTGCCTGCTGGTAGCCGGAGAGACGGAGGCTGGAGGGGTTGACCTCCTCCACCGCCCCGCACAGGATCGCGATACGTCGGCAGCCCCGCTCGACCAGGTGGCAGGTGGCCGCCCGGGCCGCTTCCAGGTTGGGCATGGCGACATGGTCGACGGGACCGCCGAAGATCCGGTCGCCCAGGACGACCACCGGGTTCTCCACCCTGAGCCGCTCGGCGTCGGTCTGGCTCATGCCCGCGGCGCTGAGAATGAGCCCGTCGTACTGGTGGTTGCGCGACAGGGACAGCGCGTCCAGTTCGTTCTCCCGGGACGCGGTCTGCTCGATGCTCACCCGCAGACCGCGCCGCTCGGCGGCGGCGATGATGCCGGCCGCCAGCCGTCCGTAGTAGGGACTGTTGACCTCGGGGACGGCGAGACCGATGATCCCTGTACGGCCCTTGCGCAGATTGCGGGCGGCGACGTTGACCCGGTAGTCGAGCCGGGCCATCGCGTCCAGAACCTTCTCCCGCGTGGACGGGCGGACGTTGGGATGGACATTGATGACGTTCGACACGGTCATCGGCGAGACTCCGGCCGCCTTCGCCACGTCCTGGATCGTTACCACGCTCGCCCCTGCTCTGCGGTCTCGGCACCAACTCGCATGCTATGCCGCGCGTCCGCCGGGACGACGGGCACCGGCTTGGCGCCGATGTCCTCGCAGAACTGGAAGCACTCGTAGTAGCCGAGGCCCATCGACTGGTGGTAGCGCCAGATGTTGAACTGCTGCCGACGCTCATGCAGCGGACCGACCGTCTGGGACCAGCGGTACATGTTTGCGAGGCCCTGGCCGTGGGAGAGGCGACCGCCGGGAAAGCGCAGGAACTTGGGCTTCAGGTCGGCGATGGCCTGAGCCAGGTCGGCGCGCAGGCCGTTCGGCCGACCCTTGAAGGTGTTCAGCGGGAAGAGCGAGACCAGGTCCAAGTGGACGGTGCCGGGACCGGTGGCCGTGAGAGTGAACCGGGCGTCGGCGTCCGCGACCTCGGAGGTGATGACCGCCGCGTGGCGTCTCCAGGAGTCGCCCAGCGGACCCAGTTCCACCTGCCCGTAGATGCGTTCGCCGTCCCGGCTCTCGATCCGCGCGACCAACCGATCCATGGTGTCCTCGTCCTCGGCCAGGCGGGCGAAGAGGCTGACGTCGTACGCCTCCCCCGCCCGGACCGGGATACCGTCGAACCCCTCGCTGCACAGCCCCGCACCGGCGCCGGTGCTGCTGGTCAGCACCGCGTAGTGCGGATGGGCCGGATGCGGCGGGTCGTCGGCGGCGCCTGTGAGTGATCCAGCGGCCCCGTCCCGGTCCAGCAGCTCCCACGCGGTGAGGGAGTGCCGCTCGGGCCGGTAGGCCGGGCCGTACTCGAAGGACCTGTTCTGTACGAGTTCGGCGTAGAGGCCGCCGTCCGCCGCGTAGTCGAGGTTCTCGCAGAACGCGCCGAACAGATCGGTGGAGATGGCCGTGCCCGGAGCCCGGGTGTCCACCTCCACGACCGTTTCGACAGGGGGGCCGACGTCGGGCACGAAGATGCTCCTGCCTGGGTGTGGAGTTGCGTGAACGGTGTGACGGGCGGCCCCGCGGGGGAGCGCGGGGCCGCCCCGGACTACTTGGCGTACATCAGCTGGCCGAAGCCGAGCTGGTCGTAACCGCCGCTGGTGGAGCCGTAGTTGCCGCCTCCCCCCTCGATGCCGACGAGGTCGACCATGGCCTGGATGTACTTGTCGTCCAGACCCTTGATCCGGTTGTAGTGGTAGTGGAGCATCGCCCACACCGGGCGGATGTGACCGCGACTGGCCGAGGAGATCACGGTCTGCTCGTTGTACGTGCAGCCGGTGCCGCTGCCCCAGCTGTAGGTCGTGTAGGGCACGTCCAGGCCGACGTTGTACTTGGCTACGTACTGGGCGGCCTTGAAGAACCGGTTGTCGTCGTAGCTGTACAGGTCGACGCCCTGGTTGAAGGCCATCTCGCAGAACACGCCCATCTGGCCCATACCCATGACGCTGTGACCCTGGTCGCGGCCGGACTCCTGCCACTGGCCGAGCTCGTAGCCGTCGTCGTCCGTATACAGATACGGGACCGCGTTGCCGATGGCGCCGTTGCCCACCCCGCTCTTGAAGTAGGTGACGGCCTCGTCGAACTTGTCGCCGTCCTCGCAGAGGATGGAGATGGCCAGCAGGGACGACATGTTGCACAGGTCCCAGTTGGCCCAGTAGTGGCTGTCGCAGACGAAGTTGTGGTCCCGCAGGAAGCCGTGGTTGATCGGGTAGAACACGTTCAGCATCAGCTGCTGGAACGCGGCGAGGTCGAACCCGCTGTAGTCGCGCAGGAGTTCACCCACGTCGGCGAACTGCCAGCCCTGGAGCCCGGCGACGAGGATGCCATCCGTGCTGCCCTGGATCGAGGTCATGGTGCTGGACCAGGCGTTGCAGATGGCGGCCGCGCAGTCGGCGTAGGCCGTGTCGCCGGTGATCAGCCAGCGCAGGGTGTTCTGGTAGGCGGCGGCGATGTCGTTGTAGAGGATCGGGTAGTTCTGGGTGTTGCTCCCGCCCCGGTAGACGATGGCCTGCGGGTTGGCCGTCCAGGTGGACGCGGAGTGGGCGTTGGCGGTGAGCAACTGCCAGCCCGAGTACCAGGGTTCGGCGTACGCGGCCACCTTCACCCGGGCGCGGTTGATGTCGCCGGGGTGGTGGATCCCGCCGGGGTGGTTCCAGACGGTGGGTGCGGCGGAGGCGGACCGTGCGCTGGCGGCGCCGAGCGCACCGGCGAGGGCGAGTCCTCCGGCGGCGCGCAGGATGCCACGTCGGCTCGGTCCGGTGTGCGGCGGCTGAGGGGTGATGAGTGGGGGGAGTTCGTCGCGGCTCATGGGATGTGCGACTCCGATCGGACGGGCTCGATCTGCTCTGATCGGGCGGGGGGAACTGCTGGGCCGAGCGGTGTGGGGGGTTGCTCGGTGATCACCTGCCGGAAAGCTCCCGGAAGGTGACAGCGAGGGTGGCCTGCCGGGCGGTCAGGTGGTGTTCCGGCAGGACGCGGGGGCCGCACGCGGCGGATCCCAGGCCGTGCTGGGCGAGGTCGAGGTTGACGTGGACGGCCGTGCCGGGGCGGAGTTCGTCCGTGTGCCGGGCGGCGTCCAGGTCCTCGCTGGTCCAGCGGCGGGCGGTCAGGTGGTAGGTCGGCGCCCCGCTGACGAGCAGTCCGCCGTGGGGTCCGGTGAGGCGGGCCCACCGGACGTCGGCCCGGCTGCCGTTCTCCTGGGGGAAGACGTACGGCGTCTGCAGCGCGTCGACCGTGCGGTCGTGCCGGGCCAGGCGCGCGGCGAGGCCACTGTCCGGGTACGCCTCCTCGGGGCCGAGCCCGTACCAGGTCGCGTGGTCGATCCAGGCGGGCAGGGCCATGCGCAGACCGAGCCGGGGCAGCAGCACGTCCTGCCAGTCACCCTCCGGCTCGATGTCGGCGGTGAGGCGCAGCCCGTCCTCGGTGTCCTCCCAGCGGTAGGTCGCGTACATGCTGAGGTCGGTGGCGGCCGGGGCGACCCGGGTGCGTACGACCATCGCGTCGCCGTCGGTGTCGATGCCGAGGAGCCGGTAGTGGAGGCGGTCCAGGCCGATGTTCCGCCAGGTGTCGGCCACCGGGTTGTGGCCGAGCCGGTCGTTGTCGATCGGTGCCCGCCACAGGTCGAGTCGGGGGCCTACGACAGACAGGTCCCCGATCCGGGTCAGTCGCCCGGTACGGGAGTCGAACAGCCCGGGGTCGGGCCTCGACAACACATAGCCGAACAGCGCTGGAGCACGACGGGCCCGGGCCGGCGCCATCGAGTGGATCCAGATGGTGAATCACGCCCGGCGCGGATCCGAACTATCCATGTACGGACAACAACTCCTGTGAAAGTCCGCCCGGAGTCTCGACAGACCCCGGGTAACCAGCGGTAACTTCAGCCCCTGTTCCCACTGCAACCGCTTTCTCTCCCCAGGAGCCACACCCTCATGCGCAGACCCCTCGCCTGCCTGGCGGCGATACTCGCCACCCTCGGCGGGCTCACCGCTGCCGCCCCCTCCGCGGCCGCCGCCGACTCCGGTACCTTCAGCGTCCTCACCTACAACGTCGCCGGGCTCCCGGAGGTCCTCTCCAGCGCGTCGACCGACCGCGAGACCAGCACGACGGCGATCGGCGAGCGGATAGCGCCGTACGACATCGTCCATGCCCAGGAGGACTTCAACTACCACGCCTACCTCTACGCCGCCGACACCGCACACGCCTACCGCACCGCCACCAGCGGCGGCGCCGGCATCGGCAGCGGCCTCAACACGCTCTCGAAGATCTCCTACGACGAGGACGACTTCGAGCGGGTGGGCTGGGACACCTGCACCTACGGCTCGGGCGACTGTCTGACCCCCAAGGGCTTCACGTTCATGCGCGAGCGCCTCGCCGAGGGCGTGTACGTCGACTTCTACAACCTGCACACCAACGCCGGCACCAACGCGGACGACCTCGCCGCCCGCGCCGACAACCTGAGCCAGCTCAGCGACTTCATCGCCACCCACTCCGCCGGCAACGCGGTCGTGGTCATGGGCGACACCAACACCCGGTACACCCGCTCCGGCGACACCATCGCCGAGTTTGCCGCCGCCAACGGCCTCACCGACACCTGGGTCCAGCTCATCCGCGGCGGCAGTGCGCCCGCCAAGGGCAGCGACGCCCTGGTCTGCGACCAGACCGGGACCACCGTCCCCAACACCTGCGAGGTCGTCGACAAGATCCTCTACCGGGGCAGCAAGCTGGTCTCGCTGAACGCCACGTCGTACAACAACGAGCACGCCAAGTTCCTCGAGTCCGGCACCAACCTCATGCTCTCCGACCACGACCCGCTCACCGCGAGCTTCACCTGGTCGCGCAACGCCGCCTTCCAGCTCAGCGACCAGTTCGGCGGCCCGCACGGCGACTACTACAACGACATCGACAGCGTGCCCGCCGCCGCCCGCGCCGCCACCATCGCCCTGCGCGCCGGCTCCCGGGTCGACCAGCTGAGCGTGACCCTCTCCAACGGCACCACGCTCACCCACGGCGGCACCGGCGGCACCGCCTCCTCACTGACCCTGGCCAGTGGCGAGTACGTGACCACCGCCTACCTCTGCCAGGCCAAGTACAACGCCCAGACGCGGATCTTCTACGCCAAGTTCACGACCAACCTCGGCCGTACCCTGGCCGGCGGGACCACGACCTCGGACTGTGTGACCCGCACCGCGCCGAGCGGCTGGCAGATCGCCGGCTTCCACGGCCGGACCGGCGACGAGGTCGACAAGGTCGGCTTCATCTACACCCAGCGCTGACCCTCCTCCCGCGCAGGGGCGCGTCACTCGCGCCCCGGGGCACACAGGAGACTCAAAGACACGTCAGCACGATTGACGGGCACATGATCAACCCCTACGTTCTGACCGATTTACCGAACCCCGTTCGAAATCACGGCCATTCAGGTGCCCCGCACGCCACCTTGGAGCCCAAATGAGGGAAAACCCCCACCTGTCCCGTCGCGCTCTGCTCGGCATGACGGCCGCCGTCCCGCTCGCCCTGACCCTCGGCACGGGTACCGCCCACGCCGCCGACTCGGCGTACGCGATGGTCTTCTTCACCGAGTCGACCAACCTCGGCGACGGCACCGACTACGGCCTGCACCTGGCCGTCAGCCCCGACGGTCTCAACTGGACGCCGCTCAACCAGAACAACCCCCTTGTCACCCCCACCGCCGGTGCATTGGGTCTGCGCGACCCGTTCCTCATGCGCAAGCAGGACGGCACGTTCGTGGTGCTCGCCACCGACCTCAAGGGCACCGACTGGAGCTACAACAGCCAGTACATCCACGTCTGGGACTCCGCCGACCTGCGCACCCTCACCGGCTACCGGCGTCTCAAGCTGCACGACATGACCACCCACAGCTGGGCCCCCGAGGCGTTCTGGGACGCCGGTCGAGGTCAGTACGCCGTCATCTACTCCTCCGTGAACGACAGCGGCCACAACGTCATCATGGTCAACTACACCAGCGACTTCGTCACCGCCTCGGCCCCGCAGGTGTTCTTCGACCCCGGCTACGACGTCATCGACGGTGACATGGCAGTCGGCGTGGACGGCTACAACTACCTCTACTTCAAGAAGGACCAGACCCTGGTGGGCGCCAGGTCCACCTCCCTGGACCCGGGCAGCTTCACCGAGTACAGCGCCGGGGTGGCTCACGGCGGCACCGAAGCCCCGACCGTGGTCAGGTCCCTCTCCTCCGGCAACTGGTGGCTGTGGGGCGACACCTACACGCCCAACGGCGTCTTCTACGCCTGGCAGTCCAGCAGCCTCGCCTCCGGCACCTGGACGGCCCTGGACCAGAAGACCTACACCCAGCCGGTCAACTCCAAGCACTGCGGCATCGCGACGATCACCACGGCCGAGTACAACAACCTGCTCGCCAAGTGGGGCGCACCCGCCTGGAACCGGCTCAAGTCCTACAACTACCCGGCCCGTTACGTCCGCCACTCCAACTACCTGGGCCGTATCGACGAGTACCCGGTCGAGCCCTACAAGGACTCCCTGTGGACCCTGGTTCCCGGGCTCGCCGACAGCTCCGGCGTCTCCTTCCAGTCGGTCAACTACCCCACCCGGTATCTGCGGCACTACAACTACGCGCTCCAACTGGACGTCAACGACGGCACGTCCACGTTCGCCGGTGACGCGACCTTCTACCGCACGCCGGGCCTCGCGGTCGCGAGCTGGGCCTCCTTTCGCTCCTACAACAACCCGACCCGCTACATCCGGCACTCCAACTACCTCCTGCGCATCGACCCCGTCTCCACCACCACGGAACAGCAGGACGCCACCTTCCGAGTCGGTTACTGACGATGAAAGGCACACGCGTGTCGAACACCTCCGCGCCCTGCTGGGCCAGACGCGTCACCGTGCGCGTCCTCGCCCTCGCTCTCGCCGTGTCCGGTCTGACGGCTCTGGCCGGCCACGATCCATCGGCACCCCTGGCCGCCGAGCCGGCCGCGGTCAGCACCACGCAGGCCGCCGTCACCCCGCCGTCGATGGGCTGGGCGTCCTGGAACAGCTTCGCCAGCAGCATCGACTCCACCGTCATCAAACAGCAGACGGACGCCCTGGTCTCCTCCGGCATGGCGGCGGCCGGCTATCAGTACGTCAACCTCGACGACGGCTGGTGGCAGGGCGACCGCAACACCGACGGCTCCATCGCCGTCGACGCCGAACTGTGGCCGGGCGGCATGCAGGCCGTCGCCGACTACATCCACAGCAAGGGACTGAAGGCCGGCATCTACACGGACGCCGGCAAGCAGGGCTGCGGGTACTACTACCCCACCACCCGCCCCGCTGCCCCCAACACCGGCATGGAGGGCCACTACCAGCAGGACCTGGAGACGTTCCAGCGCTGGGGCTTCGATTACGTCAAGATCGACTGGTGCGGCGGCCGTGTGGAAGGCCTCGACCCGGAAACTACGTACAAGCAGATCGCCGCCGCCAACGAGGCCGCCACCGCCGTGACGGGCCACAACCTGGTGCTGTCGTTCTGCGAGTGGGGCAGCGGCCTGCCGTGGAACTGGGCCACCGGGTACGGCGACCTGTGGCGCACCAGCACCGATGTCATCCTGTGGGGCCAGACCCCGACCACCGCCATGATGCTCACCAACTTCGACCGGGGCCTGCACCCGGCCGCCCAGCACACCGGCTACTACAACGACCCCGACATGCTGATGGTCGGCATGAGCGGCCTTACCGCCGCCCAGAACCGGTTGCACATGGGCCTGTGGTCGATCTCCGGCGCCCCACTGCTGGCCGGCAACGACCTCGCCACGATGAGCACCACCACCCGCGACATCCTCACCAACCCCGAGGTCGTCGCCATCGACCAGGACCCGCGCGGCCTGCAGGGCGTCAAGGTCGCCGAGGACACCCGCAACCTTCAGGTGTACGGCAAGGTCTTGTCCGGCACGGGCAAGCGCGCGGTGCTGCTGCTCAACCGCACGTCGGCGGCGGCGTCCATGACCGTGCGCTGGGCCGACCTCGGTCTGACCAGCGCCTCCGCGTCGGTGCGCAACGCCTGGTCGCGCACCAACGCCGGTTCGTACGCGACCGGATACACCACGACCGTCCCGGCGGGCGACGCGGTCCTGCTCACCGTCTCCGGCACCGAGGCGTCCGGGTCGACCTACGAGGACACCACCACGGCCACCACACCCACCTTCAACGCCGTCACGACCGGCGCCGCGGGCACCAAGCTGGTGGACATCACCTACGCCAACAGCGGCAACACGGCCCGCAAGGCGACCATCCAGGTCAACGGCCAGTACACGTCCGTGGTCTCCTTCCCGCCGACGGGCTCGTCCTCGACGTATCGCACGGTGTCCGTGCTCGCCCACCTCGCCAAGGGCACCAACACCGTGCGTTTCGCGGCAGTATCCGGCAGCACCGCGCCCGACATCGACGCGATCCGCGTCCAGGCCGTCCCCGGCACCAACGGCGTCGCCCTCGTCGGCGCCGCCTCGAACCGCTGCGCCGGCCTGGAGAAGAACACCATCACCGACGGCTCCCAGGCCATCCTGTGGGACTGCTTCGGCGGGCGGAACGAGACCTTCACCCAGACCTCGCGCGCAGAGCTCGTCGTCTACGGCAACAAGTGCCTGGACGCCGACAACAACGGCACCGCCAACGGCACCAAGGTCATCATCTGGGACTGCAACGACGGCACCAACCAGAAGTGGACCGTCCACTCCGACGGCACGATCACCAACAACCTGTCGGGACTGTGCCTCGACGCCGAGGAAGCGGCAACCACCAACGGCACCAAGCTGCTCCTGTGGACCTGCAACGGCCAGACCAACCAGCAGTGGACCCTCAACTGAGCTACCCCACCGCGACGCACGTCATACCCAGGCGCGACGCCGGACGTCAGCACCTGGGTACGACGTGCGTTCCCATCTCGCTCTCGCATCTTCAGCCCGCCCCGACCACGCCCGCGACGGCCTGCGCCCACGGCCGATGGAAGGCGGGTAGCAGCACCGCACCGGTCCCGGCATAGCGGAATGGGGACAAGGGCGCTTCGGGGGGGGCGGTGAGAAGACATCGCTATCTCGCGTCTCGCGGGGCCACCAGGGGGCGGGAAGACGATGCCAGGAAGATGCCCGGCCAGGACATGCGTATAAAGACTCAGTACCAGTGTTTCCCAGCAGGAGCAGTCACCGAGACGCCCCCACCAGTGATCATTCCCATGGTCCGCTGCACGGCGCGGGGGTTCAGTCCGGCGTGTCCCGCGACACCCGCGAAGGCGCCATTGGCACCTCTCGACACGCCGCACGAGCAATGTCATCCATGCCGACTCGGACACAGCTCACTGGAGGACGGGCCATCGATGCTCAAGTTCAGCCAGAGCGGGCCGCCAAGGAGACACCTCGTACATGTACTGCAGACACCTCGGATACTGATGCGCTCGGACGGAGCAACACTGGACCACATTCGACACCCTGAATGCCTTGATATGCCGCATCGTCAGCAGACAGAAACGACGATACCTACAGCCCCGATTCGAATCGGATTCGACCCCACACGTTCCTACACCCCTAGCGCACCCGCCTGAACTGCAGAAACAGCAACGTGAGGCAGTCAGAGGCTGTACTCGTGGTAATACCCGCACTGACAATGCATCGGATCTGGAGTGGAGGTTCGGCTGAACGGCCGAGATGGCAGATATGCAAGGCCAGCGTGAGGCCCTGAGCCAGCAGTAGCCTTTGGTCGGCCTCGGCGATGACGGGCTCACCATCATCCAGGATCTCGACTGCCACGGGCACGAAGTCCTCCAGGTGGAAGCTGTTCACGCTGCACTCCCACGCGGTGAGGTCGATGAAGCCTCCGGATCCGGTGCCGCGCAAGCGACGGGCGGCATCTGCCAGTACCACGGCTGCCCCGTGGCGCGCGATGCCGTTGGCTGTCAGATCGCGGAGGGCAGCTGTCAGTCCCTGCGATGCCTGCGCTGGTGCCGGACCTGTCCATACGCTGAGGAGGGCCGCCGCCGCATCGTTCATCTGCACTGTGAGCACGTGGGCAAGGATCCTCCACAGGCCCCGGAAGATGGGAAGCAGGGCCGCTCCACGGCCTTGGCAGCAGTGAGGTAGCCCTGATTCAGCCACCAGCTGTTCGCCGCGTCGTCCAGCGGGATGGTGACGCGAGGATCAAGGGTTCCTCTGCCGCGTCCCCTTCACCGGGCCGCGCAGACGTCTTCGTGGCCCCACGTCAGGACCCCGTGCCACCATGGAGGCGGGGGGCCAGCAGCGTGCGGGAGCCGATGTGTGTGCCTACGTCCACCGCCAGGTCGCCCGGAGCGCAGCGGGAGCGTACCCATAGACAGCTGGGCTCTGTGGTCTGAGTGAAGGGGAACGAGATGCCGCTGGAGTTCGGGCTGTGGCGGGTAGACGACAAGCCAGTGCGTGTCGCTACGCGGCCGATGCCCTTGGAGTCTCGGCTTGAGGCGCTCATCGAGGCGGATCCCGGCATCCTGGGCCAGCCGCTGCTGCTGATCGGCAGACAGGTGCTTACGGAGCATGGCAAGGTCGTCGACCTGCTGGGCATCGACGCCGAAGGCGGCCTGCACGTTCTGGAGCTCAAGCGAGACCGCACGTCCCGTGAGGTGGTTGCTCAAATTCTCGACTACGGCTCCTGGGCCCAGGGGCTCACCAACGATCAGATTCGGGACATCTATACGTCCTATGCCCGCAGCAAAGGACTGGCCGAGCAACTGGACGAGGCATTCGCGATCCGGTTCGGCGGCACTCCGCCGGAAACCCTGAACTCGACCCACGCCCTCACCATCGTCGCGAGTGAGATCGATGCGGCGACGGAGCGGATCGTCACCTACCTGGCGTCGGGCTTCCAGGTGCCGGTCAATGTGCTCTTCTTTCGCTACTTCGAGGACGAGGGGCGCTCATACCTGGCGCGCACCTGGCTCATTGACGACGTCGAGCCTGTGGCGGAGTCGACTGGAGCAAAGGGGCGCGGCAAGCAGGAGCCGTGGAACGGGATTGATTGGTTCGTATCCTTTGGCGACGAGCCCGGCGGCCGGAACTGGGGCGACGCCCTCACTTACGGATTCGTATCGGCCGGCGGCGGAGAGTGGTTCTCGCGCACGCTTCGGACGCTGCCACTTGGCGGACGGGTATTCACGCATATCCCCAAGGTGGGATACGTGGGTGTAGGGACGATCAACGGGGAAGCGCAACCGTTCGAGGACGCCGTCCTCAGTATCGACGGTGAGAGCCGGCGGCTGGCTGACTTCCCGTTGCAGGGCACCTACCGACACTCCGAGGAAACATCGACCGACCAGGGGGACCCTCGCGAGTGGATCGTCCCCGTCACCTGGGAACGCGCCGTGCCGCGTGAAAAGGCTCTGTGGCGTACAGGCTTCTTCGCCAACCAGAACTCCGCCTGCAAGCTCCGTGCCCGCTTCACCATCGACGAAGTCTCCCGCCACTTCGGCATCGCTGATGCCGGACAGGAAGCAGCCCTGTAACCCAGACCTGGCTGGAGCGCCGCTAGTTGGCTCCGCCCAGGGTGACTTCGGTTCCAGGCGACCACACACAGCGCCCGGCTTCACTCACTCGACCCTGGCCCGCCCTGCCTTTTGACCAACCGCTCCAACCACCCGGCCGTGCGGCGGGTCTCGACATGATCCTCACCCAGCACCCGACGCCGCGCCTCCAGGGTCTCCTCACCCAACACCACCGCATCCCCCACTTGCCCCAACTCCGCCAAATCGACGGCCAGATTGTTGGCCGTATTCAGCGTCTCCGGGTGCTCTGGCCCCAACATGCCACGCTGCGCCTCCAGCGTCTCCTCACCCAGCACCACCGCCTCTGCCACCCGGCCCGCCTCCGCCAGAGAGGAGGCCAGGCCGGCCCCCGTACGCAGCGTCTCCGGATGCTCTGGCCCCAACACCCGACGCTGCGCCTCCAGCGTCTCCTCACCCAGCACCACCGCCTCCCCCACCCGACCCACCTTTGCCAGGTCGACGGCTAGGTTGGACGCCGTGCGCAGCGTGTCCGGATGCTCCATCCTCAGCACCCGACGTCGCACTGCCAGCGTTTTTTCGTCCAGGGCGAGGGCTTCCTCGTCCCGTCCCAACGCCCGCAGCCGTACAGCAAGGTTGAGGGCACTGGCCAGCGTGCCGGGATCCTCGTCGCCGAGGAGGCGTCGGTGACGGCTGAGGGTGTCTTCGTCCAGGGCGCGGGCGCGTTCGTGGTCCTGGGTGTCGTCGTAGGCGCGAGCCAGGCGATGGGCGGCCCGCAGAGTGTCGTCGTGGTCGGGGCCCAGCTGCTGCAGGCAGGTGTCATACAACCGTTGCAGCCGCTCCCGGACCGTTCGGGCCTGACCGCGATCCATCAGATACCAGCACGCCTGCCCCAGCACATTCCGTGCCCGGCTGGTGTCGAGCCGGGCAGGGTCGATGGCCAGGACGTGCGGGAGCAGGATCTGCCAGGCCGGCCACCTCCGCGGCTCCCACGCGTCGCCGGGATACGCCGCGGTCAACAGTGTTTCGGCATCCGCCATCGCCTGGTCCTGTTCTTGGCCCTTCATCTGCCCCTTGAGCATGTCCTGGGTAAGACGGTGCAGTTGCAGGGTGCCGCCCGCAACGCGGGCCAGACCATGCCGGGCCACCGCTTCCACCGCGCTGCCTGCTGCTAGCCGCGAACCCATCGTCTCCGCCAGGAGGGCGGAAGCCTGGTCGGGAAGACGGCCGGAACACAAGGTCAGGGGGAAGGGCTCGGGGGCCAGCAGGGCCAGCGCATCCACCACCGCCCCCGCGCCGGGATGCTCGGCCTTGAGGCGGGAGCGGGTGAGGCGGACCTGCGCGGCCAAGCCGACCGGGTAGCCGGGCGGAGGGTTGTGCGTCATCACGTCACCCAGGTTTGCCGCCAGTTCCTCCTTCAGGTCTGCCGGTGACAGGCCCCGCGTCAGCAGTGCGGCCGCTTGTGCGAGCGCGAGTGGGAGGTCGTCCAGGGTGGTGGCAATGTCGTCGGCGTCTGCATCGGTCAGGACCGCGCCCTGGGCACGCAGCAAGGCCACCGACTCGGCCCGGGAGAGGGTGTCCACGTCGACGGGGACGGCGTAAGCATTCCAGTGCGGGCTGCGGGAAGTGATCAGCACGTGCCCGAGGCCGCCAGGCAGGAACGGGGCGAGGGCGTCGGGGTCTTCGGCGTTGTCGAACACCAGCAGCCAGCGGGGCATCGTACCCAACTCGGCCAGCAGCAGCTCCACCGCTGCCGCCGGCGGTGTGCTGGCGGGCGCAATGCCTGTCCGGCTGGCAAGCGCAGCGAGTTGGTCGGGGATCAGCGCTAGGTCCTCCGATGCGACCCACCAGGCGAACTCGTACTCGCCGGCGAACCGGTACGCATACTCAACGGCAAGTTGCGTCTTGCCGACCCCGCCCCGACCATGCAGGGCCTGCACCGCCACACGCTGCCCGGACGCCAACGCCTCTCGCAGGTGCACCAGGAGGCTGTCGCGGCCGGTGAACGACGCGTTCCGGGCGGGCAGGTTTCGCACCCGCGGCAGATTCCCTGGCAGGCGGGGGCCGGTACCGCCGATGCGGGACAACATCCCCGGCGGACGACCCGGCGCCCGCTCAGGACGAGACGGACCCTTCACTGCCCGGAGCAACACCTCGCGCGCAGCCTGCTCATCAAGACCGAACAGATCTGGGGCGATCAGCGGACGCAGCACCGGAGGCGGTGTCGTGTCGGCGACCCGCACCGGGATGATCTTCTCTCGCATGGCCAGCATCGCTTCCCACTCGAGAGTGGTGAAACGCTCGGGATCGAAATAAGCCGGAGAGTACAAAGCCAGCATCCGGCCGCGCTCCAGGGCCGTGTTCATCTTGGCGACGAAGCTGTCACCCGCACCCCAGTCCCAACAGTCCAGCTCCACCTCGAAGCCGACATCCAGAAGCTGCCAGGCGATCCACTCCGCCCACGCCCGATCCGCACCCGCATGACTGATGAACCACACCCCACCCGACACTCCGTCAGGCGCCCCCGTGCCTACCATCACGCCCCCGCCCCGTGTTGCTGTACTTCTTCAACCAGCCTATGAGCAGAAGACCTTGACCAGCGTGGGAACGACAGCAAAGGACGGCTCAGCAAGCCCCGCAGCCCTCGTACAGGCTGGCGAACAAGCGGGGAAAAGAGCTCAGGGACGGAAGATGCACAGACAGCAACCTGCGGACGCAGTGGACCGGGAGATGGCTGCCCGTCTCCTGCCCGACACCCTGGTACGGGCGCTGGGCCGTTGGTGGGACGAGAACGCGCGGATCTACGCTGATGGAACGCCTGGTGCGCACGCGGTCCGTTACACCCCCAGCCGCTGGGCACAGATCACTCCGTGGCCGTCGGCGCTGGCGGCTACCGCCTGCGAAGGTGATGCCGTGATCAGCAGGGCGGACGTGGCCTCAGCGGTCGCCGACGCGCTACCGCGTGAGGCATTCACAGAAGCGCTGGTCACGACATACGTGTGGGGTAAGGGCAAACGCGGCACTCCCGGCGGCAGTGGCCCGGCCACGCTGGCAAGGATCCTGGCCTACGACGGCCTCGACGCGGCGCTGACGCTCGCGGTCACAGCGCTGAGCGAGCAGGGCTCGCAGGCAGCCTATGCCGCGCTGTACCGGCAGGTTCCCTGGCTCGGGCCGTCCTTCTTCACCAAGTTCCTGTACTTCACCGGGCTCGCGCGACCGCCCGGGCAGGGCCCCACACCGCTGATCCTCGACCGTGTCCTGTCCCGGCGACTGAAGGCGCTGGCCGCCGAGACCGGCCAAGCCAGCGGCCACGACCCAGACGGCGCTATTGCCGCCTGGGTCTGGTCGGACGGCAATTGGTCACCGCACCGCTACGGCGTCTACCTCTCCTTCCTCCACGCCGCCTCCCACCGGCTGGCCGCAGGTGACGCCTGGCCCACACATGCGCGTCCCGACCTGCTCGAATGCGCGCTCTTCAACACCACAGGGACGATCAGCTGACAACACGACAAGACGCCAGCAGCTCGATCCCGGCGTGACTGTCCCAGTGCCACATCCCCGGGGCGACGGCTGCTCACCTCACTGCCCCGTCGGCCGTAGCGACGTGAACTGACTGGATGTATGTGCGGACATCATTTGATGTACCAACCCATTGGCGACACTTGCAGAATCTGCCGTAATGGCCGTATGCCGGAACCTCAGGAAGGCCGCCCGCAACGGCCCCGCCGCCTCTCAGGCGTGGTGCTGTTCATCCTGAGCATGTGGAACGCCGCTTCGCCCGCCCTGTTGCTCATCACATTCCCGTCACTCATCGCGATCGCCCTCCGACAGGAAACGTCACCGCGCTACCTGATCCCGCTGATGGTTCTCGCGCCCGTGAGCCTCGTCCTGGCGGTCAGAACGCAACGGCAACTCGGCACGAGCGTCACTTCCCGCCTACTGGCTGGGCTGAGCGATCAGCGACCCACCGGAGACGGTGACTACGTGCTCTACCTGCGGTCCTTCTTCGTCGACAATGCCCTGGCGCGACCAGACCCCGCCGGGGGCGCGCACTTCCTCACCTCGCTGGTCAGCTCCTTCGGATACCGGGACCCCAGCCTCCTCGACGACACCTGGGAAAGCCGTCTGGCCCAACTCCTCCGCCGTTTCGGTCCTGTGGTCGCCGTGGGACGCCCCGGTGAGCCGCTGCCGCTGCCCGGAGCCCGCCGTTTCTACCTGCCTCCAGAAGGCGACGAGTGGCAACAGGACGTCGGCCGCGCCATCGGCCGCGCCCGCCTGGCTGCCGTCGTCGCCGCTGTCGGGGAGGGTTCCGCACACTCACGGGGCACCCTCTGGGAGTACTGCGAATCCGTACGGCAACTACCACCCTCGCGCGTCCTGCTGATCGCCTGTGGCGGACGCGACGCCTACGAGCGTTTCCGCGCCAGCGCCGTCGAGTACTTCGCCGATCGCGCCGTCGAGTTGGCCGCGTGCGGCAAGACGCTGCCCCCGCCGCCGGTACTCCCCGACTGGCCCGAGCCCCAACGCCCGCGGAAGGTCAGGAGCGGCTTTCCGCTGCACGGTGTCGTGCGCTTCCGCTCCGACTGGACCGCGGAGTTCGTGCACTTCGACCCGACCGGGCAGCGCGGCCCCACGCCGTACGCACGCTGGCGCAAGACGCTGCGCACACAGGTCGATCCGTGGCTGGACGCGTTCGAGCAGGACCTGCCGGGTTCCACGGTCGAACCGGCGAGGATCCGCTATCACTGGCATCTCAAGCTGCCTGCCGCCTTGGTCGTCGGCTTGATCACGGTTCTCCTGGTTGTGCGCTGGAACGACATCGCCCTTTCTCAGAAGTGTGCCGTGCTTCTCCTGCTGGCCTCCATCTTCACCGGACTGGGCAGAGGGTCCGCCAGTGTTCGGGGCATGAGCCGCGACGCCGTGCAGGTCCGCTCACAGCGCGACGATCGCGTGCAGGACGATGCCCCGGCGTCCAACGACCCGGTCATCGACGCCGTCGCGGACTCGTATGTCGCCACCGAGTCCGTCGTACGTTGGCCCGGCGGCCGGGGTCTGGGCCTCCTTGTCCTCAGGTGGTACCGCGACACACATATGCGCTACGTCGACGCGCCGTCCCGCCCCTTCTACCGTGCCCTGACGGCGACCAGAGAGTTGGAGCCCTTCCGCACAACACGTGTGTGGCCGGCGGGATTCGTGCTGCGCACAAGGATGCTGGCGGTCGTGCAGACCGACCGAGACATCGACATGACAAGCAGGCGTTTCGGACTGCGCTGGCTCGTGCGACTGGCAGGGTTGCTGGGCACTGTCATCGGGACGACGGTCGGTCTGTTCCGTGTGCGGTCCGGCGGCCAGATGCTCGCCGTGGCAGCGATCGGCGCACTCACGGCGTACTGGTGCTGGTTCCGGTCGCGTCAAGACCACTACCGCATGCGGCAGTTACGACTGCAACCCGCTGTTCCGCGAGACCTCGCCCGCGAACCCTGCGTGCTCTACCTCCGCCCGCACCCTGACGACCCCGTCCCCCAGTCCGCATGGCACGGCCCTCTGGACACCGACCTGAACACGGTGTTCGACGCCCCCGCGCTGTTCCGCGTCGGCCACATCACGGACCTGACGCCGCCACCCCCACAACTGGCCCGACTGCCGCTGCCTCCGCAGAATTGGAAACGCACACTCACCACCGCGCTGCCACACTGCCATCTGGTCATCATTCCCACCATCGGCACAGCTCCGGAAACCCTCTGGCAGCTGACCGAGACCATACGTCTCCTCCCGCCGTCCCGGGTGCTGCTGCTTCTCCCGTCCGGAGCCGACTGCGCCGAGGAGTACGCCCGTTTCCGGCAGGCCGCCGTCGAAGCGTTCGCGGAACGCGCGTCCACGGCCCCCGACGACGAGCGCCCGTACGCCTCTTCTTCATGGCTGCCCACCGCACCGCCGCAGGTCTCGCCCGGCCCGGGCACCACGGCCCTGCGAGGCGTGATCCACTTCGACAGCTCCTGGCAGCCGAAGGTAGTGACCTTTCCCGTCGTGGACACATCGTCCGGAGCTGCTTCCCGTGGAGAGTCCCGCCACGCACAGCTCCTACGCATCCGGGCGCAGTTACAACCCCTCCTCCCAGATCTCCCGTCCGGACAGAACTGAAGTGCCGCTCGTCGTAGGGGGCGTGTGTGGCTCTGGAGGGGCGCAGTGGGAGTTCCCGCTGCGCCCGCGCCCCAGTCGGCAGCCCCAAAAGGGGAACTCCGGAGCTCCCCTCGGGCTCCCGGAAGATCCCCGCTCAAGTGTCGGGAAGGCTTGCGACAGGTCCTGTTACCGGGATTCGGGGACTACCACCAGGGCGTGCAGGTGATGCCGCTCTGCGGGGAGGCACTGGTGACCCGCGCGCAGACGCGGAAGGCCCGACTCGCCGAGTTACTGGTCGGGTAGGCCGGCGTCGTGATCCTGGCGCCGCTCGCGGAGGTAGTGAACGGACCGCACTGGATCCACGAGTTCTTGCCGTCGTTGGTGACATCCATCCAGACCATTCCGATGGCACCGGCGCCCCACAAACTGGAGCTCGTGCTCAGAACACCCCACCCCATCTGTCGGCCTCCGACAGTGCCGGTGTGCATCTCGTACGAGGCAACGGCCCACGGCCTGCCGCCGAATTCGGCTATGACTGCCCCCGCACCCGCCACACCGCGGCCGCTGAGACTGTCCGGAATGTCGGTGAAGCCGTTCACGCCTCCCGCGCAGTCCGACGCCGCCGCCTGAGCCGTCCCGGAAGAACCAGCCACGAGCCCTGCCCCGAGCACGAGGGCGGTTGCTCCTACACCGAAAATCCGGCGGATACTGCGCATGTCTTCTCCTTTGTCGAGTCCAGCACCCCTTCACACTCCGACAGCAGCGGCACAGGTTGCCCTTCCGTCTCAGAAGGACAGAAGAGTTCTGCAGGGCAGGGCCCGCCAGCGAACTGACGGGCCCTCATAATGTCGAGCCACTGATGTGTGCCCCAGCATGGGAAGAGGAGCTGGGCCAGTGGTCCAGCCCGCCTCCGTCCAGCACCTGAACTGGCAATGGCCCTCTAGAAGCCCCCGGTGCCACCGCAGCAGGCGACGGTCTGGGTCTGGTCGGCGCCGGCGAGCGGTACTACCGCGAGCACCGCCGCCAGGGCCACGAACACACCGAGCACGGCTTTACGCACTGTCTCCTCCTGAGAGATGTCGAATCCGATATCCCCTCACACTCCGACAGCGGCAGCCCAGGTTGCATGCCTCCAGCGTTTACCTGCACTGCTGGGACGTGGCCCGTTCACCGGTCGACCAGGTTCATGTGCATCTCGTTGTAGCGGTCGCCATGGACGCCGATGCGGGCCGCCAGCGCGTCCAGATCCGCCCGCTCGTCGGCGGCCAGGGCGAGCTGGGTGGCGGCGGCGTTCTCCGCCACCCGTGCGATGCGGCGTGTGCCGGGGATCGGCACGATCGACGGATGCTGGGCGAGCAGCCAGGCCAGGGCCACCTGTCCGGGGGTGGCGTCCTTCGCGTGGGCCAGGGCGGTGACGTGGTCGATCAGCGCCTGGTTGGCGGCGAGGTTGTCCTGGTCGAACCTGGGGATGGTGGTGCGGATGTCGTCGTTGGTGAACGCGGTCGTGGTGTCGACGGTGCCGGTGAGGAAGCCCTTGCCGAGCGGGCTGAAGGGGACGAATCCGATGCCGAGTTCAGCGAGCGTGGGCAGGACTTCGGGTTCGGGGTCGCGGGTCCACAGCGAGTACTCGCTCTGGACGGCCGTCACGGGGTGGACGGCGTGCGCACGGCGGATCGTCGCGGCCCCCGACTCCGACAGGCCGAAGTGCCGCACCTTGCCGGCCTGTACGAGCTCCGCGACGGTGCCCGCGACGTCCTCGATCGGCACGTCGGGGTCGACCCGGTGCTGGTAGAAGACGTCGATCGTGTCCGTGCGCAGCCGGCGCAGCGAGGCGTCGGCCACCCGCTTGATCTGCTCGGGCCGGCTGTCGAGACCGACGGACTTGCCGTCTTCGATGCGCCAGCCGAACTTGGTCGCGATGACGACCCGCTCGCGCAGCGGGGCGAGGGCCTCGCCGACGAGTTCTTCGTTGGCGTAGGGGCCGTAGACCTCGGCAGTGTCGAAGAAGGTGACGCCGCGGTCGACGGCACCACGGATCACGGCGATCATGTCCTGTCGGCTGCCGGGATTCGGGCCGTAGCTCTGGGACATTCCCATACAGCCCAGGCCGATCGCCGAAACCTCAAGGCCCTGGCCGAGGATACGGGTGTGCATGGTGATGTCTCCCTGCGGTGATCGGGATCAGGTGATGGGGACCATGTGCTGCGGTTCAGGCGATGGGGGTCAGGCGATGGGGGTCAGGTGGCCGGGGCACGGTTCAGTGGCTGCCGGTTCAGTGGCTGGTGCTGCGGTCCGGGTCCGCGGGCGCGGTGGCGTCTTCGGTGGCGGCCCAGGCGGCCAACAGCCTCAACGCGTCGTGATCCGGGGTGTGGGGTCCGGTGCTGTACGCGGTCAGGGTCCGGCCGGGTTGTGCGGGCAGCTCCATGGCGTCGAAGTCGAGGGTGATCTCACCGACGACCGGGTGACGGAAGCCCTTGCGGCCGGTGTGGTGCAGGCGCACGTTGTGCTTGGCCCACGCGGTGCGGAACTCCTCGCTGCGGGTGACCAGTTCACCGATCAGCCCGGTCAGGTCGCTGTCGCCGGGCGCTCGTCCGGCCTCGGTGCGCAGCAGGGAGACGGTCGTGTTCACGGACTGCTCCCAGTCGGGGAAGAAGTCCCGGCCGTGCGGGTCCAGGAACTGGAAGCGGGCGATGTTCACCGGGAGTGACGCTCCCCCGGCGAACAGCGGTGAGTACAGGGCACGGCCGAGGCGGTTGACAGCGAGGATGTCGAGGCGGCCGTTGCGGATGAAGGCCGGGGAGTCGGCCATTGAGTCGAGAATGCGCAGGACGCTGTCGGGGAGCGGGCCGCGGGTGCGTCTGGTGCGGCGGGCGGGGCGTCGGGCGACGGTGCGGGCGAGGTCGTAGAGATGGGCGCGTTCCGCCTCGTCGAGTTGCAGCGCACCCGCGACGGCGTCGAGGACTTCCTCCGAGGCTCCGGCGAGATGGCCGCGCTCCAGGCGGACGTAGTAGTCGATGCTGACGCCGGCGAGCATCGCGACTTCCTCACGGCGCAGCCCGGGCACGCGCCGGTTGCCGCCGTAGGCGGGCAGACCGGCCTGCTGCGGGGTGATCTTGGCGCGGCGGGAGGCCAGGAACTCGCGGATGTCGCTCTCGGTGCTCACGCCTTCCAGGCTAGGCGGGGCGCCGCGGCTGTGGGGGGCTCTGTCAGTACCTGGCAGGCCAGGCCCTCCCTCGCGCCTTTGGACTGGAGTTTCCTGGTGGTGAGGGCGTCGGCGGTGCCCATCGGGCCCCCGAGGATCGGGCCTGTGCCGGATACCTGGACAACACTTCCGGATACAGACCGTGACGGCCCCACGTAAGTCACCCTTCGCGCGTTTGGAGTGCACCGCGTCGTGAGCGAGGTCTTCCCCAGCCAGCGTCGGCCGTGGTGCCGAAGCCGACATCGCCCGCCAGACCCCGGCCTCGCTCACGACGACGCCCTCTGACTCACCCCACCCGCCCGCCCCTCCACAGACGGAAGCAGAAGGAAAGCGCTCATGGAATTCGTCCAACAGCAGGACACCGTCAAGGCCCCCGCCGCCTGGTTCACCGGCGACGTCTGGTTCGACGTGATCTACGCGGGCCAGGAGCCGTCCCGGATGCGTGTCAACATGGTCCGCTTCTCTCCGGGCGCCCGCACCCACTGGCACTCCCACGCCCTGGGCCAGACCCTCCACATCGTTTCCGGCACGGCCCTGATCGGCACCCGCGACGGCACCGTCTTCGAGGCCCACCCCGGCCAGACCATCTCCTGTCCCCCGCACGAGGAGCACTGGCACGGTGCCGCCCCCGGTCGCTTCATGGAGCACATCGCCATGTGGGAGGGCAAGGGCGACGGCACGGACGAAACCACCTGGAGCGAGCCCGTCACCGACGCGCAGTACAACCGCCCCCGCAGTAACTGACGCATCGGCCCCGTAGCCCCCGGACCCCACGCCGGGCGGCAGCCCGCATACGCGGGCTCTGGTCCGCCACCCACGGCAGATCAGGGCGCTTCACGCATCTCCGACGACACCCGCACGGCCGGCAGGCCGAGACGAGGATTTCCCATGACCGACCAGCCCAAGCAGCTCGGCGGCGGACGCCGCATGCTCGGTGACTTCTCTCCCAAGCTCGCCGGACTGACCGACGACGTGCTGTTCGAGGACGTGTGGAACCGCACCGAGCTGGCCGCCCGCGACCGCAGCCTGATCACCGTCGCTGTCCTCATCGCGGGCGGTGACGCCGACCAGCTCGCCTTCCACCTCGGACGCGCCAAGGAGAACGGGGTCACCGAGGCCGAACTCGTCGAGGCGATCACCCACCTCGCCTTTTATGCCGGCTGGCCCAAGGCCATGACCGCGGTCATGGTCGCCAAGCAGGTCTTCTCGGACTGAGGCGAGGGCGTGAGGCTTCGAAGCCTCAGGCGGTTTCGGTGCCTCGCCGGGCATGAGCCAGCGGTCTCTGGCTCATGCCCGTCGTACCGAAGCCTGCGACGGTTTCCCGCGCAACTGGGCACCCCACAGTCGGCATCCCGGGCCGAAAGGTTCACACGGTCCTGAACGTCCGGTCGGAACGCCGGTCGTAACAGGGGCCGAGCCCGCTGCGGGGATCATCGATGCGCAGTCGGTGTGGGCTGCCGTAATGGCGCCGCCGCCACACGCGGCTACGACGGCGGGCGGGAGGTACCGGGTCGCGGGCGGCGCATCGTGACCGCGACACGCGTCGCGATGGTCGCAGGCGGCTGAGGAACGAGGGTGCCCAGAGCGAGCGCCTACACGAGGTCGCCAACGCAGCGACCATCGCGTGATGTGTCCGCGGGCTCAGCCCGACGGAACAACGCGGTCCACAGGAACGGCACTCCGAAGAGTGCCGACTCGGGCGGCTCCTCCCGCATCCGGCGCAGTTCGACCTCTGACAGGTCAGAGAACACCCAGCGCAGCGATTCGGGGGTGTAAGCCAGGCCACCGTGCAGTTCGCGCTCACGGTAGAAGTCCGCGTCGGCGAGTTCCGAGCCCGTTCCCCCCTCGCCGGCAGCGAAGCTGGTCAGGGCGAGATGGCCGCCGGGGGCCAGGACACGGTCGAGGAGACTGAGGAAGCTGACCCGGCGGTGCGGCGGCAGGTGGTGGAAGCATCCTGAGTCGACCACCAGGTCGTACGGGCCGCTCAGCTCGGTTGCGGAGAGAGCGAATGCATCACCGCACTGGAAGCGGACCTCGACGCCGACCTCGCGAGCCCGGTCCTCTCCCCACGCGACGGCCACCGGAGAGAGGTCGACCGCGTCCACCTGGAAACCGCGCGAGGCGAGGAAGAGACCATTGCGGCCCGCCCCGCAGCCCAGGTCCAGGGCCCGGCCGGGACCAATCAGCCCCTCGTCGAGATAGGCGGCCAGGTTCTCATCGAGCTGCGCCACGAAGAACGGGACCGGCCTTGACCGGTCGGCGTAGAAGCGGTCCCAGAAGTCCCCCTGACAAGGCGCTGCCCCGGATCTGCTGAGCCGGACGGCGCTGTCCGGCCCGGCTTCAGCCCCCCGCCTTGATCGGCTTTCACATGTCCGCATGCGCGCAGACTGACGTCCTCGGAAAGCCAGCGACAGTGACGCGAGCGCAACAGGAGCCAGCTATAGATCCGCAGTCCAGGGATGCTTCGGGTGTACGAGGTCGAGTAGCTCGGCCAGGGTCTCGCGCTGAGCTGGGGACATGTGAGGGAGGGTCGCGTCGAAGTCTGATCGATCTTTTCGGCGAGCGTGTTTGGCCTTGAACAGCAGGACCAGTTCGGGCGCCAGATACGGGATGCCATCTTGGGTGTGGTGGATGATGTCGCTGTAGGGCAGCCGGATCTTCTCATCGCGGCGACAGATCCAGGTGTCGCCGTCATGCGGTTCGCGGAATACGTCGAGCAGGTAGTTTCCGGTGCCCGGATCGCGAACCCATGTCTGGTGCACTGCAGCCAACACCTCCGGTGTAGCGACCTCCCAGACCCGGCCGCTGCCAACAGCGTCGAAGACGTATCCCGGAAAACGGTGGCGGATCTCGGAAAAGCCCGCGGCCGGAACCCCGATTTCGATGTCCCCATGAGCGCGCGTCTGCCTGCCGCGGAACAGGTCCAGCGCCCAGCCCGCGGCTACGTACCAGGGTGTGCCGACCCCGGCCAGGCGCTGCGCGACCTCACTCGGGGTCCAGCATGAGGACCACCTGGCGTCGAGGGCCTCGATCTCGCCGGGTGACAGTTCGGTGCCGCCACTGGGCAGTTGCTCGCTCACCCCAGGAATCTATCAGCGGCCTCGAAGGGAGCCCCAGCCCACGATCGGTGAAGCAGGTCAGCGGAACCTGGGGCCGTAGACGGCGCATGCCCCCAACCCGTGCGCGATACCGCCCGGAACACCGGCCAACGCGCGTGTTCCAGTTTCCGAGGGGCCGAGATTCTGCGAACCTGCGCGCTTCCGCGTTCGACGTACTGCGCCTGGCCGGCACCGTCACCACCGGCTGGCCGTACCAGCGAGGGCGAGAAGTCCTTGAATCCGTCTTCACCGCCCGACGGCTCACCGCATCCTCCGGGGACGAAAGCGACGTGACGCGGCCCCCCACCCGGTCTTGGCCCCCGCGTTGCAAGGCTGGGCGGGCTGGGCCGGCTGGGCGGGCTTCATCACGCGATGAGGGCGGTCGGCCGGCACCTGGTTCCAGCCCACCGCCCTGACAACGGGGTCGTTCGGGTCACTGTGCGTGCGTCAGCACAGGCAGGGGTTTGTCTCCCAACCCAGGCTCAAGACGTCATCGTCCCGCAGCGCACCCGCGTAGGCCTGCACCTCGTCCACGTCGCCGTGCAGGTACTCGCCCCATCCGTCGCCGACCGTGCCCCTGCCGATCTGCAGGGCACCAGAGCTGTGCCAGCCGTCGGGAAGGTCGGCGGTGGCCGTGGCGTTGGTGTATCCGTCGAGGTAGAGCTTGATGGTGTCGGTGGCGTCGTCGTAGACCACGGTGAGCCGGTGCCCTTGGCCCTCGCCGCCGTCGGCCCCCGTGATGTGGGAGACGACCTTCTCGGGCGCGCCGGCCTCGTCCCGTTCGGGCATCACCAGCTGCCAGCTGTAGGTGGGCGGGTCGTAGCGCACCTTGAAGGCGTCGGTGTGCTGGCCGGCCTGGGAGAGCACGGTCATCGGGTGGGCGGGGGCGGTGTCGGCGAGGCGGACGACGGCACCGACGGTGAAGCTGTCGCCCGTGTCCACGACGGGCCCTACGGCGGTGGCGTAGTCACCGTCGCCGTCCAGGGACAGGTGGCCGTCACCGACCAGTGGCGGCGGCACATAGGTGCAGTCCGGGTCGATCTCCGGGATGCAGGAGTTGTCCGAGCCGTGGTAGATCGAGGCGCCGCCGGCGAGGTGCAGCGGCGATCCGCCCGACTGCTCGGGGCTGGCGCCGTCCGTGGCGTTCGACAGCGACCAGTGACCGAGCAACGTCGGCTTGCGCCAGGCCAGTTCGCTCACCTCGCCCGGTACGACGACGCGGTCATGGACCCGTACGTCGCCGACGTCACCGTGCCAGCGGTCGCGGTAGCCCGTGGTGCCGCGCGTACGTCCGATCTGGAAGGCGCCGGCGGCCTCGGCGGGCGTCGCCGCCACCGCGTCCGTCACCTCGTGGCCGTTGACGTACAGGTGGGCCTTTCCGGTCTCGGCGTCGTACTGCCCCAGCAGGTGGGCCCACTCGCCGGTCTCCGGGGCGCCGCCGGACACGCGCGCCCCTCCTATGGCGAAGGACCACACGGGGCCGGAGTCCTTCGCGTGCAGCCCGAGGGTGAACCCGGGTCCTTTGTCCGTGTCCTGGCTGGCGACGGTCATGGTGCGGCCGGTCTCGGCGGGCCGTACCCAGGCGCTGACGGCGAACGTCTCGCGGAGGTCGGCGACCGGGGCGTCCGGGGTGAGGAAGCCGTGTCCGCTGCCGTCCAGGGCGACGGTGCCGGCGATGGCAGTGCCGGTGGGCGCCGGGCCGCCGAAGGTGGCGCCGCTGCCGGCGCGGGCGGGGGTACCCGGCTCTGCGGCGGCCGAACGGGATCCGACCGGGTCGTCCAGCTTCCAGCGGGCCGCGGGCGCCCGGCCGGACTGCACGTTGAAGTCGTACCGGGCCTGGGTGCTGCCGCGGCCGGACCGGTCGATGGCGCGGACCGTGAGGTACTTGGGCCCGGCGGTGAGCGGCAGGTAGGGGATGGTCACGGCGGCGCCGTGAGGTTCGGCGGTCACGGTTCCGTTGGGGCCGCCGAGGAAGCTGTAGGTGTACGACACGACGTCGTCGGAGGGCGAGTCGACGGTGAAGTGGCCGTAGACACCCACGCCGTCCACCCAGAACACCTCGTCGGGAGTGGGGTATTCGGTGGAGCTGATCGTGGGCTTCTCAGGGTTCGTGTCGTCGTAGATGAACGAGCAGACCGAGCCGTCGCCCTCATCGCTCCAAGGAGAGGTGGCGAGGCCGTCGTTGGCGCGCACGTGCCAGGAGATGGGGGTGTTCGCGGGAAGATCGCCCGGCATCGTCCAGTACTGGCGCATGCCCGAGGACAAGGTGATGGTGGTGTAGGAGCGGCGCTGGGCCGTGCCGTCCGCGTCCGTCCACCATGCCTCGAACTCACCGGAGAGCGGACTGGATTCGGAGGGCTGGTTGTCCTCCTCCGGGTCGTACAGTACGGCGCTCAGCCTGGGCGAAGTCGGGACGTACACGGTGTCGTCCCCCGTCGCGCAAGGCCTACTGCCCGACTGGAGATCCTCGACGAGCGGCTGCTTGGGCGGCAGGTTGTCCACGGCGTGCGCCGTGCCGACGAGGCTCGCCAGCAGCGCACCTGCCAACGCTCCCACCACCGCGGCTCTGTGCCTGCCGGTCTTCCTGGACAGCTTCAACTGGCCCTCCCCTGTGGGTGTTTGATCCTCGTGGATCACACGAGCCCACAGAAGCTAACAGCCGCCACCGACAGTTCCGAAAGGGTTTTCCCCCGCCCACGGCGTACGCGGTGCCGTGCGCATCAGTGTGAGCCGGATCAGTCGTAGCCGTGCTCGACGAATGCCCCCCAGGACGCGGGCGGTGCTGGGCGTCGCCGTGGTCATGGTCGTGGGGCCGGCATCAGTGCCGCGCTGAAGAAATGGTGCGCCGCCGGCCGGACTCCCCCGGCCTGGCGCACGCCCGGCACGCACGTGGCTGCCGGTGCTGCCCCGTCCCGTTCCCGTGTCGCCCCGCGCTTTGGGCCCGAAGCTCCTTTAGGCTCGCTTCGCCATATATGACCCTGGATCGGCGGAGGGCAGGACGTCGGGACTCAACCGTGAGCGGCTCATCAGAACGCTGACGTTCTGGCTGCGTCCTTCGTTTGTGCTGCGTGTCGTCAACCGGTTCCAGAAGATCGCGGGTTTCGACCGCTCGATGGCGCTGGCCTCCGGTGCACTGACCGCGCTGATCCCGCTGGCGGTGCTGAGCGGCGCCGTCTTCGGCGGTGAGACCGCAGACCGGATCATCAACCGCTACGGCCTCACCGGTGAAGGCGCTGAGGCCGTGCGGGCGGTGTTCTCCGCGGACGCCGCGAGTGCCGGCGTCGGAGTCTTCGGGACCGTGTTTCTGGCGATCTCGGTGCTGAGCTTCTCCCGGACCATGCAGAGGTTGTTCGAGCAGACCTGGGAACTGAAGCCGCTCGGGGTGCGCAACACACGCAATGGGCTGTGGTGGATCTGCGCTCTCAGCTTCTACACCGCGGTGATCGGGTGGCTCTACGTGGTCCTGGGCGGGGGGCGCCTGGGGCTGGCGGCCGCGGTGTGCGAGGTACCCGTCACCACCGCCTTCCTCACCTTCAGCGGCCGGCTCCTCTCCGCCAAGCGGCTCACCGCTGCGGCCCTGCTCCCGTTCGCCCTCTGCGCGGCCGCCTTGACCTCGGCCTATTCGGTGCTCGCGGCCGTCTATCTGCCGCGCCTCTTCAATTCCTACGCCTCGCGCTACGGTGCGGCCGGCTCGGTCTTCGGGATGGCCTCGGTCCTCTTCGGTGCCATGCTCGTCCTCGTCCTGTCGTCGGCACTGGGGCGGGAGGTACGAGACGAACTCGTCCGGATCCGGCAGGGCCGGCGCCCCTCCCAGGACGAGGTCCGACGCCAGTGGGACAGCATCGTCGAGCAGACCCGGTCGCGCTGGCGCACCGTACGCAAACAGTCTCCGCGCCATCCGTCCGAGGACTCCCACCGACGCTGAGGCCGCTTTGCCGACCGTCCCAGCCAACGGGCGGGTGCCCGCAGCCGCAAGTAGTGGCCATGGCTGCCCATGGGGCTGTGGCTCCCGACGTGCCCCTGGCCGCCGCGGCGGCATGGGCCAAGTCGCTGCAGCGGCGGGAGCAAATCAACGCCCGGGGCGCACGTGTCGCCTTCGCCGCCCAGGACGGCAACGAGCACGGCCTCGCCTCCAGGCACTCGATCGACGTGCCGTTCCCCGTCGGCAGCGCGGCCTGGAAGAAGGGCCCGGCAGCACACCGCCTGGCCCTGGAAGCCCGAGAGCGGGATCTGGCCGTCCATGGGGGGCCACCGGCGGGCCCCGTCATCAAGGCGCCAAGCAACCGGTGGACGCGCTGTGCTCCTGGACCGGCCCCCACTCCGCGCCCCGGCTTCTCAGCAGCACCCGTAAAGGCTCTCTGAAGGTGTGGGACCCCGACACCGGCATTTGCCTGGCCACACAGCACACCGGTGAGGAAGTGTCGGACCTGGCGGCCTTCCGACTCGTCGACGGACGGGAAGTGGCAGCCGTACTGAGTGAGAGCGGTGAGAGCGGTGAGAGCCTTCAGGTGTGGGATCCGACCACCGCCACCCGGATCGGCCCTGCGGTCGCCGGGGATTTCGAGCGGCCGGTGTGCCCGCTCAGGTCCACGGACGGCCGGGCGCTCCTCGCCGTCCATGGCAAAGCGGGCCTCCATCTCTTCGACACACGGACCATGACCCCGGTACGCCCACCCCTCAACCTTCCCTTCGACGTCTGGAGCACGGCCACGGTCGGTGAGCACATCGCGGTGGTTGCCGAAACCGGCATCGTGCTGCTCTCCCCTCCCAACTGACAAGGCCTACCGGCTCCTTCGGCCGCCGTCTCACGGCGGCGGTCCGGTCGCGCTGTGCGTCCGGCGACCGGGCCGAGCCCTCTGTCCTCGGCGATCACGAGGCCACCGTCAGCACGATCTTGCCCTGGATGTGGCCCTGCGCGGCTCGCATGTGTGCGCTGCCCGCTTCGGAAAGCGGGAAGATGCTGTCCACTCCGACCTGGAGCTTGCCCTCGTCGAACAGGCGCCCGATCTCGGCGAGCTGGGGGCCGTTGGAACGCACCTGAATGTTCGAGACGGTGATGCCAAGACGCGCCGTCTCTTCCGGATCGTACTGGGCGAAGAACACCGGAAGCATGGTGCCTCCGCGCTTGAGCACGGTCAGGAAGCGTGAACTGCCCGGGCCACCGACTGTGTCGATCACCAGGTCGACGCCGCTGACCACGTCCGCGGCCCTCGTCGTGGTGTAGTCGATGAACTCATCGGCGCCGAGCTTGCGCAGGAACTGCTCGTGCCGGCTGGAAGCCACCGCGATGACGTGTGCCCCCTTCCATCTCGCCAACTGCACCGCGAAGTGACCCACTCCACCAGCCGCCCCGTTGACCAGCACGGTCATCCCTGGCGTGATCGGCACCGGCTGGTGCGCCTGGCCGGTGAAAGGCGACGGCACATCATGGCCGAGATCAATCAGGTACTGCCAGGCCGTCAGCAGCGCCATCGGCGCACCGGCCGCCTGTACGTGGTCGATACCGGCCGGCTTGTGGGCCAGGTCCGAAGCAGGCGCGGCCACGTACTCGGCGTACGTCCGGCCGTTGAAGCCGGGGAACCGCAGCATGCCGAAGACCTCGTCACCGACGGCGAACCCGCGCACGTCCGGAGCGACCGCCTGCACCACCCCCGACATGTCCGTTCCGGGGATCAGGGGGAACTCCAGCACCGGCCTCATCTCGGCCGGCATGACCTTCATCCCCTCACGCAGGTACCAGTCCGGCGGGTTGATGCCCGCCGCGTGCACCCGGACGAGCACCTCGCCCGGGCCGATCTCAGGAACCGGCACCTCCTCGTACCGCAGAACTTCCGGCCCGCCTGCTTCGTGGAACTGGATCGCCTTCATCGCGCCTGTCGCTTTCTCGGGGAGACGTTGCTCCTTCAGTCAAGATCCAGGACGGCATGGACGTCCAAGACCGGTTCGGCAACCTCGCCATTCCGAAACGGCATGACACGTACGCTGCAAGGGTGAACGATCTCGGACAGGACCTGGAACTGCGGCTGGTGCGCTACTTCACCGTGGTGGCGGCGCACCAGCACTTCGGCCGGGCCGCCGCTGATCTGCACGTGGCCCAGCCGGCGCTGAGCCGCCAGATCCAGCGGCTCGAGAAGTACCTCGGCACACGATTGCTGGACCGCACGCCCCAGGGCACCCGGCTCACCCCGGCTGGTCAGACATTCCTCCCCCAAGCCCATGCCCTGCTGCAGGCCGCCCGCCAGGCCGAACTGGCCGTGCGTGAAGCAGCCCAGAGCGAACGAATCACCATCGGCTACGTCGAGGACCTGGTGATCACCGCCGCCGTACGAGAACTGCGCCACCGTCACCCGGACGCCGAGATCACCACCCGGTACCTGAGTTGCCGCGACGTCGGGGCGCTGCCTGACAGGCGCGTCGATGCCCTGATCGCGCGGGCTCCGCTGCCGTTCGTCCCCGACGACGTGTTCGCCACCCCGTTGTACGAGGAACCCCGGATGCTCGCGGTCCCCCTCAACCATCCCTGGGCCGATCGCGCGTCGGTGACCGCGCATGAACTGGCCGGCGAGACGCCGGCGCCGTGCGCGTTCAAGACCACGGACTGGACTTCCTACCGACTCCTCGGGGCTGACCTGCCGCCGGTCGAAAGCTACGAGGACAAACTCGAACTCGTGGCAAGTGGCCGAGCGATCGCCGTCCTACCGGTCGGCGATCGGCGCAGCTCACTGCGTCCCAACCTCGTCACCGTCCCGATCGAGGACGCTCCACCCAGCCAGGTCGTCCTGGTCAGCCGCAAGGGCGACCCGAACCCGATGATCAGAAATCTCCGGCTGGCCGCCGAAGCCGTCCTGACCTGACCACCCCACTTCGGGAACGAGGACCAGGCGGGGCAGGAGGCGGGGGCGGGACTTCGGAGCATGGTGGGTAGGGCGGCCCAGGCGGGCCCGAACCCGAGGCAGGCACGAGCCTGAGTGATCATGGAGTTCCTGACGCTCGGTGATCACTACCCGGCGAGCTCGCGTCTACGGTCCCAGCATGCCCTTCGCAACCACTGTGGGACGACCTCGGCGCTCTGCTGCCGTGCAGACCGGATACGCCTGGAGCCATCCGCTGGGCTGCCAGGGCGACGGGTTCCGGACCGGGCCGTCTTCGAGTACACCGTGCTCGCGCTGATCCACAATTCCGGCTACTCGGCGTGGACTTGCACCTCCGCCACCCGACGCCTCAAGAGATCCATCTGCCGGTCGGCCTCATCCCCAGTCCTGCAGTTGCTGGAGCAGGTCGGCGTCGCCCTCGATCCGCAGCGAGGCGGCTGGGATGCGCATGTACATGAGGAGGGCCATCTCGCTTGCCGTGCCGTGGATGGCGGCGGTGGGCTTGCTCTCGGCGGCCTCCGCAGCGGTGAGGCGGGTGAAGCGGGAACCGGCGGCGTCCACTGTCTGGCGCCAGGAGCCGGCCTCGGCTGCGTGGTAGTCCATGGCGGCGGGCTCGCCCGGCCATGGGACCGTGCCGGTGCAGACGGTGGCGAGGAACTCCTCGATGGCGTCGGTCGCCTCGGTCGTCGGCAGCTCCTGCGGCGTACCGGAGGCCAGTTGGGCGTCGTAGGTGTGGATCAGCGATTCCGGGACGCGGCGGCGGGCCACGGCGGCCACCGTGTGCGGCGAGGCCAGCGGCTCCCACCAGGCCCAGCAGCCCCGGTCCGGGCCAGCCACGCGCAGAGCGGTGAGCAGCTGCTCCGTCGAGTCGGCCAGCCAGGTTATGAGTGCCTCGCGCTCCCTGGGCGCCATCAGCCCGTCCTTGCTCGGCCGCTCGTCGCCCGGCGCGGTGTTCAGCACGATGTAGGCCCAGAAGCGGTCCCCCTCGCTGAGGTGGTTCGCCAGGTCGTACAGCGTCCAGCCTGGGCAGGAAGGGACGTCGGCGTCGAGGCTGGGGGCCGCGGCGACGGCGGCGCGGAACGCGGCGGAACGCTCGTCAATCATCCGCAACAGGGTGGGGAAGGAGAGAGGATCAGTCACGCGGACCTTGTATCACCCGTATCGGCACTCTCGCACTCGATTAAGAACGGCCAGCGTGTGGATCACTTGGGGTGCCGGGTGGTGGGGCAGCCGTCCCGGCCGTAGCGGCTCGTCGAGCGTCGGATGGGTATGCGGAACGCGAGGACAGTCGTGGCGAGACCGCGTCGTTCCTTCGGTACAGCGCCGGCGGCTCGCCGTAGCCGTTCATCCACGAGTGCGTCCGATCCACGGTCCGCCGCTTTCCAGCCTGGATCGGGGCGGGTACGCCCTTGCTGGCGATCTCAGCGGTGAGGCCCGACTCCCGTAGCAATGTAAGGGAGTTGTTGTTGTCGTAGTCCCGACGGATACCTCACTGCCCCAGGCCGATCATGCGGTCGTGCGCCTGGAGCGCGATGGCGTGGACGGCCTCGGAAATGCCTCGCCGGGCCACTCCTTGAACCGTCGGCCGATGGTGCGGGGAGCGCCCCACGGCGAACTCCGGCCGTGTGGGTAGGAGTTCGGTGAACTGGTTCCAGAGGGTTCGAGCCAGCAGGACGACAGCCCGGGCGCGGCTGTCCTTCGGATCACGGAGCGTAGACAACTCCATGCTCACGTGGGCCCGTGCCCGTTCTGCCGCCTGGGCCGACTTCGCCGGCACTTGGGTCGTCTGGCGTGGTGGGGGGCTTCAGAGTGGCCGCCCGGGGCCCAACGACCACTCGGTTGCTCAGCAGGAATTGCGGCACCGGCCGCCCACCGGTGGGCCGACTTCGGGGCCTGGTTCCGCAATGAGCGCGGGGAAGATCCAGTCGCGCTCTGTGCGGGCCGGTGGGACGTGGGCGGATCGCAGTCGGCCGCGGGTGGTCACGACCAGGCGATGTCGCCGTGGCGGGAGAGGAAGCGTCCGGTGCCGGCGCCGGGTCCTTCGGTGGCGAGGGTGACGATCGCGTCCGTGCCTTCGGTGACGGTCTGGGGACCGCTGTGGCCGTTGAGGTCGGTCGCGGTGTAGCCCGGGTCGGCGGCGTTGATGCGGATGTCCTTGAGCGACTTGGCGTACTGGGTGGTCAGCATCGTCAGCGCCGCCTTCGATGCGGTGTACAGGGGGGCTATGGCATGCGACTCGGGTCGGGAGGGGTCGTGGGTGAGGGCGAGAGAACCCATGCCGCTGCTGACGTTGACGATCACGGGATCGTCCGAGCTGCGCAGTAGCGGCAGGAAGGCGGTGGTGGTGCGGATGACACCGATGAGGTTGACGTCGAGGACGGCGTGGGCGTCGGCGGCGGTGAGGTCGCTGGGGTCGCCGGCGGGTCCGTGGACGCCGGCGTTGTTGATCAGGACATCGATCCTGCCCTCGTGTGCGGCGACGTCCGCGGCCGCAGCGGTCACAGACGCGTCGTCGGTGACGTCGATAAGGACATGACGGGCGCCGAGTGCGGCGGCGGCTTCCTCGCCCTGCGCACGGTCACGGGCGCCGAGGAGGACGGTGTGGCCGGCCTCGATCAGGCGGCGGGCGGTCTCGCGGCCGAGCCCCTTGTTCGCTCCGGTGATGAAGGTGATCGTCATGCCTTCGATGATGCTTCTGATGAGGCACGGGCAACAGAGACGCCTCGACGGTAGGAAGAGCCGTACCACCTTGGCACCCTCACCCGGGGCCCGCGGCGCGGGAGAATGGGGCCATGCCGACAAGCTCTGGGACCGGACTGGCTGCGATGATCCGCACATGGCGCAACCGGCTGCCGCCGTCGGCCGCCGCGCTGCCGGTGTCCCACGGACGCCGGGCGCTCGGGCTGCGGCGTGAGGAACTGGCCGACCTGGCAGGGGTGTCGGTCGACTACATCGTGCGCCTGGAACAGGGTCGGGCCACGACGCCCTCGGCGGCAGTGGTCGCATCCCTGGCACGCGCTCTCCAGCTGTCCACGGCTGAACGCGACCACCTGTACCGTCTGGCGCGCCTCGCTCCTCCGGCGAACGGCACGATATCCGACCACCTGACACCCGGCGTGCAACGCGTACTCACCCGGCTCGGGGACATCGCCGTCGCCGTCTTCGCGGCGGACTGGCAGCTGGTGTGGTGGAACCACGGATGGGCCGGCCTCGTCGGCGACCCCTCCGCCTCACCAGCGCGACTGCGCAACTTCGCCCGCGACAGGTTCCCCCTGGACGACGGACCCGCCCACCTCGCACGGTGGCCCGTGACCGAGGCGGACCGGGAGGCCACCGACGCCGCCGTCGTCTGCGACCTGCGCCGCGCCACCGGCCGCTACCCCCAGGACGAACGCCTCGCCGCTCTGGTCCGTGAACTGAGCGCCAACGCGAGGTTCGCCGAGTTGTGGGCGACCGGCGGCGTAGCCGCACACCGCGAAGACCAGAAGACGATCAACCATCCTGCTGTGGGCCCTGTCACCGTGGACTGCGACGTCCTGACCGACGGCGACTTCGACCTCAAAATCGTGATCATGACCGCCCTGCGGGGCAGCGAGGACGAGACCAAGCTGCGGCTCACCGCCCTCGCCGGCCAGCCCACGAACGCCCCCGTCTGATCCGCTCTCGCAGAAGTGGGGCGAAGACGCTCCGCTGACGGCTGTGGCCCTTCTTGCCGGGCGTACAAGTTCTGGCCTGCGATGCCTATTCTTCGGCTTGCAGCCCTTTCACCCACTCCAGCACCTCAACGGACTGCACGGTGTCGGGATGTTCCTCACCCAACACCCGCCGCTGCCGCCCCAGCGTCTCTCCGCCCAGAACGAGCGCCTCCTCCACCCGCCCCGCCTCCGCCAGATGGAGGGCCAGGCTCAACGCCGTGACCAGAGTGTCGGGGTGATCATGGCCAAGGAGTCCACGGCGCCGGGCCAGTGTCCCCTCGCTCAGAGCGAGCGCCTCCTCCACCCGCCCCACCTGCGCCAGATGGATGGCCAGGCTCGACGCCGTGAACAAGGTGTCGGGATGCTCCTCGCCCAACACGCTTCGCCGCCGGACGAGTGTCTCCTCCCCCAGAGCGACCGCCTCCTCCACCCGGCCCAGGTCCGCCAGATGGACTGCCAGGCTCGACGCCGCAAACAGGGTTTCGGGATGCTCCTCACCCAGCACGCGTCGCCGCCGGTCCAGGGCCTCCTTGTCCAGAGCCACGGCCTCCTCCACCCGACCCACCGCAGCCAGATGGATGGCCACGTTCGACGCTGTGAACAAGGTGTCGGGATGGTCTTCTCCAAGGAGTCTGCGGCGCCGGACCAGCATCTCCTCACCCAGAGCGAGCGCTTCCTCCACCCGACCCACCGCCGACAGATGATTGGCCAGGTTCGAGGCCGAGGCCAGGGTGTCGGGATGGTCTTCCCCAAGCAGTCGGCGACGCCGCTCAAGGGTGTCCGCCTCCAAGGCGCGCGCCCGCTCGTGGTCCTGGGTGTCGTTGTAAGCGCGCGCCAGGGCATTCGCGGTCCACAGGCTGCCTTCGTCATCCGGACCCAACCGCCGTGACCAGGTGTCGTACAGCTCTTCCAGACGTTCCCGGGCGGGGTCGGCTTGGCCGCGGTCCATCAGATACCAGCAGGCGTCGCGCACCACGTTCCGCCCCTGATCGGTTTTGATGAAGGCGGGGTCAACGGCGAGGAGATGGGGCAGCAGCTGCCGCCACCCGGGCCACGTCGCGGGCTGCCTGACGTCACCGGGGTGGGCTGCGCACAGAAGCGACTCGGCATCCCGAGCGGCTTGCCGTTGCTCGTCGTCGGTGAGCTGGTCGGCCAGCACGGTCTGGGTCAGCCGGTGCACCTGCACGCTGCCGTCCTGCACCCGGGCCAGACTGTGCCGGCCGATCGCCCGCAACACCGGACCGGCGGCCAGCCGAGACGTGAGGCTCTTCGTCAGCGGTGCGGAGGTCTGGTCGGGCAGTCGGCCGGCGCAGACCGTGACGGGAAAGGGCTCAGGGGCCAGCAAGGACAGCGCCGACAGCAAGACCAGTGCCCCTGCATGCTCGGCCGCCAGACGGTCCCCGGTCAGACGGACCTGAGCGGCTAGCGATACCGGATACCCCGCCGGGCGGCCCTCGGCCAGCACCGCCGCGGTGTTCGCGGCCAACTCACTCCTCAGGTCCGCAGCCGACAGGCCACCGCTGAGGAGCGAGCCGGCCTGCGCGAGCGCGAGGGGGAGATCGTCCAGGGCTCGGGCGAGGTCGTCGGCATCCGCATCATTGAGAACGTGGTGGTGTGCGCCCAGCAGAGCGCGTGACTCGGTGCGGGAGAAGACATCCACGCTCAACGGGGTGGCGCACACCTGCCAGTGCGGGTTTCGGGAGGTGATCACCACATGTCCCGTGCCGCCGGGCAGGAAACCGGTCAGAGCTTCAGGGTCTTCGGCGTTGTCGAAGAGCAGCAGCCACCGCGAACGCGTCCGCAACTCTTCCAGGAGCAGTTGCACGGCCTCCCCCGCCGGCGTGCCGGCCGGTGCGGCCCCGATCCGGCCGGCCAGGGCGGCGAGCTGGTCGGGGATCAGAGCCGGGTCCTGCGCGGCGATCCACCAGGCCAGCTCGTACTCGCCCGCGAACCGGTACGCGTACTCGATCGCCAACTGGGTCTTGCCCACGCCGCCTCGGCCATGCAATGCCTGCACCGCCACCCGGTTGTTCGTCACCAGGGCTTGGCGCAGCTCGACGAGGAGGGCGTCGCGGCCGGTGAAGGACGCGTTGCGGGCCGGCACGTTCCATACTCTTGGCAGGGTGCCCGGCAAGCGTGGACCGCTGCCGCCCAACTGTCTCAACACCCCACCGGAGCCGGGGAAGGGCGGCTCGGTATCCGGCCGGGACGGACCGCTGACCGCTTCCAGCAGCACCCGACGCGCCTCGGCCTGCCCGATGCCGAACAGATCCCGGGAAATCAACGCACGCAAGAGCGGCGGAGGATCGACGTCGGACACACGCACAGGGGTGATCTTCTCCCGCATGACCACCATCGACCTCCACTCCGGCCCGGTGAAGCGCTCCGGCTCGAAATACGCCGGGGAGAACAGCGCCAGGAAGCGGCCCTGCTCGAGGGCGGCGTTCATCTTCAGCACGAAGTCGTCGCCCGCACCCCAGTCCCAGCAGTCCAGCTCCACCTGCAGCCCCGCGTCGAGCAGCTGCCAGGCGATCCACTCCGCCCACGCCCGATCAGCCCCCGCATGACTGACGAACCAGCGCTGATCCGACGAACCGTCAGACGCCTCCGTGTCAGCCATCCCGCCCCCGCACCGTGCTGATGTACTTCTTCAACCAGCCTAGAAGCAGCGGACCTTGACCCGCCCTTGTTCACCACCATCCGTCCAAAGACGAATGAAAGACGCTGCGGCTCCGGGAGAAGCGGTGGTTCCGGCGGCGGTGGTCAACGGTTCTCGCGTCGGCTGCGGAGGCTCAGGGCGATAACGGAGACGAGGAACCAGAAGGCGCCGAACGCCGAGTACCCGGCCACGGTGGACAGGTTGCTCGTCGCGGAGGCGGACGTGGCGGCGATGGTGGCACCGGCGATGACGGACTGTCCACCGCTGACGGCCATGGGCCACTGGGCGCCGACGGTGCGCCAGCGCCGGATCGCCACGACGAGCTGGATGGCTCCGGAGAGGAGGGCCCAGACGCCGAACACGAGAAGGGCAGTCCCGATGGTGGAGAAGACGGCGACGATCATCCCCGCTGTGGCGGCGAGGCCGAGCACCATATTGGTGGTGCTGACGCTGTTCGTGGAGCCGGTGCCGACGCCGGTCAGGCTGCGCTCGATGATCGTGGCGATGGCGTCCCACAGGGGGTAGACGACGAGCAGCACGGCCGCGATCACTGTGGGCTCGTCCCTCGACACGAGCGAGGCGGAGGTCGCGAGGACAAGTGCCACCCAGATCAGGGAGAAGGCGACTCGGATGAGGTGGAGCGATCGGAGCCCGGAGGATGTCGTCGTGGCCGTGGCCGAAGTGATCGAAGTGGTCGAAGTGGTCGAAGTGGTCGAAGTTACGCTGGTCTGCGTCATCGGGTGTCCCGTTGTGATCGTGACGGTGTGAGACGGTCGCCTCGATGAGGAGTCTCAGCGGCCTCGGGAGGAGCCGCGTACTTCGAACGAAGTACTTCTGCCGTCCAATTTCTACGGAATGGCTTCTGCCGTCTCCGTCGACCGGAGCGGCTCGGTCGTCGACATCGTTCGTCGTCCACATCGTTGGTCGTCTACATCGTTTGAAGTACACGGCTGCCGCACACGTGAACGAGAATCGGCTCATGGCCAAGGCGCAGAACAGTCAGGACGGACCGGCCGCACCGCTGTGGGTCCGCCGCCCCGAGGTACTGCACCGGGTCGCCTATTCGGTGGCAGGGCTGGTGTTCACCGGGCAGATCGTGGCGGCGACGGTGAGGGGGTCGGACTGGCCGACGGCCCTGTCCGTGCTCCTCGCCGGCGGGGGCGTCGCCCTCTCGTGGTGGAAGCCGTGGGCAGGACTGGTCGTGACGAGTGCGGCGTCCTTCGCCGTCACAGCGGTGGGTGACGACCCCCTGTCGGTGTGGATGATGGCCGTGCTCGTGCTGTTCTCGGTCACCCTCAGGGGAAAGCAGCCGCTCGCCGGGACCGGCATCGTGGCGGCGTTCTTCCTGGGGGCGTTCGTGACGGTCGGAGGATTCCGTGGCGGTGCGGTCGTGGGAGCCGCGGCCCTCTTCTCGGCCATGGCGGGAGGTGCGACGGGGGCCGCGCTCCGTATCCATCGGGAGCACTGGTGGACCCTGGAGGAAAGGGCCGAGATGGCCATCGCCACCCGTGAGATCGAAGCGACCCGACGAGTGACCGAGGAACGTCTCCGTATCGCCCGAGATCTCCACGACGTCATCGGCCACCAGGTCGCGATGCTGAGCATGCACCTCGGTGCGGCGGAGATCGAGCTGCCCGAGGACGCCGAGTCCTCCCGACAGGCCCTCGTCTCGGCCAGGTCCAGCGCCCGTACGGTCGTCGTCGAGACGCAACGCATCCTCGCGCTCCTCCGCCTCGGGGACGACGTCTCCGGCGACGAGGCGCTCCGGCCGACCCCGGCGCTGAGCGGCCTGGAAGGACTCATCGCCTCTTTCGAAAGCATCGGCCTCGACGTCCGGCCCTCCATCAGCATCCCGGCCGGCTTCGTGGAGCCGAGCGTCGGCGTGGCGGTCTACCGGGTCGTTCAGGAAGCGCTCACGAATGCCTACCGGCATGGAGAGGGGACGGCAACGGTGGATGTGCGCGAGCACGACGGCAGGATCCGCGTCACCGTGGAGAACCGCGTCGGTCGCTCACCCCGCGGCTTCGACCCGGGCAGCGGACTCGGACTCGTGGGGATGCGCGAACGCGTCGAGTCCTCCAGCGGGCGACTGACGATCGACAGTCACGACGGGCGATTCCGGGTCCACGCGGAGTTCAGCCCCCTGGGAGAGGTCGTCCGATGACACGGATTCTGATCGTCGACGACCAGGACGAGATCAGGGCCGGGATCCGGGCGATGCTTCGGCTCGACCCGAGTCTCGTCGTTGCGGGGGATCTCTCCGACGGACTCCAGGTCGTCCCCTTCCTCCGGGACCACCCCGTCGACCTGGTGCTGATGGACATCCGGATGCCCGGCATCGACGGTGTCGAAGCCACCCGCCGGATCCGCGCCGAGCATCCGCCCGAGAAGACGCGGGTGATCGTGCTGACCACTTTCGACCAGGACGACATCGTCCTCGCCGCCCTGCGCGCGGGCGCCAACGGCTTCCTGAGCAAGACCGTGAGCCCTGCTGAACTCGTCGCCGGAATCACCGAGGTCGTGGGCGGTGGCGGTGCGTTGTCGGCCACCGCGACGGCCGCGCTCATCGGTCACATGACCGACAGTCCGCCCCCACTGATCGACAAGGAGCTTCTGCGACGCTTCAGTGCTCTGACCCCCAGGGAGCGGGACGTGGTCGTGCTGGTCGCGAGCGGTCTCGGCAACGACGAGATCGCGGCCCAGATGTCCGTGTCACCGTTCACCGTGAAGACGCATGCGGTCCGAGCCATGACCAAAGTCGGTGCCCGCGACCGAGCCCAACTGGTCTCCTTCACCTTCCGGGCCGGCCTCTATCCCTGAACCTGCCGACCGGAACCCGGAAACAGGTGGCCGCCGTGGCGATGGCGAGCTGTCCGGTGGACGAGACGGCCTGGGCACCTCCCTGGAGTCTCGCCGTCGCGCTGCGCGAGCGGCGTACCTGAGCCTGTCCCCGCGGAGGGGGCTCTTGGAGGCAACCCTTTCAAGCTCGCGCACCCGTCCCCGACTGCCACCTCAACCGCACCGTGGCCGCATGGACCAGGCCGGCGATCCGAGCGGGCCCGCGGCTCGCCGGCATCCCTCATGACCTCATGACGACTCGCGTACGACGAGTTCGGTGGGAAGCGTGACGCGTCGGCGCGGCTTGTCAGGATCGTCGATCTCCTCCAGGAGGATGTGGGCGATCATGCTGCCGATCTCCTCGACGGGCTGGCGCACGGTGGTGAGGGGCGGATGGGTGTGCCGGGCAATGGTGGAGTCGTCGAATCCGACCACGGCCACGTCGTCGGGGACCTCTCTCCCCTGCCTGCGCAGCTCTGCCAGAGCTCCCGCCGCCATGACGTCCGAGGCGACGAACACGGCGTCGAGCTCGGGGACACGTTCAAGGAGTGAACGCATGGCCGTCTCGCCGCCCTCCTCGGTGAAGTCGGCCGAGGTCACGAGTCGGTCCGCGGCCTTGTGACCCGCGTTCTCGAGGGCCTCGCGCCAGCCCTGGAGCCTGCTGCGGGCTACGTCCATGTCAAGCGGTCCGCTGATGGTGGCGACGGTGCGCCGCCCCCGCGCGAGGAGGTGGTTGACGGCCGTCGCGGCCCCGCCGGCGTTGTCGGAGTGCACATGGCTGAGTGACTCGTCGGAGGAACGGCGTCCGGCGAGCACCGTGGGCAGCCCCATGTCCTCCAGCAGCCCCGGCAGCGGGTCGTGCTCGTGCACCGAGACCAGGAGCACCCCGTCGACCCGCCGTTCGGCGACCGACTCGGTGAGCTGGTCCCGCTCGGCCTGGTCGCGGACAAGCACGAGTTGGAGCTGCGTGCGGGTCTCCGCGAGAGCCGTGCTGACACCACGGATGACTGCCGAGAAGTAGGGCTCCGAACCCAGCCTGCTCTCCGACTCCGGGATCACCAGGGCCACGGAGTTCGTCCTGCTCGTCTTCAGCCCCCGGGCAACGGAGTTCGGGACGTAGTTCAACTCCGCGATGGCCGCGAGCACCGCCGCCCTCGCCTTGTCGCTGACGAGTTCGGAACCGTTGATGACTCGTGAAACCGTGGTGCGTCCGACACCGGCGCGCGCGGCCACGGTGATGATGGTCGGGCGTTGCCTGTCCCCCATGACGCCTCCCTCGCTCGGCGATGCCCAGACGGCTTTCACCTGCGCATTGTGCCAGACCTGTGGAGAGCGTCCGCAGGGCCCGAGCGCGGGCTCGCGACATCTGTCGGCAACGAAGTGGATTCAACTTCTTGACAGACGCCTTGCGTGGCGGCCAGGCTGCGGACTCCCGAGTGGGCACGTTCCCACCATCGATTGGGAACGTACCCACCGGACAAATCTCACCTATGGAGCGAAGTCGTGAGGGCTCGCGCTCCGGTGCGTCAACGCCGCCGCTTGGAGGACGAAATGAACAAGTTCCGAAGGAAGTTGCGTACGAAAGTCGTGATCGCCGTGTCGGTGGCGTCGGCACTCGGTCTGGTCGTGGGCTGCGGAGGCAGTGACGGCGGAACCGGCGGGGGGAAGAAGGACGGCAAGGTCACCATCACCATGGGGCTCTTCGGCGTCATGGGCTTCAAGGAGACCGGCCTCCTCGACAAGTACATGAAGGAACACCCGAACGTCGTCATCAAGGCGGACGTCGCGGGCGACGAGCAGACCTACTACACCGCCCTGCAGACCCACCTGGCCGCAGGCAGCGGACTCAAGGACATCCAGGGCATAGAAATTGGTCGGGCCAAGGAACTGTCCGACACCCAGAAGGACAAGTTCGTCGATCTGGCCGGCGTGGCCGGCACGGACCACTTCCTTCCGTGGAAACAGAGCCAGGTCACCACCGCGGACAAAAAGGTCATCGGCCTCGGCACCGACATCGGCCCGATGGCGGTCTGCTACCGCAAGGACCTCTTCGAACAGGCAGGCCTGCCCACGGACCGCGACAAGGTCGCCAAGCTGTGGGAGGGCGACTGGTCGAAGTACGTCGACGCGGGCAAGCGGTTCAAGCAGAACTCGAAGGACGACAAGGTCGCCTTCATGGACAGCTCCAGCGGCCTGTTCAACGCCATGATCTACGGCAACTCCCAGCAGTTCTACGACAAGCAGGGCAAGCTGATCTACGCCACCAACCCCGTCGTGACAGACGCGTGGAAACTCGCCTCCGAGGCGGCCACGTCCGATCTGACCGCCAAACTCCGCCAGTTCCAGCCCGGTTGGGACCCCGGTCTGGCCAACAGCACCTTCGCCAGCACCGTCTGCCCGGCCTGGATGCTCGCCCACATCAGCGAGAAGGCGGGACCGAAGAACAAGGGCAAGTGGGACGTCGCCAAGGCACCCAAGGGCGCCAACTGGGGCGGATCCTTCCTGGGCGTGATGGAGAAGAGCCCCGTCAAGAAGGAGGCACAGGAGCTGGTCGCCTGGCTCACCGCCCCCGAACAGCAGGCCTACCTCTTCGAGAAGATCGGCAACTTCCCCTCGTCACAGACCGCATTGGAGATGCCCGAAGTCGTCAACGCCAAGTCGGACTACTTCAGCGGCGCCCCCATCGGAAAGATCTTCGGAGCCGCGGCCCAGGAAATCCCCGACGAGCAGGTGCTCGGCCGCAAGGACGGCACCATCAAGGACATCTTCTCGCAGGGCCTGACCCTCATCGAGGCGCAGAACAAGAGCCCGAACGAGGCCTGGAAGACCACTGACGAGCGCATCGAGAAGGCCGCCGGCTGACCCAGGGCCGTCGCCCGCCTCCCCCCCTCTCGCCCGGTGCCCCACGCCCGGCCCGTGTGGGCCGCCGGGCCCCTGCCCGCCTCACCACCCGTCCAGGAAGGACGCCTTCCGGTGGCCATCCCCACCTCGACACCCCCAGACACCGCGCCCGGCATCGGCGCGGAGCGTCAGCGGCGACGAACACTGCTGCACCGCCTCGACGTCCGCGGCGCCCCGTACGCCTTCGTCGCCCCGTTCTTCATCGTCTTCGCCGCCTTCAGCTTCTATCCGCTCATCTACACCTCGTGGATCTCGCTGCACCGCGTCGAACTGTCGACCCTGAACCTCATGGAGTGGGTCGGCTTCGACAACTACACGGCACTGTGGGACGACGACCGATTCTGGAACGCGCTGCTCAACACCTTCACCATCGGCGTCCTGTCGACCGTGCCCCAGCTGCTGATGGCACTCGGACTGGCCCACCTGCTCAACTACCGGCTGCGCGGCTCGACGTTCTTCCGCGTCGCCGCCCTCACCCCGTACGCCACCTCGGTCGGTGCCGCCGCCCTGGTGTTCACGATGCTCTTCGAGCGCGACTTCGGAATGATCAACTGGGCACTGAGCCTGTTCGGTGTCGACAACATCGACTGGGAGAACAACAAGTGGGCCGCGCAGACGGCGATTTCCACCATCGTCATCTGGCGCTGGACCGGCTACAACGCCCTCCTCTACCTCGCAGCGATGCAGGCGATCCCACGTGACCGGTACGAAGCCGCGGCCATCGACGGCGCCTCGCGGTGGCAGCAGTTCCTCAAGGTCACCGTCCCCGGCATCCGCTCCACCATCGTGTTCACCATCGTCCTGTCCACGATCGGCGCCACACAACTCTTCGGCGAACCCCTGATCTTCGGCCAAGGCCCGAACGGCATCACCGGAGGAGCGGACAACCAGTACCAGACGCTGGGCCTGCTGCTCTACGAGGAGGGCTGGAAGAACTACCAGATGGGCCGCGCCGCAACGGTCGCCTGGGCCATGTTCCTGCTGCTCATCCTCGTGTTCGTCGTCCAACGCATCGTCCAGCGCATCACCACGCGCCGGACCTGACCGGGAGATCTCCATGACCACAGACAGCATCCCGGTCCAGGCGACGGACACACCCCCCAAGACCGCGCGAAAGACCCGCAAGGCCACCCCGTCCGGTGCACGACTCCGACCACTGTTCCGCCACCCAGGTGCCGGACGCCAGCACCACGCAGGACCCGTCGCCTACATCCTGCTGGGACTCGCCGCACTGGTCTCACTGTTCCCGCTCTACTGGACGATGGTGGCGGCGTCGACCGACAACACGCGCGTCACCCAAACGCCTCCGCCCTTCCTGCCCGGACCCCACCTCCTGGAGAACCTCGGCAAGGCCTGGCAGGACGCCGCACTGGGCAAGGCCATGCTCAACAGCCTGATCGTGGCGGGTGCCATCGCCCTGTCCACCGTGCTGTTCGCCACCCTCGCCGGCTTCGCGTTCGCCAAACTCCGCTTCAAAGGCCGCAACATCCTGCTGATGCTCGTGATCGGCACGATGATGGTGCCGCCCCAACTCGGCGTCGTACCGCTGTTCATGATGATGACGGAACTGGGCTGGGGCCAGAAGCTACCCGCCGTCATCTTCCCCACCCTCGTCAGCGCCGTCGGCGTGTTCTTCATGCGGCAGTACCTGTCCGAAGCCCTCCCCGACGAACTCGTCGAGGCCGGACGAGTGGACGGTGCGCACTCCCTGCGCATCTTCTGGAGCATCGTGCTGCCCATCGCCCGGCCCCCCATGGCCGTACTGTTCATGATCACGTTCGTGCACGCGTGGAACGACTTCTTCTGGCCCTTCATCGTGCTCGACATGACCAACCCCACCGTGCCCGTCGCTCTCACCCAACTCAGCGCCGGCTACGTCCGCGACCAGTCACTCATCATGGCCGGCGCACTGCTCGGCACGCTGCCTCTGCTCGCCCTCTTCGTCGTCTTCGGCCGTCAGATCGTCGGCGGGATCATGCAGGGAGCCGTCAAGGGATGAGCGCCCTGCCGACCCCCAGCTGCCGTGGCCCTTCGCCGCCCGCACGTTCATGGACACCCACGACTGGATCGGCTGCCGCTGCCCGGCCGGCCGGGCTGGCCTCGTACAGTTCCTCCGTCCCAGATGCTCACCGCGCGGGCCTGACCTGCCTGCGCCGCACCGCCTGCGGAGTTGTCAGCCTGCCAGCCGAACCTTCCAGATCTCCTCACTGGGCCACTGCTGTGCCCAGTCGGCGGAAACCTCCGGGTAGTCCCGCGCAGACTGGGGTGCCTGAATCTCGATCAGATCCTCTACGACGAAGTCGCAGGCCCGCAGCAGACGGATCATTTCACCGTGCGGCAGGACGAACTCCATGCGATTCCCCCAGTCCAGCCGTGTCAGGCCGAACTGGCCGCGGGACAGAGCGGCGGACGCCGGCCCCTCGGGACGCGCACACAGCGCGAACAGCGGCGAGTACCGAGAGAACACCAGCCGACCTCCAGGAACGAGAATCCGGGCTGCCTCCGCGATCCACTGGTAGGGGTCGCACCACAGCGAGGCGCCGTACTCGCTGATCGCCAGGCCGAACGTGTTGTCCTCGAAGGGCACGTTCTCCGCATTGCCCAGGAGAAGGGGAAAGTCCAGGTCGAACTCCGCCTGCATCACTCGAGCGGTGGCGAGCTGCCTCTCCGAGACGTCGATCCCGACCGGATGGGCTCCCGCACGGGCCAGCCAGGCGGAAACGTAGGCCGTACCGCAGCCCAGATCAATGGTCCGCATCCCGTCGATGCCTTCGGGCAGCAGGGAAACCTGCGACTCAGGGGTGGCCCACAATCCCCAGGACGGCTCCGCCTGCGCCCAATGAGCACGGGCCAGTGGCCCGTGCCACGCAGCCGCCTCGTCATCCCAAAAGCGTCGGTTCTGCTCCACATGCTCCGCCGGGGCCTCATGAGTCATGAAGACATCTGACCGACGCCGCTGTTGTTCCGGCAACGGCTTTTTGCGCCGCTGGACTCCCGCTGATGCGGCGCAGCTCTGTGAACCGCTCCGGGATCGATGAAGGTGGTATGCCCATCGCCGACACACCCGTCAACGTCATCTGGACTGACCGCTATGGACACAGTGCGCCGGGCCCGGTCATGCCGCTCGCGCGTCTTCGCCGGCCAGGAACGGGCGCAGCAGTGTGAGCAGGGCGCGCGGCCGGTGCAGCGGGATGATGTGGCCGCAGTCCTCGATGACGTGCCCGGTGAGATAGTCGGTGACCGGACGGAGCTGGCGTTCCAGCGCCGTACCGACAGGTTGGGCGCCCAGCGCCATGGTCGGTACCGTCAGGCGGGCTGTGGCGACTGCCCGCTCGATCTGCGCCGCGCTCTCGGGCAGGGCCCGATAGTACGAGAACGCGCAGCTCAACGCCTCGCGTCCGGTGTACGCGCGGACGAAGGCGTCGCGGACAGCGAGGGGCACCCCGTCGCCGAGCGTGCCGGTGCGCAGGAACCAGTCGACGTAAGCGGCCTCATGTCCCTCCAGCACGGTCTCGGCGAGGCCGGGTGCGGCGGAGTGGAAGCCGAACCACCACGGCGGCCCGTCGGCGAGGAAGTCCTCGGCGCCCGGCAGTCTGCCCAGCAAAGCCTCCATGACGACCAGGCGCCGGACGAGATCGGGGCGACGCAGGGCCAGGAGGAAGGCCGGCGCCGTACCGGCGTCGATGCCCACCACCGCGGCCGAGGAGACGTCGAGTGTGGCGAGCAGCGCTGCCGCGTCCTCGGCCAGAGTGCCCGCGTCGTACCCCGAGGCGGCCCGGCCACTCGCACCGAATCCGCGCAGGTCCGGCGCGATGACCCGGTGGCGGTCGGCCAGATCGGCGATGACGTCCGTCCACAGCTCCCAGGTGTGCGGGAAGCCGTGCAGCAACAGGACAGCCGGGCCCGACCCGGCGAGGGCGACGTTCAGTTCGACACCGTTGACGGGGATGCGTCGCAGCTCAGGCATGGCGGGGCTCTCCCAAGGGGTGATGCGGAAAGTGACAGGGTCACGCTAGGGAACTAGCCTGATCCGCCCAAGACGGCACTTTCCCTTCAGGTGGTGAGCCCCAGGTGACCAGGTCGAGGCCCGGTGAGCGCGGGGATCTGATGGATCCGCACTGCCCGACGCGGCAGTTGCTGGACCGCATCGGCACCAAGTGGACGTCGATGGCGGTCAAGGTGCTGGCCGAGGAGGCTCCGGGCGAGGTGCGTTTCGCGGAAGTGCGGCGTCGAATCCCGGGCATCTCGCAGAAGATGCTCTCCGTCACCCTGCAGAGCCTGGTTCGCGACGGTCTGGTCGCCCGCCGTGTGGAGCCCACCGTGCCGCCCGCCGTCCACTACCGGCTCACGGCGCTCGGCCTGTCCCTCGAAGTCCCGCTCTCCGCTCTGCGGGTCTGGGCCGAAACGCACATGCCGGAGATCGACCGCAACAATCAGCTCGCCGACGGGTCGCCCCTCAACTAGGGCATCCATCGAACGCGCAGGCCACAGCCACTCCGTAAGTTGTTAGGCGGCCCAGGAGGGCTGGGTGTGGCTTACAGTCACTTGTCTTCAGTGGCTTTCAACGAGCGGCCGCCCGGCTCTCCGGGGATCGGGCTCCCCACGGACTCTGCCGTTCAGGCGCGGTCGAGGCCGGCTCACGGGGCAGGGATCGTATGGCTGGTCGGCGCATCCGGGAGAGGTGTGCGGAGGGAAGAAGTCGGTACCTGTATGTGGCTGTCGCCCCGGCGCCGCCGGACCCGCCGAGGAGGCTTCTGTGCCCGCGTCCCCGAACATCCCCGATGTCCTGGTCATCGGCGCAGGTGTCGCCGGACTGGCCTGCGCGCGGGATCTCCTGGCGGCCGGGCTGGACGTCCAGGTCGTGGAGGCGTCCGACGCCGTGGGCGGCCGGATGCGCTCCGACCGTGTCGACGGCTTCGTCGTGGACCGGGGCTTCCAGGTGTTCAACACCTCCTATCCGCAGGTGCGCCGAAGGCTGGTGCTACGCGAACTGCGGCTGCGGCCGTTCATGGCCGGGATCCTGGTGCACACCGTCGGGCAGGGCACCCTGCGCTTTCAGGACCCCACCCGGCGCCCGCACGCCTGGTCGACGCTGCTGCCGGGACGGCTCGCGGGTCCCCGCGACCTCGCGGCGCTCGGCCTGCTCTCGGCCCGCGACCTGTTCGGCCCGGTCAGCCGGGTGAAGACGGCGCGGGACCGCACTACCCGCACCGCCCTGGCCGACGCCGGATTCTCCGAGGAGTTCGTGGAACGCTTCTTCCGGCCGTTCCTGTCCGGGGTCTTCCTGGAGGACGAGCTGGAGACCTCCAGCCGCTTCTTCCATCTCGTCTGGCGCAGCATGCTCCGCGGCACCCTGTGTCTGCCGGGCGCCGGTATCGGCGCCGTCCCCGCGGCGCTCGCCGCCGCGCTGCCCGCGGGCACGGTCCGTCTGGAGACTGCCGTGAGCGCCCTCACCGACGACGGCGCCGTCACGGACACCGGAGCGGAACTGGCCGCGCGGGCGGTGGTGGTGGCCACCGGCCCCGGACCCGCAGGGCGGCTGCTCCCCGGCCTGAAGGTGCCCGACTGCCGTGTGGTGACCACGTATTACCACGTGGCACCGCGGTCGCCGCTGGCTGAGCCGGCGCTCCTCGTCGACGAAAGCCGCCGGTTCCTGAACACATGTGTCCTGAGCGAGGTGGTGCCGGGACACGCCCCGGACGGCTACGCCCTCGTGGGGACCTCCGTGCTCGGCGGGGACGCCGACGGACGGGAAGGGATCGTGCGCGCCGCGCTCGCCGAGGCGTACGGGAGGGACACCGCAGGATGGGACCTCCTCACCGTCCGCACGATCGTCGACGCGCTGCCGGTCATGACGCCGCCGCTGCCGCTCAGCCGGACCACCCGGATGGGGCCGGGACGTCACGTGTGCGGCGATCACCGGGGCACAGGCTCGGTCCAGGGGGCCCTGGCCTCCGGCGCCCGGGCCGCTCGGGAAGTACTCCGGGAACGCTCGCGTTACTGATCTCCTCGGATTGTTGTCGGGTGGTGGGTGAGGCTGAGTCCGGTGCCGGCGAGGCAGCCGTCGATGAGGTCGGGCCGTAACTGGATA
>NZ_JBIUCI010000013.1:0-299287 GCF_044593635.1 Streptomyces sp. NPDC051913 | reverse complement strand
TTCCTCACCACCCAATACCTCGAAGAAGCCGACGAACTCGCCGACCGCATCGCCGTCCTGAACAACGGCAAGATCGCCGCCCAAGGCACCGCCGACGAACTCAAACGCCTCATCCCCGGCGGACACATCCAACTCCGCTTCACCGACCCCACCGCCTACCGCACCGCCACCTCCACCCTGACCGAGGCCACCCCGAACAACGAAAACCTCACCCTGCGCCTCCCCAACGACGGCAGCCAGCGCCAACTCCGCACCCTGCTCGACCAACTGGACACCGCAGGCATCGAGGCCGACGAACTGACCGTCCACACCCCCGACCTCGACGACGTCTTCTTCGCCCTCACCGACGACACCAACCACCTCAAGGAGACGGTCCGATGAGCACCTTCGCCCTCGCCGTACGCGACAGCTCCACCATGCTGCGCCGCAACCTCCTGCACGCCCGGCGCTATCCGTCGCTCACCCTGAACCTGCTGCTCACGCCGATCATGCTGTTGCTGCTGTTCGTCTACGTCTTCGGCGACACCATGAGCGCCGGCATCGGCGGCGGCGCGGACCGCTCCGCCTACGTCGCCTATCTCGTGCCCGGCCTGCTGCTCATGACCATCGGGTCCACCACGATCGGCACGGCGGTCTCCGTCTCCAACGACATGACCGAGGGCATCATCGCCCGCTTCCGCACCATGGCCATCCACCGCGGCTCGGTCCTCGTCGGACACGTCATCGGCAGCGTCCTTCAGTCGGTCATCAGCGTGGTCCTCGTCGGCGCGGTCGGTGTCGCCATCGGCTTCCGCTCCACCGACGCCACCGTCCTGGAATGGCTCGCCGCCTTCGGACTGCTCACCCTCTTCGCCCTCGCACTCACCTGGATCGCCGTCGGCATGGGACTCGTCAGCCCCAACGCCGAAGCCGCCTCCAACAACGCCATGCCGTTGATCTTCCTGCCGCTGATCTCCAGCGCCTTCGTGCCGGTCGACGCGATGCCGGGCTGGTTCCAGCCCATCGCCGAGTACCAGCCCTTCACCCCGGCCATCGAGACCCTCCGCGGACTCCTCCTCGGCACCGAGATCGGCCACAACGGCTGGCTCGCCCTCGCCTGGTGCCTGGGGCTCGCGGTGCTCGGCTACCGCTGGTCGACCGCGAGGTTCGACCAGGACCCGAAGTAACGACCCCATCGGAAAGGGCGGCGTACCCCGACATCACGTCGGGGTACGCCGCCCGTTCGTCCGTGTGCGAGGTCGGCCGCTACGCGAAGACGACCGTCCGCCGCCCGTTCAGCAGGATCCGCCGCTCCGCGTGCCACTTCACCGCACGCGCCAGCGCCTGGCACTCCACGTCCCGCCCGATCGCGACCAGCTGGTCCGGCGTGACGTCGTGACCGACCCGCTCGACCTCCTGCTCGATGATCGGCCCCTCGTCGAGGTCGGCGGTCACGTAGTGCGCCGTTGCGCCGATGAGCTTCACGCCCCGGGCGTGCGCCTGGTGGTAGGGCTTGGCGCCCTTGAAGCTCGGCAGGAACGAGTGGTGGATGTTGATGATCCGCCCGCTGAGCTGCTTGCACAGGTCGTCGGAGAGCACCTGCATGTACCGGGCGAGCACGACGAGCTCGACGTCCCGCTCGCGCACCAGCTGGAGCAGCTCCGCCTCGGCCTCGGCCTTGTTCTCCCTCGTCACCGGAATGTGGTGGAAGGGGATGTCGTACGACCCCACGAGCTCGGCGAAGTCGGTGTGGTTGGACACCACGGCGGCGATCTCCACGGGCAGCGCGCCGATCCGGGCGCGGAACAGCAGGTCGTTCAGGCAGTGCCCGAACCTGCTGACCATCAGCACGACCCGCATCTTGTCCTCGGCCCGGTTGATCTGCCAGTCCATGTGGAAGGCGTCACCGATCGCCGCGAAACTCGCCCGCAGCTTGTCCACCGTCACCGGCTCCTCCGCCGAGAAGTGGACGCGCATGAAGAACAGACCCGTGTCGTGGTCGCCGAACTGCTGGCTGTCCTCGATGTTGCAACCGGTCATGAAGAGGTAGCTCGACACGGCGTGCACGATGCCCTGCTTGTCGGGGCAGGACAGGGTGAGGACGTACTGCTCGGCCGGGGCCGCGGCTCGGGTGGACTGCTCGTTCATGCAGCACAGGGTCGCATATCCACCGGGAACGCAGTGACCGAGTCCGTCACGCGGACCGGGTCATGATCTGCAGCACGTGGAGCGAGCGTGGCGGTGCGTCCGGGTCCTCGCCGTCGGCCGTCGCCATGCGTACATGCGCGTCCCGTGCCGCCCGCACCGCGTCCGGCCAGCCCGGGTTCTGCATGTACACGGAGACGGGGGCGTCCGGACCGGCCTGGTGCATGATCCGCAGCACGCGCAGGACGGCGGTGTCGACGAGGGCCGCCTCCTGGGAGTCCCGGAAGATCGTGCCGACGTATTTCTCGGCGGACCAGTTGTCCAGCCAGGTGTCCTCGACGAGGCGGTACACGGCGTCGGTGACGTCCCCGTATCCCTCGACGCCGGCCAGCCAGACGTCGCGCTGGAACCCGGGGTCGGAGAGCATGTGCAGCGCGGAGCGCACATTGCTGCGCCAGCGCCACCACGGCATGTCGTTCAGTGGCATAGCGCCCATGGTGGATGAGCGACGGCCGCGACGGGAAGAGTTCTCCGAACCTTGCACGGTCATCGATCGTACGTTCCCCGTCCCACGCGCCTCACCGGCCCCCGCAATTCACCTGCACGTCACCAACCGTTGACCGTGCGTCACTCCCAGGTTGGCGATGTGGCGGAAGCGTGTGTGCCCATGACCGGCAGGCGACGCATCCGCAGCACCTTCCTCCCCACGTTCACACGGCCCGTCAGAGCGACCGCCCTCGCGGCGGGGGCCCTGGCGGCGTGTGCGTCACTCGTCGCCGGCTGCGGGGTCGTCCCCGGTGTCACGGGGGGCACCGGGGACGAACCGATCAAGATCATGACCTGGGCCCCGATGGACACCAACGCGACCAACAAGCCCGGCATGCCCGCCCTCGCCCAGGCCTACGCCCGCTGGATCAACTCCCGGGGCGGCATCAACGGCCACAAGCTCGCCATCCTGGTCTGCAACGACCGGAACGACACCGTCACCGCCGCCAAGTGCGCCCAGCGCGCGGCGGACGAGGGCGTCGCCGCGGTCGTCGGCTCCTACAGCCAGCACGGAGACGCGTTCTTCCCGACCCTGGAGAGCGCCGACATCCCCTACATCGGCGGCTACGGCATCACCAACTCCGAGTTCGAGAGCCCGCTCTCCTTCCCCGTCAACGGCGGTCAGTCGACCCTGCTGGCCGGGCTCGGCAAGGAACTCGCCGGCGCCTGCGGGCCCGTCGCCCTGGTCCGGCCCGACTCCATAGCGGGCGACGAACTGCACGTCATGATCGACTCCGGCCTCAAGGCGGGCGGCCACCCCGCCGCCGCGGACCAGCTGGCCGACGAGGACGCCACCGAGTACTCCGCCCCGTCCGAACGCGCCCTCGACCACACCACCACCGACCCCGCGAAGAAGGGCTGTGTGGTGCCCGCCCTCGGCGACCACACCGGCACCTTCATGGACTCCTTCCGGCGTTCGCGCGAGGACTACCCGGCCGTCCGCACGGCCACCGTGCTCGGCAGCGTCGACCAGACGGTGATCGACGCCTCCGGGGGCCTGTCGGGGCCGTACGAGGGGTCGTACATCACCAGCTGGTACCCGCCCTCGACCGACCGGCGCTGGAACGCCATGAAGAAGGTGATCGGGAAGGAGGCCTTCGGCGACAACCGCATCGACCCCGCGGACGCCGGAGTGCAGACCACCTGGATCGCCTACACCGTCCTCAGGGCCGTCCTGGAGTCGCTCGGCGACGGCGAGGTCACCGGCACCGCCATCCGCAAGGCCCTCAACGGCGGTCTGAAGGTCGACACCGGCAGCCTCACGCCGACCCTCAACTGGGAGTACGAGAACAGCCTCGCGGGTATCGGCCTGACCCGCCTCGTCAACACCGACGTGACGCTCCAGGTCGTCCGCAAGGGCCGCCTCGTGGCCGCGCACCCCGGCTTCACCGACGTCCGCAGGACGCTGGCGACCGCCGAGGTCAACTGAGCCGACCGCACCCGGCCGCCGCGACGGCTACAGCTGGGTGTAGGTGCGCTCGGTGAGGCCGTACGTCCTCGCGATCGCGTTCCACAGCCGGGCGGCCGTCTTCTTCTGCGTGGTCGCCTCGCCGCTCGACTGGTTGCCCGCCAGGGTCTGCGGGGTGGAGCGCGCCTGGCCCTTCTTGCAGCCCTTCTTGTTCGAGGCGACCTGGTCCGCCCACGCCGCGTAGTGGTTGTCGGCCGAGGCGGACGCCTTCCACGCCTTGGTGAGGGCGGTGGTCAGCTCGGAGTGGTTCGCGAGCTTGTCGACGGAGAGCGCGGACAGGCTGGTCACCAGGTCGTTGCGCTGGGTCGCGGCGTTGCGCAGATCGGTCGCCGCCTGACCGAGGTCCTTGCACGCCTTCACATCACCGACCGCGCTGATCACGGACGCCCGGCTGTCACCGCTGTCGGCCAGCAGCTTGTCCAGGGCGACCGCCTGCTCCTTCGCCGCGTCGGTCGACGGTGAGGCGGAACCCTCGGTCGCCGGGGCGGTCGCGGACACGGGCTTGTTGTCGTCGGCCTTGTCGCCACCGCCACCGCTCGCCAGCAGCGCGCCCGCCCCGATGCCGAGAACGGCGATACCGACCCCGACGGCCGCGATGGCGGGCACCCGCGACCGGGTACGCCCGCTGCGGTCCCGCTCGTCGGCCTGCACCTGTCCGGCCCGCCGTCCGGGACCGGGGGGCGGGACGTACGACGGCTGCGGCTGTCCCTGCGCCGGGTGGGCCTGCGCCGGCTCGAAGCGCGGCAGCTGCTGCGTGGCCCCGGCCGGGCTGTCCCCGCCGGGCCCGCTGCGGAAGAGGTTGTCGAACTCGGCGGGCGGCTGCCGCTCCCCGCCGTGCTCCCCGGTCACCGGCGCGATGAACTGCGTCGCCTCCGCGTCCGGCCCCGACACCGGAGGCATCGGCCCGGCACCCTGCGCCTGCGGCGGCTGCCCCAGGAACTGCGTGCGCTCAGCGGGCATCTCGGGCGGCAGGGCGCCCGGTCCGACCGGCGGGATGTACTGCGTGGCGCCCTCGTCGGCGGGCGGCAGGGGTACGCCGGTCGCGGCGCCGTACGGTTCGGCGGGGGCCGCGGGCATCGGCAGGGGCTGGCCCACCGGCGGCAGGTAGTAGGAGGTGGCCTGGTCGGCGTCGTACCCGGACGGCTGCGCCGGGGGGTTCTCCTGCGGCAGCGGCTGCGCGGCGGGAGGCGTGTGGGCGACCGGCGGCGGATAGTACGAGGCCGCCTGCTCGGCGTCGTACCCCGACGGCTGCGGCGGCGACGCCGGCGGCGTCTGACCGACCGGCGGCAGGTAGTAGGAGGTCGCCTGATCGGTGTCGTAGGCGGGCGGCTGCGCCTGGTACGGATCCGGCGCCTGGCCGTATCCCTGCTGCGCCTGCGGCTGCCCCTGGTACGCGTCCGGCGCGCCCCACGGCTGTCCCGGCGAGGCACCCCAGCCCTCACCGGGGCCCGGCTGCGGGGCCGGGGCCTGCTGGTCGGGCCCCCACGGTGTGCCCCAGGCCTGCGCGCCGGGCGGGGCGGCCGGCGGGGCGGTGGGCGCGGACGGCGGAGCGTGACCGCCCGCGGGTACGCCCGTCATGCCCGGCAGCAGCGGTTCGCCGCCGTCGGAGGGCAGCACGATGCCTTCGCGCGCCACGCGCGGCGAGGGCTCCTCGCCCTGTCCACTCTGCGTCACCGGGACTCCTACTAATGGGGGACCTTGTGAATCGTCGGCTCACGCTACCGGGTCCCCCGAGCCCGGTGCCACGCAGCACGGGACGTGACCTGCGTCCCTGTGACCGCGGTAACAGAACCGGGCCCGCATCCGCTCTATAAGCCCTCCTTTCTGCCCAAGAGCCTTCGTTTCCCGGGAGTTCACACCCCCGTACCCACGGATTTCACGCGGCGGCCTGAAGCTCCAGCCTGGCACCGAACTCCCGTACCACAGGCTCGTCCCGGAAGGGTTCGAGGCGCTGCTGGAAGTCGTCGAGATACTCGGCACCCCGGTTGGACCGGACCGTCTCCAGCAACTCCACGGCCTTCAGGCCGGTATGGCAGGCCTGTTCGATCTCGCGCTGCTGCACCTGCGCGGTGGCGAGCAGGACGTACCCGATGGCCCGGCGCCGCGCCTTCGTCTCCGGCAGCCCGGCGAGGGACTCCTGCGCCCGCCGCGCCGCCGCCTCGGCCTGGCCGAGGTCGCGGTGGCAGTGCGCCAACTCGTCGGCCAGATAGGCCTCGTCGAAGTGCGCGATCCACGCCGGGTCGTCCCCGGAGTTCACGTCCGCCGACTCCAGCGCGCTCACCGCCCGCCCGGACGCCAGCTGCGCGGCCCGCGCGTCGCCCATCAGCGCGTGCCCGCGAGCCTCCGCCGCATGGAACATCGCCTCCGCACGCGGCGTCGCGCGCCCCCGCGCCCCTTCCTGCGCCGCCCGCGCCAACTGCGCGATCTCGCGCGGGTTTCCGAGCTGCGCGGCGAGATGGCTCATGGAGGCGGCGAGGACGTACCCGCCGTAGCCACGGTCCCCGGCGGCCTGCGCGAGCCGCAGCGCCTGGATGTAGTACCGCTGGGCCAGGCCCGGTTGGCCGGTGTCGATGGCCATGTACCCGGCGAGCTCCGTCAACCGCGCGACCGCGGCGAACAGTTCCCGCCCGACGGCCTCCCGGTACGAGCCCGCGAGCAGCCCGCTCACCACACTGTTGAGGTAGTGCACGACGACCGGCCGCACATGCCCGCTGCCGTACTGGTGGTCGAGGTCCACGAGGGCCTGGGTCATCGCCCGCACGGCCGCCACGTCGGACTGCCCCACCCGAGGCCCCGCCGAACGCGCCACCTGCGAGTCCGGCGACGAGATCAGCCAGTCGCGGCTCGGCTCGACGAGCGCGGACGCGGCCACCGACGAACCGGACAGGAAGTCCCGCCGCCCCACGTCACTGCGCCACAGCTCACAGACCTGCTCGATGGCACCGAGCACGGTCGGCGAGAACTGGAGGCCGACCCCCGAGGCGAGGTTCTTGCCGTTGGCCATGCCGATCTCGTCGATCGTGACCGTACGGCCGAGCTTGCGTCCCAGCGCCTCCGCGATGATCGCCGGCGCCCGGCCCCGCGGCTGCTGACCGCGCAGCCAACGGGCCACGGACGTCTTGTCGTAGCGCAGGTCGAGACCGTGCTCCGCGCCGCACATGTTGACCCGGCGGGCCAGCCCGGCGTTCGAGCAACCCGCTTCCTGGATGAGCGCCTGCAACCGTTCGTTCGGCTGCCGCGCGACGAGAGGCCTTGCGGCCATGGCATACCCCCTGGGAACAACCCCTGAAGCGAAAAGATCCGGCCGTGAAGATCAATGCCCCGCGGACATACCGGTAATGCGAGGCATGCGAGGATTGCCGGGGTAAAAGACGGAAGCCACCCCGTAGTGGGCTACCCACGTCCGGCGACAGATCCTCCCGCGCGCCCCCACACGTGCATCCATGCGCCCCAGATGCGGAATCGATGCCCCTCCCCCGCGCGCGTTACGCCCGTAACTCCAGGTGGGTGGGGGAGTTGTGTTCATCGTGGAAGAGACGATCGCGGGCACCGAAGCCGCTCAGATTCCGAAGCAGCGCGGCGAATCGCTGCTGGAGACAGCCGTACGCTACGCCGAGGAGCGCCACTGGGACGTCTTCCCCGGCACCTGGCTGGAAGCCGTCGACGGGGTGCAGCGCTGCTCCTGCGGTGACGCGGCGTGCGCCGCACCCGGCGCGCACCCGGCGCGGGAGGACTGGGCGACGCAGGCCACGGGCAGCGCGACCGTCGCGCGCCGGTTGTGGTCCAAGCAGCCGCTGGCGTCGATTCTGCTGCCCACGGGGCGTACGTTCGACGCGGTGTCCGTCCCGGAGACTGCGGGGTTTCTCGCACTGGCCCGAATGGAGCGGATGGAGTTGACGCTGGGGCCGGTGACCTTGTCGCCGGATCGCCGGATGCACTTCTTCGTTCTGCCCGGGGCGTCTGTGAAGGTGCCGGAGCTGGTGCGGAAGCTGGGGTGGACGCCGTCGTCTCTCGACCTGGTGGCGTTGGGTGAGGGGGCGTACGTGGCCGCTCCCCCCACTCGTTACGGGTCGCGTGGAGCTGTGCAGTGGGCTTGTCGGCCCACCCCGGCGAATCGGTGGCTGCCGGATGCGGAGGAGTTGATCTCGCCGCTTGCTTATGCGTGCGGTCGGGATCGATAGCCTTTTGTAGGTTGGCATGCATGACGTCGGCCGTGAGTGTGCGTGGGCTTTGGAAGCGGTTCGGGCAGCAAGTTGCCGTAGCCGGGATCGATCTCGAACTCCCTGCTGGGAAGTTCATCGGGCTGGTCGGGCCCAATGGAGCCGGGAAGACCACCACCCTCTCCATGATCACCGGGCTGTTGCGACCCGATCAGGGGTCCGTCTCCGTCGTCGGGCATGACGTCTGGCGGGATCCCGTCGAGGTGAAGGCGCGGATCGGGGTCCTCCCCGAAGGGCTGCGGCTCTTCGAGCGGCTGTCGGGCCGCGAACTCCTCGGCTACTCCGGGCGGTTGCGGGGGCTGCCCGGGGCCGAGGTCGACAAACGGGCCGCGCAACTGCTCGACGTGCTGGACCTGGCCGGGGCCCAGCACAAGCTGGTCGTCGACTACTCGACCGGTATGCGGAAGAAGATCGGGCTCGCGGCCGCGCTCCTCCACAACCCCGAAGTCCTCTTCCTGGACGAGCCTTTCGAGGGCGTCGACCCGGTGTCCGCCCAGACCATCCGCGGGGTGCTGGAGCGGTACACCGCCTCCGGCGCCACCGTCGTCTTCTCCTCGCACGTCATGGAACTCGTCGAGTCGCTGTGCGACTGGGTCGCCGTGATGGCCGCGGGCCGCATCCGGGCCCACGGCACGCTCGCCGAGGTGCGCGGCGAGGCGCCCTCGTTGCAGCAGGCGTTCCTTGAGCTGGTCGGGGCGCACGGGCGGGACGCCGGCTCCGATCTGGACTGGCTCGGCGGCGGGGCGGCGCGATGAGTGCCGACGTCACCGCCGTCGTCGTACGGCTGAAGCTGTCGTTGCTGCGCAACGGACTGCGGCAGTCCGGAGGGCGGCGGGCCGCGTATGTCGCGTCGGCCGTCGTCACGCTGCTGTTCGCGGCGCTCCAGCTGATCGGGCTGATCGCGTTGCGGGGCAACGAGCACGCCGGATCGGTCGCGGTGCTGCTGGTGGTGGTGCTGGCGGCCGGCTGGGCGGTGATGCCGCTGTTCTTCCCCGGCGGGGACGAGACGCTCGATCCGACCCGCCTGGTGATGCTGCCGCTGCGGCCCCGGCCGCTGGTGCGGGCGCTGCTCGCGGCCTCGCTGGTGGGCATCGGGCCGCTGTTCACGCTGTGCCTGCTCGTCGGCTCCGCGGTGGCGGTGGCGCACGGCGCGGTGGCGTACGTCGTCGCCGTCGTCGGGGTGGTGCTCGCGCTGCTGGTGTGCGTGGCGCTCGCGCGCGCCGTCGCCGCCGCCAACATCCGGCTGCTGACCAGCCGCAAGGGGCGGGACCTGGCCGTGCTGAGCGGCCTGGTGATCGCCATCGGGGCGCAGCTCGTCAACTTCGGTGCGCAGCGCCTGGGTTCGAGCGGACTCGAACAGCTCGACCCCATCGGGGACGTGCTGCGCTGGGTGCCGCCGGCCTCCGCGATCGGTGCCGCGGACGCGGCGAGTTCAGGGGCGTACGGCGTCGCGGCCGCGCAACTGGCCCTGAGCGGAGTCGCTTTGGTAGCGCTGCTCGGACTGTGGTCGCGGCACATGACGCGGCTGATGGTCTCGCCCGACGGTTCCACGCTCCAGCCCGCCACCGAACCGGCCGCCCGCGAACGGGCGTCGACCGGGCTGGCGCGTCTGCTGCCGGGCGGGCGGACGGGCACGGTGGTCGAGCGCAGCCTGCGCTACATCTGGCGGGACCCGAAGACGAAGGCCGCGTGGGTGACCTCGCTGGCCATCGGCCTGATCGTCCCCGTGTTCAACGCCCTTCAGGGCACCGGCTCGATCTACTTCGCGTGCTTCGCCGCGGGGATGCTCGGCATCCAGATGTACAACCAGTTCGGGCAGGACACCTCCGCGTTCTGGATGGTCGCGATGACCATCTCCTCGCCCCGGGACGCCTACGTCGAGCTGCGCGGCCGGGCCCTGGCGCTGCTGCTGATCACCCTGCCGTACGCGACGCTCGTGACCGTCGTGACGACGGCGATGCTCGGCGACTGGGCCAGGCTGCCCGAGGCGCTCGGCCTGTCCTTCGCCCTGCTGGGCGCGATGCTGGCGACCGGCGCCTGGACCTCGGCCCGGTTCCCGTACTCCATCCCGCAGGAGGGCTACAAGAACGTGGCCCCCGGTCAGACCGGGCTCGCCTGGATCTCCATCTTCGGCGGCATGATCGCCGCCGCGCTGCTGTGCGCGCCCGTGATCACGCTGGCGATCTGGCTGAACGTGGTCAGGGACGGCGACCGGTGGAGCTGGGTGCTGCTGCCGGCGGGGGCGCTGTACGGGGCGGCGATCACGCTGGCGGGACTGCGGGCGTCGGCCCCGAGGACGGCGGCCCGGCTCCCGGAGATCCTGGCGGCGGTGAGCAAGGGGTGAGGCCGAGGGCCTCCTACCGCTCCTGTTCTCCGAACAGGCCGTCGATGAACGGCTCGACGGCCGCGCGCCAGGCGTCCGGCTGGTCGTAGTGGACCAGATGCCCGGCGTCCGCCACCTCCGCGTACTCGCCCCGGGGCAGGACGCGGACCATCTCCTGCGCCTCCGCCCGCCCCAGTTCGCCGTCGAGACCGCGTACGACCAGCGTGGGGCAGCGCACCTGCGCCAGCTCCTCCCAGTGCGCGTCGTACACCCAGGTCTCGCGGGACTTCAGCATCTGCTCCGGCTCGAAGACCGGACGCCAGCCGTCGGGCGACTCGGCCATCACCTCGGCGTAGAACTCGCCGCGGGCCGGGTTCGGCCGCTCCACCCAGGGGTCGTCCTCGCCGAACCACTTCCGTACGTCGGCCAGGGTGGCGAAGGGGAGGGGCCAGGACTTGAACCAGTCGGCCCACTCGCGCTGCGAGGCCGCTCCCAGGGCGGAGGCCCGCATGTCGCAGATGATCACGCCGGAGACCAGGTCGGGCCGTTTCGCGGCGAGCTGCCAGGCGGTCAGAGCGCCCATGGCGTGGCCGATGAGGACGGCGGGGCCGAGGCCGAGCTGTTCGAGGGCCGCCTCGGCGTCCTCGACGTAGGCCTCGCGGGTGAAGGAGGCCCTCGGGGGCTTGTCGCTGCGGCCGTGCCCGCGCTGGTCCAGGGCGACGGCCCGGTGGCGCTCGGACAGCCAGCGGGCGGTGGGGGCCCAATGGGAGGCGCGGCCCATCAGGCCGTGCAGTAACAGCACGCCGGGCGAGCGGTCGAGGGCACCCTGGGCGGTCCGCTGCCCGGCCCGCCGGCCGGCCGCGCCGCCCTGTTCCCGTACGCCGTGCTCCCTCGGCTCCGCCGTCGGGTCGGGCTTGGGAGGGTCGCCGAACTCCCAGGCGGCAAGGCGTACGCCGCCTGCCCCGGTCACGTCGATGCGCCGCGCCATTGGTCCTGGCACCCCCCTAGCTCCGCTCGGACCGCTTGCTCCCGCTCAGCCGGCCGGTCCTGTGAACCATGTCTGCCTTGCCCTGCCTGACGTGCTCGCTGTCGCGCCGCCGCCCCTCCCTGAAGCGCACGTTCCGCCCGGCGTGTCACTCCGAGGCTATCGAATGCCTATTCGAAAATGCGTCCTCCGCCGACAACACCCCTCGTTCGAGTGACCTCCCTCAGGGATTGATCGCCGACGCCGAGGGGAGATCTTCAGCGGGAGGCGGACCGCTCGGGGAAATCGGTCCGAGGGGAATGACCCTGAGAGCTCGGGGCTCCGGGTCAGCACAGGGGAGGACAGGCCCCGGCGCCACCTGGCGCCGGGGCCCTCCACACGTCTGCGGCACATCATCCCCGCCCCCTCAGGTCATATGCCTCACGCGACAGCCTGGCACGCGAGGCGTCCGAGCGCTGCGATTCGACGCACTGAATCTTCGAATCTGCTTCACATCGACCCCGCATCCACGAGATCACCGGGACACCACAACCACCCCAGCCGCCCCAGCGGTTGGCCGCCGGAGAGAGGGAAGCGGCCGGCCCGCCCGAGAGAAGGGGCCCGACGCTCAGCGCTTGGCCACGAACACATGCGAGGCGACGTCCGCCTCCAGCTCCGCCGCCTCGCCGCCGCTGCCCACCAGGACCCCGCCGGCCGACTCCGTCACGCTCACCACCGAGCCGGGCTGCACGCCCGCGCGACGCAGCGTGTACATCAGCTGGGCATCGGTCTGGATGGGCTCGCCGATACGGCGCACCACGACCGTCTTGCCCTCCAGGCCCGGGTCGAGGTCGGCCAGCGAGACCATGCCCTCGTCGAGGAACGGGTCGGCGCCGTCCTTCTCGCCGAGCTCCTCCAGACCGGGGATCGGGTTGCCGTACGGCGACTCGGTGGGGTGGCGGAGCAGCTCCAGGACGCGGCGCTCGACGGCCTCGCTCATCACGTGCTCCCAGCGACAGGCCTCGGCGTGGACCTGCTCCCACTCCAGACCGATCACGTCGACCAGGAGACACTCGGCGAGACGGTGCTTGCGCATCACGCGCGTCGCCAGCCGGCGCCCCTCGTCCGTCAGCTCCAGATGCCGGTCGCTCGCCACGGACACCAGGCCGTCCCGCTCCATCCGCGCCACCGTCTGGGAGACGGTCGGCCCACTCTGGTCGAGCCGCTCGGCGATCCGGGCGCGCATGGGGACCACACCTTCCTCTTCCAGTTCGAGGATGGTGCGGAGATACATCTCCGTGGTGTCGATCAGTCCGGACATACGTGCCCCTCGATTAGCTCTGCGATTAGCTCTGCCGGAAGCGCGACCACTCCGCGGCGCGTGCGCTGGCCCTGACCTCAATTCTGACGCATACCACTGACAACCGTGCCGCGCCGGTGAAACGAACCGGTTTCGTCGGCCTTCCGGCCACCATGGAACGCCCTTCCCGGGCCTTCGGTCGGCCGTATTGACACCGCACTGGTCCAGACCGCACGGTGATCCGCGACACAGCCAACCGAAGGGGTTCGTATGAGCGACGGCACGCCCGCCGACCGGTTCCTCGACGCCGCCATCGGCCTGCTGCAGCGGGTCCGCGACGAGGAGGCGGAGTCCATCGCCGCGGCCGGCACGCTCCTCGCCGACACCGTCGCCGCCGGCGGCCGGCTCTTCGCCTTCGGCGCCGGGCACTCCTCGCTCGCCGCGCAGGACGTCGTCTACCGCGCGGGAGGCCTCGCGCTGATGAACCTGCTCGTCGTGCCGGGGGCCGTGGGCGTCGACGTCATGCCGGCCACACTGGGCTCCGCGCTGGAGCGGGTCGACGGTCTCGCCAGCGCCGTCCTCGACTCCTCCCCGCTCCGCGCGGGCGACGCCCTGGTGATCATCTCCCTCTCCGGGCGCAACGCGATGCCGGTGGAGATGGCGATGAGCGCCCGCGCGCGCGGCGTGAAGGTCATCGGCGTCACGTCGGTGGCGTACGCCACCGAGACCCGCTCCCGGCACTCGTCCGGCACCTACCTCAAGGACCACTGCGACGTCGTCCTCGACTCGAAGATCGCCATCGGCGACGCGGAACTCACCCTCGACACGGTCCCGGCCCCCTTCGCCCCCGCGTCGACCGTGGTGACGTCCGCCCTGATGCAGACCATGGTGGCCACGGCGGCGACGTCCCTGGCCGAGCGGGGCCTGGAACCCCCGATGCTGAGGTCGGGCAACGTGGACGGCGGACTGGAGTGGAACGACCGCGTGTTCGAGGAGTACGGGGACAGGATCTTCTACCGGCGCTAGGACACCCAGCTGCGGGCAGTCGTACCGCTGAGGCGGCACGCGTGGGCGCAGCGGCACCCCGCAAGCGCGGGCGAGTGAAACCCACCCCGCCCAGCCTCCACACCGGGCACCCGCGGACCGACGCTCAGCTCACCCCCGTAGCACCCCCGCCAGATCCAGCGCCGCAGCGATCCGCAACGCCACGTCCTCCGCGTAGGCCGCGTCGGACCGCTCGAACGGACTCCGCCCAGCCCCCCGCAGAAACGTCACAGCCCCCAGCGTCCGCCCTCGACTCCGCAGCACCGCACACAGCGCGTGCACCGCGTCCCCCGGCCACTGCCGCGCCACCGCCCACTCCCGCGCCCGCTCCACCGGCACCGAGCCCACACTCGCCCGCACCGACCCGACCCGCTCCACGCACTGCAACGCCGGATGCCCCTCCGCATACCGCACCGGCAACCCCGCCTGCCCGGTCAGCAGGCTCGGCCCCGGCGCCCCGGAGGGAGTCGCGGCGACCCGGACCAGCCGTACCGGCACATCCGAGTCCCCGTCGGCCAGCGACCCGGTCCCGGCCACCCGGTCGATCAGCGCGTGGTCCGCGAAACCGGCGAGCGCGAAGTCCAGATGGATCGTCGCCGCCTCCGCCGGATCCTCGCACTCGGCGGCCGCACGGGCCGCACGATGCAGCTGGTTGCCGCGGAAGCGCAGCAGGGACGCCTCCTGCTCGGCCAGCTTGGCCGCGGTGACGTCGTTGAACAGCCAGCCCACGCCCAACGGCACGGGCTCCTCCGCGAGCGGCGAGGCCAGCCGTACGAAGCCGCACCGCCAGCAGCGCCGCTGCTCGCCCTCCGGCGTCCGCACACTCACCCAGATCTCCGCCGGAGCGGGCGGCGCGCCCTCCGCCAGCACATGCGTGAGCGCGCTCTCCAGCTCCTCCACGCCCTGCGCGAGCAGCTCGCCCAAGGGCCGCCCCAGCACCGACGTACGCCCGATGCCCAGGGCCCGCGCCGCGTGCGCGTTCACCACCGCGGGCCGCAGATCCGCGTCCACGAGCACGACACCCCAGCTCGCGTCCTCGAACAGCGCCTCGCTCAGCGCGATCGACCGCTCCAGGTCGATCTGCGCGTGCACCTCGCTGAACGCGCAGTACACCCCCGCGGGCTTGCCGTCCGGACCGCGCACGGCGGCCGACTGCGTCCGTACGAGGACCCGCCCGCCGTCCTTGGTCAGCAGCGCGAACTCGTGCACCTGCCGCCCGGGAGCCTCCATGGCGGACATCAGCCGCCCCTCGACCTCCTCGGCGTCGGCCTCCCGCACGGCCCACCCGGCGAACCCCTGCCGCCCCACGGCCTCGGCCGCCGTCCACCCCAGAATCCGCTCGGCCTCACGGTTCCAGTGCGTGACGACGCCGTCCGCGTCGAAGGCGCACAGCGCCGCGTCCATGCCGTCGAGCAGGGCGGCCAGCAGATCCGAGCCGTCCCGCTCGGGCTGGTCCGGCTCGTCGGGCCGCTCGGGCTCGTCCGGCCCCAGCTCGTCGGTGGTCCCACTACGCCTGGAAGCACTCACCTGGACCCCCTGCAGGCTGCGTCCGTCCGTACGGCACGTCGGTTCGCTCACTTGCAATCATCTAACTGGAACGTGACGCAGCACACACCGAGTTCCCACAAGTTGGGGGAATCGTTGTACGCCGCTCCTGTCTCTGCTGGTACGGCCGCCGGCATCTGCGCCGGCACCCGGGAGCGCCTAGGGCAGCCGGAGATCGACCCACAGGTCGCTCTCACCGTCGAGCACATACCGCTCGACCTCGACGAACCCCTGTTTCCCGGCGAAGCGCAGACCGTCCTCGTTGACGGCCAGCACACATGTCTCGATCGTCCTCGCGCCCAGTACGCGCGCGTGGGCGAGCCCGTTCTCGTAGATCGCCGTCCCGTACCCGCGCCGCCGGTACGCGGGCAGCACGCGCGCGATGACGGTCGCCACCGCGCCCTCACCCTCCGGCGGGCGCACGGTGGAACAGCCGACGAGGACGTCACCGGCGTACGCGTTCTCCAACCGGTAGCGCGTACCCCGCTCCCGCACCGCGTCCAGGCCGAGCGGGTCGGCCGGGATGATCACGTTGTGGACATACCGCCACTGTTCGAGCATGGCGTCACCGACCGCACGCTCCACCCGGACTATCGGAAGATCAGACACGCTCTCCACTTCCCCGCCGCGCGTACACCTCAATCTCGATCTTCATACGAGGATCCGCGAGCCCGCACATCATCATCGTCGCCGCCGGCCGCACCTGCCCGAACACCCGCCGCAGCACCGGCCAGCACGGCTCGAAGTCCGCACGCTCGGGCAGCAGGTACCGCACCCGCACCACGTCCGGGAAACCGCTCCCGGCCTCCTCCAGAGCCGCCCCGATGTTCCGCAGACACTGCTCGGCCTGCTCGACGACGTCGTCCGAGATGGTCATGGTCGCGTAGTCGAATCCGGTCGTCCCCGAGACATGCACCCAGTCACCGTCGACCACGGCACGGGCGTACCCGATCTGCTCCTCGAACACCGAACCACTGAGAACCGCACGCCGCTTCGTCTCTCGCTTCGTCTCTCGCTCCGTCATCCGCCGAACGCTAGGTGAGCAGGGCTTATACGTCGAATATGAAGTGCCGGATGAAGTGATATCCATGGAGATATGGAGCAGCGACCGGAACTCTCCCTCCCCCCACTCCACGCCTTCGCCGTCCTGGCCGAGGAACTGCACTTCGGGCGGGCCGCCGCGCGGCTCGGCATCGCCCAGCCGCCCCTCAGCCAGCAGATCCGACGCCTGGAGGACAAGGTCGGTGCCCCACTCCTCACGCGCCCGCCGGGCCCCGTCGCCCTCACCCCGGCCGGCCACGCACTCCTCCCCGCCGCCCGACAGGCCCTCGCCGCCCTCACCGAAGGCCTCGCGGCGGCCCGCGCGGCGGCAACCGGCCGGACCGGCACCCTGCGCCTCGGCTTCGCCGCGTCCCTCGCCCTGACGCTGCTGCCGGAGCTACTGCGCACGTACCTGGACCACTATCCCCAAGTACGCCTGGACATCCGAGAGATGACCACCGCACCCCAGCTCACCGCCCTGCGCGAGGGAGACCTGGACGTCGGCCTCCTGCGCGAACCCCCGCCCGACGACCCCGACTTGTCCTTCCGCACGATCCTCACGGAACCCTTCGTGGCCGTACTGCCCCGCGCCCACCCCCTGGCGGCCCACCGCACGCTCACCCCGGACCAGTTGGCCGAGCACCCCTTCGTCCTCCTGCCACGCGAGGCGGGCCCCGGACTCCACGACCGCATCACCGACCTCTGCGCCCCGCGCGTCACCCAGCACGCCACCGAGTGGCAGACCGTCTGCGCCCTCGTCGAGACCGGCCTCGGCGTCTCGCTCGCACCGGCGAGCATCCGCCGCATCCGGCTCAAGGGCGTCGCCTTCCGACCCCTCACCGGCACGAACGCGCGGACCACGGTCGCGGTGGCCTGGCGCGGCGACGACGACAGTCCGCTCGTCGCGAACCTCCTGAAGACGATCACGCACCCGGGATGAGCTGATCCCGCGCCACCTTGCGGAAGGCCGTCACCAGACGGTTGCGGTCATCCGCACGGGTTGCCACGACGACATGACTGGGCTCGACACCGTCCAGCGGAACCATGGTCAGATCGGGCCGCAGAACCCGCCCCACGGACTGCGCGGCCACGGCCAACGACTCACCGGACGCCACGAGTTCGAACTTGTCCTCCACCGCCTCGATGAGCGGCCCGTCCGGCGCCGGACGCCCGTCCGGACGCGGCTCGAACCGCCAGAACGCGCTGCGCACCGGATCCGCCGTACGCGGCAGCCGCTCGTCGGCGATGTCGTCCAGGGTGACCGACTCCTTGCCGGCCAGCCGATGGTCCAACGGAACGATCAGCACACGCGGCTCGTCGTAGAGGACCGTCACCCGCAGCCGGTCGGTCGGGAACGGCAGCCGCGTCACCACCGCGTCGACCCGGTGCTCCAACAGGGCGTGATGTACGTCGTCCCAGGCCAGGTGGGCGGTCAGCACCTCGGCGTCCGGATGCCGGTGCCGTACCGCCCGGACCGCCGGGGTGACGATGATGCCCGAGGTGAAACCGACCGTCATCCGATGCGGCTGAGCAGCGGCACGCGCGCGTACGGCCGCCTGAGCCGCCGCACGCAGCAACGCCAGCGCCTCCGGCAGGAAAACCTCCCCCGCCTCGGTCAACCGCGTCCCCTGCGGCGTCCGGTCCAGCAGCCGCGCCCCCAACTCCCGCTCCAGCCGCTGCACCTGGCGGCTCAGAGAGGGCTGGGTGATGTGCAGCGCGTCGGCGGCACGACCGAAGTGCCGGTGCTCGGCGACGACGGTGAAGTACCGGACGAGACGGAGATCGAGGTCCACGGAGATCGGCTGGAAGTCGGCCATACAACGAGCCTAGCTGCGGTGATGCCCAGATCGCATTGCCGTATACGAAAGAGGCTTTGGACGCGGGTCCGCTCCGGCGCGGACGCTGGAGGCATCCCGAACTCCATCCCTCTGGGGGGCATCAGCATGCGCGTATTCGTCACCGGCGCGAGCGGTTTCGTGGGCACCGCAGTCGTCCGTGAACTCATCGGCGCCGGACACGAGGTCGTCGGCCTGGCCCGCTCCGACTCCTCCGCGGCGGCGTTGCGGACCGCCGGCGCGGAGGTCCATCGCGGCGACCTGGACGACCTCGACAGCCTGCGCAGGGGCGCCGAATCGGCCGACGGCGTCATCCACACCGCCTTCAAGCACGACTTCTCGAACATCGCCGCCTCGGGCGTGATCGACCTGCACGCCATCGAGGCGATGGGCGCGGTGCTGGAAGGCACCGGCAAGCCCTTCGTGACCACATCGGCGTTCCTGGTCGAGCCCGGCATCCACGCCACGGAGGAGGACCCGGCCCACCCGGACTCCGTGGCGCCCTTCCGCGTCCCCTCCGAGGAGGCCACCCTCGCCCTCGCCGACCGCGGCGTACGCACCAGCGTGGTCCGCCTTCCTCCGTCCGTCCACGGCCCCGAGGACGGCGCCTTCGTGCCCAGGTTCATCGACACGGCCCGCGAGAAGGGCGTCTCCGCGATGATCGAGGACGGCACCAACCACTGGCCGGCCGTCCACCGCCTCGACGCGGCCCGCCTCTACCGCCTGGCCCTGGAGAAGGCCGCCCCGGGCACCCGCATCCACGCGATCGGCGACGAGGGCGTACCCCTGCACGACATCGCGACCGCGATAGGCCACGGCCTGGGCGTCCCGGTCCTCCGCCTACCGCGCGCCGAAGCCACCGCCCACTTCGGCTGGATCGCCCACTTCGCCGCCATGGACCTCCGCGCCTCCAGCACCCTGACCCAACAGCGCCTCGGCTGGAAGCCGGAACAGCCCGGCCTGCTCGCGGACCTGGCGGAGGGGCACTACTTCGAGGAGGGGCGCAGGAGCATCCTCTGAGCCCTGGGCGGGCGGAGCGATTCAAAAAAAGAGGTTGATCGGGCGCCGACGGCTTCTTAGGCTGCTGCTACTTCAGAAGGGAGGTGGTTCGGCAGATGTATTCATACCGGACGGAAGAGGTGGCTGCGGGCTAGCGGCCCGTCACCACATTTTGTGCGGTGCCGGACCAGCACGCGACAGACGTGTGCAGCCGGCCCAATCCCAAGCAGTCACCCGACCCGCGAGCTCGCCGGTACGTCCGGCCGGCTCCCCCGCTGAGGCGGGGGGACCCGAGTTCGCGGGTCGTCTGCGTTGTCAGGGAGCGCAGGATTTACGCGAGTGACCTGCGCCACCCGCGATTCTTGCGGCACGCAGTACCCTGACCCCATGCTTTCGCTCGTTCGACGCCGCCACGTGGACTACGTCCGCGTCACGAGCATGGGCTGTCGACGCTCCATCTGAGCCTCCAGCCCCTCTGCGCAGCCATCCGCTGCCGCGTTTCTCCCTCTCACCCTTTGCGGACGCACCATGACCAACGTGTCGACGAATCCGTCGTACCAGCAGCTCCCGATCATCGATCTCTCGGCCGCCGACCGCGGTCCGCAGGCCCTTGCGCTGCTGCATGCCCAGTTGCACAGTGCCGCCCATGACGTGGGGTTCTTCCAGCTCGTCGGGCATGGGATCAGCCAGGCCGAGACCGACTCCCTGCTCTCCGCCATGCGGAGGTTCTTCGCACTGCCCGAGCGGGAGCGGCTGGCCATCGACAACGTGCACTCGCCCCACTTCCGGGGGTACACCCGCACCGGTGACGAGCGCACCGGGGGCAGTCGGGACTGGCGGGATCAGCTGGACATCGGGGCCGAGCGGGCGGCGCGGATACCCGGGGCCGGTGAGCCGGCGTACTGGTGGCTGGAGGGGCCCAACCAGTGGCCCGAATCGCTGCCCGAGCTGCGGACCGCCGCGCTCGCCTGGGTCGAGCGGCTCAGTTCCGTCGCCGAGCGGCTGCTGCACGAGCTGCTCGCCTCCATCGGGGCGCCGGCGGACTTCTACGACCCGATCTTCGGGGAGCGCGCTCATCCGCATCTCAAGCTCGTGCGGTATCCGGGGAGTGCCGGTGACGGCGCCGATCAGGGGGTTGGCGCGCACAAGGACTACGGGTTCCTCACCCTGCTCCTTCAGGACCAGGTGGGTGGCCTCCAGGTGCAGCGTGAGGACGGGCTCTTCCATGACGTGCCGCCGTTGGAGGGGGCCTTCGTCGTCAATCTCGGGGAGCTGTTGGAGGTGGCGACCAAGGGGTATCTGGTCGCCACCAACCACCGCGTCGTCTCCCCGCCCGGCGCCACCGAGCGGTTCTCCGTGCCGTTCTTCTACAACCCGCGGCTGGACGGGCGGGTGGAGCCGCTGCCGTTCGCGTACGCCTCCGCCGCGCCCGGTGTCTCCGACGACCCCGCCAACCCCCTCTTCGCCGAGTACGGCTACAACGAGCTGAAGGGCAAGTTGCGGGCGCATCCGCTGGTGGCGGAGCGCCATCACGGGAGCCTCTTGACTCCGGCGTGAACGGCGCGCCCCTCAGCCAGTCATCTCACTGGGCGGCGATGTTCCCGTACCCCTCGATGTCCTGAGGGCTGCGCACTCCCGGCCCCACATAGCGAGCCGAGGGCCGGACCAGGCGCCCCGTCCGCTTCTGTTCCAGGATGTGCGCGGACCAGCCGGCGGTGCGGGCGCACGTGAACATGGATGTGAACATGTGCGCCGGGACCTCGGCGAAGTCCAGCACGATCGCCGCCCAGAACTCGACGTTCGTGGCCAGGACGCGGTCGGGGCGGCGGGCGTGGAGTTCCGCCAGGGCCGCCTTCTCCAGCGCCTCGGCGACCTCGAAGCGCGGCGCGCCCAGTTCACGCGCCGTACGCCGCAGCACGCGCGCGCGGGGGTCCTCGGCGCGGTACACCCGGTGGCCGAAGCCCATCAGGCGTTCGCCCTTGTCGAGGGCCTGCTTGACGTACGCCTCGGCGTCGCCGGTGCGCTCGATCTCCTCGATCATGTGGAGCACGCGGGAGGGGGCGCCGCCGTGCAGCGGGCCCGACATGGCGCCCACCGCACCCGACAGGGCCGCGGCCACGTCCGCGCCGGTGGAGGCGATGACCCGGGCCGTGAAGGTGGACGCGTTCATGCCGTGTTCGGCGGCTGAGGTCCAGTACGCGTCGACCGCCGCGACATGCTTGGGGTCGGGTTCGCCGCGCCAGCGGATCATGAAGCGTTCGACGACGGACTGGGCCTTGTCGATCTCGCTCTGCGGGACCATGGGGCGGCCCTGGCCGCGGGCGGACTGGGCGACGTAGGACAGGGCCATGACGGCGGCGCGGGCGAGGTCTTCGCGGGCCTGGGCCTCGTCGATGTCGAGGAGGGGCCGCAGGCCCCATACCGGGGCCAGCATCGCCAGCGCGGACTGGACGTCGACTCGGATGTCGCCGGAGTGGACGGGGATCGGGAAGGGTTCCGCGGGCGGCAGGCCGGGGCGGAAGGCGCCGTCGACGAGCAGGCCCCAGACGTTGCCGAACGAGACGTGCCCGACGAGATCCTCGATGTCGACGCCCCGGTAGCGGAGTGCGCCGCCCTCCTTGTCCGGTTCGGCGATCTCCGTCTCGAACGCGACGACTCCTTCGAGGCCAGGTACGAAGTCGGACATCAGGCGGCTCCTCATGATGTGTGCGACGGGTGACGCCGACGGATCCACGGCCTGTGCGGGGCTCGCGGTCCTGGGCGGTCATCCCAGTGATGCCCCGTTGGGTCGGCGGTCACCCCACGGGGGTGGCATCTGCACCATATCCCCGAGTGCCACCCTTGGGCAGGGTTCGCGGCACTCAGTGCCACCTTCCGTGGAGTGACGTTCGATACGGCAAGATGACCACGTGACCGACGCAGACGCCGTCTCCCGAGGGGCCGAGACCGCTCCCGAGACCGCTCCCGACCCCGCCTCGATGCGTAAGCAGTACCGGGCCGAGGGGCTCTCCCAGGGTGAGCTGGCCGCCACTCCGGTGGAGCAGTTCGCGCGCTGGTTCAAGCAGGCCGCGACGGAGGCCCATCTGTTCGAACCGAACGCGATGGTGGTGTCGACGGCGGACGCGGAGGGGCGGCCGAGCGCGCGGACGGTGCTGCTGAAGCAGTTCGACGAGCGGGGGTTCGTCTTCTATACGAACTACGACTCGCGCAAGGCGCGTGATCTCGCCGCGAACCCGTACGTCTCGCTGCTCTTCCCGTGGCATCCGATGGCGCGCCAGGTGATCGTCACGGGTGTCGCGCGGCGCACGGGGCGGGACGAGACCGCCGCGTACTTCCGTACCCGGCCGCACGGTTCGCAGTTGGGCGCGTGGGCGAGCGAGCAGTCGTCGGTGATCGGGACGCGGGCGGATCTGGAGGCGTCGTACGCCGGGTTGGCGGCCCGTTATCCGGAGGGTGAGCAGGTGCCGGTGCCGCCGCACTGGGGTGGTTTCCGGGTGGCTCCGCAGGCGGTGGAGTTCTGGCAGGGGCGGGAGAACCGGCTGCACGACCGGTTGCGATACGTGGCGCAGGCGGACGGGAGCTGGCGGGTGGAGCGGCTCAGTCCCTGAGCTTCCGCTGCTCAGGCGGCCCTGAGCGCTGTCTCCAGCAGCGCCGTCCATTGCGCGACCACCTTCTCGCGGCGGCCCTTGTCGTCGGTGAGGAGGTTGGCCAGGCCCAGGCCGCGGGCCATGTCCAGCAGGCCCTGGACCGTCTCCCGTACGCCCGGCCTCGACTCGTCCGCGTCCAGCAGGTCCACCGCGATGCGGTGGGTCTCGCGGCCGACCCGGGCCTCCAACTCCGTCACTTGAGGGCGTAGTTGCTCCTCGTTGGAGGCGGCGACCCACAGGTGGAGGGCGGCCCGGAAGAGCGGGCCGGTGTAGAGGTCGACGAGGGCGGAGACGACGGCTCGGCGGTCGCCGGCCGCGGCGCCTTGCGGGAACAGGGCGCGGATCGCTTCGGAGCGTTCCTCGGCGACGTACTCCACCGCTGCCGTGAAGAGGTCCTCGCGGGTGGGGAAGTGGTGTTGGGCGGCGCCTCGGGAGACGCCCGCGCGTTCGGCGACGACGGAGACCGTGGAGCCCGCCCAGCCGTGTTCGGCGAGGCAGGCCACGGCGGCTTCGAGGAGCCGCTGCCGGGTGGCCCGGCTGCGGTCCTGTTTGGGGGTGCGGTCGCCCGGGGAACGGTCGGTACGGTCGCCGACCGTGCTCACAGCGCCCATGTGGGGTCCCGTCGTTCTAGAAAGGCCGTCATGCCTTCGCGGGCCTGCGCGGAGGCGAACAGGCGGGCCGAGAGCGCGGTGAGGTCGGCCGCGTCCCGGTCGAAGGCTTCCAGCACCCTAACCGTGAGCAGCCGTTTCGTCTCGGCCAGGGCCTCGGGGGCGGCTTTGCGCAGTCCTTCGAGGATGGGTTCGAGTACGGCGTCCACGTCGTCGCCCGTCGTGGTGAGCAGGCCGATGCGGGTGGCCTCGGCGGCGTCGAGGCGTTCGCCGGTGAGGTAGTAGCGGGCGAGGGCGCGCGGGTCGGTGCGGGGCAGGAGCGGGAGGGAGATGACGGCGGGGGCGACCCCGATCCGTACCTCCGTGAAGGCGAAGGTCGCCGCGGTGGACGCCGCCCCGATGTCGCAGGCGGCGAGCAGTCCGAGGCCGCCGGCGCGGACGTGGCCGGTGACGCGCGCGAGGACGGGTTTCGGTACGGCGACGATCTGGCGGAGCAGGCCGACCAAGGCGTCGGGGTGGGGCGGGTCCTTGAGGTCGGCGCCCGCGCTGAAGGTGTTGCCGGTGTGGGTGAGGACGACCGCGCGGACGTCGCCGTCCTTGTCGCAGTCGGTCAGCGCGTCCGTCAGCTCGCCGACCAGCGCGGCCGACAGGGCGTTGCGGTTGTGCGGGGAGTCGAGGGTGAGGGTCTCGACGCCTCGCGTGCGGGTGCGGTCGATCAGGGTCATGCGAGCTCCCTCAGTCGGCGGCGCAGGATCTTGCCGGAGGCGGCCCTTGGGACGTCGTCGATGAAGGTGACGTGGCGGACGCGTTTGTAGGGGGCGACGCGTTCGGCGACGTACATCATGACCTCTCCTTCGGAGAGGTCGGCGGCGGTGGGCTGGCGGACCACGTAGGCGTGCGGGACCTCGTTGTTGTCGTCGTTGTAGACGCCGATGACGGCGGCGTCGGCGATGCCGGGGTGGGTGAGGAGCAGGGCTTCGAGTTCGGCGGGGGCGACCTGGAAGCCCTTGTACTTGATGAGTTCCTTGACGCGGTCGACGATGAACAGCCAGCCGTCGGTGTCGACATGGCCGACGTCGCCGGTGTGCAGCCAGCCGTCGGTGTCGATCATGGCGGCGGTGGCGTCGGGGCGGCCGAGGTAGCCCTTCATGACCTGGGGGCCGCGGATGAGGATCTCGCCGGCCTCGCCGGCGCCGAGGTCCTTGCCGGGGTCGTCGAGGGAGACGATGCGCATCTCGGTGCCGGGGACGAGGCGGCCGACCGTGCCGGCGGGGGCCTCGCGCATGGCGTCCAGGGGGACGACATGGGTGCCGGGCGACAGTTCGGTCATGCCGTACGCCTGGCCGACCGGCGGCAGGTTCAGGCGCCGGGAGCAGGCGGCGGCGAGTTGGGCGTCGAGGGGCGCGGCGGCGCTGACGATGTGCCGCAGGGATGACAGGTCGTACTGCGCGACCAGCGGATGCTTGGCGAGGGCGAGGACGATCGGCGGGGCCACGAACAGGTCGGTGATGCGGTGGTTCTGGATGGCCGTGAGGTAGCCCTCCAGGTCGAAGCGGGGCAGGACGACGACGGTGGCGCCCTGCCGGAGCGGCGCGTTCATCAGGGCGGTCAGGCCGTAGATGTGGAAGAAGGGCAGGACGGCGAGGATGCGGTCGCCGGGTTTCGCCGGCATCAGCGGTTCCAGCTGGGCGAGGTTGGTGGCGATCTGGGAGTGCGTGAGCATCACGCCCTTGGGGACGCCGGTGGTGCCGGAGGAGTACGGCAGCGCGGCCACGTCCTCGACCGGGTCGATGGTGACCTGGGGCTCGGGGGCCGTGGTGCCGAGCATGTCGAGGAGGGAGCGGTGTCCGGGGGCGCTGTCGCAGACGAGGATCTCCTCGATGCCGCCGGAGAGTTCGGCCGCCCTGCGGGCCGTGCCGAGGAGGGGTGAGACGGTGACGATCCAGCGGGCCGCCGAGTCGGTGAGCTGTTTGGCGAACTCCTCCGCGGTGGCCAGCGGGTGCACGGTGGTGACGGAGGCGCCCGCGCGCGTGGCCGCGTAGAACGCGGTGGGGAAGGCGATCGTGTTCGGGCTGTGCAGGGCGAGCACGTCCCCCTTGCGCACTCCCGTCTCGGCCAGTCCCGCGGCCACGCGGCGGTGGAAGGCGTCCAGTTGGGCGTACGTGAGGGTGGTGCCGTCGGTGCCGTCGATCAGGGCGGGGGTGTCGCCGAACTCGGCGGCGCGGCCCAGCACGGCCTCGTGGATGGGGAGTTCGACGGTGGGGACGTCTGCGTACGCGCTGCGGAACATGGTTCCTCCAAGACGGCCTGGTGGGCGGCTTAGTACGACTTGGGCAGGCCCAGGGTCTGGTGGGAGACGTAGTTGAGAATCATCTCCCGGCTCACCGGAGCAATACGAGCCACGCGCGCGGCTGTTATCAACGAGGCGAGGCCGAACTCGCGCGTGAGGCCGTTGCCGCCGAGGGTGTGCACGGCCTGGTCGACGGCCTTGACGCAGGCCTCGCCCGCCGCGTACTTGGCCATGTTCGCCGCCTCGCCCGCGCCGGCGTCGTCCCCGGCGTCGTAGAGATGGGCCGCCTTCTGCATCATCAGCCGGGCCAGCTCCAGGTCGATGTGCGCCTGTGCGAGGGGGTGGGCGATGGCTTGGTGGGCGCCGATGGGGGTGTTCCACACGGTGCGGTCGCGGGCGTAGGTGATCGCCTGCGCGAGTGCGTAGCGGCCCATGCCGATGGCGAACGCGGCGGTCATGATGCGCTCGGGGTTGAGGCCGGCGAAGAGTTGGAGGAGGCCGGCGTCCTCGTCGCCGACGAGCGCGTCCGCGGGGAGCCGTACGTCGTCCAGCGTCAGCTCGAACTGCTTCTCGGCGGCCTGGAGTTCCATGTCGATCTGCCGACGGTGGAACCCTTCGGCGTCCCTGGGGACGATGAACAGGCAGGGCTTGAGGCGTCCGGTGCGGGAGTCCTCGGTGCGGCCGACGACGAGGGTGGCGTCGGCGATGTCGACGCCGGAGATGAAGACCTTGCGGCCGGTGAGCAGCCAGTCTCCTGATGCCGGGTCGCGGCGGGCCGTGGTGGTGATGCGGTGGGAGTTGGAGCCGGCGTCGGGTTCGGTGATGCCGAAGGCCATGGTGCGGGTGCCGTCGGCGAGGGCGGGGAGCCATTCCCGCTTCTGGGCTTCGGTGCCGAAGCGGGCGATGACCGTGCCGCAGATGGCGGGTGAGACGACCATCATCAGCAGGGGGCAGCCCGCCGCGCCGAGTTCTTCGAGGACGATGGACAGCTCGGATACTCCGCCGCCCCCGCCTCCGTACTCTTCGGGGAGATTGACGCCCAGGTAGCCGAGTTTGGCGGCTTCGCTCCAGAGGGCTTCTCGGTCGAAGGTGCGGCCGTGGCGTTTGCCGAGGGCGGATACGGCGGCTCGGAGGGCTTTGTGTTCTTCGGATTCGATCGTGGGTGGCATGGGATTCCTTCCCGGGTGCGGGTTGTTCGTGGCTGGTCGCGCAGTTCCCCGCGCCCCTAGGTGGGTTCCACAACCGCCAGCAGCATTCCGACCGCTACCTGGTGGCCAGGTACTGCGGTCAGCGAGGTCAGCGTTCCTGTGACCGGGGCGGAAATGCGGTGTTGCATCTTCATCGCTTCGAGCCACACGATCGGTTCACCGGCCTCCACCTTTGCTCCGACCTCCAGGCCGTCGGCGATCCTGACGACCGTTCCCGGCATGGGGGCCACCAGGGAGCCCGGGGCCAGTTGCGCCTTCGGGTCGGGGAAGCGGGGCAGGGCCTTCAGGGCGACCGCGTTCACGTACACCTCGTCGGCGTACCTCGACACCTCGTACCGGCGCTGTACGCCGTCCACTTCGAGTACGACCAGACCCGCGTCGGCGTGCACCACTCGCACCCCGTCCGCCTCCAGGCCCTCCCGTCCCCAGCGGTACCGGACCTCGATCTCCTCGCCCGCCACCTCGTACCGCTTCACCTGGGCCTGTGACGGCACGTTCCGCCAGCCACCGCCGAAGCGGGAGCGGCCGTGGGCGTCGGCGAGGGCGGCGGCCAGTGGGGCGTGCGGGTCGGGGGCGTGGGTGGTCAGGGACGTCAGGTGGCGGTCGTAGAACGCCGTGGTCATCGCGGCCGTGGTGAACTCCTCGTGGCGCAGGGAGTTCACCAACAGGGACCTGTTGGTCGTCGGGCCGTGGATCGTCGCCCGCTCCAGCGCGCCCGCCAGTTTGCGGATCGCCTCCGCGCGGGTGGGGGCGTGGGCGACGGCCTTGGCGAGCATGGGGTCGTAGTGGACGCCGATCTCGTCGCCGTCCTCGTAGCCGGTGTCGAGGCGGACGCCGGGGACGGTCAGGCGGTGCAGGGTGCCGGTCTGGGGGGCCCAGGCGGCTGCCGGGTCCTCGGCGTAGAGGCGGGCCTCGACGGCGTGGCCACGTGCGTGTGGAGGTGACTCGGGGAGAGGCCGGCCCTCTGCCACGGCGATCTGGAGTGCGACCAGGTCCACGTCGAAGACCGCCTCCGTCACGGGGTGCTCGACCTGGAGGCGGGTGTTCATCTCCAGGAAATGCGCCGTGTCGTCGGCGACGAGGAACTCGACGGTGCCCGCGCCGACGTAGGAGACGGCGCGCGCTGCGCGTACGGCCAGCGTGCGCAGCTCTTCTTCGAGCTCCGGGGTGAGCCCGGGTGCCGGTGCCTCCTCGATGACCTTCTGGTGCCGGCGTTGCAGGGAGCAGTCGCGGGTGCCGAGCGCCCAGACGGTGCCGTGGCTGTCGGCGAGGAGCTGCACCTCCACGTGGCGGCCGTTCTCGACGTACGGCTCGACGAACACCTCGCCGTCCCCGAAGGCGCTCGCGGCCTCGGCGCGTGCGCTCTCCAGCGCGGGGCTCAGATCCTCCAGGCGGCGCACGATCCGCATTCCGCGCCCCCCGCCGCCCGCGGCCGCCTTCACGAGCACCGGCAGGTCGGACGCGCCGACCTCCCCCAGCGGCCGGAGCCCCATCAGCTCCTTCGCGCGTGTCTTGGACGCCATCGCCTCGATGGCCTCCGGGGGCGGGCCGATCCACGCCAGCCCGGCGTCCAGGACGGCGCGGGCGAAGTCGGCGTTCTCGGAGAGGAAGCCGTAGCCGGGGTGCACGGCGTCCGCGCCGGCGGCGACGGCGGCCTTCACGATCAGGTCGCCGCGCAGATACGTCTCGGCGGGCGTCGCCCCCGGGAGTCGTACCGCCGTGTCGGCCACGCGCGCGTGGAGGGCGTTCGCGTCCGGGTCGGAGTGCACGGCGACCGTTCGGATGCCCAGCTCGGCGCAGGTGCGGAAGATCCGGCAGGCGATCTCGCCGCGGTTCGCGACGAGGACAGAAGTGATCATGGAAGTCACTGGGGATCCCTCACATCCGGAAGACGCCGAAGCCGCCGCGCGCACCTTCGTACGGCGCCGTGTGGACGGCGGACAGGCACAGGCCGAGGACCGTTCGGGTGTCGCGTGGGTCGATGACGCCGTCGTCGTAGAGGCGGCCGGAGAGGAACATCGGCAGCGACTCGGACTCGATCTGCTGCTCCACCATGGCCCGCAGGGCCGCGTCGGCGTCGTCGTCGTACGGCCGGCCCTTCGCCGCCGCCGACTGCCGGGCGACGATCGAGAGGACGCCCGCGAGTTGCTGGGGGCCCATCACGGCGGACTTGGCGCTGGGCCAGGCGAAGAGGAAGCGCGGGTCGTAGGCGCGGCCGCACATGCCGTAGTGCCCGGCACCGTAGGAGGCGCCCATGAGCACCGAGAGGTGCGGGACCTTCGAGTTGGACACGGCGTTGATCATCATCGCGCCGTGCTTGATGATTCCGCCCTGCTCGTACTCCTTGCCGACCATGTAGCCGGTGGTGTTGTGGAGGAAGAGGAGGGGGATGTCGCGCTGGTTGGCGAGCTGGATGAACTGGGCGGCCTTCTGCGACTCCGCGGAGAACAGCACCCCCTGGGCGTTCGCCAGCACGCCCACCGGATAGCCGTGCAGGGTCGCCCAGCCGGTGGTGAGGCTGGTGCCGTAGAGCGGTTTGAACTCGTCGAAGTCGGAGGCGTCGACGATCCGGGCGATGACCTCGCGCGGGTCGAAGGGGGTCTTCAGGTCGCCGGGGACGATGCCGAGGAGTTCGTCGGCCGCGTACTTGGGCGGCTCGGCGAGGGGCGGAGCGGCGTACGCCTTGCGGTGGTTGAGGCGGGCGACCACGCGGCGCGCCTGGCGCAGGGCGTCCTGCTCGTCGACGGCGAAGTAGTCGGCGAGCCCGGACACGCGCGCGTGCATCTCCGCGCCGCCCAGCGACTCGTCGTCGCTCTCCTCGCCGGTGGCCATCTTGACGAGGGGCGGACCGCCGAGGAACACCTTGGCCCGCTCCTTGACCATGATCACGTGGTCGGACATGCCGGGGATGTAGGCCCCGCCCGCCGTGGAGTTGCCGAAGACGACGGCGACGGTCGGGATTCCGGCGGCGGAGAGACGGGTCAGGTCGCGGAAGATGGCGCCCCCGGGGATGAAGATCTCCTTCTGGGACGGCAGGTCGGCACCTCCCGACTCCACCAGGCTGATGCAGGGGAGCCGGTTGGCGAGAGCGATGTCGTTCGCCCGGAGCGCCTTCTTCAGGCTCCACGGGTTGCTCGCGCCGCCGCGCACGGTCGGATCGTTGGCGGTGATCAGGCACTCCACGCCCTCCACCACCCCGATGCCGGTGACGAGCGAGGCACCGACCTGGTACTCGCTGCCCCACGCGGCCAGCGGGGACAGCTCCAGGAAGGGCGTGTCCGGGTCGAGGAGCAGCTCGATGCGTTCGCGGGCGAGCAGCTTGCCGCGCTTCCGGTGGCGGGCGACGTACTTCTCGCCGCCGCCCGCGAGCGCCTTGGCGTGCTCGGCGGTCAGCTCGTCCAGCTTGGTGAGCATGGCCTCGCGGTGGGCGCGGTAGTCGGCGCCTTTCACGTCCAGCGCGGACGACAGGACGGTCACAGCAGTGCCTCCGGGATGTCCATGTGGCGCGAGCGCAGCCATTCGCCGAGCGCCTTGGCCTGCGGGTCGAAACGGTGCTGGGCGGCGACACCGGCGCCGAGGATGCCCTCGACGACGAAGTTCAGCGCGCGGAGATTGGGGAGCGGGTGCCGGGTGACGTTCAAGTCGGCGGTCTCCGGCAGGAGTTCGCGGAAGCGGTCGACGGTGAGCGTGTGCGCCAGCCAGCGCCAGGCCTCGTCGGTCCGGACCCACACGCCCACGTTGGCGTTGCCGCCCTTGTCCCCGCTCCGGGCGCCGGCGACGAGGCCGAGCGGGGCGCGTCGAGTGGGTCCCTGCGAAAGGGGTGCGGGCAGCTCAGGTTCCGCGGGATCTTCGAGTACGAGGGTGTCCTGGGCCGGCGCCACGGGGACACGGCGGCCGTCGTCGAGGACCGCCACCTGGTCGACGGCGCCCTGGGGGACGTACACGTCCTCGAAGACCCCGTAGGGCGCGCCCTTTCCGGGTGGTGCGAGCACATGGAAGCCGGGGTAGCTGGCGAGGGCCAGCTCGATGGCGGCGCCGCTCAACGCCCGCCCCACCGCGTCCTGTTCCGGATCCCGTACGACCAGTCTCAGCAGGGAGCTGGCGGTCTCCTCGGTGTCGGCGTCGGCGCGGTCGGTGCGGGCCGACTCCCAGTGCACGGAGGCGACCTTGCCCAGCACCGGCTCCATCTGGGCCCGCACGAGCGCCGCCTTGGCCTCGATGTCGAGGCCGGTCAGCACGAAGACGACCTCGTTGCGGAAGCCGCCGAGCTTGTTGAGGCCGACTTTGAGGGTGGGGGGCGGGGCCTCGCCGCGGACGCCGGAGATCCGGACGCGGTCGGGGCCGTCCTGGGTGAGGCAAACGGTGTCGAGGCGGGCGGTGACGTCGGGTCCGGCGTACCGGGCGCCCTGGGTCTCGTACAGGAGCTGTGCGGTGACCGTGCCGACGTCGACGAAGCCGCCCGTGCCGGGGTGTTTGGTGATGACGGCGGTGCCGTCCTCGTGGAGTTCGGCGAGGGGGAAGCCGGGGCGGCGGAGGTCGTGGGAACGGTCGGCGAAGAAGGCGTAGTTGCCGCCGGTGGCCTGCGTCCCGCACTCCAGGACGTGTCCGGCGACGACCGCGCCGGCGAGTCGGTCGTGGTCCGTCGGCCGCCAGCCGAAGTGCGCGACGGCGGGCCCGGTGACCAGGGCCGCGTCCGTCACCCGCCCGGTCACCACCACGTCGGCGCCGGCGCGCAGGCACTCCGCGATACCGAAGCCGCCGAGGTAGGCGTGGGCGGCGAGGCTGCCGGGGTGGGCGGCGGTCAGATCGTCGCCCTCGACATGGGCGACGCGGACGGCGATGCCGAGCCGGTCGGCCAACTCCCGCACCCGGGTGGCGAGTCCGGCCGGGTTGAGGCCACCGGCATTGGCGACGATCCGTACGCCCCGCTCCTGGGCGAGGCCGAGGCATTCCTCCAACTGCCGCAGGAAGGTGCGGGCGTATCCGGCGCCGGGGTCCTTCAGCCGGTCGCGGCCCAGGATGAGCATGGTCAGCTCGGCGAGGTAGTCGCCGGTGAGGACGTCGAGTTCGCCGCCGGTGAGCATCTCGCGCAGGGCGTCGAACCGGTCGCCGTAGAAGCCGGAGGCGTTGCCGATGCGCAGGGTCACTTTCCGGCCCCCTTGGGTGCGCGCCCGTCTCCCGGTGGGCCCGCGAAGGCCTGGGCGATGTCCAGCCAGCGGTCGGCGTTCTCGCCCTCGGCGGTCAGGGCGAGGTCGCTGCGGTGGGCGCGCTGGGTGACCAGGAGGCAGAAGTCGAGGGCGGGGCCGGTGACGCGGTCGGTGGCGCCCTGTGGGCCGTAGACCCACAACTCGCCGGAGGGGGCGGTCAGTTCGATGCGGAACTCCTCGAACGGTGGGGTCAGCCCGTGCACGCCGAAGGCGAAGTCGCGGGTGCGGACGCCGAGTCGGACGATGTGCCGCAGCCGGTCGGTGGGGGCGCGGGTGACGCCCAGCGCCTCCGCCACGTCCAGACCGTGCGCCCAGGTCTCCATCAGGCGGGCGGTGGCCATGGAGGCGGTGGACATGGGCGGGCCGTACCAGGGAAAACGGGCGCCGTCCGGGGCGCTTCGCAGAGCGTCGGCCAGGTCCTCGCGCCCCGCCCGCCAATAGGCGAGCAGCCGCTCCGGGGGCTTTCCCGCGCCCTCCTCGGCACCGTTGTCGACGAAGTCGCCCGGTGCGGCCAGCGCCTTCTCGACCTCGCGGGAGAAGGCCGCCTGGTCGGTCACGGCGAGCAGGGAGGAGTGGTCGGTCCAGGCGAGGTGGGCGATCTGGTGGGCGACGGTCCAGCCGGGGGCGGGGGTCGGCGCCGACCACTGCTCCTTGCTCAACTCGGCCACGATCAGGTCGAGTTCCTCGCTCTCCGCGCAGAGGTCGTCGATGACGGGCGTGGGGTCTGCCATGGCAGCGAGGATGACACCCGTTCCATAAACAAGCAAGCGTGCTTGCATTGTTTTTGGGGAGGTGTCGGCCGAGCACGACTGAGTACGGCTACTCATGCCACCGCGGGGCCGCGCGGGAACCATGGACACCGATGGGGATCCGACCTGGAAGGTGGGGCATGGGCAGGTTTCTGGCGGGGGTCGGGGCCGTGGTCGCGGCGGGGGTCGCGCTGGTCGTCGCGTATCTGGCGGGGGCGCCGGCGGACGTGGTGTTCGGGGCCGGGGCCGGGGTGCTCAGCCTGCTGTGGCTGCTGCTTCTGCTGACCGTGCCGTGGAACCTCTACTTCCGGGCGCATGCCGTGCTCGCGGAGATCGCGGTGAGCCGGGAGAAGGGCCTGGAGATCTCCCGGGCCCGGGACGCCGAGGCCACGCGGATCGCCCGCGCGATGCTGCGGACTGCGGTCGCGGGACACGTGGTGACGTCGACGGTCGTCCTCACGGTCACCTGGGTGACGGGCGCGTTCACGGGCTACTGGTTCGCCGCGTTCTTCCTGCTGAGTACGTTCTTCCGCCCGGCCGGCGCCTGGTTCGGCCAGCTCCGGCGGCGGCTCGGGACGCTGCTCAAGGACGTCACGTATCCCCGGGACGACGTGGTCGAGCTGAACGCCCGCATGGACCGCGCCGAGACCGGGACGCGGGTCCTGGAGGAGAAGGCCGAGGAACAGTACCGGTCCCTCGCCGAGCTCCGCCGGACCGTGGACGCGCTGGCCATGAGCGCCTACGAACGGGCGGAGGACGCGGATCGCAGGATCGCCGCGCTGGGCCGCGAGTTCGAGTCCACGGTGAACCGCCTCACCGACAACCAGGAGATCATCGCGGGGGTGAAGGCGTTCCTGCGCATGGTGCGCGCACCGGAGGTGCCGGGAGGCACGGCGGCCTCGGGCTGACCGGCACCGCTCAGGGCTCCTCGGGAAGCGTCACAGCCGTCTTCCTCCGCCCCGTCTGCGTCAGCACCACCCCCATGCTGGCCGCGATGACCAGGGCGATGGCGAGGGCCTCCGTGGTGGAGAGGGCCTGGCTGAGGACGAGGAAGCCGGCCGTGGCGGCGATCGCCGGTTCCAGGCTCATGAGGATGGCGAAGGTGGAGGCGGGCAGGCGGCGCAGGGCGCTGAGTTCGAGGGTGTAGGGCAGGACCGAGGAGAGCACGGCCACCGCCGAGCCCAGGGCGAGGGTCATCGGGTCGAGCAGCCTGGTGCCGGACTCGGCGATCCCGAGCGGCAGGAAGAGCACCGCCGCGACCACCATGGCGAGGGCGAGCCCGTCGGCCTGCGGGAAGCGGCGGCCGGTACGGGCGCTGAAGACGATGTACGCCGCCCACATCGCGCCCGCGCCCAGGGCGAAGAGGACGCCGACGACGTCGAGGCTGCCGAAGCCGCCGCCACTGAGGAGCATGACACCGGCGAGGGCGAGCCCGGCCCAGACCAGGTTGATCGCACGGCGGGAGGCGAGGACCGAGAGGGCGAGCGGGCCGAGGACCTCCAGGGCGACCGCCGGGCCGAGCGGGATGCGCGCGATGGACTGGTAGAACAGGCCGTTCATCCCGGCCATCGTGAGGCCGAAGACGATCACCGTGGCCCAGTCGGCGCGGCTGTGTCCGCGCACCCGCGGCCGGCACACCACCAGGAGCACGACCGCCGCGGCCAGCAGCCGCAGCGTGACCACGCCGAGCGCCCCGGCCCGGGGCATCAGGCTCGCCGCGAGGGCACCGCCGAACTGCACGGAGACGCCCGCGGACAGCACCATGCCGATGGAGCCGAGCGAGCGCCGGCGCTGCGGGGTGCCCGCGGGCGGCTGGGCAACCGGGGTTACCGAAGGCGAGGCGGCGGCGGTGCTGGGGGTGGTCACGGGGCCTTCCAGGGGTTCGGCACGCGATTCGTTCATCGCGGTGTACTGTCAAGTCCAGAGTAATGGACTCAGTCAGGAACGTGAACCCCTTTTGCCACTGACCCGCGAGAGCCCGGCCCGCTAGCGCCGCGCCATGTACAGGTCCAGCGCCTTGTGCAGCAGCCGGTTGATCGGGAAGTCCCACTCCCCCAGGTACTCGATGGCCTGACCGCCCGTGCCGACCTTGAACCGGAGCAGGCCGAGGAGGTGGTTGGAGTCCTCCAGGGTGTCGGTGATGCCGCGCAGGTCGTAGACGGCGGCGCCGAGCGCGTGGGCGTCGGTCATCATCCGCCACTGCATGGCGTTGTTGGGCTGGACCTCGCGCTTGTGGGCGGTGGAGGCGCCGTAGGAGTACCAGACGTGCTCCCCGACGGTGAGCATCGTGGCCGCGGCGAGGAGGTCGCCGTCGTGGCGGGCGAGGTAGAGCCGCATACGGTCGGGGTGTTCCGCGTTGAGTACGGTCCACATGCGCTGGAAGTAGGCGAGCGGGCGCGGGATGAAGCGGTCGCGGTCGGCGGTCTCGGTGTAGAGGGCGTAGAACGCCGGGAGATCCTCGGGGCCGCCCCGGACGACCTCCACGCCCGCCTTCTCGGCCTTCTTGATGTTGCGCCGCCACTGCTGGTTGAGGCCGCGGTGGATCTCGTCCAGGGGCCGTCCGGCGAACGGCACCTGGAACACGTACCGGGGCTGTCCGGCGGCGAAGCCGTCCTCGCCGCCCGGCTCCGTCTGCTGCCAGCCGGCCCGCCGCAGCCGGTCGGCGACGTCGAGGGCACGGGGTTCGTACGAGGTCGCCTCGGCGTCCCGCAGCCGCCGGGCGGCCGGGTCGGCGATCGCGGCCTTCACCGCGTCGGCGCTCCAGCGGCGCACGACGACGGGCGGCCCCATCTTCACCGAGAACGCGCCCTGCCGCCTGAGGTGGGCGAGCATCGGCTCCAGCCAGCGCTCGCCGAGATCGGCGTCGTACCAGTCGATGACCGGCCCCTCGGGCAGATAGGCGAGGTACTTCTTCAGCTTCGGCACCGGCCGGTACAGCACCAGCCCCGCCCCCACCAGCCGCCCTTCCTCGTCGAACCACCCCAGACTCTCCGCCCGCCAGTCCGGCTTCACCTCGCCCCAGGCGGGGATCTGGGTGTGACTGGCGGAGGGGCGGGCGGCGATGAAGGCGAGGTGGTCGGGGCGGGAGAGGGGGCGGACGCGGAGGGGCATGCGCGGACTCCTTGAGGCGGCGTACGAGCCCACCAGGCTATAGATCATCAACGGCGAGCCCCTCCGCCAACACCTCCGCCAGGTGCCGGCCCCGCACCCCGGCCAGCTGTTCCAGCTGGGTCCGGCAGGAGTAGCCGTCCGCCAGGACCACCGCGCCGTCGGGCGCGTCGCGCACCGCCGGCAGCAGCTGGTCCTCCGCGCAGGCCCGCGACACCTCGAAGTGCCCGGCTTCGAAGCCGAAGTTGCCCGCGAGGCCGCAGCAGCCTCCGGCCAAGTCCCCTTCCAGGCCGGCCGCTTCACGCAGCCGGCGGTCGGCCGTGTCGCCCAGGACCGCGTGCTGGTGGCAGTGGGTCTGGCCGGTCGTCGGGCGGTTCAGCCGTGGCGGCGTCCAGCCGGGGGCCAGGCGTTCCAGCGCCTCGGCGAAGGTGAGGACCCGGGACGACAGCACGGCCGCGCGCGGGTCGTCATGGAGGAGTTCGGGCAGGTCCGTGCGGAGGGCCGCCGCGCAGCTGGGCTCCAGGACGACGACCGGCAGGTCCGTCGCCAGCACCGGTGCCATCAGGTCGAGGGTGCGGCGCATGACCGTACGGGCGCGGTCGAGCTGGCCGGTGGAGACGTACGTCAGCCCGCAGCAGACCCGGCCGCGACGGGCCGTGAGCGGGGCGAAGGCGGGTGAGGGGTGCAGGGTGGGCGGGAGGAGCAGCGTCACGCCCGCTGCCTCAAGGACCCGCACCGCCGCCCGGCCCACCTGCGGCGAGAGGTGCTCGGTGAAGGTGTCCGGCCACAGCACCGCTGAAGGACCGGTGGCCGTACGCCCCCGGGCCCGCCTCGCCCACCACCGCGTGAACGTCTCCCCCGCCAACCGCGGGATCCGCCGCTCCGGCGCGATCCCGCCCAGCCGCTTCGCCACCCACGCCAACGGGCCTACGGCCGCCAGGGCGTTCACCAGCCGGGCCGTGCGCGTGCGGGCCGCCGCCCGCAGCCAGACCGGGAGGCGGCCCATCGTGTAGTGGGCGGCCGGCCTGCGGCGCCCCGCGTAGTGGTGGTGGAGGAACTCCGCCTTGTACGTGGCCATGTCCACCTCGACCGGGCAGTCCGACCGGCATCCCTTGCAGGACAGACACAGGTCGAGCGCCTCGCGCACCTCCTCCGAACGCCAGCCGTCGGTGACCACCTCGCCCGCCAGCATCTCGTGCAGCAGCCGGGCACGCCCGCGCGTGGAGTGCGCCTCCTCGCCGGTCGCCCGGAAGGACGGGCACATGACGCCCGCTCCCGCCACGGATGTCGTACGGCACTTGGCGACACCCACGCAGCGGCGGACCGCCGCCGAGAAGTCACCGGCGTCGGCGGGGTAGCCGAAGGCCACGTCGACCGGCTCGCGCGGGAGGACGGAGAAGCGGAGGTTGGCGTCCAGCGGCGCCGGGCGGACCAGCATGCCGGGGTTGAGGAGGTCGTCGGGGTCCCAGATCCCCTTCGCCCGCTCGAAGAGGGACACCAGCTCGGCGCCGTACATCCGCGGCAGCAACTCGGCCCGCGCCTGTCCGTCGCCGTGTTCCCCGGACAGCGAGCCGCCGTGCGCCACCACCAGGTCGGCGAGCTCCTCCGAGAAGCGGCGGAAACCGGCGACGCCCCGGTCGGTCAGCAGGTCGAAGTCGATGCGGACGTGGATGCAGCCGTCACCGAAGTGGCCGTACGGCGTCCCGCGCAGCCCGTGCTCGGTGAGCAGGCTCCTGAAGTCCCGTAGATACGCGCCCAGTCGGGGTGGCGGCACCGCGCAGTCCTCCCAGCCTGGCCAGGCCTCGGAGCCGTCCCGCATGCGCGTCGCCGTGCCGGACGCGTCCTCGCGGATGCGCCACAACGCCCGCTGGTCCGCCGGGTCGGTCACCACCAGCGCGTCCACGACGTCCGCCGCCCGCACGATCGTCCGCGCACGTGCGCGTGCCTCGGCCTCGGTGTCGCCGCCCGTCTCCACGAACAGCCAGGCCCCGCCCCGCGGCAGCGCGGCCACCGAGGGCACCAGGTCGGCCGCCATGCCCTCCACGGTCAGGGGGTGGTGGGGCAGCAGCCCTGCGGCGGCCTCGGCGGCCGCGCCCTCGTCCACATACCCCAGCACGGCCAGCGCACGCGCGCGGGGCGCCTCCACCAGCTTTACGACCGCCTGCGTGAGCACCCCCAAGGTGCCCTCGCTGCCGCAGAAGGCGCGGGCGACGTCGGCGCCGTTCTCCGGCAGCAGCGCGTCCAGCGCGTAACCCGAGATGCGGCGCGGGAGTACGGGGAAGCCGGTGCGCAGCCGGGCCAGGTCGCCCGACACCAGGTCGCGCAGGCCGTCCGGGGCGCCGGCCCAGTCCTGCCCGAGTTTCAGCCGCCGCCCGCGCGCGGTGATCACGTCCAGTTCCCGGACGCTGTCCGCGGTCGTGCCCCAGGCCACCGAGTGCGACCCGCAGGAGTTGTTGCCGATCATCCCGCCGAGTGTGCAGCGGCTGTGGGTGGAGGGGTCGGGGCCGAACCGCAGGCCGTGCGGGGCGGCGGCGTCCTGGAGGCGGTCCAGGACGAGGCCCGGCTGGACGACGGCCGTACGGGACCCGGGGTCCAGGGAGAGCAGGCGGTTCATGTGGCGGGTGAAGTCCAGCACCACCCCGGTGCCGGTGGCCTGACCGGCGATCGAGGTACCGCCGCCGCGCGGCACCACCGGCACGTCGCGCTCCCGGCACACCTCCAGGGCCGCCGCCACGTCGTCGGCGTCCAGGGGCGCCACGACACCCAGCGGGACCCTTCGGTAGTTGGACGCGTCCATGGTCATCAGCGCCCGGGACGTGACGTCGAACCCGACCTCACCCCGGACGGCCGCCCGCAGCGCCGACTCGAGATCCGTCATGGCTCAAGCATGCATCCGACCACTGACAGTGACGGCACCCCGACCGTCACCGTGCGCCACCTGAGGCGCCGTCACCCCGCGTCACCGGAACCTGTGAACGCCTCCAGAACCTTCCCAATTTGATCACCAACTCTCATATAGTGACCGCTTATTGAGCGACAGGTGTCGCTTCTCGCCCAGGAACAGACAGCGGCCCCCTACCAAGGACCCGACTCATGACCGCCCCCAGCCTGCCCGGCGAACGACCCACCGCCCGTACCCTGCTGCCCGCCCCGCTGCTCACCGCCGTGCTCGCCGCGCTCGCGGTCGCCGGCGCGGTGGCCCGGGCGCCGGAGTCGGAGCGCGTCCCGCTCGCCCTCGGCACCGGCATCGGCGCCCTGTTGCTGACCACGGCCGTCGCCGTGGCCGTCCACGCCCTGCAGAACGCCCGGATCACCCGCCGCCGCCTGGAAGCCGTCACCCTCGACGCCGGGCGGCTGTTGCAGGACCGGGCCCGGCAGAGCACGGAGTTCGACCAGGAACGGGTGCAGCTGACCGAGGAACTCACCCATGAGCGGGCCCGGCACACCACCGAGCTCGCCGAGGAACGCGCCCGGCTCACCGCCGAGCTGGAGGACCAGCGCGCCCGGCTCACCGCCGCCAACGCCCGGCTGACCGAGCGCGCCCGGCGCGCCGAGCAGGAACGGTCCACCGCCCTGTCCGCCACCGCCAACGCGGCGAGCCGGATGCAGGCGCTGGCCACCGGGATGCTCGCCGACCTGCGCGCCATGGAGGAGCGGCACGACGACGAGGACGTCCTCGCCGACCTCCTCCACCTCGACCACCGCACCGCCCAGGCCGGCCGGCTCGCCGACTCCGTCGCCGTCCTCACCGGCGCGCGCTCCGGCCGCCGTTGGGCCCGGCCCATCGCCATGGAGTCGATCCTGCGCGGCGCGATGGGCCGCATCAGCGGCTACCGGCGGGTGCGGGTGCACTCCGCCTGCGAGGCCGCCGTCGCCGGGCACGCCGCCGAGGGCGTGATGCACGCGCTCGCCGAACTCCTCGACAACGCCGCGAACTTCTCCCCGCCGACCGCCGAGGTACACGTGTACGTCGAGGAGGTCCCGGCCGGTGTCATCGTCTCCGTCGAGGACAGCGGCCTGGTCATGGGCGACGTCCAACTCCGGCGCGCCGAACGGGCCGTGTCCGGCGACGACGCCGAGCTCGGCGGTCTCACCGGCACGCGTCTCGGCCTCGCCGTCGTGGGCCGCCTGTCCCGCAAGTACGGGCTCACGGTCTCCTTCCGTCCCTCGGCCCGTGGCGGCACCGGCGTCCTGGTCCTCGTACCGCAGGACATCCTCGTACCGGAACAACTGGCCGCCCGCCCCCCGGGAGCGCTGACGCTTCCGCAGGCGGAGGCCGCGCAGGCGGCGGAAGGGACGACGGAGGCAGCGGGCGACGGCGCCGCCGCCGCACCGGACCCGCGCACGGAGACGGACCCGGCACCGCACGCGCCGTCGGCCCCCGTCCCCGACCCGGTCCCCACCCACGAGTCACCCGCCCACAGCGCCGCCACCCTCCCCGACGACCTGCCCACAGGCCGTGCCGAGAGCCGGTCCGAGCCTCGCTCCGAAGGGCTCCCCGACGGCCTCCCCAAGCGCCGCCGGGGCCGCGCCCTCGCCGAGGCCGAGCGGGAGCAGCGGGAACGGCTCCGCGCGCGGGCCGCCGAGACCGCCGGGTCCACCGACGCGACCGGGAACGGCGGGCACGCCAGGCCCACCGCGAGCACCGCCCCCGGCGCGCCCGACGCCCCCACCGACGACACGCCCACCCGTGCCATCCGCTTCAGCAGCTTCCGGCAAGCCGTGCGCGGCTCCCTCTCCGATCAGAGCGACCCCGCCACTCCGGCCGAAGGAACCCGCGAGAAGACCCGCGAGAAGACCCGCGAAGAGACTCCCGAACCGTCCACCCCCTCCATCGCACACCCCACTCCGGAAGGCGACCCCACGTCATGACCGGCACGACCACCGCCGACGAGAAGCTCACCTGGCTCATCGAGGGCCTCCTGGAGCGCACCCCGGGCGCGCGGCACGCGCTCGTCCTCTCTCGGGACGGACTGAAGTTGTGCCGGACGCCGGAGCTCACCGTCGACCAGGCCGACCAGCTCGCCGCGATCGCCGCCGGCATCCAGGCCCTGTCGCAGGGCGCCTCCGTGGAGTTCGGGGACGGCACCGGTGGCGTGCGGTCGGCGATGACCGAGTTCTACGGCGGCGTCCTCTTCATCGTCGAGGCCGGTGAGGGCGCTCATCTGGCCGTCGTCACGACCGAGGAGGCGGACGCCGGTCTCGTCGGGCACAACATGAGCGAGCTCGTCGAACAGCTCGGCGCCCATCTGACCGCGCAGCCCCGGACGTCATGAGCCGCCCCGGCAGGGACGACTCACCCGACCGTCTGTACACCCTCACCGGTGGCCGCGCGCACGCCACTCCGGACAGCCCCTTCGACCTGGTGACGCTCGTGGTCGCCGAGTGCGATCCGACCACCGGCATGCAGTCGGAGCACGCGGCGATCCTGAGGCTGGCCCAACTGCCGACCGCGGTCGTCGAGTTGGCGGCCGAGCTGAAGCTGCCGGTGAGCATCACCAAGATCCTGCTCGGCGACCTCCTCGCGGCGGGCCGCGTCAGCGCCCGCCACCCCCGTAAAGCCGCCGTCCCCGATCCCGACGTCCTGGAACAGGTGCTCGTTGGACTCCGCAACCTCTGAAGCAGCCTCCGAGGCAGCCGCTCGCACCCCTCTGGGTGCCACCGCCGACAACGGCCTCAAGATCGTCGTCGTCGGCGGTTTCGGCGTCGGCAAGACCACTCTCGTCCGTTCGGTCAGCGAGATACGTCCCCTCAACACCGAGGAGACGATGACCCGGGCCGGCGAGCACGTCGACGACATCAGCGAGGTCCGGGACAAGAAGGCGACCACCGTCGCCTTCGACTTCGGCCGGATCACGCTCGACGCCCGCAACGTGCTGTACCTCTTCGGCGCCCCCGGCCAGGAGCGGTTCTGGTTCCTGTGGGACCGGCTGTTCTCCGGGACCCTCGGCGCGGTCGTCCTCGTCGACACCCGCCGGATCGACGACAGTTGGTACGCCATCGACCGGCTCGAACACCACGGCACCCCGTTCATCGTGGCCTGCAACGACTTCGGCGGCCCCGCCTACGCCCCGCAGCAGATCCGTGAGGCCCTCGACCTCGACCCGCACATCCCGCTGCTCGACTGCGACGCCCGCTCCCGGGCCTCCGGCAAGCAGGTGCTGATCACCCTGGTCGAGCATGTGAAGAACACCTACGCCAACCAAGTCCCCGTCCTCGAACAGGAGTTGACCCGGTGACCGCTCCCGTGCCCCTCGGCGGCCCCAGGTTCCAGACCGAACCGGCGCAGCTGTACCGGGAGATGCGGCGCGACCACGGCGCCGTGACGCCGGTCGTGCTCGACGGCGACATACCGGCCTGGCTGGTGCTCGGCTACCGCGAGCTGCATCAGGTCACCGGCGATCCGGTGCTGTTCAGCCGGGACTCCGAGCTGTGGAACCAGTGGGACCGCATCCCCGACGACTGGCCGCTGCTGCCGATGATCGGCCGCAAGCAGCCGTCGATCCTCTACACCGTCGGCGAGCGCCACCGTGAGCGTGCCGCGATGATCAGCGAGGCGCTGGAGGCGGTGAGCCCCTCCGAACTGCGCTCCTACGCCGAGCGGTTCGCCGACGAGCTGATCGACGCGGTGTGCGCCGAGGGCGAGACGGACATCATCGGCAACTACGCGATGCTCCTGCCGGTACGGGTCCTGGCCCGGCTCTACGGCTTCTCCGACGAGGAGGGGCCGGGCCTGGTCACCGCCCTCAACGACATGATCGACGGCCGGGAGCGGGCCATCGCGGGCCAGACCCATCTGGCCACGTCGATGTTCCAGCTCCTCGCCGACCGGCGCGCCGAACCCGCGGACGACGTCGTCTCCCGCATGCTCGCCCACCCCAGCGGGTTCACGGACGAGGAGATCGCCCAGGACCTGATGGTGATGATGGCGGCCGGGCACCAGCCCACCGCCGACTGGATCGGCAACTCGCTGCGGCTGATGCTGACCGACGGACGGTTCGCGGCCTCCCTGTTCGGCGGCCGCAACAGCGTCGCCGACGCGATGAACGAGGTCCTGTGGGAGGACACTCCGACCCAGAACGTGGCCGGGCGCTGGGCGTCCCGCGACACCCAGCTCGGCGGGCGCCGGGTCCGCGCCGGCGACCTGCTGCTGCTCGGCCTCCAGGGCGCCAACTCCGACCCGCAGGTCCGCACCGACGGCTCCACGCTCACCGGCGGCAACAGCGCCCACTTCTCCTTCGGACACGGCGAGCACCGGTGCCCGTTCCCCGCGCAGGAGGTCGCCGAGGTGATCGCGCGGACCGGCATCGAGGTCGTCCTGGACCGGCTGCCCGACATCGACCTCGCGGTCCCCGCCGACGCCCTGACGCGCCGCCCCTCGCCCTGGCTGCGCGGCCTGTCCGCACTGCCGGTCCGCTTCACGCCGGTACCGGCGCGCTGAGCCCCACCCCTGCCCTCCCTCACGCCGTCCGTCTGGAGACACCCCTATGACCACCGACCCGGAACAGACCCCCGAGCCGAAACAGACCCCCGCCCCTGCCCAGCCCCGCATAGCCCTCGACCCCTTCGTCGCCGACCTCGACGGCGAGAGCGCGCGGCTGCGCGCGGCCGGGCCGCTGGCCGCCGTGGAGCTGCCCGGCGGCGTCCCCGTCTGGGCGGTCACCCACCACGCCGAGGCGAAGGCGCTGCTCACCGACCCCCGCCTGGTGAAGGACATCAACGTCTGGGGTGCCTGGCAGCGCGGCGAGATCCCCGCGGACTGGCCGCTCATCGGCCTCGCCAACCCGGGCCGCTCGATGCTCACCGTCGACGGCGCCGACCATCGCCGGATGCGCACGCTGGTCGCCCAGGCGCTCACCCCGCGCCGGGTGGAGGAGATGCGGGAGCGGATCACGGCGCTCACCGAGAAGCTCCTGGACGGCCTGGAGGGCGACACCGTCGACCTCAAGGCGTCCTTCGCCTACCCGCTGCCCATGTACGTCATCGCCGACCTGATGGGCCTGGCCGAGTCGAAGCTCCCCCGTCTGAAGGAGCTGTTCGAGAAGTTCTTCTCGACGCAGACGCCGCCCCAGGAGGTCATCGCCACGCTGATGGAGCTGGCGGGCATCATGGCGGAGACGGTGGCCGCCAAGCGCGCCGAGCCCGGCGACGACCTCACCTCGGCCCTCATCCAGGCCTCCGAGAACGGCGACCACCTCACCGACGAGGAGATCGTCTCCACCCTCCAGCTGATGGTCGCGGCCGGCCATGAGACGACGATCTCGCTCATCGTCAACGCGGTGCTCCAGCTGTCACTCCACCCGGTCCAGCGCGCCCTGGTCCTCGCGGGCGAGGTCGACTGGTCCTCGGTCGTCGAAGAAACGCTCCGCCACTCCACCCCCACCTCCCACGTCCTGATCCGTTTCGCGACGGAGGACGTCCAGGTCGGCGACAAGGTCCTCCCGGCGGGCGACGCGCTGATCGTCTCGTACGCCGCGATCGGCCGCGACGAGCAGGCCCACGGCCCCACGGCGGGCGAGTTCGACATCACCCGGACCTCCCCGAACCGTCACATCAGCTTCGGCCACGGCCCGCACGTCTGCCCCGGCGCCGCCCTCTCCCGCCTGGAGGCCGGCGTGGCCCTCCCGGCCCTCTACGCCCGCTTCCCCGCCCTCGACCTGGCGGTCCCGGCGGCGGAACTCCGCAACAAGCCGGTGGTCACCCAGAACGACCTGTTCGAGCTGCCGGTGCGACTGATGGCACCGTAGATCCCCACAAGTCCACGGGCCGGAGGAGTCGTCTCATCGAACGGACGGGTTTCCATCCCGTTTCGCCGAGGAGATACCCTCCGGCTCGTGGCTGAGATCCAGATTCCCGCTGACATCAAGCCCGCCGACGGACGTTTCGGCGCGGGCCCCTCCAAGGTGCGTGTCGAGGCGCTGGACGCCCTCGCCGCGACCGGTACCTCCCTGCTCGGCACCTCCCACCGCCAGGCCCCGGTCAAGAACCTGGTCGGCAAGGTGCGCGAGGGGATCTCCGAGCTGTTCTCGCTCCCCGAGGGCTACGAGGTGATCCTCGGCAACGGCGGCTCCACCGCGTTCTGGGACGTCGCGACCCACGGTCTGATCGAGAACAAGTCGCAGCACCTGAACTTCGGCGAGTTCAGCTCGAAGTTCGCCAAGGCGGCCAAGCTCGCCCCGTGGCTGGCCGAGCCCACCGTCATCGCCTCCGACCCGGGCACGCACCCGGAGCCGCAGGCCGAGGCGGGCGTGGACGTCTACGCCTTCACCCACAACGAGACCTCCACGGGTGTCGCCGCCCCGATCAAGCGCGTGGCCGGTGCCGACGAGGGCTCGCTGGTCCTGGTCGACGCCACCTCCGGCGCCGGTGGCCTCCCGGTCGACATCGCCGAGACCGACGTCTACTACTTCGCCCCGCAGAAGTCCTTCGCCTCCGACGGCGGCCTGTGGATCGGCGTCTTCTCCCCGGCCGCGATCGAGCGCGCCGAGCGCGTCCACGCGTCCGGCCGCCACGTCCCGGAGTTCTTCTCGCTGCCCACCGCGATCGACAACTCCCGCAAGAACCAGACGTACAACACCCCGGCCCTCGCCACCCTCTTCCTGCTGAACCAGCAGCTGGAGTGGATCAACGGCCAGGGCGGCCTGGCGTGGTCGACGGCCCGTACGAAGGACTCGTCCACCCGTCTGTACACCTGGGCGGAGGAGTCGAAGCACGCGACGCCGTTCGTCACCGACGCCGCCAAGCGCTCGCAGGTCATCGGCACGATCGACTTCGCCGACGAGATCGACGCGGCCGCGATCGCCAAGGTCCTGCGCGCCAACGGCATCGTCGACACCGAGCCCTACCGCAAGCTCGGCCGCAACCAGCTCCGTGTCGCGATGTTCCCGGCGATCGACCCGGCGGACGTCGAGGCGCTGACGCGGTGCATCGACTACGTGATCGAGAAGCTGTAACCGCCTGAAGCGATACGACGACGAGGGCGCCCGGCAGGAAGCCGGGCGCCCTCGTCCGTCCTCACGGCACCAGCACGAGCTTGCCGGTCGTCCGCTTCTCCTCGATCGCCCGGTGGGCGTCGGCGGCCTCCGCCAGTGGATAGCTCCGCTCGACACTCACCCGCAGCCGCCCCGCCTCGATCCGCTCGGTGATCCCGGCCAGCAGCTCACCCGAGGGTTCGGCGGTCACCCACACATAGCGCAGCCCGCGCTCGGCGGCCCGCCCCTCATCGACCCCCGGGTCGATCGCCGCCCCCACGAGCAGCCCACCCGGCCGCAGCACCTCCAGCGAACGCTCCCCGTACTCGCCCCCGACCAGGTCAAGAACCACGTCCACCGGCGCCACCGCGTCCCGGAAGTCCACGGCCGTGTAGTCGATCACCTCGTCGGCGCCGAGCTCGCGCAGCCAGGCGTGCTTGGCCTCCCGTGCCGTGCCGATGACGTACGCGCCCAGCTCCTTCGCCAGCTGCACCGCGACATGCCCCACCCCGCCGGCCGCCGCGTGGATCAACACCCGGTCGCCGGGCCGCACCCGGGCCAACACGGACAGGGCCGTCCAGGCGGTGACCGCGACCAGGGGCACGGCGGCGGCCTGCGGCAGGCCGAGGTTCTTGGGCTTCGGGGCCAGCACGGCGGCCGGTACGGCGGTGTACTCGGCGTACGCCCCGCGCGGGGAGAGCGGCAGCAGCCCGTACACCTCGTCCCCCACCCCGAACCGGCTCACCCCGGGCCCGACGCCCGCCACGACCCCGGCGACGTCGTTCCCCGGCGTCCACGGCAGGGTCACCAGCTCCGGCACCCGCCCGGACCGCAACACCGTGTCCCCGGGGTTCACCCCGGCACCCCCGACCCGCACGAGCACCTCTCCGGGCCCGGGCTCGGGCACGTCGGTCTCGGCGTAGGCGAGGACGTCGGGACCACCGAAGGCGGACTGGACGATGGCATGCATACGGTTCACGCGGTTCATGCCCTCATCCTCGGCCGCCGCGATCCCCGCGCGGAAGAAGGCACTTCTCTGGTATCGAGGTTCCTCATGGATACCGGCTTCGACCTCAGAGAACACGGCGGCGTGGACGTCTTCCTGCGCGACTGCCCCACCCGCGCCGTGCTGGAGGTGATCGCGAGCAAGTGGACCATGCTGGTACTGGTGGCCCTGGAGGACGGCCGCCCGATGCGCTTCACCGAGCTGCGCCGCCGCCTGGACGGCGTGACCCAGAAGGTCCTGACCTCGACCCTGCGCTCCCTGGAACGCGAGGGCCTGCTGACCCGCACGGTCCACCCGACCGTCCCGCCACGCGTGGAGTACCAACTCACCGCCCTCGGCCGGGAGATGGGCACCCTGATCCAGCACATCACCGACTGGTCACAGGCCAACATCGACACCATCCGGGCGGCCCGCCAGGAGTTCGACGAACGCGCCGAGGCCGATGCCGACCCTCATCCCGTACGACGGTGAGGGCGCCCGGCACACCCCGCGCCGGGCGCCCCACCGCTCAGCTCGCCGTGCAGCTCACCGTCGGCACACCCCCGCCCCCGGGCGCACCGCCGAACCCGAAGCTCGCCGAACCACCGACGGCCACCGCCCCGTTGTGCGCGGCGTTGGTCGCGGTGACCGTCGCCCCGGACTGGGTGTAGGACGCGTTCCACATGTTGGTGACCTTCTGGGACCCGCTCCAGGTCCAGGTCACCTTCCAGGAACCGATCGCGGTGGTACCGGAGTTGGTGACCTTCACCTCGGCGTTGAAGCCACTGCCCCAGTCACTGCTGACGGTGTAGGCGGCGGTGCAGGCCGCCGTGCCCCCGCCCGGATCGCCGGGGTCCGTGGGACCGCCCCCGCCACTCGGGAAGCCCGGCGCCTTGATGCTCGCCAGATACCCGTCCTTCACCGTGTCCACGGTCTGCCAGTCGTCCTTCAGGATCCCGCCCGTGTCACCGGAGTTGGGGTTCCACGACCAGAAGGTCCAGTGGAAGGAGTCCGACCCGTAGGTCGAGGTCGGCCGCAGATACGAGACCAGCGCCGCCAGCCACTTCTGGTCCACGGTCGACTGGAGCGTCGTCCCGAACTCCCCCACCCACACCGGGGCGATGTTCTGCTTGAAGATGTAACCCCAGTACTTGTCCCAGATCCCCGGCATGTTCGCGGGGAAGGACGGATCGCTGAACCAGCTCTGCTGGGCGACGCTCGTGGCGTAGTCGTGGGCGGAGTAGACGACCCGGTTGGCGACGTTCAGGTTCACCGGGTACTGGCCGACGCCCATCAGGTTGCCGCCCCACCAGCCGGAGACACCGTTGAAGGTCTGCACGCCCTCGACGAAGATCAGCAGGTCGGGGTTGACGGAGAGCACCGCGTTGCCGGCCCGCTGGGCGGCGAGCCGCCAGTCGGTGGCCGTGTCGCCGCAGCCCCAACAGGCCGGGTCGTGCGGCTCGTTGTGCAGGTCGATGCCGACGACGGTGTCCTTGCCGAGATAACGGGTGGCCAGGGCCTTGAGGTTGGCGATCCACGTCGACTCCGGCACGGCGCTCGTGTACCAGAGCGCGGACTGGCCACCGGAGTCCGGGCGGTGCCGGTCGAGGATGACCTTGAGCCCGTCCTGTCCGGCGTACGCGACGATCTTGTCCAGTACGCCGAGGGAGTTGAGCCCCTGGAGGTCGGCGTTCTTGCCGCTGCTGAAGTCGATGCTGGCGGGGACGGTTCCCGACTTGAAGATGTCGTCGCTGTACGGGATACGGATGGTGTTGTAGCCCAGCGATTTCATCTGGTCGATCATGGACTTGTAGTCGCGGGACCAGAGGCCGTGGACGACGTAGTTGCCGGTCTCGAAGCCGAACCAGTTGATCCCGGCGACCCGGACCGCCTGCCCGTTCGCGTCCAGGATCTGCCGCCCGCTGGTGTGCCAGTACCCGGCACCGGCGTCGGCCGCGGCCGCCTGGGCCGCGGGCTGCACACCGACCAGGAGCGGTAACAGAAGCGCCGCCGCGCACAGCGCTCTTCGCAAGGTGCGGAACATGTCGCTGCCTTCTCTAGGGGATACGGGCCCGGAACCGAGTGGGAGCGCTCCCACACCCGCACCTCATATGGAAGTCAAGCCACATGGACACGTCAAGACATCGGACGCAACGACGATTCAGCGTCGCGGGCGCAGCAGCCTCCGGAACCCGAGGACGACGGCGACCACGGCCGCGACGGCGAGGGCGCCGACCTTGACGGTGCCGTTGCCGCCGCCATCCCCCTCACCTGAGGCCGAACTACCGCCACCCGAAGGCGACTTGGACGATCCGCCGTCACCGGGCGCGTCCTGCGCCACCACTTCGCTCCCCTCGCCCTCACTCCCGAGCATGAGCTTCGTGCCGTCCGCGGAGTAGGTGACGGACTCCCCCTGCCCGAGGGGCACGCTCAGCCGCCCCTTCCGCTTCAGGTCTCCGCCGTTCCAGTCGTACCAGATGCCGCCGAAGTACCCGCGTACGGCGAGCTGTTGACCGTCCGGCGAGAAGGCGGCGTCGGTGGCCCAGAGGTCGACGGACTTGACGGGCTCGAAGACGTTCGTGCCGGACGTGGAGAGCTTGGCGGGTCCTTCGTAGAGATGCCCGCCGTCCTCCTGCTTGTCGATGATGTAGACGCGCCCCGTCTTGGGATGGACGATCATCGACTCGGCGTCCCGGGAGCCGTCGGTGTACTTCACGACGTACTGCTTGGCGCGGACGGTCTGGTCGGTGAGGTGCTTCGGCTCGGGAAGCTGATAGATCCAGACGTACGGCCAGCTCACACCGTCGTTGTCGCCGATGTCCCCGACGTAGATCTGGTTGTCGGGCCCGATGGCGATGGCCTCGACGTCCCGCTGCTGCCCGACCCCGGCGAGGGTGACGCGGGCGACGGTCTTCCCGGTGGCGCTGTCCACGGCGTAGATGTAGCTGCCGGTGTCCTGGTCGTTGTGGGTCCAGTAGATGCCGGGGTGCTGGTGGGAGGCGGCGAGGCCGCTGGACTCGGTGATGCGGGAGTCCTCGATGGTGAAGTCCTTGTCACCCTTGCCGTCCCCGTCGGCGGCGACGGCGGCGGGGGCCGCGCCCATGAGAAGGAGCAGGGCGGAGGCTCCGACGACACCCAGTAGCGCACGCATGCGGTCAAGCTTGCCATCCCGGGATGGGGAGGGATGGTGATCACGTGGTGACTGTCACACCCCACCTCTCGCCGTGATCGTTCATCATGAGCGGATGCTCAGGTTCATGCCCGTCGGCGACTCCATGACGATCGGAAGCGCGGGCGAACACACATGGCGTTACCGGATGTGGCAGCACCTGCGCGATACGTACGGCGGCCCGTTCGCCGTGGTGGGCCCGCGCGAGACCCTGCACGACAAGGCGACGGACGCGCCGACGTCGTACGAGTACGCCGACCCGGACTTCCCGAGCGCCCATCTGGCGGGCTGGGGCGAGGGGTGGCTGCACATGACGCCGCTGATCGGGGAGGCGGTGCGGTCGTGCCGGGCGAATGTGTTGCTCGTCTCGCTCGGCCTGATCGACCTGGGCTTCTATACGAACGCGGAGCAGACGGCGGAGAACGCGCGCGCGTTCGTCGCGGCGGCGAGGGAAGCGAACCCGCGGGTCCGAATGGTCGTCCTCCCCGTCCTCACGAACGTCCGCGTCCAGGAGGACGCCGACTTCGCCGCCCAGGTCACCCTCTTCAACGAGCTGCTCGCGAAGGCGGTTGCCGACCTCGACGAGCCGCGCTCGCCGCTGCTGCTGGCGTCGCCGCCGGAGTCGTACGACTTCACGGTCGACACGTACGACGGGACGCATCCGAACGCCGACGGTGAGCACAAGATCGCGGGGGCGTTCGCGGAGGCGATGTACCAGGCGTGGGGATGGGGACAGACGTACGAGGCCGGAACAGACTGACTGAATATCGGCGTACCTCGATCACCGTGCGTATCGTTGTACTGCGCGGCTGCACCTGTCCGTGGGGCAGCCGGGGAGGAGCGCCACGATGACCGTCGTAGAGACCGACAGGATCGAGATGGCTGAGAGCGGCGACAGGAATGCCCTGGACGTAATGTTCAAAGCGCTCGGGCGAGACCACTTCCTCGAAGGCTACCGAGTCGAAATTGTCGGGGGAGCCGTCTTCATGACGCCGCAACGGAGCACGCACTGGCAGATCATTCGCCGAATCGTCCGAGCCCTGGAAGACAGGTTCGGCATGGATGTGATGGTCCTCTCCGACGTCCGCATCGATTTCCCCGGACACCAGAACGGCTTCTGCCCTGACGTGGCGAAACTACAGGATGAGGCGGTGTGGAGCCACGAGCGCGGTTGGCGCTATGAGGACGTCGAGTTTGTCGCCGAGGTCATCTCCAAGGGCACTGCCGAGAACGACTACCACGCTAAAAAGTCCGCATATGCGGAAGCCGGAGTCGCCGCCTATCTCATCGTGGATCCCTACGAAGGCCAGTGCCACCTCTACACCCAGCCCAAGGAGGGGGACAGCGGTTCCGACTACGCCAACCAGCTCACATACTCCTTCGGCTACGAGGTCGATCTGACCTGCACCCCGGCCGACCTCGTCCTCAAGACCGACGATTTCCCCCGGGACTAAGTAGTGAGCGCGGGCACACCCACGTAGGCCATCCCTCCGTGACTGCGCGTCAGCACCCTCACCCCGGGTGGCCATGCATAGCCACCGCCGGTTTGCGGGGGCAACAGGAAGTACATGTTCCGGTCGCCGGTCGACTCCCTGACGATCGGGCCCGCGTCGAAGTCCGTACAGCGCAGCAGCTCGGAGGCGACGCGCTCGGCCAGCGGTTCCCGCATACGGACGGCGTCGAAGTGCACGCCGGCGAGGCGTAGTGCGTGACCGGCGTCGGGGATCCAGCGCGGGATCCAGGGGGCGTCGATTCTCTCGTTCATGCCGCAAATCGTGGCGGGCGCTCACATACTGTGACCAGGGGTACTCAAGGGTGGTGCAGGGCTGTGCACTTGGGGAGGCGGTTGTGCACGCAGGCGATCAAGGGTCGGGGAACCTGGAGATGTTCGGCTCGTTGCTGAGGTTCTTTCGAGAGCGGGCCGGGATGACACAGGAGTCACTCGCCCATCGCGTCGGGTACTCCAAGTCCCAAGTGGCCATGGTGGAAAGGGCCGAGCGGGCACCCAAGGGCCAGCTGATCGAGATCGCGGACGAGGCGCTGGGTGCACAAGGTGCACTGATCGCGGCTGGGATGAAGCTGAGGGTCAGCAGGTTCCCGTCCTGGTTCGAGGACTACGCGGCGCTGGAGGCGAGGGCCAGCGCGATCTACATGTACGCCAACCACGTGATCCCGGGCCTGCTCCAGACGCAGCACTACGCACGGGCCACCTTCGAGGTTCACCGTCCGTCCCTGGACGACGAGGAGATCGAGGCCCGGCTCACCGCCCGCCTCGACCGGCAACAGGCCTTGGAACGCAAGCCCACCCCGGTCGTCGCCTTCGTGCTGGAGGAGCACATCCTCAGGCGCCCGCTCGGCGGCGACCAGGTACTCAAAGAGCAGTTGGGCCACATCCTCGACGTCGGCAGGCGCCGCAACATCGAGATCCAGGTGATGCCGACCCACCGCGAGGACCACGCCGGTCTCGACGGCCCCATGATCCTGCTGGAGACCGACGAACCCGACCGCATCACCTACGTCGAGGGCCCCAACAACGGCTACTTCGTCAGCCAACAGCCGGAGCTGGGCCAGATGTTCGCACGGTATGGCATTCTGCGAGCGCAGGCCCTCAATCCCGAGGAGTCCGCTCAGTTGATCAGCGAGGTGGCAGGCAGCCTATGAGCACGGACCTGAACTGGTTCAAGAGCAGCTACAGCAGCGGCCAGGGCGGCGAGTGCCTCGAAGTGGCCCTCACCCCCACCACCATCCACCTCCGCGACTCAAAAACCCCCGAACCCCACGCCCCCCACCTCCACCTCACCCCCACCACCTGGTCCACCTTCCTGAAGTCGCTTGCCTAGAGCGCACTCCACGCCGTTGGCTAAGAAGTCATGAAGTACACGCAGCTCGGACGCACGGGACTCAAGGTCAGCCGGCTCGTCCTCGGCACCATGAACTTCGGCCCGCAGACAGACGAAGCCGACAGCCACGCCATCATGGACGCGGCGCTGAACGCGGGCATCAACTTCTTCGACACCGCCAACGTCTACGGCTGGGGCGAGAACAAGGGCCGTACCGAAGAGATCATCGGCAACTGGTTCGCCAAGAACCCCGCCCACCGCGACGCGACCGTCCTCGCCACCAAGGTCTACGGCAACATGGCCGCCGACGGTGAGGCCTGGCCCAACCACGACAAACTCTCGGCGCTGAACATCCGCCGTGCCGTCGACGCGTCGCTCAAGCGGCTCCGGACCGATCACATCGACGTCTACCAGTTCCACCACGTCGACCGTGCCACCCCCTTCGAGGAGATCTGGCAGGCGATCGACGTCCTGATCCAGCAGGGCAAGATCCTCTACGCCGGTTCCTCCAACTTCCCGGGTTACAAGATCGCCCAGGCCAACGAGATCGCCGCCCGCCGCGGCGGCACCATCGGCCTCGTCAGCGAGCAGTGCCTCTACAACCTCTCCGAGCGTCGCGCCGAGATGGAGGTCATCCCGGCCGCCCAGGAGTACGGCCTCGGCGTAATCCCCTGGTCGCCGCTGCACGGCGGCATGCTGGGCGGGGTCATCAAGAAGGAGGTCGCGGGCGGTCGCCGCACGTCCGGCCGTACGGCGGAGGCGCTCACGAACCCGGCCGTGCGCGCGCAGATCCAGTCGTACGAGGATCTCCTCGACAAGCACGGCCTGGAACCCGGCGAGACGGCCCTGGCCTGGCTCCTCACCCGCCCCGGCGTCACGGGCCCGATCGTCGGCCCGCGCACCGCAGACCAGCTCGCCTCAGCGATCCGCGCCACAGAGCTGGAACTGAGCGAAGAACTCCTGACCGACCTCAACGAGATCTTCCCGGGCCCGGGCCCGTCCCCCGAGGCCTTCGCCTGGTAATCACCGGTTAGGGCAATCGCCCCTCAGGGGCGCGGGGAACTGCGCGACCAGCCACATCCGGCCCGCAGCCAAAACCAAACCCGCAGTTCCCCGGCCCCGCCCCGCACTACTTACCGAGCGCCGCCGCCAACGCGACAACGCCAAACATCAGCACCAGCACAACGGCCATGATCCGGTTCCGGGTCTTCGGGTCCACACCCCCGAGCCTAACCGGCCGCCCCGAACCCCCACCGACCGACCACCTCATACCGAGGCTGCTCCCCCGGCACCCCCGACCTCGGCAGGCTGCTCCGCACGAGCGCCAGCTCACCCACGGTCCACCGCCGCCCCTCGAAGCCGGCCAGCGCCGTGACGTACGGCCGCACATCCACCTCCGACCGACTCCGCGCCACGGTCAGATGGGCCTTGTACCGCCGGTGCTCCCCCATGTCGACGCCCGCCTTGCGCCCGGCCGCCTCCGCCCGCTCCGCCAGCAGCCGCAGCGCCGCCATGTCGCCGTCCGCCCCGATCCACAGGGCCCGACCCCGCCCGAACTGCCCGCCCCGACGCAGGCCCAGCGAGAAAGCCTCCGTACGCCCCGCCGCGCGCTCCAGCCGGGCCGACAGTTCCGGTACGACGTCGTCGTCGACCTCGCCGTAGAACGCCAGCGTGAAGTGCCACCCGGGCCGCCCGGTCCAGCGCAGCGCATCCGCCCCCGGCAGCCGCTTCAACGCATCCAACTCGGCGGCCAGTTCCTCGGCCACGTCCTCCGGCGGCAGCACGGCGGCGAAAAGTCTCATGTCGCTCACCTTGGCAAAGATCTACGCTGCCGTCATGGCGATCACCATCAGGAACGGCGACCACGACGACATCCCCGCGATACTCGGCATGCTGGACAGCTGTGTGGAGTGGCTGGTCGCACAGGGGCGGACCGGGCAGTGGGGGTCGAAGCCGCTGTCGGAGAGCCCGAAGACCGTGGAGTCCGTCACCCGGTACATGGACGACGGCGTCACCTACATCGCCGAGGTGGACGGCGTACCGGCCGCCACCCTCAGCCTCACCGACGCGCCCGGCGCCTATCTGGCCCATCTCCCGGCGCCCGGCGAACCCGAGCGGTACATCCACTGGTTGGCCTCGGAGCGCCGCTTCAAGGGCCAGGGGGCGGGGAGCGCCCTCATCGAGCACGCCGCCAAGGAGACCCGGCGGGCAGGGGTCGGACTGCTCCGCGTGGACTGCTACGCGGGCGACGACGGCAAGCTCGTCCGCTACTACGAGAACAACGGCTTCAGCCGCGTCGAGGCCTTCACGGTCGGCGAGCAGCGGTGGCCGGGGCAGTTGCTGGCCCGGAGGGTCTGACCCCCCGAGCCAGCGGCGGGCAGCAGCTACGCCGCCGTGGCCAACTGCTCCGCCGCCTCGCGCGGCACGAAGCGGACGTGCGGGTGGCCGTGGTTCCAGCCGACCGACAGCCGCAGGTTGCCGAGCCGGGCCAGGGCCAGGCCGATGACGATCGCGGCGGCGGCGGCGATCGCGCCGCCCACCGCCATGCCCGCCCGCACTCCGTACGCGTCGGTGATCCAGCCCGCGATCGGGGCGCCCAGCGGGGCGCCGCCCATGAACACCATCATGTAGAGGGACATCACCCGGCCGCGCATGGCCGGGTCGGTGCTCAGCTGGACGCTGCTGTTGGCGGTGACGTTGACCGTCATGCCGAACATGCCGATCGGCATCATCAGCAGGGCGAACAGCCACAGGGACGGGGCGACGGACGCCACCATCTCCAGCGCGCCGAAGGCCACCGCGCCCACCACCAGCACCCGCAGCCGGGCGGTGCCGCGGCGGGCGGCGAGGAGGGCGCCCGCGAGGGAGCCGATCGCCATGACGGTGTTGAAGAGGCTGTAGGAGCCGGCGCCGGCGTGGAAGACGTCGTCGGCGAAGGCGGACAGGTACACGGGGAAGTTGAAGCCGAAGGTCGACACGAAGCCGACGAGCACGATCGTCCAGATCAGGTCCGGGCGCCCGGCCACATACCGCAACCCCTCCCGCAGCTGGCCCTTGCCGCGCGGGGCGCGATGCACGGCGTGCAGGTCGCGGGCGCGCATCAGCAGCAGGCCGGCGATCGGCGCGATGAAGCTGAGGCCGTTCGCCAGGAACGCCCAGCCGGTGCCGACGCCCGTGATCATCAGACCGGCGACGGCCGGGCCGATCAGGCGGGCCGACTGGAAGTTCGCGGAGTTGAGGCTGACGGCGTTCTGGAGCTGGTCGGGGCCGACCATCTCGGAGACGAAGGTCTGCCGGGCCGGGTTGTCGACGACGGTGGCGAGGCCGACGGCGAAGGCGGCGACGTAGACGTGCCAGACCTCGACGTGGCCGGTCAGGGTGAGGAAGGCGAGCGCCAGGCCGGTGAGGGCCATCGCCGACTGGGTGACCAGGAGGGTGGGGCGCTTGGGGAGACGGTCGACGAGTACGCCGCCGTAGAGGCCGAAGAGGAGCATCGGCAGGAACTGGAGTGCCGTCGTGACACCGACGGCGGTCGCGGAGCCGGTGAGGCTGAGGACGAGCCAGTCCTGGGCGATGCGCTGCATCCAGGTACCGGTGTTGGAGACGACCTGCCCCAGGAAGAAGAGGCGGTAGTTGCGGTTCCTGAGCGAGCTGAACATCGAGGACTTGCCAGGGTCCTCAAGGGTCGGAGTGGACGGTGCGGGGGCGGAGTCTGCTCCGGGTCCCGAACTCAAAAGGGTTCGCCTCCTCAAGACGGATCACAGGTGTGCGAGCTTCTCCAGCACGGGGGCGGCGGCGCGCAGTTTCGCCCACTCGTCCTCGTCGAGACCGTCGACCAGGGCGGCCAGGAAGGCGTTGCGCTTGGCGCGGCTCTCGGCGAGCATCGCCTCCGCCTGCTCCGTCTTCGTGACGACCTTCTGGCGGCGGTCCTCGGGGTGTGGCTCAAGCCGGACCAGGCCCTTGGCCTCCAGCAGTGCCACGATGCGGGTCATCGACGGCGGCTGTACGTGCTCCTTGCGGGCGAGTTCGCCCGGGGTGGCCTTGCCGCAGATGGAGAGGGTGCCCAGGACCGACATCTCGGTAGGGCTCAGCGACTCGTCGACCCGCTGGTGCTTGAGTCGGCGTGACAGTCGCATCACGGCGGAGCGGAGGGAGTTCACGGCGGCTACGTCGTCGCCATGGGTAAGGTCCGGCATGTTCTTTAGGTTAACTCATTACCCTGACTAAGGACCAGGCGAATCAGGCCCAGATGCCCGTGACTCCCCTCACTGAACCCCTTCATCACCCGTACGAGTGAGCCGGTTCCGGAAAGTGACACACCGGTCAGTTCTGTGCGGCGACCCTCGTACTCATGGGGACCAGCGTGCTCAGCCTGCGGATAGACGGGGAGCTGCTCGACCGGCTCCGGGACCATGCGGCCAAAAGGGGAATGAGCGTCCAGGACTATGTGGTCCAGACGCTCATTCGGGACGACTTCGACGAGCGGTTCCAGACCGCCGTCGAGGAGACGGAGAAGTTCTACGGACTGACGTGAGAGAGCCTTACGTCAGACCCAGCGCCGGCATCAGGTAGTAGAAGGCGAAGACGGCGGAGACGACGTACATCGCGACCGGGATCTCCTTGCCGCGGCCCGCCGACAGGCGCAGCACCACGAAGGTGATGAAGCCCATGCCGATGCCGTTGGTGATGGAGTAGGTGAACGGCATCATCACCATCGTGATGAAGGCCGGGATGGCGATCGTGTAGTCGGCCCAGTCGATCTCCTTGACCGAGTTGGCCAGGATCATGAAGCCGACCGCGAGCAGCGCCGGGGTGGCCGCCTGGGACGGGACCATCGTGGCGACGGGCGTGAGGAACAGCGCCACGGTGAAGAGGCCGCCGGTGACGAGGTTCGCGAAGCCGGTGCGGGCACCCTCGCCGACGCCGGCCGTGGACTCCACGAACGCCGTGGTGGCGGAGGAGGAGCTCGCGCCGCCCGCCGCGACGGCGAGGCCGTCGACGAAGAGGACCTTGTTGATGCCGGGCATCTGGCCCTGGGCGTCGGTCAGCTTGGCCTCGTCGCTGACGCCCATGATCGTGCCCATCGCGTCGAAGAAGCACGACAGCAGCACGGTGAAGACGAAGAGGATGCCGGTCAGCACTCCGACCTTGTCGAAGCCGCCGAACAGGCTGACCTCGCCGATGAGACCGAAGTCGGGGGTGGCGACCGGGTTGCCGGGCCACTCGGGCGTCGTCAGACCCCAGGACGGGATGGTGGCGACGGCGTCGATGATCATCGCGAGGACGGTCATGGCGACGATCGAGATCAGGATCGCGCCGGGGACCTTGCGGACGATGAGCGCGAGGGTGAGCAGCGCGCCGAGGATGAAGATCAGGACCGGCCAGCCGTTGAGGTGGCCGTCGGCGCCGAGCTGGAGCGGGACGGTGGTGTGCGCGGCGTCCGGGATGCGGGAGACGAAGCCGGAGTCGACGAGCCCGATCAGCATGATGAACAGGCCGATACCGATGCTGATGGCCTTGCGCAGGCCGAAGGGCACCGCGTTCATGACGCGCTCGCGCAGACCGGTCGCGACCAGCAGCATCACGATGAAGCCCGCCAGGACCACCATGCCCATGGCGTCCGGCCACGACATCCGGGGCGCCAGCTGGAGGGCGACGACCGAGTTCACGCCGAGACCGGCGGCCAGCGCGATCGGCACGTTGCCGATGACGCCCATGAGGAGCGTGGTGAAGGCCGCGGTGACACAGGTCGCGGTGACGAGCTGGCCGTTGTCGAGCTGGTGCCCGTACATGTCCTTCGCGCTGCCCAGGATGATCGGGTTGAGCACGATGATGTAGGCCATCGCGAAGAAGGTGGCGAAACCGCCGCGGATCTCCCGGGGCAGGGTGCTGCCCCGCTCCGAGATCCTGAAGTAACGGTCAAGGGCGGTCGACATTGGATGTTCCTACGATGAGAAGTGGACAGACGCAAACAGTTTCAGTATGAACATATGAGAGCCGGGATGCCTATCTCCGCGCGTAGACCGGCGTGCCCGCCCACCCCTCCGGCCGCGCCGCGATCGCCTCGTAAGCTGTGCCCATGGCGAAGTGGACCCCGCAGCACGAAGCACCGGAGCCCCTGGAGGGCCCGATCGTGCCGACGATCATCGGCGGCACGATCCTCTGGTTCGTCCTCTTCCTCGTCCAGCTCCCCTTCTACGGCTGGTTCGACGACCGCGGACACGCCTGGTGGGTGTGGACCTGCCTGGCCGGCGCGGGCCTCGGGCTGATCGGCATCTACTACGTCCGCAGGCGCGACGCCGCCATCAAACGGGCCGAGGCCGCCGGGACTCTACGGGAAGCCGAGTAGGGCCGTACTACCTGGGCACCACTCGGCCCCGCCGACTCTCCTCCCCAGGTCGGAACTTCCGCCCACTCGGCGGGTGAAGCCGCAAAACCGCACGTACCGTCGAATGCATGACGCACATCGACGCGGGCGCCGAACTCGACCCCGTGCACCCCGTGCCTGTGCCCGCCCCCGAGGCCGACAGCGGGCTGACCACCGCCGAGGTGGCCGAGCGGGTGGCACGCGGGGCGGTCAACGACGTACCGGTGCGCAGCAGCCGGTCGCTCGCCGAGATCGTCCGCGCGAACGTCTTCACCCGGTTCAACGCGATCATCGGCGTGCTCTGGCTGGTCATGCTGTTCGTCGCGCCCTTCCAGGACAGCCTGTTCGGGTACGTGATCATCGCCAACACCGGCATCGGCATCATCCAGGAGTGGCGGGCGAAGAAGACCCTCGACTCCCTCGCCGTGATCGGCGAGGCGAAGCCGACGGTCCGACGGGGCGGCGAGTCCCTGGAGGTCAGTACGTCGGAGATCGTCCTCGACGACCTGATCGAGATCGGACCCGGCGACAAGGCCGTCGTCGACGGGGTGTGCGTCGAGGCCGACGGCCTGGAGATCGACGAGTCACTGCTCACCGGCGAGGCCGACCCGGTCGTCAAACGGCCCGGGGACCCGGTCATGTCCGGCAGCTTCGTCGTCGCGGGCGGGGGCGCGTTCCGGGCCACCAAGGTGGGGCGCGAGGCGTACGCCGCCCAACTCGCCGAGGAGGCGTCCCGGTTCACCCTCGTCCACTCCGAGCTGCGGACGGGTATCTCCACGATCCTCAAGTACGTGACGTGGATGATGATCCCGGCCGCGATCGGCCTGGTCATCACCCAACTGGTCGTCAAGAGCCACGACCTGAAGGAGTCCATCGCCCGCACGGTCGGCGGCATCGTCCCGATGGTCCCCGAGGGCCTGGTCCTGCTCACCTCCGTCGCCTTCGCGATCGGCGTGATCCGGCTTGGCCGAAAACAGTGCCTCGTCCAGGAACTTCCGGCCATCGAGGGCCTCGCCCGCATCGACACCGTCTGCCTCGACAAGACCGGCACGCTCACCGAGGGCGGCATGGACGTCACCGAGCTGCACGCCCTGGGCGGCAGCGACGAGACGTACGTACGCAAGGTGCTCGGCGCCCTCGGGGAGTCCGACCCGCGCCCGAACGCGTCCCTCCAGGCGATCATCGACGCCTACCCCGACGCCGAGGAATGGCGCTGCACCGAGTCGCTCCCCTTTTCCTCCGCCCGCAAGTACAGCGGCGCCAGCTTCAGCGAGGGCAACGGGGAGTCGAGCACCTGGCTGCTGGGAGCGCCGGACGTGCTGCTGGGCGCCGACGACCCGGCGCTGGCCGAGACCGAGCGGCTCAACGAACAGGGTCTGCGCGTCCTGCTGCTGGCCCGGGCCACGGGCGACCTCGACGATCCGGAGGTCGCCCGCGGAGCCGTTGCCGCCGCCCTCGTCGTACTGGAGCAGCGGCTGCGCCCCGACGCGGCCGACACCCTGCGCTACTTCGCCGAGCAGGACGTCCGCGCCAAGGTCATCTCCGGTGACAACGCGGTGTCGGTGGGGGCGGTGGCCGGAAAGCTGGGCCTGAAGGGGACGACGATCGACGCGCGCCGCCTCCCCTCCGACCCGGACGAGATGGCGAACGCCCTCGACGAGGGCACGGTGTTCGGGCGGGTCACCCCGCAGCAGAAGCGGGACATGGTGGGGGCGTTGCAGTCCCACGGGCACACGGTCGCGATGACGGGCGACGGCGTGAACGACGTCCTGGCGCTGAAGGACGCCGACATCGGCGTCTCGATGGGCTCGGGGTCGGAGGCGACCCGGGCGGTCGCCCAGATCGTGCTCCTGAACAACAGCTTCGCCACGCTGCCGGACGTGGTGGCGGAGGGGCGCCGGGTCATCGGGAACATCACGCGGGTGGCGACGCTGTTCCTGGTGAAGACGGTGTACTCGGTGCTGCTGGCGCTGCTGGTGGTGTGCTGGCAGGTCGAATACCCCTTCCTGCCCCGCCACTTGACCCTGCTCTCCACCCTGACGATCGGCGTCCCGGCGTTCTTCCTGGCCCTGGCCCCCAACACCGAACGGGCTCAACCGCACTTCGTACGGCGGGTGATGCGGTACTCGATCCCGGGCGGGGTGGTCGCGGGGGTGGCGACCTTCGTGACGTATCTGATCGCCCGGCACCACTACACGGGGAAGGACTCCCTGGACGCCGAGACGAGCGTGGCGACCCTCACCCTGTTCCTGATCTCGATGTGGGTGCTGGCCATCATCGCCCGGCCGTACACCTGGTGGCGGGTGGTCCTGGTGGCGTCGATGGGCGCGGGGTTCCTGCTGGTCCTCGCCGTCCCGTGGCTCCAGGACTTCTTCGCGCTGAGGCTCGTCGGGGTGACGATGCCGTGGATAGCGGTGGGCATCTCCGTGGTGGCGGCGGCCGCCCTGGAAGTGACGTGGAAATGGGTCGACCGCCGCGTGCCCGCGTAGAAGAGGGCTACTGCCTACTGGACGTCGATGTAATCGCCGGTGGCGTTCACCGAGGACGTCGTCGCGCTGCCCGCGAAGCTGTAGCGGTAGTAGCCGTCGGCCGACGCGGTGACCGTGGTGCTGAGGGCGCCCGTGGAGCTGGTCTTGATGGTCTTCACGGTCGTGTACGTGGTCGTGCCCGCCTTGCGGTACTGGAGCTTCACGTACTGGGCGGAGTAGCCCGAGTAGGTGCCGGCGTCCCAGTTGGCGCGGGTCAGCTTGCCGGTGACCGTGATGGTCCTGCCCTTCCTGACCGGCTCGGGCGAGGCGTTGACGGTGAGCTTGGCCAGGCGCAGCACCTTGATGGAGGCGAGGTCGCCCTGGTCCTTGTAGCCGACCTTGCTGAGGTCGAGGCTGCCGCTGGAGGGGTCCTGGCCGTTGAAGTCGACGGCCTCGGCGCCGCCCTTCCAGGTACCGGCGTCGGCGTTGGACAGGTCGCCGTCGGCCGGGTGGATGTCGATGGTGCCGGTGCAGGTGGCGGTGGTGGCCGAGGTGACCGTGCAGGTCGCCGCGTCGTCGCCGTAGAGCTGGGGGGTGCTGTCGGCGCCGAAGGTGCCCCGGTAGAGGAACGGGTCGGTGAAGAAGTCCGACGCGGTGGGGTCGACGTCCGAGCCGTGGGTCAGCGTGTAGGTGACCTTCGTACTGACGACGGCGGAGGTGCCGACCTTGACCGACGAGGCGATCTTGAAGTTGGAGAAGCTGACGTCCAGCGTGTACGGGGTGCCGGAGTCGGCGGCCTGGGCGGTCGGAAGGGCGAGGCCGGTGAGGGCGAGGGCGCCGGAGACGACGGCCACGGTGGCTCTGATGCGCATGTGCGTTCCCCAGAGGGAGAGTCGATCTAGGAGTCTGTTGACTCAGGGGATCAGATCCACTGCCGCCGGGGGGAGTTGTAGGAGCCGGTGCGAACTTTGCCGACTTTGTCGTTCCCTGCGCGGTGCTTGATCGTCGTATGGGGTGCGCATGACGGAAACGCGAAGGCCGGCCCCGGATGGCTCCCGGGACCGGCCTGCGTGGAAAGCACTGAAAGTACTGTCTACTTCACGTCGACGAAGTCACCCGCGGCGGAGACCGCCGGGGTGGTCGAGGTGCCCGCGAAGGAGTAGCGGAAGTAACCGTCGGCCGACGCCTTGACGGTGGTGCTCAGGTTGCCCGTCGAGTTCGTCGTGATGGTCTTGACGGTGCTGTAGGTGGTGGAGCCCTTCTTGCGGAACTGAAGCTTCACCGACTGGCCGGTGTACCCGGCGTACTTGTGGGTCTCCCAGTTGGCGCGGGTCAGCTTGCCCGTGACCGTGATGGTCTTGCCCTTGGTGACCGGCTCCGGGGAGGCGTTGACCGTGAGCTTGGAGTAGCGCTGGAGCTTGGTGGTGGTCAGCGCGTCCTGGTCGACGTAGCCGACCTTGCTCCAGTCGATGTCGTCGGACATCGGGTCCTGGTCGTTCCAGTCGATGGCGTAGCCGATCGCCTTCCACGTGGCGGCGTCGGCGTTGACCAGCTCGTCGCCCGGGTAGACGTCGATCGTGCCGGTGCAGCTGTCGGTGGTCGCCGAGGTCTGCGTGCACGTCGGCCAGTCGTCGCCCCACAGGATGTTCTTCGGCTCGTCGTAGGTGCCGCGGTAGATCTCGACGTCGAACACGAAGTCCGAGGCGTTGAGGTCGATGTCCTCGGCGTGCGTGACGGTGTAGGTGACCGGCACGGTGACCTGGTTGGCGATGCCGGCGACGATCGGCTTGCCCTTGTTGACCTTCACGTTGGAGAAGGACAGGTCGAGGGTGTACGGAACGCCGTCGTCGGCGGCGGCGTACGCGGACTTGCCGTCCGCGGCCTGGCGCGCGGACTGCGCGGCCTTGACGAGGTCGTCCTTGCTGTACGACGAGCCGTCCGCCTGCGCGGCCGGGACGGCCAGGGCGGACAGGGCCAGGGCGCCGGAGACGGCGGCCACGGTGGCGCGAATACGCATGTGTTTCCTCAGGTGAGAAAGGAAAGAGAGTGGTGCGAGGGGTGCTTACTGCACGTCGATGTAGTCACCCGTGGCGGAGACCGCCGGGGTGGTCGAGGTGCCCGCGAAGCTGTAGCGGTAGTAGCCGTCGGCCGACGCGGTGACCGTGGTGCTCAGACCGCCCGTGGAGCTGGACTTGATGGTCTTCACGGTCGTGTAGGTGCTGGAGCCCTTCTTACGGAACTGCAGCTTCACCGACTGGGCGGAGTAGCCGGAGTACTTCGCGGCGTCCCAGTTGGCGCGGGTCAGCTTGCCGGTGACCGTGATGGTCTTGCCCTTCTTCACGGGCTCCGGGGAGGCGTTGACCGTCAGCTTGGACAGACGCTGGACCTGGAAGGTCTTGACGTTGTCCTTCTGGACGTAGTCGGCGTCCTTGCCGGAGGCGATGCCCCAGACCTTCCAGGTGCCGGCGACCGAGTTGACGGCGTTGTACTGCGGCTCGAACTCGTAGCTGGCCTTGCAGTTCGCGGTGGTGGAGCTGGTCGCGGTGCAGGTGGCGTAGCCGTCGTTGCTGGTGGCCACGGCGCCGCTGTCGGAGCTGTCGAAGTCCGAGCCGTGCCACAGGATGGCCATGGCGTCCTTGACGCCCGAGGCGTCCGTGACCTTGAAGGTCACGGAGACGGTCTTGGTGGTGGTCGCGCCGACGACGACCGCCTTGCCGCCGTTCACGACGACGTTCGAGATCGTGGTGTCGCCTTCGATGGTGTCGGCCTGGGCGGCCGGCACGGCGAGGGCGGACAGGGCCAGGGCGCCGGTGACGGCAGCCCCGAGGACTCGAATGCGCATGCGTTCCCCACGTGAAGAGGGGCCCCGACGGAGATCGTCCCCCACGGTCGTGTCAGCACGCCTGGGCCCAGAGTGATCGGTGAGTCTGTTGACTCAGCTGATCAGATTCACGGCGCATGGGAATGGTTGTACGGCCGGTAAGAAATTTGTTCGGAAATTTTCCAGACCGGCCGGACAGCGCCTTCCGCGTCAGTCGAACCAGCGATCCCGCGCCAGCTCCTCCGTCCGCGACGGGTCCTCCAGCAGCGCCGCCACCTCGAACCGCCGGGGCCACTGCCCCGCCGCCCAGGCCAGCCCGGCGGCGACCCCTTCCAGGGTCGCGGCGTGCAGGATCCCGTCGCCGGTCAGCCGCCAGTCGATCTCCACGCCGTCCACGACGAGCTCCTCGTGCTCGACGTACGACGCCGGGGTCCGCGCCCCGAGCAGCACCCGCACCGAGTCCGGTACGTCGTGCTCGGTGCCCTCGGAGTCCACCGACCCCGTCACCGACTCGCTCAGCCGCCGCACCTGGAACAGCTCGGCCAGCTCGGCGGCCCGGCTCGGCCGCACCGGCAGCAGCGGCACCCCGTAGGTGAAGGGCAGCAGGTCGGGCGAGTCGACGACCACGGCGTCGGCGGCGTCCACGACCTCCACATGCCCGTCGACCACGGCCCGCAACTCCTCGGGCAGCGTCACCTGTTCCGGGTCGAGTTCGGCCAGGGCCCCGTAGAGGGCGTGCAGTTGGGCCCCGCTGACCTCCCGCTCGGGGTCGGCCAGCCGGTCCAGCAGCTCGGCCGCGCCGCCCGGCTCGTCGAGCAGCGCGGCGACGGACGTGCGTACGCCCAGCGCCCGCAGCACCTGCTCGTCGTCGAACCCGGTCGCGTCGGCCTCGTCGTACAGCCCGCGCAGGAGGGGGTCGCCGCCCGCCGCCAGCAGACCCGCCGGGCGGCGGCCGTCGAGCACCGGGTGGCCGCGCAACCACCATGCGGTGTACGGCCGTACGACTTCATGGGTGCCGTCCGGCAGCAGGATCCGCACCTGCTGGGTGAGCGCGTCCCGCAGCGGCGGACGGGCGAGCAGCGCGAGGGCCTCGGGCCAGCGCTCCTCGTCGACCAGTTCCAGGTCCCGTACGGCGACCAGCTCGGTGGCGACCGGCGGGACCGGTGAGTCGGGGAAGCGGTCGAGGACGTCCTCGCTCCACACGTCCACGGCGTCCAGCAGTCCGGCGTCGTCGGGTTCTGCGAAGTCCCCGTCGCGCGGCTCCAGTTCATCCGGGTCGAGGACGACGTCGGTGGCGCGGACGAGGGCGAAGCCGGCGAGCACACCGCAGGCGGCGAGCGGCTGTTCGCCCCAGCGGTCCGCCAACTCGGCGTCGACAGTGGCGAGTTCGCCCTCCCGGATGACCTGGTGGAAGGGGCTGCCGGGGAAGACCAGTTCACCGGCGGGGGCGGGTTCGCCGTCCTCGTCGGGAAGGGCCAGTGCGCCGAGCCAGGGCTCGTCACCGGGTTCGAGGCCCGCGTCGCGGACCAACGCCAGGACGGTGTCGGCGAGTTCCTCGGAGTCGAGGGTGTCCTGCTCCCAGTCGAGCGGGCCTTCGTCGTCCAGCGAGGCGGCGACGGCGGCCCGTACCTGGGGGGTCGTGAGGACGGCTCGCGGGGAGGCGGGCAGGGCGCCCAGCTTCTCGAGCAGGGGGTGGGCGCCGTCCGGGTGGGCGACCTTCAGCCCGAGCCGGGCGAGGACTTCGGGATCGACGGCGGCACTGTCGGGCGTGGGCAGCAGCACCTGCCGGGGGCCGATGGTCGTCCGCCCGTCGGCGAGCGGCACGGGCAGCCCGGAGAGCCGGTCGGGGTCGACGCCGGCGAGGCTGTCGTAGAGCCGCCGCCACCACTCCGGCTCCTTCTCCAGGCCGGCGAGCCGGTCGATCGCGTCGGTGAGAGGCACCCGCGCGACGCCCAACGTCCGCAGTTCCACGCGGCGTTCGAGGCCGGCGGGGAGCAGGGTCGGCAGCACTTCGGCTAGCACCCGGACGGTGTCCGCGCCCGCGCCCTCGACGACCTCCGCCTCCCTGGGCCGCAGCGCCTCGGGCAGTTCGTCGGTGGGCTCGTGGACGGGCGGCAGGAAGGCGGTGCGCGGCAGCCGCTCCAGCACGGCCTGCCGCAGCGCTCCGTCCAGCTCCCCCTTGCCCAGCGGGCCGGGCACGAGGTCGATGATCCCGACGCCCACCGGCCGCCAGGCGGCGAGCAGTTCGGCGTAGGCGTCCGCCGCCCGCTGCACGAGGAAGTCGGTCAGCGGACCGGGCGCGGCGTGCCGCCGGGTGGGGTCGAGGGGGAAGGAGGCGATGAGGAGCGCGGGCACGCCGAGCGGCTCGTCGCTGGGGGTGGGGGCGTGGACGACGGGGCTGGTGCGGGGCCGGACCGGCGCCCCCTCCGCGTCCACCGGCACGGCCCAGGTGACCGACCAGTGCGGCCGCAGCCGCTCCTCGACGGGCCGGTCGGCGAGCAGCTCGGGGGTGAGCGGCCCGTGCGCGGAGGTGACCCGCCAGGTGGTCGCGCCGGTTTCACCGTCCCGCGCGTCCGCTACGACGACGAAGGCGCCGTCGGTGCGGCGGCGGAGGGTGCGGACATCGGCGCCCGCCTCGATCACGACCTCCTCAAGACCGGGAAGGGCGAGGAGCAGGGCGTCGTCGACGGCGTGCACGAGCCGCTCGGCGAGATCGGCGGCGGCGGTGTCGCGCAGCGGCAGGATGACGGCGGTGTCGTAGCCGTCGGGGGCGGTGCCCTCGGCGGCGAAGGGGAGCCGCAGGAGCGGGACGTGCCCGTCGCGCCGCCTGATCTCGTCGCCCAGGCCCGGGCTGCGCAGGGCGGTCTCGGAGGCGCGGTCGCGCGCCTCGGCGAGGGACCAGCGCACGCCTCCGTGGCGGCCGACGACCGCGGGCTCGTCGGTGACGGCGAGGACGGCGGCGAAACCGACGCCGAAACGCCCGACGGAGGACGCACCGGCGGAGGACGCCCCCTCGGAGGGCGCGTCGGCGGGGGTGTCGCGCTTGGCGGAGGCGCGGAGGGTGGAGAGCGACTCGACACCGGCGGCGTCCAGCGGGGCACCGGTGTTGGCGGCGACGAGGACACCGTCGCGCAGGGTCAGGCGCAGCCGTCCCGGCACCCCCGCTCTGGCGGCGGCGTCGGCGGCGTTCTGGGCGAGCTCGACGACGAGCCGGTCCCGGTATCCGCCGAGGACGAGGTCCTCCTCGGCGTTCGCGTCCTCCCGGAACCGGGCGGGACTGGTCGCCCAGGCGTCGAGCACGCCCCGCCTGAGACGGGCGGTCCCGAACGGGTCGGCTCCCTCGGCTGCGGGCCGCACGAACTTGCTCACGATGGCTCTCCTCGTCTGCGTGCGACGAAGGTACCGCGAGTTGGTCTTGGGCCCTCGACGGGATCTCCCGTCAGCCTCGCGGCCGGCGCAGGCCCGCGACGAGGAGCCCGACCATGCGGCGCGCGTCGTAGCGGGGGTCGGTGTCCGCGCCGATGCAGAGGTTGCCGACGCCGCGCATCAGCTCGTACGCCGTCACCTCGGAGCCGATCTCCTCGGCCGCGGCGTCGAGCAGTTCGGCGCAGACGGGCACGAGCCGGTCGAGGAAGTGGGTGTGCAGCGCCTCGAAGTCGGCGTTGCCGGGCTGGAGCACGGCGGCGAGGCCGTGCTTGGTGACGAGGAAGTCGACGAAGAGGTCGATCCACCGGACCAGGGCGGCGTACGGCGTGGGCCCTTCGGTCAGCAGGGTGGGCCCGGCCTCCGCACAGGCCTCGATCTGATGCCGGTAGACGGCGATGACGAGGTCGGCGCGGGTCGGGAAGTGCCGGTAGATGGTGCCGAGCCCGACCCCGGCCTCGGTCGCGATGTCCCGCACGGGCGCGTCGACGCCCTTGGCGACGAAGACCGTGGCGGCGGCGTCGAGGAGCGTCTCCTGGTTGCGCCGGGCGTCTTTCCGCCGGGGCGGGGCGGGGGCGTCGGGGTCGTTCACGGACCAACGGTACGACATGGGGAGGCGGACGCTTGCAGAAACGGAACATGGTTCCGTATCGTTTCGTCATGCCAGATCCGGAACATGGTTCCGTTTCTCCGTCGGAAGGAACGCTCATGCAGTACCGCACCTTGGGCCGCACCGGTGTGCAGGTCAGCACCCTGGCGCTCGGCGCCATGAACTTCGGCGCGATCGGACGCACCACCCAGGAAGAGGCCGCCGCCCTCGTCGACACGGCACTGGAGGCGGGCGTGAACCTGATCGACACCGCCGACTGGTACGGCGGCGGGGAGTCGGAGGAGATGGTCGGCAAGGCGATAGCGGGCCGCCGGGAGGACGTCGTACTGGCCACGAAGGCGGCCATGCCGATGGCGGAGGACAGGCCCAACCACCGCGGCACCTCCCGCCGCTGGCTGACGCAGGCCCTCGACGACAGTCTGCGCCGCCTGGGCGTGGACCACGTCGACCTCTACCAGATCCACCGCTGGGACCCGGAGACCAGCGACGAGGAGACCCTGTCGGCCCTGACCGACCTCCAACGGGCCGGAAAGATCCGCTACTTCGGGTCGTCGACGTTCCCGGCGTACCGGATGGTGCAGGCGCAGTGGACGTCCCGCTCGGCGCATCTCGCCCGCTACGTCACCGAGCAGCCCAGCTATTCAGTCCTCCAGCGGGGTGTGGAGGCCGACGTCCTGCCGGTGGCTGAGGAGTACGGGCTGGGGGTGCTGGTGTGGAGCCCGCTGGCGTCGGGGTGGCTCACGGGCGCGGTCCGCGAGGGCCGGGAAGTCACCACGAACCGCTCGGCGTTCATGCCGGACCGCTTCGACCTGAGCCTGCCGTACAACCAGGCGCGGCTGGCCGCGGTGGAACGGCTGGCCGAGGTGGCGGACGACGCGGGCCTCACCCTGATCCAACTGGCGCTGCGCTTCGTGACCGCGCACCGGGCGGTGACGAGCGCGCTGATCGGCCCGCGTACGCCGGAACACCTGGCGTCCCAGCTTGAGGCGGCGGACACGGTGTTGCCGGCCGACGTCCTGGACGCGATCGACGCGATCGTGGCCCCCGGCACGGACCTGGCGGCCCACGAGAAGTTCAACACCCCGCCGGCCCTGCTGGACGCGTCACTGCGGCGCCGCTGAGCCGGTGGGAGGATGCCGCCCTACCTCGGAGGGCCCGGCGCCGATGCGCGACCACCCCCTGATGGGCATCCCCGTCTACGTCTTCGACCCCCGCACCGCCACCGGCCATCGGCGACTGGACCATCTCGACGGAGGGCCTGCCCCGCTACGAAAGCTGAGCCGGCGCCCCTAGGAGTGCCCCAGCTCCGCCGTCGCCTCGTCCGAGACATCGGGGACCGAACCCGAGTCCGCCGCCGGGCGGAGGGGGAAGGCGTCGACCTTCGTCTCGTCGATCACCGGGGGCGCCGGGCGGGGCGGCTTCGGCATGATCGCCGCCTCCGAGTGGCCGCCGCAGCCGTAGGAGAGGGAGACCACCCTGCCGTCCGCGGGGGCGAACTCGTTGGCGCAGACGCCGAAGGCCTGGCCGAGGGAGCCGCCGATGGGGGTGAGGAAGCCGCAGCTGACGCAAGTGGCGGGGGCCGCCTGGGCCATGGGGGTCTTGGAGCCGAACGACTCCTCCCAGCGGTCCGCGGCGCTGTGCAGGCCGTAGCGGGACAGGACCCGGGCGCGGCGCATGCCCAGTTCCTCGGCGAGCGCGGCGATCGTGCCCCGGGTGGGGGCCACCGGGAGGTGGGAGGGGGTGCCCGCGGTCACCTCCGCGTCCTCCGCCTCCACCAGCTCCGCCATCTCCTCCGAGACCGCCGAGCTCGGGATCGGCTCGTCCTCGCCGGAGTAGCCGGGCTCCAGGCGGAGGTCCTCGGCGTCGGTGGGCAGGAGGTCGCCGGGGCCCATGTCGCCGGGGCGCAGGCGCTCGCTCCAGGGGACCCATTCCGGGGCCAGGAGGGCGTCGGGCCCGGGCAGCAGGACGACCTCGTCGAGGGTCACGTTCTTGGCGCGCGACGCCCTCGCCACCGTCACCGCCCAGCGCCAGCCGCGGTAACCCATTTCCTTGCACTCGAAGAAGTGCGTGACGACCCGGTCTCCCTCGGAGACCGCACCCGTGTGCTCGCCGACTACGCCGGGCGCCGCCGCCTCCTCGGCTGCGGCGCGGGCGAGGTCGACGGCCTCGGCGCACAGGCGGTCGGGGGTGCGGCTTCGCGTGGTCGCTGCGCTCACAGGTATCGCTTCTCTCCTACGCCGTCTCTCTGGTGCGCCTGCCTGAACGCGCGGTGGGGCGGACGGAGCGGACCGGAGGGCCGCGTCGACGTCCGCGCCCGCTCGCACTCGGGCGCACCTGTCCATCCATTCTGCGGGATGGCTGAGATACGCACGCTACCTGCTCGCGTGCGTACGGCCTACACCGACGGGACGTTTACCCCCACCCATCCGACTCGGCACGGCACGAAAGCACCTCACGAAAGCACGGACATACGCGCGGTAACCGCACTACGAACGCCTCACTCGGGGCACTATGAACGTCGTGGCAACCGCTAAGACGCCCCATGGGGCCACCGGGATCAAGGGCAACGGCCGGACGCGAGGTTCTCTGCGCTCCGTCGGGCGTGCCCTGCACTTCCCGGTGACCGGCCCCGCGCGCGGCATCCGCAAGGCCACACACGCCCACGGGGCGGGGGAATCCGGCCTCGGCAAGCTGATCGAGCTGCACGGTGTGAACGGCGCGGGCGATGTGATGATCACGATCGCGCTCGCCTCGACCGTGTTCTTCTCCGTCCCCACCGACGAGGCACGCGGGCGTGTCGCCCTGTACCTCGCCATCACGATGGCCCCCTTCACCGTCCTGGCCCCGGTGATCGGCCCGCTCCTCGACCGGCTGCCCCATGGGCGCCGCGCCGCCATGGCCGGGGCCATGCTGGCCCGCGCCCTGCTGGCCCTGGTGCTGTCCGGGGCGGTGGTCACGGGCAGCATCGAGCTGTATCCGGCGGCGCTGGGGGTGCTGGTCTCCTCCAAGGCGTACGGGGTCGTCAGAAGCGCCGTGGTGCCCCGGCTGCTGCCGCCCAAGTTCTCCCTCGTCAAGGCCAACTCCCGGGTCACGCTCGGCGGGCTCCTCGCCACCGGTGTCGCCGCGCCCGTCGGGGCCGGGCTCCAGGCGCTCGGGCCGCGCTGGCCCCTCTACGGCGCCTTCGTGATCTTCATCGCGGGGACGTTCCTGTCCTTCACGCTGCCCCCCAAGGTCGACTCCGCCAAGGGCGAGGACGTGGCGCTGCTCGCGGCGGACGAGGAGCATCTGCACGGACCCCACCGGAAGTCGGCCAAGCGGCCGGGGCTGCGGACCGTCGGTATCGCCGTCACCCACGCCCTCGCCGCCAACGCGTCCCTGCGCTGGCTGTCCGGGTTCCTCACGTTCTTCCTCGCCTTCCTGCTGCGCGAGCACCCCCTGACCGGGGAGAGCGCGGCCGTCTCGCTCGGGATCGTGGCCGTGTCGGCCGGGGTGGGCAACGCGCTCGGCACGGCGGTCGGCGCCGGGCTGCGCTCCCGCGCGCCGGAGATCATCATCGTGACCGTCCTGGTGGTGGTGCTGGGCACGGCGATCACGGCCGCGGTCTTCTTCGGCGCGTTCCTCGTCGCCGTCCTCACCGCGATCGCCGGTTTCTCGCTGGCCCTCGCCAAGCTGTCCCTGGACGCGCTGATCCAGCGGGACGTGCCCGAACAGGTGCGCACCTCGGCGTTCGCCCGCTCGGAGACGATGCTCCAGATGGCCTGGGTGTTCGGCGGCGCGGTCGGCATCGTGATGCCCCTCAACGGCACCCTGGGCCTCGCGGTGGCCGCCGCGGTGATCGCCGTGGGCTGGCTGGCGACGGTGAAGGGGCTGCTGAGCTCGGCCCGCCACGGGGGCCGTCCGGGCGCGCGCGTGGCGTAACGAACAGGGCACGCCGTACCCCGCATAAAGAGACTGCCGCACCTGCCCGATAGCCTTCGGCCATGACCACGATGCAAGCCGCTGTGCGACGCCGCCGCGCCGTCGCCGTCCTCGGCGCCGTTTCCGCCGGACTGCTCGTCCTGTCGGCCTGTGACAAGCCGACGCCCCGCGCGACCGTGACGGTCGGCAAGAACTCCATCAGCGCCGAGGCCACCTGCTACGAGGACGGTGACAACCTCGGCCAGGAGAAGGCCACCAAGTGCGCCCTGAAGAAAGCGTCCGACTCGATCGAGGTCGCCCAGAGCGAGACCCTCCGCATCGGCGTCGACCCGAAGATCGCGGACACCGGCTGGGCGCTGTGGATCAACGGCCAGCAGGTCACGACGGTCTACAAGAAGACGTACTACTCCTTCCAGGGCGTCGACCTCTTCGCCGACCAGCAGGGCCAGGCCGCCCCGAAGACGCTGTACATCAGCATCGTCGAGCAGGACAAGACGAAGAGCGGCGCCAGCGAGAAGTACAAGGGCGTCTGGAACTTCAAGCTCGTCAACGCCGACGCCTGAGCCGTCGTACGCCATGCGCATCCTCGTAGCCACCGCGGTCCTGGTCGAACGGGACGCGGTGGCTCGCGCGTTGGCGGGGGCGAGGGACGTCGAGGTGATCGCGGCGGGGGTGGGCCCCGCCCGCGCCGCCGCGGCGACCGCCACCGCCCTCGCAGCGGCCCCTCACGGCCTTGTCGTCTCCGCCGGGATCGCCGGGGGCTTCCTCCCCGACGCGCCCGTCGGGTCGCTCGTCGTCGCCGACGAGATCACCGCGGCGGACCTGGGCGCGGAGACGGCCGACGGGTTCGTGCCGGTCACCGAACTGGGCTTCGGTACCGTCAGCCATCGTCCGCCGGAAGCACTCGTACGAGATGCCGTCGCCGCCACCGGGGCCCGCGCCGGAGCCGTGCTCACCGTCTCGACCGTGACCGGCACCGCCGCCCGCGCGGCCCTCCTGAAGGACCGTCACCCCACCGCGCTCGCCGAGGCGATGGAGGGCTTCGGGGTCGCCGAGGCCGCCGCGGTGCACGGGGTGCCCGTGCTGGAGATCCGGGCCGTCTCCAACCCCGTCGGCCCGCGCGACCGCGCCGCCTGGCGGATCGGCGACGCGCTGGAAGCCCTGGCGGAGGGCTTCGGGAAGCTCGCACCCGTACTGGAGAGTTGGAACACGGTATGAGCCTCGACATCGCTTACTCCCCCTGCCCGAACGACACCTTCGTCTTCGACGCCCTCGCGCACGGCCGGGTGCCGGGCGCGCCCGCGCTGGACGTCACGTTCGCGGACATCGACATCACCAACGGCCTGGCCGAGCGCGGTGAGCTGGATGTGCTGAAGGTGTCGTACGCCGTCCTGCCGTACGTCCTCGACGAGTACGCGCTGCTGCCCTGCGGGGGCGCGCTGGGGCGGGGCTGCGGGCCGCTGGTGCTGACCCGGGAGGCGGGCCTGGACCTCACCGGCCGGACGGTGGCGGTGCCGAGCGAGCGGTCGACGGCGTACCTGCTGTTCCGGCTGTGGGCGGCGGACACCCTGCCGGGCGGGGTCGGCGAGATCGTCGTCCTGCCGTTCCACGAGATCATGCCGGCCGTGCGGGACGGAAAGGTCGACGCCGGACTCGTCATCCACGAGGCCCGGTTCACCTACCAGAGCTACGGGCTGCACAAGCTCGCCGACATGGGCGAGCACTGGGAGGACACCACCGGGCTGCCCATTCCGCTGGGCGCGATCATCGCCAAGCGGTCGCTGGGGACGGAGACGCTGACGCTGCTCGCCGACTCCATCCGCCGCTCCGTGCGCGCCGCCTGGGACGAGCCCGAGCTGTCCCGGCCGTACGTCATGGAACACGCCCAGGAGATGGACCCGGCCGTCGCCGACCAGCACATCGGGCTGTACGTCAACGAGTTCACGGCGGATCTCGGCGCGGACGGATACGCCGCGGTCAGGGGACTGCTGACACGTGCGGCGGCCGAGGGGCTGGTGCCGCCCCTCGGCCCGGACGCACTGGAATTCCCTTAGAAATCCACCAGTTCGGTACGTCTTCCGTACGTGTTCCGTAGGGCTTCTATACGTCGAGTTGGTCGGCGACCGCGCGCAGCAGGCCGGCGATCTTCTTTCCGGCGACCTTGTCGGGGTAGCGGCCACGCTCCAGCATCGGTGTGATGTTCTCCAGGAGGGTCGTCAAATCCTGGACGATGGAGGCCAGTTCGTCCGGCTTCTTACGGGTGGCGGCCGCGACCGACGGGGTCGGATCGAGGATGACGACCGAAAGGGCCTGGTCACCGCGCTGTCCGGCGACGACCCCGAACTCCACTCGCTGGCCCGGCTTCAGTGTCTCGACTCCGGCGGGGAGGACCGAGGAATGGACGAAGACGTCACCGCCGTCGTCGCGGGAGAGAAAGCCGAAGCCCTTCTCGCTGTTGAACCACTTGACCTTGCCGGTAGGCACGTCTGTTCCTCGTCCTCGTACTCGTCGGAAAACTGCTTCTGAAACGGCTCTTGATAGCACTGGGGCGGGTCGTCGGGACCCGCCGGTACCAAGGCTAATGGTCTTCAGGCCGGTGACAAGACGTCGCCCGGTTGTTCCTTCGGGCAGGGAACTACCCTGGTCCGGTGCGTGACAAAACCCAAACGAATTCCGCCGTGCCCGGTGACCGACTGATCCGTGCCGGAGCCGTCGTGTTCTTCATCGGTGCCGTGGCCACTCTGGTCACCGTGGCCCCGTTCCTGCTCGGTACGACGCCCTTTCCGACGTACATGTTCGGACTGAGCATGCTGATGGGCGTCGGATTCCTGGTGGCCGGGGCAGGGGTGCTCCGCTCGGTCGCCGCGGGACGGCGTCAGGCGCGGGCCGGAAGGTAGCCGGCGAGCCAGTCGGGGAACCGGGTGAGGTCGTCGAGCACGACGTCCGCGCCGGCCTCGGTCAGCTCCGCCGCGCTGCACGGGCCCGTAGGCACCGCCACGGACAGCGCCCCGGCGGTGCGGGCGCCGCGCACATCACCGACGTGGTCGCCGACGTACACGCTCGCCCCGTGCTCGCGCAGGGCAACGGCCTTCTGCTCGGCCCACAGGTTGCCGATGACCGCGTCGGGCGCCATGCCCAGGTGCTCCATGTGCAGCTTGGCGTTGGGCTCCCACTTGGCGGTCACGACGACGGCCCGGCCGCCCGCCGCCCGCACGGCCGCTATCGCCTCCCGGGCACCCGGCATCGCGAGGGTGCCGGTGATGGCGTACGTCGGGTAGAGCTCGCGGTAGAGATCGGCGACGGCCGGGACCTGCTCCGCGGGGAACCAGTGGGCCATCTCCTGAGCCAGCGGCGGCCCGAGCCGGGTGACGGCGAGATCGGCGTCGATGTACGTCCCCGTCCGCTCGGCGAGCGCCACATAGCAGGCGCGGATGCCGGGGCGGGAGTCGATGAGGGTCATGTCGAGATCGAAGCCGACGGTCGGGGCGGAGATGGGTGCAGTGGCCATATAGGCCATTGTGCCCAGTCGGTACGGCGGACGGACAGCGGACGAGGACGGCCTACCGCTGCCGCTGCGACCGCCACACCAGGAACAGCGCCGACGCCACCGCCGCGCCCCGCACCACCCACGGCCAGGTGTCGGCGACCGCGGCGTTCATCTGGCCCTCGGCGACGGGCTCGCCCCAGCGGCCCTCGTGCCGGCCCCACAGCCACACGATCCCGGCGGTGAGCGCCAGGCCGGGCAGGTACATCACCGCCCACTTCGTCTCGGCGTCGGTCAGCCGCCGTGAGGCGTAGGCGATCAGCCAGCCGAGGAGGAGCACGACGAGGTTGCCGATCACCGCGCCCGCGACCAGAAGAACGGCGGCGAGCAGGAGCAGGGGGTTGGTCCACCTGCCCTTGGGGCCCCGGAAGAGGGACGGGAGGCGTCGGCGTGGGGCCGCGACCTCCTCGGCGGCCTCTTCCGGTTCCTCTTCCTCGGGCCGCCCGGCCTTCTCGACCGGCGGCTTCGGGTCCCGCTTCGGCGGCGGAGGCTTGAGCAGCTCGGGGATCTCCACGCCGCCCACGAAGCCCGGGACGCTCTCCCCGGCGCCGAACGGGGTGTCGTCCAGCCGCCACCAGTCGGGCTGGAGCTCGCTGTCCCCGAGCTCGGCCGCGGCGGCCAGATGCGGCGGGGCGGGGGCCTGGTCCGGCGTCTCGGAGGTCTCGGCGGGGCGGGGCTTGGGGATGATGCGGCGCAGCCCCTTGGGACGCGGCTCCGCCACCTCCCGGTCACGCTGCACGGGTACGGCCGTGGGTGTGGGCGCGGGCACCGAGGCGCTCTGCGGGGCGCCGCCGGCCGCGGTGACGACGTCGTCGGGGCTGCCGAGATGGTCGATGATGCGGCGCACGGCCGCGGGACTGTCCACGGGGGCCTTGGCGCGGCGCCGGTCGATCTCGTTGCGCAGCTCGGAGACGAGGCGCATGCGCGTGCCGGACGGCAACTGCCGCTGCTGCGCGACGTCGCCGACGCGGCTCAGATACTCGTAGACGACCTGATCGCTCTCGATACCCACGAAGTCCCTCCGGGGGGCGGCGGGTTGATGCCCCGTGGGTGACGGTATCGCGCGCGGGGCGGCCGACGTCGCCGCGTACGGTCGTGCCGCCGGGGCGCGTTGCGACCCGCTGGGCCGCGCCGCACCGTCGTACCCACCCGCTACCGTGGGTCGGATGAGCACCCCGGCCACCCCGCCCCGCTCCCTCGCCGAAGCCCTCCGGGCCAGGGACGACGCCTCCCTGGCCCTGCTGCTGCGGGCCCGCCCCGATCTCATCACCCCCGTCCCCACCGACCTCACCCAGCTCGCGACCCGCGCCGGGACGCGTGCCTCGGTCGTGCGCGCCCTCGAACGCCTGGACCGGTTCGCGCTCCAGACGGCGGAGGCGCTCGCGGTGGCCCAGGACCCGGCGTCGCGGACGGAACTGCTCGGGCTGATGGCCGGGGACGCCGGGGACCCTGCCGTCGCCGCCGCGCTGCCCCGGGCGCTGGGCACGCTGCGCGAGCAGGCGCTGGTGTGGGGCGAGGACGAGCGGCTGCGGCTGGTGCGCACCGCGCGGGAACTGCTCGCTCCCTCGCCGCAGCACCCGTCGCCGACGGGGCTCGGGCCGACCGTGCAGGAGGCGTCGGCGGGGATGTCGCCGGGGCGGATCCAGGAGCTCGTGGCGGCGGCCGGGCTGCCGTCCACGCACGACTCCGTGTCGGCGGTGGCCGCGCTGGCCGGGCTGTTCACCGACCGCAAGCGGATGGCGAAGCTGCTCGGCGGGCTGCCGGAGGAGTCCCTCGACGTGCTGCGGCGGCTGGTGTGGGGGCCGCCGTACGGGCAGGTCACCGCGGATCCGGCGCCCCGGCTGCGGCGGCTTCTCGACCTCGGGCTGCTGCTGCCGACGTCGCCGGGGACGGTCGTCCTGCCGCGGGAGGTCGCGCTGCATCTGCGCGGCGGGCTCGCGCACCAGGTGACCGAGCCGGTGCCGCCGGTCGTGGAGGCGGTGGCGACCTACCGTCCACAGGTTGTGGACGCGACGGCGGCCGGACAGGCGTACACGGCGCTGGCGACCGTGGAGGAGCTGCTGAAGGACTGGGACGAGGGCGGTCCGACGGTGCTGCGGGCCGGCGGGCTGAGCGTGCGGGACCTGAAGCGGACCGCGGTCGCCCTCGACGTGCCCGAGCCCGTCGCCGCGTTCTGGGTCGAACTGGCCTACGCCGCCGGGCTGCTGGCCTCCGACGGGGAGGCCGACGAGCGGTACGCGGCGACCCCGGCGTACGACGAGTGGCTGGAGCGGCCCGCCGCCGAACGCTGGGCGCGGCTCGCGGAGGCATGGCTGGCCGCGACCCGCACACCCGGGCTGGTCGGCGGCCGGGACGCCAAGGAACGAGCCCTGTCGGCACTCGGTCCGGGCCTGGACCGCAGCGCCGCGTCGGAGGTACGCCACCGGGTGCTGACGCTGCTGGCGGGGCTCCCGGAGGGGGCGGCACCGGCGGCGGAGTCGGTGCTCGCGCGGCTGCGGTGGGAGCGGCCACAGCGCCGTGAGGACGACCTCCGTTCCCGTCTCGCCCAGTGGACGCTCAGTGAGGCCGAGCTGCTCGGCGTCACCGGGCGGGGGGCGCTGTCGGCGCACGGGCGGGCCCTGCTGGGGGCCGCCGTCCCCGTCCGGGCCGCGGCGCAGGAGCCGACCGGCCCCGGCGACAAGCTCCCCGTGCGCCATCACCCCCTGCCGGCACCCCACCCGGAACCCCTCTCCGCGGCCGAGCAGGCCGTCGCCACCGCGGCCGCCGGGCGGCTGCTCGCGCCGCTGCTGCCCGAGCCCCTCGACCATGTGCTGCTCCAGGCCGACCTGACGGCGGTGGCGCCCGGGCCGCTGCAACGGCCGCTCGCGGACACGCTGGGGGTGCTGGCGGACGTGGAGTCGAAGGGTGGCGCGACCGTGTACCGGTTCACGCCGGGCTCGGTGCGGCGGGCGCTGGACGCCGGGCGGTCCGCCTCCGACCTGCACGCCTTCCTCACCGCGCACTCCCGTACGCCGGTGCCGCAGCCGCTGGCCTATCTGATCGACGACGTGGCCCGCAAGCACGGGCATCTACGGGTCGGCGCGGCCTCCGCGTACGTGCGGTGCGACGACGACGCCGTGCTCAACGAGATCCTCGCCGACAAGCGCGCCGCCGGGCTCGGGCTGCGCCGCCTGGCGCCCACCGTCCTCGCCGCGCAGACCGATCCGGCCGCCCTCCTGGACGGGCTGCGCTCGATGGGCTTCGCGCCCGCCGCCGAGTCCGCCGAGGGCGATGTCCTCATCGCCCGCGCGCACGCCCACCGCACCCCGCCGCGCACGGCACCCGAGCCGGTCCCGGACGGCCCGCCGGTGCCGGACGCCACGCTGCTGACGGCGGCGATCCGCGCGATCCGCGCCGGTGACCTGGCCTCCACGGCCCCCCGCAAGCAGACGCCCTCGGCGACCCCGGCCGGTGGACTCCCCCGCACCGGCTCCGCCGAGACCCTCGCCACCATGCAGGCCGCCGTCCTGACCGGCGAGGCCCTGTGGATCGGCTACGTCAACGCCGAGGGCGCCGCCAGCCAGCGCGTCATCGCCCCGGTCCGGGTCGAGGGCGGCTTCGTCACCGCGTACGACCACACGGCGGACGAGGTACGGACCTATCCACTGCACCGGATCACGGGGGTCGCGGAGCTCGCCGACGACTAGGGCCTGTCCGGCGGATCAGGTCGCAGGGAAGCGCGGCGCCTCATTGACGCCGGTGAGCGGGGCTTGGGGCGTCCAGCTGCAAGGCGGAGGAGGGCGGCGACGCGGAGCGTCGGCAACCGACGACAACGCCGCAGGTGGGCGTCCCAAGCCCCGCGTCTGCGGCATGATCCGCCGGACAGGCCCCGGGGCCCGGCGGCTAGCAGTCGCTCACCGGGGCGTCCGCGGCCAGGCCGAAGTGGGTGCGGGCGGCGGCTTCCAGGGGCGTGGCCGAGAGGCTGTCGTCGAGTTCGGCGCGGGTGAAGTGACCGAAGTGGGCGTGGGTCCACTCCGCGTACCCCGCCCCGTCGGGCGGCTCCTCCTGGGACACGATCCGGTAGCCGCCGGACGTGTCCCGCTCCAGGCGCAGCACCTGCGGGACATGGGCGCCGGAGCACTCGACGAGGGCGTGTGCCTGGACGCCGTACTCCATGCAGAGCGTGTCGACGCCCGCCCGGACGACCCCGTCGCGCTCGTCGAGCTCCAGTGCCTCCGCGTGGCAGAACCAGCGCGCGTCGAGCTCCGGGACGGTCTCGCCGTACCCGGTGCCGTGCGACTCGGCCTCCAGGCGTGCCTCTATCGCGGGCCGTATCTCGTGCCACAGGTCGGGGTCGACGTCCTGCGGCCACATCACCCATGCCCCGGTGGCCACCAGTACCGCCGTGGCCCCGACGCCGAACCCCCATCTGCCCACCGACATCACCGCGTGCTCCTCACTCCGCCGGTCCCCGCCCGACTAGACAGACGACGCCGGTCAGGGGTTGCCCACGACGGCGGTCTTCCGAGAACCCGCTTCCCGCCGCATACGGCACACTGGAGGTTTGGCCCGTGCGGAAGGGAAGTGCGTACGTGAACGGACCGCTGATCGTCCAGTCGGACAAGACCCTGCTCCTGGAAGTCGACCACGAGCAGGCCGACGAGTGCCGTCGGGCCATCGCGCCGTTCGCGGAGCTGGAGCGGGCGCCGGAGCACATCCACACGTACCGGGTGACGCCGCTGGGGCTGTGGAACGCGCGCGCGGCCGGGCACGACGCCGAGCAGGTCGTCGACGCGCTCGTGCAGTACAGCCGGTATCCGGTGCCGCACGCGCTGCTCGTGGACGTCGCCGAGACCATGGACCGGTACGGACGGCTGACGCTCTCCAAGCACCCGGCGCACGGGCTCGTGCTGACCACCACCGACCGCCCGGTGCTGGAGGAGATCCTGCGGTCGAAGAAGGTCGCGCCGCTGGTCGGGGCCCGGCTCGACCCGGACACCGTCGTCGTGCACCCCTCCGAGCGCGGCCAGATCAAGCAGACCCTGCTGAAGCTGGGCTGGCCGGCCGAGGACCTCGCCGGGTACGTGGACGGCGAGGCGCATCCCATCGAGCTGGCCGAGGACGGCTGGGCGCTGCGCCCGTACCAGAAGCAGGCCGTGGAGAACTTCTGGCACGGTGGCAGTGGGGTCGTGGTCCTGCCCTGTGGTGCCGGGAAGACGCTCGTCGGCGCCGGGTCCATGGCGCAGGCCAAGTCGACCACGCTCATCCTCGTCACCAACACCGTCTCCGCCCGGCAGTGGAAGCACGAGCTGGTGAAGCGGACCTCGCTGACCGAGGACGAGATCGGCGAGTACAGCGGGACGAGGAAGGAGATCCGGCCCGTCACCATCGCCACCTACCAGGTGCTGACGACCAGGCGTAAGGGTGTCTATCCGCACCTGGAGCTGTTCGACTCCCGCGACTGGGGGCTGATCGTCTATGACGAGGTGCATCTGCTGCCGGCCCCCGTGTTCAAGTTCACCGCCGACCTCCAGGCCCGGCGGCGGCTGGGGCTGACCGCGACCCTCGTCCGGGAGGACGGGCGGGAGTCGGACGTCTTCTCGCTCATCGGCCCCAAGCGGTTCGACGCGCCCTGGAAGGAGATCGAGGCGCAGGGCTACATCGCGCCCGCCGACTGTGTCGAGGTCCGGGTCAACCTGACCGACTCCGAGCGGCTCGCGTACGCCACGGCGGAGCAGGAGGAGAAGTACCGCTTCTGTGCCACCACCGCGACGAAGCGGAAGGTGACCGAGGCGATCGTGCGGCGCTTCGCCGGGCAGCAGATCCTGGTCATCGGGCAGTACATCGACCAGCTCGACGAGCTCGGGGAGCACCTCGGGGCGCCGGTCATCAAGGGCGAGACGCCGAACGCGCAGCGCGAGAAGCTCTTCGACGCCTTCCGGGAGGGCGAGATCAGCGTCCTCGTCGTCTCGAAGGTGGCGAACTTCTCCATCGACCTGCCGGAGGCCACGGTCGCCATCCAGGTGTCGGGCACCTTCGGGTCCCGGCAGGAGGAGGCGCAGCGGCTGGGGCGGGTGCTGCGGCCCAAGGCGGACGGGCACCAGGCCCACTTCTACTCCGTGGTCGCCCGCGACACGATCGACCAGGACTTCGCCGCGCACCGGCAGCGGTTCCTGGCGGAGCAGGGGTACGCCTACCGGATCGTGGACGCCGACGAGCTCCTGGCGGAGGGCTGAGGACGGGGGGCCGGGCCCCGGGGGGCCTACTTCTTGCGGCGGACGCCGGCTTCCTCGCCGTACTCGCCGAGGACGATCACTTCGAAGGCCGCGCCGGCGAAGACGCGTATCGCGCGGAGGATGTCGCCGATGCGGTGGGTGGGGTGGCTGTCGGTGAGGGGGGTCGCCCCGGACGGGCGACCGGGCGCTGGGGTGATGGTCGCTGCACTCATGTCTCCATGGTGGCTTTCGAGGCATAAGGAGGGCATCGGTCCAAGGTCCCGACTTGCTGCGATACCTGAGTCGTAGGGGCCGTCCCTTAGGGGGAGGGGCCGCGGAAATCCATTGGCGGCTCCTCGTCCCCCTCACCTACAATCTCCGCTCTTGCCCGCCTCCCCCGCGGAGTGCCGCCGACCGGACGGAAACCGGTCGGCATGTCGCAGCGCCCAGCAGCCACTCAGTCCGCAGCACCTTCGGAGGCACCCCCTTGTCCACGCCCGCCGACGACCCCCTCGGCCGCGAGCGCGGCCATCTCACCGCGTCCCGCGCCGCCCTGCGCGCCATGCGGGAGGACGCCGAGTCCCTCGACATCAAGGACGTCACCGCGAACTGGGTCAACGCCCAGATCCTGGAACGCCAGATCAACGAGCGCATCAAGGCGCTGGCCGACCTCAGCGACACCCCCCTGTTCTTCGGCCGCCTCGACTATCTGCACGCCCCGGGCGCCGAGCAGGCGGAGGGCGCCGAGGGCGAGCGCTTCTACATCGGGCGCCGGCACGTCCACGACCACGACGGCGACCCGATGGTCATCGACTGGCGTGCGCCGGTCTCGCAGCCGTTCTACCGGGCGTCGAAGAAGGACCCGATGGACGTCGGTCTGCGCCGCCGCTTCGGGTACACGCGCGGCGACATCACGGCGTACGAGGACGAGCACCTCTCCGACCCGGCCGAGGCGGCGGCCACCAGCAAGCTCCTCCAGCAGGAGATCGAGCGCCCGCGTGTGGGTCCGATGCGGGACATCGTCGCCACCATCCAGCCCGAGCAGGACGAGATCGTTCGGTCGGGGCTGGGTGGGACCGTGTGCGTGCAGGGAGGGCCGGGGACCGGGAAGACCGCCGTGGGTCTGCACCGGGTCGCGTATCTGCTGTACGCCCATCGCGACCGGCTCGCCCGCACCGGCACCCTGGTCATCGGGCCGAACCGGTCCTTCCTGCACTACATCGAGCAGGTGCTGCCCGCGCTGGGCGAGTTGAGCGTGCAGCAGGCCACGGTCGACGACCTGGTCGCCAAGGGCGTCGAGGTGCGGGGGACGGACGACGCACCCGCCGCGGTCATCAAGGGTGACGCGAGGATGGCGGAGGTGCTCCGGCGGGCGGTCTACTCGCATGTCACGATGCCGACCGAGCCGGTCATGGTCGTGCGCGGCTCACGCCGTTGGCGGGTTCCGGCATACGAACTGGAGGACATCGTCCGCGAGTTGCTCGACCGTGACATCCGCTACGGCGCCGCCCGTGACGCCCTTCCGCAGCGCATCGCGCACGCGGTGCTGGTGCAGATGGAGCGCGCGGGCGAGGCGCCGGACGACCGGGTGCAGGACGCGGTGGCCCGCAACCCGGCGGTGAAGGCGGCCGTGAAGGAGGTCTGGCCGCCGGTCGATCCGGCGAAGCTGGTGCTGCGGCTGCTGACGGACGCGGACTTCCTCGCCGCCCACGCGGACGGGATCCTCGACGAGGACGAGCAGAAGACGATCCTGTGGGCGAAGCCGGTACGGTCGGTGAAGTCGGCCAAGTGGTCCGCCGCGGACGCCGTGTTGATCGACGAGGCGACGGACGTCGTCGCGCGCACGCACTCGCTCGGGCATGTGGTGCTGGACGAGGCGCAGGACCTCTCCCCCATGCAGTACCGGGCGGTGGGCCGCCGCTGCACCACCGGCTCGGCGACCGTCCTCGGCGACCTCGCGCAGGGCACCACGCCCTGGGCGACGCGGAGTTGGGACGAGGCGCTCACCCACCTCGGCAAGGCGGACGGCGTCATCGAGGAACTGACGGCGGGTTTCCGGGTGCCGACCGACGTCATCACGTACGCCTCCCGGCTGCTGCCGCACATCGCTCCCGGCCTCACCCCGGTCGCGTCGGTGCGTGAGAACCCCGGCTTCTTCGATCTGCGCGAGATCGGCGACCCGGCCGAAGTCGTCGCCGCCTGCGAGGAGTTGCTGCGCAACGAGGGCTCGACCGGCCTGATCGCGGCGGACGCGCGCGTGCCGGCACTGGCGGAAGCCCTCGACACGGCCGGCATCGGTCATCTCGCGCCCGGCGAGGAGACGACCGAGGAGACCCGGCTGACACTGGTACCGGCGTCGCTCGCGAAGGGCCTCGAGTACGACTACGTGGTCCTCGACGAGCCGCGGGCGGTCGTCGACGGCGAGCCGGACGAGCGGACGGGACTGCGGCGGCTGTACGTCTGCCTCACCCGCGCGGTGTCGGGTCTGATCGTCACCCATGCGGCACCGCTGCCCCGGCAACTCGCCTAGGCGGGCAGGGATCTCAGCAATGGGGTGCCTGTTGAATGCCCTTCAACAGGCGACGCCACTCCGCTACCGCCTTTGCCGATACCGGGTGTTCCCAGCCCTGTGGTCTTGCCGCTCCGCCGATGTGGAAAGCGTCGACCCCGGCTGCCAGCAGGTGCGGGACATGCTCCAGCTCCAAACCCCCGCCCACCAGGATCTGCTGCTCGTACCCGGGCTCCCCACTCTTCGCCGCCTCCGCCAGCAGCGTCGGGAGCCCGGAGTCGACGCCCTGCGCCGAGCCCGCCGTGAGGTAGGTGTCCAGGCCCGGCAGGTCTGCCAGCTGCTTGCGCAGGGCGTCCCGGTCCGCGGTGTGGTCGATGGCGCGGTGGAAGGTCCATCGGGCGCCGTCCAGTTCGGCGACCACGCGCTCCACCGCCGCCAGGTCCACGCCGCCCTCCGCGTCGAGGAAGCCGAGCACGAACTGGTCCGCGCCCGCCGCGCGCAGCTCACCGGCGGTGCGGACCAACCGGCCCACGTCTCCCGCGGCGAAGCCGTCCGTCAGGCGGAGCATCACGCGCAGGTCGATGTCGACGGCGGCCCGGATGGCGCTGAAGGTCGCCACGGGCGGCGTCAGTCCGTCGGCCGCCATGTCGGTCACCAGCTCCAGCCGGTCCGCGCCGCCGGCCTGCGCCGCGATCGCGTCCTCGGCGTCGAGGGCGATGACCTCGAGGACTGCACGCTTGCTCATGGGACCCCGTTCGTTGGCGTAGGCGACAGGACGACGACTGGAGCGACTAGAGGTCTAGTCCAATCCAGGGTACGCCCGCAGCCGCCGCGCCCGCGACAAGATCGCCGCCGGTCACCAGAAGATGTTCAGCTCCTTCGCCTCCGCGCCCGCCAGCTCGAACGTCCGCCCCGCCACCGGACGCCCCGAGTAGAGCCGTACGAGAGTCGCGGCATCCCCGATATAGCGGGCCGGGGTCCGCTCGCCCGACACCGCGCCCAGCGTGAGCGGCTCGTCCACGTCGTCCAGGTCGGCGTGGAGCGGCAGGCAGCCCTTCTCCCGGGTGATGCGGGCCAGCAGGGTGAGCGCGTACGGCAGACCCGGGCCGGTGTAGGCGCCGGGCTCCCCGATCGCGTCCCGCACGTCTCCGCCGTGCACCCACTCCCCCAGCGCGGCCATGTCCAGCGCCCCGCCCGCCTTGGCGATCACCGGCCCGGCCTCCGTCATCCCGCGCTCCAGCTCGTCCACGACCTGCGCGTTGCCCCACTCGGCACGCTCGGCGATGTCCCGGTTGTTCGCCTCCGGCGAGAAGACCCCCTTCTCGTAACGGCTCTCCACGATCCGCATCAGCGCGGACGAACAGTGCGCCACCACGTCCCGGACCGTCCAGCCGGGACACCCGTCCGTGGGGCGTTCGAAGTCGGTGTCGGGGCGGGACCGCAGGAGCGGGACCAGACCGTCGCGCTCGGTGATGAGAAGGAGGCCGGGCAGTTCGGGGTCGCGTACGTCCTCAGTCGTCGTCATGCCCCACACGCTAGGGGGCGCGCGACAATCGGTACATGGTCGATCTCGATGCCCTCCGCGTCCGTTTCTCCCACGCGCTCCGGTCGGTGCGGGGCGCCGACGACGGCCCCGACCCCGCTCTCTACGCCGACGACCTCCTCGCCCGCTGGCAGGAGCCGCAGCGGCGGTATCACACGCTCGCTCACCTCACCGCGGTCCTCGACCATGTCGACGTACTGGAGAAGTACGCGGACGACCCGGACGTCGTACGGCTCGCGGCCTGGTTCCATGACGCCGTGTACCTGCCCGAGCGGTCGGAGAACGAGGAGCGGTCGGCGCGGATCGCCGAGCGGGCCCTTCCCGAGGCCGGGGTGGCGCAGGGGAAGGCCGCGGAGGTGGCGCGGCTCGTGCGGCTCACCGTCACCCACGACCCGGGGGCCGACGACCATGACGGGCAGGTGCTGTGCGACGCCGATCTCGCGATCCTGGCCGCCCCGCCCGCCGCCTACGCCGCCTACACGGCCGCCGTGCGCGAGGAGTACGGGTTCGTGCCGAACGACGCCTTCCGGGAGGGGCGGTCCGCGATCCTGCGGCAGCTCCTGGAGCTGCCCCGGCTGTTCCGCACGCCGTACGGGGCCGCCGAGTGGGAGGCGACCGCGCGCTACAACCTCGCCGCCGAGCTGGAAATGCTGTCGCCGTGAGGGCGCCGGGCTCATAGCCTGCCCCTCATGGGAAACAGGGGTGCGGAGCGAGTGGAAGAGGCCGTCGCGGGGGCCGTGGCGGTGCTGCGGGGCGCGGTCGAGCGGGACTGGGACGGTGTGCGGGCCGGACGGTGCGAGTGGAGTTGCCGGGAGACGGCCCAGCACATCGCGCAGGATCTGATCGTGTACGCGGGGCGGCTGGCCGGGCGGGTGCAGGACACCTACCGGCCCTTCGACATCGTGGTCGACGACAGCACGGACAACGCGCGGGTGCTCCAACTCATCGAAGGGGGAGGCGTGTTGCTCGCCGCGACGGTCCGGGTGACACCACCCAGGACCCGCGCCTACCACCCTCGGCCCTACTACTCCGCCAACCCCGAGGGCTTCGCCGCGCTCGCCGTCGGGGAGGTGCTGCTGCACACCCACGACATCGCCGAGGGGCTCGGCCTGCCCTACGAACCCCCGGCCGAACTCGCCGAGTTCGTGCTCACCCGCATGTTCCCGCACATCCAGCCCGGCCCCGCGCACTGGCCCACCCTGCTGTGGGCCACCGGCCGCGGCGAACTGCCCGGCCGCGCCCCGGTCACCGAGTGGGACTGGTACAACAACCTCGTCCTGCCCACCGACCGGCTCACCCTGGAGGGCCTCACCCCCGCGGCCGCCGCCGATCTGCGCATGGGCGGCGACGGCGGCTACGCGTGGGTCGCCGACGGCCCCTACGACGGCACCCGCGAAGCCGCCGGGATGCTGGTCAAGGCGTACGAGGCGGGCGTGCACCGCCCGGAGTGGGGCGTCTTCGTCCTCGTACGACGGGAGGACGGCCGGGCCGTCGGCGGCATGGGCTTCCACGGCGCCCCGGACGAGGACGGCCGCGCCGAGGTCGGCTACGACCTCGCGGAGTCGGCCCGCGGCCAGGGCTACGCCACGGAGGCGCTGCGCGCGCTGAGCGAGTGGGCGCTGGCCCGGGACGGCGTACGGCTGCTCATGGCGACGATCGAGGAGACGAACCTCCCCTCGCAGGCCGTGGTCACCCGCGCCGGGTACGTCCGGGCGACCGTCGAGGAGCAACGAGAAGTGCACGCGCACGAACAGCACGAGCCACACGAACAGGACGCCACGCTCCGGCTGTACTTGCGTAAGCGGGACTAGACCGCGCGCCCCTTCGGCCTCCGCAGCCCCGACTCGGTCAGCAGTCGCACCACCTCGCGGCTGCTGATCTCCACCGCGCCGGCGGCGACCACGTCCGCGTAGCGGTGCGAGGGGATGTCGTAGTGGTCGCGCTCGAAGGCACGGCGCGGGACGCCCAGGCCGTCGGCGAACGCGTGGAGTTCGTCGTACGACACGTCGCTCACCAGGTGGGACCACATCCGGCCGTGCCCGGGCCAGGCGGGTGGGTCTATGTAGACGGTCACGAGGAGGGCGTCCCGCCGGTCGCCGGGCCCAGGGAGCCCACCGAGGCGACCTTCACGCCCGCCTTGTGGCACACCCAGTGCGGATCGGGCCCGAGCTCCGGCTCGATCTCCAGCGCGTGCGGATCGCCGACCTCGCACACCGGGCACAGCGGCCAGCGGCCGTACCGCTCCAGCAGCGCGTCCTGAACGTCCTGCGCGACCAGCCCGGCCACGAATTCCGCGCCGGCCGGCCACTGTTCCACCCACCAGCGCCGCTGCACCACGGACTCCTCGACGAGCGAGACGACGTCCGCGTCGGCCACCTCTCCCGCGACCAGATCGGCGAGCACGAGGGCGCGTGCCGCGTGCAACGCCTGCTCCAAGGGGCTTACGGGGAGGCCGGAGGGATCCATGCCCCCATTGTGCGCACTCTTGACCCCGGCACCGAGCCGAAAATATCTTTCACATGTGACCCAGGAAGTGAAGGAAATTTTCGGCAGCGCCTCGGGCGGCCCGGGCGCACCGCCCGCCCCCGCCGCCCTCGCCGCGAAGGTGCGCACCCTCAGCCCTTCCATGACCCGCTCCATGCAACGGGTCGCCGAGGCCGTCGCCGGTGACCCGGCGGGCTGCGCGGCCCTGACGGTCACCGGACTCGCGGAGCTGACGGGCACGAGCGAGGCGACGGTCGTGCGCACCGCCCGCATCCTCGGCTACCCCGGCTACCGCGACCTGCGGCTCGCCCTCGCGGGCCTCGCCGCCCAGCAGCAGTCGGGGCGGGCGCCCGCCATCACGACGGACATCGCGGTGGACGACCCCATCGCCGACGTCGTCGCGAAACTGGCGTACGACGAGCAGCAGACGCTGGCCGACACGGCCGCCGGTCTGGACACCGTGCAGCTGGCCGCGGCCGTCGCCGCGGCGGCGACCGCGCGTCGTATCGATGTGTACGGCGTGGGGGCGTCCGGGCTGGTGGCTCAGGACCTGGTGCAGAAGCTGCTGCGGATAGGGCTGATAGCCCACGCCCACAGCGATCCGCATCTCGCCGTCACCAACGCCGTGCAGTTGCGGGCGGGGGACGTCGCCATCGCGATCACGCACTCCGGGGCGACGGGCGATGTCATCGAGCCGTTGCGGGTCGCGTTCGAACGCGGGGCGACGACGGTTGCCATCACCGGGCGGCCGGACAGTTCGGTGACGCAGTACGCGGACCATGTGCTGACGACGTCGACGTCCCGGGAGAGCGAGTTGCGGCCGGCGGCGATGTCTTCGCGGACGAGTCAGTTGCTGGTCGTGGACTGCCTGTTCGTGGGGGTGGCGCAAAGGACGTACGAGACCGCGGCGCCGGCGCTGGCTTCGTCGTACGAGGCGTTGGCGCATCGGCATCGCGGAAGATCGTAGGGGTGAGTGTTGCGTGGCGGCTGCGGGTTCGTTGTGGCTTGTCGCGCAGTTCCCCGCGCCCCTGAGGTAGGACTCCACACCCGTTACTTGAAAGAGCCGCCCCCCCATGACCTCCACCTCCGACCCCCGTCACCTGCGTGCCGAGCTGGAAGCCCTCACCACCGAGGCCTTCCGGCCCGAGCTCGCCGACATCGATCAACTCCCCACCCTCGACATCGCCCGCCTCATGAACGGTGAGGACGCCACCGTGCCGGCGGCCATCACGCGGCGGTTGCCCGAGATCGCAGCCGCCATCGACGCCGTGGCCGAACGCATGGCCCGCGGCGGTCGGCTCGTCTACGCCGGTGCCGGGACCGCCGGACGGCTCGGCGTGCTGGACGCCTCCGAGTGTCCGCCGACCTTCAACACCGACCCCGCGCAGGTCGTCGGTCTGATCGCGGGCGGACGGGAGGCCATGGTCACCTCGGTGGAGGGCGCCGAGGACTCCAGGGAGCTGGCGCGAGCGGATCTGGACGCGCTGAAGCTGACGCCCCTGGACACGGTGGTCGGCGTCTCCGCGTCCGGCCGCACCCCGTATGCCATCGGCGCCGTCGAACACGCCCGCGCGCAGGGCGCGTTGACGATCGGGCTGTCCTGCAACGCGCACAGCGCGCTGGCCGCCGCCGCGGAGCACGGCATCGAGGTCGTCGTGGGCCCTGAGCTGGTCACCGGGTCCACACGGCTGAAGGCGGGCACCGCGCAGAAGCTGGTCCTGAACATGCTGTCGACGATCACGATGATCCGGCTGGGCAAGACGTACGGGAACCTGATGGTCGACGTGCGCGCCTCGAACGAGAAGCTCCGGGCGCGCTCCCGCCGTATCGTCGCCCTCGCCACGGGCGCGGCGGACGAGGAGATCGAGCGGGCTCTCGCGGAGACGGACGGCGAGGTGAAGAACGCGATCCTGGTGCTTCTCAGCGGCGTGGACGGGCCCGCCGCCACCCGCCTTCTGGAGGAGTCCGGCGGGCATCTGCGTGCCGCGCTGGCGGCGGCGGGCGGCTGACCCGCACGCTCGGCGGATGACCACCTCGTACGACACCGCGGCGGCGCTCCTCCCTCTGGTCGGCGGCCCCGCCAACATCACCTCCGTCGCCCACTGCATGACCCGGCTGCGGCTGGGCCTCGCCGACCGGGACCTGGTGGACGGGGAGGCGCTGCGGGCGCTGCCGGGGGTGCTGGGGGTGGTCGAGGACGACACGTACCAGATCGTGCTGGGGCCGGGGGTCGTGGCGCGGGTGACGGCCGACTTCGAGGCCCTGCTGCGCAAGGAGACGCGGACGGCCCGGAACGCGACCCCGCTGAAGCGGACCCTGCGCCGGGTGGCGAACGTCTTCGTGCCGCTCATCCCGGCGCTGATCGGCTGCGGCATCCTCGCGGGCGTCAACGGACTGCTGGTGAACGCCGGTTGGCTGCCCTCCCTCACCCCGGCCCTGGCCGCGATCGCGTCCGCCTTCATGTCCCTCCTCGCGGTCTTCGTCGGGTACAACACCGCGAAGGAGTTCGGCGGCACGCCCGTCCTGGGCGGGGCGGTCGCGGCCGTCGTCGTCCATCCGGGGGTGGCGAAGGTGACGGCCTTCGGCGTGACGCTGGCCCCGGGACAGGGCGGGGTGCTGGGCGCGCTGGCGGCGGCGCTGCTGGGGACGTACGTCGAGAAGTGGTGCCGGGGGCGGGTGCCGGCGGCGCTGGACGTCCTGGTGACACCGACGGTCACCGTCCTCGTCCCGGGCCTCGCGACGCTGTACGTCCTCATGTACGCCGCCGGCACGGTCTCCTCGGCGATCGGGACGGCGGCGAACTGGCTGCTGTCGACGACGGGCGTGTTCGCGGGCGCGGTCCTCGGCGGGCTCTTCCTCCCGCTGGTGATGCTGGGCCTCCACCAGGCGCTCATCCCCATCCACACCACCCTCATCGAGCAACAGGGCTCCACCGCGCTCCTCCCCCTGCTGGCCATGGCGGGCGCGGGGCAGGTCGGGGCGGCGGTGGCGGTGTACCTGCGGCTGCGGCACGACGTCGGACTGCGGACGACGATCAGGTCGGCGCTTCCGGCCGGGCTGCTGGGCGTGGGCGAGCCGCTGATCTACGGGGTGTCCCTGCCCTTGGGGCGCCCGTTTCTCACGGCGTGCGCGGGCGGGGCGGCCGGGGGTGCCTTCGTCGGGCTGTTCGCGATGCTCGGCGAGCGGGTGGGGGCCACGGCGATCGGGCCGTCGGGGTGGGCGCTGTTCCCGCTGCTCGCGGGGGACGGCGGGCTGGGGACGGCGGCGGCGGTCTACGCGGGCGGGCTGCTGACGGGGTACGCGGTCGGGTTCGGGGCCACGTACGCGTTCGGGCTGCCGAGGCAGCGGTGACCCGTGCGGCGGCCGGTCGTTCTCCGCTCATGAAGAAGATGCTCATGGCCGCCGCCCTGGCCGGCTCCGCCGTCGCTCTCGCCGCCCCCGCGCACGCCGATCAGGACCCCGGTGCCTCCGGGAACCACTGGGGGTCGGCCGCTCCGGTGATGTGCACGGCGGAGCACACGGTCGCGCCCGTGCTCGGCGACCTCGCCTCCGCACCGACGCACGCCTGTACCGAGGGCTGATCCCCGGCCGCTGCGGCGCCCCGGCCACCGTCGGCCGGGGCGTCGGCCGTTGCTACCGGTGCCGGTGGCCGGAGACCGCGGCGATCCACTCGATGAAGTCACCGGGGTCCTGGTCGGCACCATGGCCCGCGTCCCAGTAGTACGACGTGTCGACGTCGTCCCCGAGGTCGGCAAGCCGGGCGGAGAGGTTGCCGGCGACCGTGTGCGAGGTGTCGGTGTCCTTGGTGCCGAGCCGGATCCACCAGTGCCGGGAGCGGCCGGCGTTGACCTTGTCGACGAGGTGGTACATCGGGTTCATCAGGTGCAGCTTGGCCGGGATGTCCTCGTCGAGGCGGGCGCTGTCGCCGGCGGCGTGACGGAGGCTGTAGAGGGTGAAGTGGCGGGCCGCGGTGGTGCCGGTGCCGTAGAGGTTGCACTCGGGGGTGGACAGGTCGAAGGCGTCGAAGGAGGGGGCGTTCTTCTTCCGGGCGCCGACGTGGGTGAGGAAGTCGGCCCAGGTGAAGGTGGCCTCGGTGCCGTTCCAGGTGAGGAAGGGGTGGGCCGCGAGATAGGCGGCGCGGGCCGCTTCGGACAGCGCGGCGAGGTACTTGGTGGCCGACGGCCGCATGAACGTCTTCAGCAGGTAGTCGTCCAGGTTGCGGGCGGTGAGCGCGCCGAAGCCCCGGGCCCGGAGCTTGAGCGAGGCGAGATAGGGGCCGTACGCGCTGCTCAGCTCCCCGGAGACGGTCCGGTCGACGAGCGCGCCCGAGGCCAGCGGGTTGCTTCCCCAGCACCACTCGTACGCCATGTCCGCGTGCTCCAGGTCGGTGATCGGACACCAGGCGCCGGTCGCGAAGATCGCGTCGGAGGCGTCGGCCGCGCCGATCTCCCTGAGGTACGGCTCGTAGAGCGGACTGTCGCCGGACGCGCCGAGCAGCGAGGACAGGGCGCCGCCCGCGCTGGTGCCGCAGGAGGCGATGCGCTGCACGTCGCCGGGTACGCGGCCCTGGTTGTACTTCAGGTAGCGGACGGCGGCCTTGAGGTCGACGATCGCGGCGGGGGCGGTGCCGTAGTAGGTGCCGTTCGCGTCGACGAGGGTACGGCCGCGGGCGCCGGGCTCGACGACGACGTACCCGGCGGCGAGGGCGAGGCCCTGACGGCTGGTGCCGCCGCCCATGCCGGTGGCGGTGATGCCGGTCTTGTTCGCCACCGAGGACGGCATGTACCCGCCGACGGAGTTGGCGAAGAGGATGGGGGCGCCGGCCGCGTCCACCGGGGCGCCGTCGATACGGACCGGGACGCTGATGTTGAGGGACTGGTAGGTCGCGTCGACCGGCTTCGCGACGTACGAGGCGACCTTGTGGAAGCGGTAGACGACCTCGTGGACGACGCCCTCGGTGTCGGTGATGCCGATGGTCTGCTCGGTGTGGTCGGTCGGGTCGAAGAGAAGCGGGCCGTCGGCGGGTCTGCGGCTCGCGGCTTGTGCGCTGCCGGCCGTCAACCCGACCGCCGGTACGGCGGATGCGGCTCCGAGTCCCTTGACCAATGTCCTTCTCTTCACGCCCGTCTCCTGACCTCGCGGCTCGTCGCGAACGACAACGGCCCCAAGTCCAGCACTCGTTCACAAAATTGTCAGCAATATTGCCGAAGGTTCGACGGTTCTCAGCCACTTCTCAGCCAGCCGCTGCCCGGTCCCTTCACAGGTCAGGATCTGACCTATATCGCTCCTACCGTGGCCCCATGACCGAGACCACGCATGACACTGCCACCGAGCGCACCGACCTGCTGGAAGCGCTGGCCCATCAACGGCACTTCCTGCGCTTCACCACCCGTGACCTCACCGACGAGCAGGCCGGGCAGCGGACCACGGCCAGTGCGCTGTGCCTGGGCGGCCTGATCAAGCACGTCACGTCGGTGGAGCGGAACTGGGCGAGCTTCATCCTCGACGGCCCGTCGCCGTCGGACGACTTCAGCAACATGACCGAGGCCGACTTCGCCCGCCGGGCCGACGAGTTCCGGATGCTGCCCGGCGACACCCTGACCGGTGTGCTGGCCGCCTACGAGGCGGCGGCCCGCCGGACCGACGAGATCGTCACGTCCCTGCCCGACCTGAACGCCGACCATCCGCTGCCCGAGGCCCCCTGGAACAAGCCCGGGGCCCGATGGTCGGCCCGCAGGGTACTGCTGCACATCGTCGCCGAGACGGCCCAGCACGCCGGCCACGCCGACATCATCCGGGAGTCCCTGGACGGCGCGAAGAGCATGGGCTGACCGCATCCTCACCGTCTCCATCGAGCCCGAGGGCGGCCGCTACCAGCAGTCGCCCTCGTACGCTTGGGGAGAGACCGTCGGGCTTCCCTCGCCGGTCGGCAGCGCCCTCGACACCGGAAAACCCAAGGACTACGCGGACTGATGAACCACGCCCAGCTCACCGCCCTAGGCCGGGCCCTCCGTCTTCTCGGCGAGCACGGCGAGGCCCTCTCCTCCGACACCCCCGACGCCAAGCTCCACGAGGTCAAGGCCGACCTCAAGCGCGCCCTGGAGCTGCTGGACGAGAGCGTCACCACCGCCGCGCCCAGCACCCGGTGCGCCGAGCACCCGAACGGCCCGGTCGACGAGAACGCCCCCGACCTGTGCCTGCTGTGCGAGACCCGGCGCCGCGCCGCCCGTCGCGCCTCCATCAACGGCCCCGCCCAGACCGGCCCTTCGGCCACCGCGCCCTCCCGCTACGGCGTCCGCGACGACCGGCCCCAGCCGCAGCAGCGCTGGCTGCCCGAGCTGTGGACCGGCCAGGAGTGGCAGCTGTGCGGCACCCCGCGCCGCGACCGCCGCGAGGCCGAGCTCTATCTCGCCGCGGCGCGCAGAGGGCCGCGCGCGGCGATGGCGTACCGGCTGGTCCACGAGTTCACCGACTACGAGGTGCTGCGCGTGTGGGGCACCCCGGTGAAGGTCGACATCGAGCCACTGGGCAACCTGTAGCGCACCTGTAGCGCACAGGAGAAGGGCCCGCCGCGGACAAACCGCCACGGGCCCCGACTGCCGTACGGCGGCTACGACTTGGCCGCGACCTCGGCCGGCTCCACCGGCCCCTCCGCCACCGGTACCGCGTCCCCCGCCACCCGCTGGCGCGGGATGAAGGACGCGACCGCGAAGGCGAGCAGGGCCGCCCCGGCGCCGACCGCGAGGACGGCCTTGAAGCCGTTCTCGGAGGGCAGCGCGTAGCCGCCGAAGTCCGTGGTCAGCTGGGCCAGGATGACGCCCGCGATGGCGCTCGCCGACGAGGTGCCGATGGACCGCATCAGGGTGTTGAGGCTGTTCGCCGCGGCCGTCTCCGACGCGGGCACCGCGCCCATGATGAGCGCGGGCATCGAGCCGTAGGTGAAGCCGATGCCGGCGCCGATGACGCAGGAGACGAGGACGAAGTGCCAGACCTCGCTCATCAGGACGATGTTCAGGCCGTACCCGGCGGCGACGATCAGCGCGCCGATCATCAGCGTGACCTTCGGGCCGCGGGCCTTGGATACGGCGGCGGAGATGGGGGCCGTGGCCATCATGACCAGGCCGGAGGGGGCCATGACCAGGCCGGCGGCCAGCATCGACCTGCCGAGGCCGTAGCCGGTCTGGGCGGGGAGCTGGAGGAGCTGCGGGATCACCAGGCTCATCGCGAACATGGCGAAGCCGACGGCGATCGAGGCGAGGTTGGTGACCAGCACCTGGCGGCGGGCGGTGGTGCGCAGGTCCACCAGCGGCTGACTGGTGCGCAGTTCGAAGAAGCCCCAGCTCAGCAGGATCACGACGGCCGCGACGAACAGGCCGATCGTCGTGCCGCTGCCCCAGCCCCAGTCGGCGCCCTTGGAGATGGCAAGGAGGAGGCAGATGAGCCCCGCCGCCATGCCGATGGCGCCGACGAGGTCGAACCGGCCGCCGGTGCGCACCCGGGACTCGGGGACGAAGGCGGTGACCAGGCCGATGGCCACGGCACCGAGCGCGGCCGAGGTCCAGAACAGTACGTGCCAGCTGAAGTTGTCGGCGATGAGCGCGGCGGCGGGCAGTCCGAGGGCGCCGCCGATACCGAGGGAGGCGCTCATCAGGGCGGTGGCGGAGGCCAGCCGCTCGGCGGGCAGCTCGTCGCGCATGATGCTGATGCCGAGCGGGATCACACCGGAGGCGAGGCCCTGGAGGGCACGGCCGATGATCATCGGTACGAGGGAGTCGGCGAGCGCGCAGACGACCGAGCCGATGATCAGCATGGCGCCGCTGATCAGCAGCATGCGGCGCTTGCCGAACATGTCACCGAGGCGGCCGACGACGGGGGTGGCCACGGCGGCGGCGAGCAGGGTGGCGGTGACGGCCCAGGCGGTGTCGGAGGCCGGCGCGTCCAGGAGCTTGGGCAGCTCCGGGACGATCGGGATCACCAGGGTCTGCATCAGCGAGACCACGATTCCGGCGAAGGCCAGCACCGCCACCACGGCGTTCGACCGCGGCGGTGCGGAGCCTCCCGCCGGGGCGGGAGGGGCGAGGGCGTCGGACATGGGTGGGCCTCCATCGGCTAGTACTTGACCGAGGCAACCTTAAGTCAGTTGCTTGACTTACCCAAGTGGTGCAGGTCATGCCCGTGCGACGAGATCCCGTACCCGCTCCTCCCCCAGTTCGTAGACGGTCTCGTGGGCATGGGGATCACGTGCGTGGAGGGTGTGGAAGAGCGGACCGGAAGAGCCGCCGAGGACGATGAGCGAGGCCGAGGCCCCGCGCACGGCCCGCTCGGTCCCCGGCGCCGCCGTGAGGTCGATGCGGTTGACCACGCCGGGCGTCACCCACACCGGCACCGACTCCAGGAACCCGAAGAGCTGAAGATGGAAGTGCCCGGTGAGGACGGCCCGGACGTCGCCGCCGCGCAGCACGTCGGCGAGGTCGGCGGGGTTGCGCAGCCCGAAGACCTGCTGGAGGGGGTTGTCGAGGGCGATGGGCGGATGATGGAACGCGAGGACGGTGCCGTGCTCGGCCGGAGTGCTCAGCACCTCGCGCAGCCAGGCGAGCTGTCCGGCGGAGAGGTCCCCGTGCACCTTCCCGGGCACCAGCGAGTCCAGCGTGACGAACCGCCATCCGCCGACGGTGCTCACCGCGGCCCGCTCACCGGCCTTTGACGCCAGCACCGACTCGGGCTCGGCATGCCCGCTGCCGAGCACCTTGCCGAAGGCCTCGCGCTCGTCGTGGTTCCCGGTCGTCCAGAACACGGGCACCCCGCCCAGTACGTCCCGCGCGAACCCGCCCACCAGCGCATCCACGGCCGTGTACGCCTCCGGGGACCCGTCGTCGGCGAGGTCGCCGGTGACGACGACGGCGTCGATGCCCCGCAGATGCCGGAGTTCGTCGAGGAGGAGCCGCAGGGAGTCATGCGCGTTGACGCCGTGCCGGTTGACGGCGTCGATGCGCTCCAGGTGCGTGTCCGAGAGCTGAAGAATCCTCATCTCCCGGACGATAGCGACGACCACCCTGGCCCTTCACAGATTGCCGGTATTTCATCACCGACATGAACGGCCTGATCAAGCAGCTCCGCGTCTCGCTCCTGGTCGTCCTCGGCATCAGCGCCGTCGACCTCGTGACGAGCACGGCGGCGAACCTGTGGTCCGGGACCCTCCTGGCCACCCTGGGCGACTGGGCCCTGACCACGGCCGTCTTCTGCGCCCTGGTGACCCTGGTGCACTCCGCGATCTACGCCGCCGCGCACCTCGGCCGGCCCGAGGGCAGGCAGGCGCGGGGCGTCCGGGCCGGCCTGGTGGCCCTGGTCCTCCTCGACCAGGTCGTCATCTGGTCCCTGCTGACCACGGGCTCCGCTCACTCGGGGATGGCGTACCGGGCGGGCTGCGCCCTGTGACCCTGCTGCCGCCGCTGGCCGTCGCCCTGACCTGGGGCGGAGCGAGGCGGGGCGGTGCGGCGGCCGACATCGCACGGAACACCGCCCTGCTCTTCGGGATCGTGGCACTGCTGCCGCAGATCCTGGCGGGCGCGTTGCTGGTCACCTTCGCCTGAGGGGGAAGGTGACCAGCGACCGAGGTCAGCTCAGGGACTGGAGCGCCGCCGCGTCGTACGGCTTGAGCTCCTCGAAGCGGTCCGCGAGGACCTTCGCCGCCCACTGCGGGTCCTGGAGCAGCGCGCGCCCGACGGCCACGAGGTCGAACTCGTCGCGCTCCATGCGGTCGAGGAGCTCGTCGAGCCCCTTGAGCGGGGAGCCCTCACCCACGAACGCGCCGAGGAAGTCGCCGTCGAGGCCGACCGAGCCGACGGTGATGGTGGGCTTGCCGGTGAGCTTCTTGGTCCAGCCGGCCAGGTTGAGGTCGGCGCCGTCGAACTCGGGGAGCCAGAAGCGGCGCGTGGAGGCGTGGAAGGCGTCGACGCCGGCGGCGGCGAGCGGGCTCAGGATGGCCTCCAGCTCCTCCGGGGTCTGGGCGAGCCGGGCGTCATAGGCCTCCTGCTTCCACTGCGAGTAGCGGAAGATGACCGGGAAGTCGGCCGAGACGGTCTCGCGGATGGCGGCGACGATCTCGGCGGCGAACCTGGTACGGGCGACCGCGTCACCGCCGTAGCCGTCCGTGCGGCGGTTCGTGCCGGCCCACAGGAACTGGTCGACCAGGTAGCCGTGCGCGCCGTGGATCTCCACGCCGTCCATGCCGATGCGCTCCGCGGCGGCCGCGGCCTCGGCGAAGGCGCCGATGACGTCGTCGATGTCGCGCTGGGTCATCGTCGTACCGGTGGACTCGCTCGCACCGACGCGGATGCCGGAGGGGCCGACCGCGGGCGCCTCGGGGAAGGGGTTCTGGCCCTCCTTGCGGACCATGCCGATGTGCCACAGCTGCGGGACGATCGTGCCGCCCGCCGCGTGCACGTCCGCGGCGACCCGCTGCCAGCCCGCGAGCTGCTCCTCGCCGTGGAAGCGCGGGACGCGGCCGCTGTACCCGGCCGAGTCATGGCCGACGAACGTCCCCTCGGTGACGACCAGGCCCACGCCCGCCGCCGCGCGCCGCGCGTAGTACGACGCCACGTCCGCGCCCGGGATGCCGCCCGGGGAGAACATCCGGGTCATCGGCGCCATCACGATGCGGTTCGGGACGGTCAGGCCGTTGATCGTGATCGGCCGGGAGAGGATCTCGGCGGCACGGGAGGGGGTGGCGGTCACGCGGGGCTCCTAGCGGTGGTACGAGCGGTGGGTACCGGCGGGTATGTGCATACGCATGGACAGTACGCAGTAAGCAACCGCTCAGTACACCCCTCCCCTTCCCCCGGCCCCTGTGATCCCGCCCACCTCGGGGAAACGCCCGAGGGCGGCACCCCCTGTCGGAACAGGGAATGCCGCCCTCGGCAAGGACGAGACCGATCCGCGAGGGATCAGAAGTCCATGTCACCGCCCGGCATACCGCCACCGGCGGGCGCGGCGGCCTTCTCCGGCTTGTCGGCGATGACGGCCTCGGTGGTGAGGAAGAGCGCGGCGATGGAGGCGGCGTTCTGCAGAGCGGAGCGCGTGACCTTCGCCGGGTCGATGATGCCTTCCTTGACCAGGTCGACGTACTCACCGGTCGCGGCGTTGAGGCCGTGACCCGGGGTGAGGTTGCGGACCTTCTCCACCACGACGCCGCCCTCAAGACCGGCGTTGACGGCGATCTGCTTCAGCGGGGCCTCAAGGGCGAGCTTGACGGCGGCAGCGCCGGTCGCCTCGTCACCCTCCAGCTCCAGCTTCTCGAAGACACCGGAGGCCTGGAGCAGGGCCACGCCACCACCGGCGACGATGCCCTCCTCGACGGCCGCCTTGGCGTTGCGCACGGCGTCCTCGATGCGGTGCTTGCGCTCCTTGAGCTCGACCTCGGTCGCGGCACCGGCCTTGATGACGGCGACGCCACCGGCGAGCTTGGCCAGGCGCTCCTGGAGCTTCTCGCGGTCGTAGTCCGAGTCGCTGTTCTCGATCTCGGCGCGGATCTGGTTGACCCGGCCGGCGACCTGGTCGGCGGAGCCGGCACCGTCGACGATGGTGGTCTCGTCCTTGGTGATGACGACCTTGCGGGCGCGGCCCAGGAGGTCCAGGGTCGCGTTCTCCAGCTTGAGGCCGACCTCCTCGGAGATGACCTCGCCGCCCGTGAGGATGGCGATGTCGCCGAGCATGGCCTTGCGGCGGTCACCGAAGCCCGGGGCCTTGACGGCGACGGACTTGAAGGTGCCGCGGATCTTGTTGACGACCAGGGTCGACAGGGCCTCGCCCTCGACGTCCTCGGCGATGATCAGCAGCGGCTTGCCCGACTGCATGACCTTCTCCAGGAGCGGGAGCAGGTCCTTGACGGAGCCGATCTTGGAGTTGGCGATCAGGATGTACGGGTCGTCGAGCGACGCCTCCATACGCTCCATGTCGGTGGCGAAGTAGGCGGAGATGTAGCCCTTGTCGAAGCGCATACCCTCCGTCAGCTCCAGCTCCAGACCGAAGGTCTGGGACTCCTCGACGGTGATGACGCCTTCCTTGCCGACCTTGTCCATCGCCTCGGCGATGAGCTCGCCGATCTGGGTGTCGGCGGCGGAGATGGAGGCCGTCGAAGCGATCTGCTCCTTGGTCTCGACATCCTTCGCCTGCTCGAGGAGGGCACCGGAGACGGCCTCGACGGCCTTCTCGATACCGCGCTTGAGGGCCATCGGGTTGGCACCGGCGGCCACGTTGCGCAGACCCTCGCGCACCAGGGCCTGGGCCAGGACGGTCGCGGTCGTCGTGCCGTCACCGGCTACGTCGTCGGTCTTCTTCGCGACTTCCTTGACCAGCTCGGCGCCGATCTTCTCGTACGGGTCCTCGAGCTCGATCTCCTTGGCGATGGAGACACCATCGTTGGTGATCGTGGGGGCGCCCCACTTCTTCTCGAGGACGACGTTGCGACCCTTGGGGCCGAGCGTCACCTTGACGGCGTCCGCGAGCTGGTTCATGCCGCGCTCGAGGCCGCGCCGCGCCTCCTCGTCGAACGCGATGATCTTGGCCATGTGAAGTGGTCCCTCCAGGACTGGGGGTGATTCCTTCGGACCGCGCCCGCGCCCGCGACGGACGGCTCGCACACCTCGTGGTTCCTTGCCCCACCTGGCCTGCGGGCCTCACCGACCCGGTCCTTCTTTGTCACTCTCACCTTCAGAGTGCTAACGCCAATGATTAGCACTCGGCATGGTCGAGTGCAAGCGCCTCCCGGGGATCGGGCAGTCACCGCAGGGGGTCCGGGCAGGCGGTGCGGGGCCCCGGGCACGTCGAAGGGCCCGCACCCATGACTCCCCATGAGGTGCGGGCCCTTCAAAGAAGAACGTCGCTGCTAGTCAGTCGGCGCGTGCTTCAGCCGGTCGCCAGTCGGACCATGTCCGCCTGCGGCCCCTTCTGGCCCTGCGAGATCTCGAAATCGACCCGCTGACCCTCTTCCAGGGTGCGGTACCCGTCCATCTGGATCGCGCTGTAGTGGACGAAAACATCCGCACCACCGTCGACCGCGATGAAGCCGTACCCCTTCTCCGCGTTGAACCACTTGACGGTGCCCTGAGCCATGCCTAACTCCCCTATTACTGGCCCTTGCACAGATCCACACTTCGCGGATCCGGGTCAGACCTCACCCCCCACGGATTGGGGGCGTGCGCCGGAACGCGTCGACCGCGGCTGAATGTATCTGTCCAACTGCCGTCTGCAACAGGTCAATCGGACGAGAATTCTGGACGTGCGGGGTCCGGAATGTAGCGAGAATTCGCCCGAATTCGGGGCAAGTCGGGCCCCATAAAAGGCACAAGACTCACAAAAGAACCGCACACTTTGGCTGCTTCTCGTCGCAAGTGGAGCAGGTACTCATATGCGTGTGGCATGGAAGGCGCAGCAGCTTCCCCAACTGTACCGCGCTCAACCATAGAGAATTGCCCCCTCCGTTTCTCTCACGGAGGGGGCAATTCGTTGAACTCTCGGTAATCGGCCTTACCGACGGTAATGATCAGTCATTCGGTCAGCTTGACTCAGCCACCGGCGACGGCCGGGATGATCGAGACGCCGGCGCCGTCCGGGGTGGCGGTCTCCAGGCCCTGCTCGAAGCGGACGTCGTCGTCGTTGACGTACACGTTGACGAACCGGCGCAGCTTGCCCTGGTCGTCGAGCACCCGGGCGGCGATGCCCGTGTGGTTCTTCTCCAGGTCGGCGATGACATCGGCGAGGGTGGCACCCTCGGCGGTCACCTCGGCGGCACCGCCGGTGTAGGTGCGCAGGATGGTGGGGATGCGGACATTGACACTCACGTTGAAACCTCCGGTCAGGATGACGCACCCAGGGGCGCGGGGAACTGCGCGACCAGCCCCCACCGGCCGCAGACGAACAACGACTAAGCGAGCCCAGCCTCGCGGAACGAATCAAGGTTGGGGCGAATCGTCGCGGTCAGCCCCGTCCCGGCCACCGCATCCAACGTCTTGAGGCCGTCGCCGGTGTTCAGCACGACGGTGGTCTTCGTCGGGTCGAGGAGACCGTTCTCGATCAGCTTGCGGGTCACGCCGACGGTCACACCACCGGCCGTCTCGGCGAAGATGCCCTCCGTGCGGGCCAGCAGCTTGATCGCGTCGACGATCTGCTCGTCGTTCACGTCCTCCACCGCACCGCCGGTGCGGCGCGCGATGTCCAGGACGTAGGGGCCGTCGGCCGGGTTGCCGATGGCGAGGGACTTGGCGATGGTGTTCGGCTTCTGGGGGCGGACGACGTCGTGGCCCGCCTTGTAGGCGACCGACACCGGCGAGCATCCCTCGGCCTGCGCCCCGAAGATCTTGTACGGCTTGTCCTCGACGAGCCCGAGCTTGATCAGCTCCTGGAGCCCCTTGTCGATCTTCGTCAGCTGGGAGCCGGAGGCGATCGGCACGACCAGCTGGTCGGGGAGCCGCCAGCCGAGCTGCTCGCAGATCTCGTACGCGAGGGTCTTGGAGCCCTCCGCGTAGTACGGCCGCAGATTGACGTTGACGAAGCCCCAGCCCTCGCCGGCCGGGTCGCCGATCAGCTCGGAGCAGAAGCGGTTCACGTCGTCGTAGTTGCCCTCGATGCCGACGAGCTCACCCCCGTAGACGGCGGCCATGACGACCTTGCCCTGCTCCAGGTCGTGCGGGATGAACACACAGGAGCGGAAGCCGGCGCGGGCGGCGGCGGCGCCGACGGCACCGGCGAGGTTGCCGGTGGAGGAGCAGGAGAGGGTGGTGAAGCCGAAGACCCGGGCGGCCTCGATGGCCTGGGCGACGACCCGGTCCTTGAAGGAGTGGGTCGGGTTGCCGGAGTCGTCCTTCACGAACAGCTTGCCGGCCTCGACACCCAGCTCACGGGCGAGGTTGTCGGCCTTGACCAGCTTGGTCCAGCCGGGGTTGATGTTGGGCTTGTCGGCCACGTCCGCGGGGACGGGCAGCAGCGGCGCGTAGCGCCAGATGTTCGCGGGTCCCGCCTCGATCCGCTTGCGGAGCTCCTCGGCGTCGTAGGCGGAGAAGTCGTACGCGATCTCGAGCGGGCCGAAACACTCCTCGCAGGCGAAGACCGGGCCGAGAGGCACCCGGTGACCGCATTCGCGGCAGCTGAGCGCGGCGGCGGGGCCGAGGTCGACGGGGGTTCCGGTGGTGCTTGCAACAGTCTGCGCAGCCATGAGAGGCGAGGCCCTTTCTCCTCATCTTCCTCACGACGCATCTCGCCGTGAGACGGATTTGGCACCTTCCCGAGTCGGGAGCCTCACGTACGCGAGTACCGACTGGAGGGTTGCCGGGGCTTCATCGGGCCGTATCCCTCTGCCCCTCTGGATGAGCGGTATGAAGTTGTGGACGTCGGATGATCCAGGACATGCGATGGTCATCCGCGTTGTTCAAGACTGTAACCGACGACCTGGACAGTTGAGATAGTCGTCCGAACCGCGAGATGGATCACAAGTAGTGGATCACAAGTAGAGGAGTCGCCCACGTGCTGGAAGAAGTCGAGCGCTGGCTGACCACCCGCTCCTGGTCCGTGACCGACCGGCCGCTCCACCAGATCCTGGCCGCCAAGCAGCGCACGGGTCAGTCGGTCAGTGTCGTGCTGCCCGCGCTGAACGAGGAGGAGACGGTCGGCGACATCGTCGCGATCATCCGTCACGACCTCATGCAGCAGGTCCCGCTGGTCGACGAGATCGTCGTCGTCGACTCGGGCTCGAGCGACCGTACGGCACAGGTGGCGGCCGCGGCCGGCGCCATGGTCGTGCACCGCGACGCGATCCTGCCCCGCCTGCCCACCGTGCCCGGCAAGGGCGAGGTGCTGTGGCGTTCGCTGCTGGTGACCAGCGGCGACATCGTCTGCTTCATCGACGCCGACCTGAAGGAGTTCTCCTCCGACTTCGTCGCCGGGATCGTCGGCCCGCTGCTCACCGAACCCGGGGTCGACCTGGTCAAGGCCATGTACGACCGCCCGCTCGGCGGCGCGGCGGGCCAGGGCGGCCGGGTGACCGAGCTGATGGCCCGCCCGCTGCTGAACATGCACTGGCCGCAGCTGGCCGGTTTCGTCCAGCCGCTGGGCGGCGAGTACGCGGCCCGCAGGTCCCTGCTCGAACAGCTGCCGTTCCCCGTCGGCTACGGCGTCGAGCTCGGCATGCTGGTCGACGCGCTGCACCTGGTCGGCCTCGACGCGCTCGCCCAGGTCGACGTCGGCGTCCGCAAGCACCGACACCAGGACGGCCAGGCACTCGGCCGGATGTCCGCGGCGATCTACCGCACGGCCCAGCTCCGGCTGGCCCGCGGCCACCTCGTCCGTCCCTCCCTCACCCAGTTCGAACGCGGCGAGACCGGCTTCGAGCCCCGCACCTACTCGGTGGACACGGAGGAACGCCCGCCGATGGCGGAGATCGCGGAGTACGCGACCCGCAAGGTCGCCTGAGCCTTGCGGGCCGGAGGACCGCACCGGACCGGACGCACGTTTGAGTGTTCCGTGACCGGGCTAGGTTGATCCGTATGGCTTCAACGTTCGGTGCTGCTCAGGTACTGGTGGCCTCCAACCGTGGCCCGGTCTCGTACGAGGTCCGCGCGGACGGCTCGCTGTCCGCCCGGCGCGGTGGTGGTGGGCTGGTCTCGGGGCTGTCGGCGATCGGCTCCGACGCGGACGCCCTGTGGGTCTGCTCGGCGCTGGGCGACGGCGACCGCGAGGCGGTACGGCGCGGAGTGGGCGAGGCCGGCGTACGGATGCTCGACATCCCGGCCGACGTGCACGCGGACGCGTACAACGGCATCGCCAACTCGGTCCTGTGGTTCGTCCACCACCTGCTGTACCAGACCCCGCTGGAACCGGTCTTCGACGCGGAGTTCCGGCGGCAGTGGGCGTCGTACGAGACCTACAACCGCGCCTTCGCCGAGGCGCTGGCGGAGGAGGCCGCGCGGGGCGCGGCGGTCGTGGTGCAGGACTACCACCTCACCCTGGTGCCGGGGATGCTCCGGGAGCTCCGCCCCGACCTGCGGATCGGCCACTTCTCGCACACCCCGTGGGCGCCGCCGGAGTACTTCCGGATGCTGCCGGACGACATCGCCGAGCAGGTGCTGCGGGGCATGCTCGGCGCCGACCGGCTGGGATTCCTGACCCGGCGCTGGGCGTCGGCGTTCGAGGCGTGCGCGACGGAGATCGTCGGCGGGCTCGGGGACACCCGGATCGGGGTGCACGGACTCGGCGCGGACGCGGACTTCCTGCGCAAGCGGTCGCACGAGGCGGACGTGGCCGAGCGGATGACGGCCCTGCGGACGGAGATCGGCGCGGGCCGCCGCACGATCGTCCGGGTCGACCGCACCGAACTGTCGAAGAACATCGTGCGCGGTCTGCACGCGTACGAGCATCTGCTGGCGACCCGCCCCGAGTGGCGGGAGCGGGTCGTGCACGTGGCGTTCGCCTACCCCTCCCGGCAGGACCTCGCGGTCTACCGGGACTACACGGCCGAGGTGCAGCGCCTGGCGGAGGACATCAACTCGGCGTACGGAAAGCCCGGTTGGACCCCGGTGGTGCTGCACGTCAAGGACGACTTCGCCCGCTCCCTCGCCGCGTACCGGCTCGCCGACGTGGCGCTGGTCAACCCCATCCGCGACGGTATGAACCTGGTCGCCAAGGAGGTGCCGGTCGTCTCCGACGAGGGGTGCGCGCTGGTGCTGTCGCGGGAGGCGGGGGCGTACGAGGAGCTCGGCGAGGACGCGATCGTGGTCAACCCGTACGACGTGATCGGCACCGCCGACGCCCTGCACGAGGCGCTGACGATGGGACCCGGGGAGCGGACGGAGCGCACGAAGCGGCTGGCCGCCGCGGCCACGGCGTTGCCGCCCGCGCAGTGGTTCCTGGATCAGCTGGCGGCGTTGCGCGGCTGAGTCCCGGGGCCGGGAGGCAGCTGCTCCGCCAGGCGCGTCAGCAGCGCCACCAGCCCCGCCGGGCCGTCCACCACCAGGTCGGCCCGTTCCCTCAGCTCGGCCACCTCCTCGCTGCCGGCACTGCACACCAGCAGCCCCGGCACACCGTCGGAGCGGAGCTTGTCCACGGCGGCGAAGGCGGGGAGGTCTCCGAGGTCGTCGCCGGCGTAGAGCACGGCCTCGGCGCCCAGCTCACGGACGTACTCCGTCAGGGCCCGGCCCTTGTCGACGCCCGGCGGGCGGAGTTCGAGGACGAGCCGGCCGGGTTCGACGATCAGGCCGTGGCGGTCGGCGAGGCCGGTGAGCGGGGCGCGCAGGGCGTCGAAGGCGGCCTGGGGGTCCTCGGCGCGGCGGGTGTGGACGGCGACGGCCCGTCCCTTCTCCTCGATCCAGGTGCCGTGCCAGGCGCCGATGCCGTCGAGGAAGCCGGGGAGTTCGGCGCGGACGGCGGCGACGCCGGGGTGCGGGGCGGGGGCGGTGACCTCGCCGGTGACGGCGTCCCAGCGCTCGGCGCCGTAGTGGCCGAGGACGACGAGGTGTTCGAGGCCGGGGACGCCCGCGAAGCCGCCGAGGCGGACGGCGACTCCGGCGGGGCGGCCGGTGACGACGGCGACGGAGGCGAGCTTCGGGGCGAGGGCGGCGAGCGCGGACACGGCGTCGGGGTGGGCCCGGGCCTGTTCCGGGTCGGCCACGATCGGCGCGAGCGTCCCGTCGAAGTCGAGCGCGACGACCGTCTTGCCGGGCCGCGCGAGCAGCGCGGCGAGCCCGTCGCGGCCGGCCTGGGTCACCGGCGTGCGCAGGAGGTCGTCCGTGGGGTCCGTGGAGTCCTGGTGGCTGCCCATGGAAGGACCCTATCCACGGCTGCGGACCGCACGCCTTTTTCCCGCCCCGGCCGTCACCGCTCCGACCTGCGTGCCTCCCGGACCCGGCGCAGCCGGTTCACCGTGACCGGGTCGTGGGCCAGGGCTCTCGGGTCGTCCAGCAGCGCGTTGAGCAGCTGGTAGTAGCGGACCGGGGCCAGGCCCAGTTCCTCGCGTATCGCGCGCTCCTTCGCGCCGGGGTTCGTGAAACCGCGGCGTTCGAGCGCGAGGATGGCCTGTTCTCGGGGGGCCAGGTCGTTCATGTCAGCGACCGTAGCCCCCGCCACTGACAAGCCCTACTCCGCGCTCTCCGCCATCAGCGCCTTCGACTGGATGCCGCCGAGGACCGCCGAGGGGCTGCCCCCGGCCGTCACCGCCGTGCCGATCCGCTGCTTGACCGCCGCGCTGACCTCCGCCCAGGAGGTCTTGCCGACGGGGTAGAGCTCGGAGCCGGGGAGTTCCTCCAGGAAGGGCTCCAGGTCCTTGTCCTCCTTCGCCGTGCTCATGACCTCGGAGGCCGACAGGGTGACCGGCAGCAGGTCGTACTCACGGGAGAAGTCGAGCACGTTCTTCTCGTCGTAGACGAAGTCGAGGAAGTCCCCGATCTGCTCGGCGTGCCCGTTCTGCTTGAACGCCGTCATCCAGTCGGCGACGCCCATCGAGTACTTGGTCGGGCCGTCGACGCCGGGCATCGGGACCATGCCGAACTTCACGCCCTTGGCCGCGGCCGTCTTCATCAGCGTGGGATGTCCGTTCAACATCCCGACCTCGCCGTTCGCGAACGCGGCGAACGCGTCGGCCCGGTTCAGCTTCCCCGGCGCGACCGGCCCGGTCAGCCCCTTGCCGACGAGGTCGTCCTTGAGCCAGGTCAGGGTGTCGACGTTGGCCGCCGAGTCGATGCCGTAGGTGCCGATGTCCTCGGTGTAGCCACCCCCGCCGCTGAGCAGCCACTGCATGGTCTCGGCCTGCGCCTCCTCGGAGCCGAGGGGCAGGGCGTACGGGTACTTCACGCCGGCCGCCTTCAGCACGGCGGCGTCCGCGGCGAGCTCCGCCCAGGTCTTCGGCGGGGTCAGCCCGGCCTTGGTGAAGAGGGTCTTGTTGTAGAAGAGCAGCCGGGTGGAGGCCGCGAACGGCATGCCGTACTGCGTCGAGTCGACCTCCCCCGCCGCGGCGAGCCGCGAGACGAAGTCGGCCTCGGTGGAGATGGAGAGCAGCTCGCCGGCGGAGTAGAGCAGGCCGTCGGCCGCGTAGTCGGCGTACGCGCCGATCTGCGCCATGTCGGGCGGGTTCCCGGCCGCGACCATGTCCTTGACCTCGCGGTCGACGTCGTTCCAGGAGTAGACGCTGACGTCGACCTTCACGCCGGGGTGCTCGGACTCGTAGTCCGCCACCAGCGCGTCCCAGTACTTCTGGGAGCTGTTCGCCTTGCTGTTCCCGTAGTCCGCGGCGACCAGGCGCAGGGTCACGTCCCCCTCGTCGTCGCCCAGGCCGCAGCCGCCGAGAACCGCCGTCATGCCCAGTGCGGACACCACCGCGATCGTTCCTGTCCTACGCCGCCGCACTGCCGAGCCCCACATCGTCGTCATCACCACTGGAACCTCCGAAACTTTCGAAAGGTCAGACATAAGGTCTACACCACGTGAGTGGACTAGACCTCTCCCGGGTCGGCGGGCCACACTACCCCCGTGAGACATGTCATCGCCCTCGATGTGGGCGGCACCGGAATGAAGGCCGCCCTCGTCGGCGCCTCCGGCGAGCTGCTGCACCAGGCCCGCCGCCCGACCGGCCGGGAGCGCGGCCCGGACGCGGTCGTCGAGGGCATCCTCGACTTCGCGGCCGAGCTGCACGCGTACGGCGTCGAGCACCTCGGCGAGCCCGCGTCCGCCGCCGGAGTCGCCGTCCCCGGCATCGTCGACGCCGACCAGGGCGTCGCCCGCTACGCCGCCAACCTCGGCTGGCGCGACGTCCCGCTGCGCGCGCTGCTCACCGAACGGCTCGCGGTCCCCGTCGCCCTCGGCCACGACGTCCGCACCGGCGGCCTCGCCGAGGGCCGGATCGGCGCCGGCCGGGGCGCGGACCGCTTCTTCTTCGTCCCCCTCGGCACCGGCATCGCGGGCGCCATCGGCATCGGCGGCCGGGTGGAGGCGGGCGCCCACGGTTTCGCGGGCGAGATCGGCCACATCGTCGTACGCCCCGGAGGGACCCCGTGTCCCTGCGGCCAGGCCGGCTGCCTGGAGCGGTACGCCTCCGCGGCGGCGGTCAGCGAGGCGTGGGCCGCGGCGGCCGGGGACCCGGAGGCGGACGCGGCCGACTGCGCGAAAGCCGTCGAGTCCGGCGACCCGCGGGCTCAGGCCGTCTGGCAGCACGCGATCGACGCCCTCGCCGACGGCCTGGTCACCGCCCTCACCCTCCTGGACCCCAGCACCCTGATCATCGGTGGCGGCCTGGCGGAGGCGGGGGAAACCTTGTTCACACCACTGCGGGACGCGGTCCGGCAGCGGATCACTTTCCAGAAGCTGCCGTCGGTGGTCCCGGCGGCGCTGGGCGACACAGCGGGTTGCCTGGGTGCCGGGCTACTGGCCTGGGATCTCCTCGACACGACGAACGGTATGGAGGTAACTCCCTGATGGCAGCCGACCCAGGGGCGCGGGGAACTGCGCGACCAGCCACACACAACCCGCACACCGCGTCCGGCGATGCGCCCCTCATCCTGTCCGGCGCCACGGTCGTCCTCCCCACAGGAACCGTCCAGAACGGCCGAGTGATCGTCGACGGCGACACAATCATCGGCGCCGCACCGGAGAACGCCCGGGTCACCGACGTAACCGGCCACTGGCTCGTCCCAGGGTTCGTGGACATCCACAACCACGGCGGCGGAGGAGCCAGCTTCACCTCCGGCACCACGGAAGACGTACTCCACGGCATCCACACGCACCGTGTGCACGGCACCACCACCCTCGTCGCCTCCACCGTCACCGGCGACATGGACTTCCTCGCCCAGCGCGCCGGCCTGCTCAGCGAGCTCGCCGAGCAGGGCGACATCGCCGGCATCCATTTCGAGGGCCCGTTCATCTCCCCCTGCCGCAAGGGCGCGCACTCCGAGGAGCTGCTGCGCGACCCCGACCCCGCCGACGTCCGCAAGCTGATCGACGCCGCGCGGGGCCAGGCCAGGATGGTCACCCTCGCCACCGAACTCCCCGGCGGCATCGACTCCGTACGGCTGCTCGCCGAGCACGGCGTCATCGCGGCGATCGGCCACACCGACGCGACCTACGAGCAGACGGTGGAGGCCATCGACGCGGGCGCCACCGTCGCCACCCATCTCTTCAACGCGATGCCCGCCCTCGGCCACCGCGCCCCGGGCCCGATCGCCGCCCTCCTGGAGGACGAGCGGATCACGGTCGAGCTCATCAACGACGGCACGCATCTGCACCCGGCCGCCCTCCAGCTGGCGTTCCATCACAAGGGCCCGGACCGGGTCGCGTTCATCACGGACGCGATGGACGCGGCCGGCTTCGGCGACGGCCGCTACATGCTCGGCCCGCTGGAGGTCGAGGTCAGCGAGGGGGTGGCCCGGCTGGTGGAGGGCGGTTCGATCGCGGGGTCGACGCTGACCCTGGACCGGGCCTTCCAGCGCGCGGTGACGGTCGACAGGCTGCCGGTGGAGGACGCGGTCGCCGCCCTGTCCGCCAACCCGGCCCGGCTGCTGGGCATGGCCGACCGGGTCGGCTCCCTCGAACCCGGCCGGTACGCCGACCTCGTCCTGCTCGGCGCCGACTTCGAACTCAAGGGCGTGATGCGCCGGGGTGAATGGGTGGTCGATCCCCAACTGGGGTGATCTGTCCATCTGTTGAGCGCGGCGGTTGGCCTGGGAGACTGGGCCGACCGCCGTCCGTTTGGCATGATCACCCCACCAAACGGCTCAGCAACGTCTTCGGGGGAGGTCGGCCCAGGTGATCCTCACGGTCACACTGAACACCGCTCTCGACCTCACCTACCGCGTACGGACCCTGACACCGCACGCCTCCCACCGGGTCTCCGAGGTCATCGAACGCCCCGGCGGCAAGGGCCTGAACGTGGCCCGCGTACTCGCCGCCCTCGGCCACGAGGTGACGGTCACCGGCTTCACGGGCGGCGCCACCGGCCGGGCCGTCCAGGATCAGCTGGCCACCGCATCCGGCGTGACCGACGCGCTGCTCCCGGTCTCCGGCGCCACCCGCCGCACCATCGCCGTCGTCGACGAGCGGACCGGTGACACGACCCAGCTCAACGAGCCGGGCCCCGTGGTCACACCGCCGGAGTGGTCGGCCTTCCAGGAGGCGTACGAGGATCTCCTCGCGTCGGCCGACGCGGTGGCCCTGTGCGGCAGTCTGCCGCCGGGCGTACCGGTGGGCGCGTACGCCGGCCTGGTCCGCACCGCGCGCGCGGCCGGAGTGCCGGTCCTCCTCGACACCAGCGGGGAGCCGCTGCGCCGCGGGGTCGCCGCCCGCCCGGACCTCATCAAGCCGAACGCCGACGAACTCGCCGAACTGACCGGCTCCCACGAGCCGCAGCGGGCCACCCAGGACGCTCGTCGTCGCGGCGCCCACGCGGTCGTCGCCTCGCTCGGCACCGGCGGACTGCTCGCCGCCACCCCCGAGGGCCGCTGGCGCGCCACCCCGCCGGCCCGCCTCCACGGCAACCCGACGGGCGCCGGCGACTCGGCGGTCGCGGGACTGCTGTCGGGGCTGGTGGAACACCTCCCCTGGCCCGACCGACTGGCCCGCGCGGCCGCCCTGTCCGCGGCGACGGTCGCGGCACCGGCGGCGGGCGAGTTCGACCGGGGGGTCTACGAGGAGCTGCTGGACCGCATCGCGGTGACCGGCGAGGTCAACGCGGCCTAGTAGGGGGGCCTAGGAGTCGACCCAGCCGTTCACCAGCCAGAGCTGGTCGAGGAGGGCGTCGCACTGGTTGCCCTGCTCGCAGGAGATCTTGATGGTGTTGCTGCCCTTGTTGAGCTGGACGTAGTTGTAGGTCTGCGTCCAGCCCTTGGCGTAGTCGCCCTCGGCGGCCTTGGCGTAGTTGTCCATGCCGACCGGGGCCTTGGAGGCCGTGCCGTTGATCGAGAGGGTCGCGGTGGCGTCCTTGCCGGGGACGCTGTAGCCCGTGTACAGGGTGTACTTGCCGCTCTTCGGGATGCCGCTGACGTTCCAGGTGACCGAGGAGCCGACCTGGTTGAAGCCGTTGAGGTAGATCCCGCCGTCGGCCTTGGCGCCCTGGACGTCGGTCGCGGTGGTGATACCGGGGCTCAGCGACAGCGCCTTCGCGTCGATCTTCGGCAGGTCGTCCTCGCTGGCCGCGCTGCCGCTCGCCGACGCGCTCGGCTCACTGCTCTGCTGGGCGGACGGGGTGGTGGACGGGTCGCTGCCGCCGGCGTCCTTGTCGTCGTCACCGCCGAGCATGGCAACGCCGATACCGATGACGACCGCGGCGACCACCGCGATGGCGCCGATCAGCAGCCCCTTGGTGTTCGGGCCGCGGCCCCGGCCGCCGCCGTTGCCGCCGTACGGCTGCTGCTGGGTGGTCGGAGCGCCGCCCGGGAACGTCTCGGGCGCGGCGTAGTGCGCGTTGTTCGGCTGGCCGTAGGCCCCCTGCTGCGGGGCCTGCTGCTGCGGGGCCTGCTGCTGCGGCACCTGCCCGTACGGCGCGGTCGGCTGCTGCTGGCCGTACTGGCGCTGTCCGACGGGGCGCGTCCGGTTGACGGTGTTCGGGTAGCCGTAGCCACCGGACGGCGGCTGGGCTCCGTTGGCCTGCCCGTCGGCGTAGAGGTAGCCGAACGGGTCGTCGTCCTCGGGCGGCGTGTTCGCGCCGTTGGTGCCGGACGTCATCCAGGTACTCCTCAGCGGTGCGGGCGGATGCGATACGTGGGGTCAGAATGGCGAGCCTACCCGCTCCTGCTGCCCCAAACGGGTGACTCGGATCGCATCAACTCACTGACCTGGGCCTCAGCCCGCGCGCCGGTGCTGTTTGGGACGAGATCGTTTCTCTACGTACATCCGCTCGTCGGCGGACTTCAGCACTTCGTCGGCGGTCATGCCGCAGTGCGCCCAGCCGATGCCGAAGCTCGCGCCCACGCGGACGGCCCGGCCCTCGGCGCGGATGGGCTGGATGATCTCGTTGCGCAGGCGTACGGCGAGGTCGGCGGCGTCGGCGCGGCCGAGGCCGTCGGCGAGGATGACGAACTCGTCGCCGCCGAGCCGGGCGACGGTGTCGCCGTCGCGGACCTGGCGGGTCAGCCGGCGGGCCACCTCGATGAGGACCGCGTCACCGGCGTTGTGCCCGAACCGGTCGTTGATCGACTTGAAGCCGTCGAGGTCGCAGAAGAGGACCGCGAGCCCCTTGGTGCCGTCGTCGTGCTCGCTCTCGGGGGCGGCGGTGTGCACATGGTGGTCGTAGGCGTCGAAGGACTCGCCGCCGGGCCGGAAGTCGAAGCCGTGGCCGTGCGCGTCGAAGGCGGGGTGGCCGTAGGCCGCGTCCAGGGACTCCAGGGCGCCGGGGTGCGCGGGGCGCTGACAGAGGCGGGAGGAGAGACGCGCGCGCAGTTCGGCGGAGTTCGGCAGGCCGGTCAGGGAGTCGTGGGAGGCGCGGTGGGCGAGCTGGAGCTCGCGGCGCTTGCGGTCCTCTATGTCCTCGACGTGGGTGAGGAGAAACCGGGGGCCGTCCGCGGCGTCGGCGACGACGGAGTTGCGGAGACTGACCCAGACGTACGTTCCGTCACGGCGGCCCAGGCGCAGCTCCGCGCGTCCGCCCTCCGCCGAGGTCCGCAGCAGGGTCCCTATGTCCTCGGGGTGGACGAGGTCGGAGAAGGAGTAGCGGCGCATCGCGGAGGCGGGGCGGCCCAGGAGGCGGCACAGGGCGTCGTTGGTGCGCAGGATGCGGCCGTGCTGGTCGCCGCCCATCTCGGCGATGGCCATGCCGGAGGGGGCGTACTCGAAGGCCTGCCGGAAGCTCTCCTCGCTCGCCCTGAGCGCCTGCTGCTCCCTTTCGAGTCTGACCAGTGCGCGCTGCATGTTGGCCCTCAGGCGCGCGTTGCTGATCGCGATCGCGGCCTGGAACGCGTACATCTGGAGCGCTTCGCGGCCCCACGCGCCCGGCCTGCGTCCGTTGCGCGGCCGGTCCACCGAGAGCACGCCGATCAGCTCGCCGCACGAGCCGCCGCCCACGCCCGGCGTGAACATCGGCGCGAAGAGCCGGTCGGAGGGGTGCCACTCGTCCTCGAAGCGGGGCGCGGGACCGTCGGTGTACCACTGCGGTACGTCGTCGTCGTCGAGGATCCAGCCCTCGGTGTGCGGGATGAAGACCAGGTCGCCCCAGGTCTCGCCCATGCTCAGGCGGCGCTCCCAGGACTCGCGGGAGCCGACCCGGCCGGTGATCAGCGCCTCGGCGGCGGGGTTGCCGGCGAAGGCGGCGACGACGAGGTCGCCGTCGGGGCGGACGAGGTTGACGCACGCCAGCTCGTAGCCGAGGCCGGTGACGACGCCGTCGGCGACCGTCTGCAGGGTGTCCGCAAGAGACCGGGCGGTGTTCATGTCCGCCATGACCTGGTGCAGTTGCCGCAGAGTGGCAAGGCGGACGTAGGGCTCCGACTCGGTCTCCATGCTCGCCCTCCCCCCGAGACCTCGCAGCGAATCAAGGGTTCTCATCGGCGTATCGTTCTGGCAGCTTCCCCGCCACTGAATCACAGCGCGCTGCTCACTCGGTACACAGGGTCAACAATTAATGCCCCTTGTGACTCAAGTCACAGCTAAAGATGAACAATTGAGTGGTGTTTCTGCGTTTTCGCTGTGCGTTTACTGAACGCAAAGTTTGTTGGCATGTGCGGGTGCGGTGCGTATGCGTGCCGGGTGATCCGTCGAAGGTCCGTCGGGGGTCCTAGGTCCGAGTTCGGGCTGAGGTCCGATGCGGCGCGTACCGGGCGGACACTAGCGTTCCCGACGTGCCGAACACAGCCCCCACCGCCACCGTCCTCCCCTCCGGGCATCCTGAGGGGGTGAGCAACGACGAGTTCCGCGCCGCCATGTCCCGGTTGGCCTCGGGCGTGGTCCTGGTGACCGCCTTCGAGCCGCCGCTCGACCCCGACGGACCCAAGGGCGAGGACGTCGGCATGACGGCCACCGCGTTCATGTCGGTCTCCCTCGACCCGCCACTGGTGCTGGTCAGCCTGCGCGAAGGCTCCCGCATGGACGACCTCCTCGACGAACAGCCCCTGTGGGCCGTCTCCGTCCTCGCCGAGAGCCAGCGGCACATCGCGGGGCGCTTCGCGATGAAGGGCCGGCTCAGCGACCGGCTGCTCTTCGAGGACATCCCGTACGTCCGCGGCGAGGCCACCGGGGCAGCGCTGGTGGGCGGCGCGCTGGCGACCCTGGAGTGCCGTACGGAGCAGCGCGTGCGGGCCGGGGACCACACGCTCGTCATCGGCCGGGTGCTCACCGCGCGCGTGCCGAGCGCCGACGGAGGGCCGCTCGCGTACTTCAAGGGGCGGTATCGGCAGTTGGGCTGACGGTAATTCGGGTGTGCCCCGTGGAGCGGTCCGTCTAAGGTGCCGCGCATGATCACGCACGGCCCCGGCCCCCGCCTCGAGGAAATAACCCCGCGCAATATCGACGCCGCCCTCGGCATTCGCGTCCGGCCCGAGCAGGAATTCGCGGTCTCCCCGGTGGTGAAGTCCCTCGCCGAGGCCTACGTCCATCCCGGCACCGCCTGGCCCCGTCTGATCGTCGACGGTGACCGGCCGGTCGGCTTCCTGATGGCCTTCTTCGACATCGACTGGGCCGACGACGGCACCCTCATCCGCTCCGGACTGTGGCGGCTGAACATCTCCGCGGACGCGCAGGCGCGCGGGTACGGGCGGTTCGCGGTGGAGTCGGTGGCGGCGGAGATCCGGCAGCGGGGCGGCACGGAGCTGTACGTCACCTGGCATCCGGGGGAGCACGGGCCGGAGAACTTCTATCTCGGGCTGGGATTCCGGCCGAACGGAGAGACGGTGGAGGGAGAGACCGTGGGGGTGCTGGGGCTGAGCTAGAGGACCTCCACCTCGCTCGCTTCCACGCGCGCGTGCTCCGTCACGATGTCGATCACCGCGATCCGTTCCTGTACGAACGTGAACGCCAGCGTCCGCTCCACCCGTCCGTCGAACAGCACCGCGAGCCCGGTCCGGCCGTCCACCCGAAGTCGCCCTCGCGCGAGGCTGGCGAGTTGGCGGGCGGCGGCGGGGGTACGGCCGACGACCTCGCCGGCCTCCTCGAAGGGCACGGCGAACAGGTCGTGCAGCACGAACGCCAGGCGTTCGGCGGGCGTCAGGGTGTCGAGCACCGGCGCCGGTGCGGTTGTGTGGGGGGCGGGGCCGCGCCGGGGGGTGTCCGTCCTCGGGACGGCGCGGAATCGGTCATCTATAAAGGGGCGCCCGTGTTGACGCGCCAACCGCTGCGGGCGGACACCCCCCGACACGTCCCCTCACGTTCCAACGCGGCTGCGGGTGACGCCCCCAGGGGCGCGGGGAACTGCGCGAGCGGCCACGACGCTGCCGCAGCCGGGCGAACGCGGTCAGCCCCAGTCTCTGCCCGTTCTGCCTCGCTTCGTCTCCGCGCGCTGTTTCTTCTCGCGGAGGCGGCGTTCGTTGATTCCTCGCGGGATGCGGGTCGGCTTGCGGGGCTTGGGCGGCGGGGCCGTTGCCTCGGCCAGGAGCGCTGCCAGGCGTACCGCCGCTGTCTCGCGGTTGCGCCACTGGGAGCGGTGTTCCGAGGAGCGGACGGTGATGACGCCGTCCACCAGGCGGGACGCCAGCCGTTCCAGGGCGCGGGCCTTCCAGACCTCGGGCAGCGCGTCGGTGCCGGCCAGGTCGAAGCGGAGCTCCACCTGGGAGTCGCTGGTGTTGACGTGCTGCCCGCCGGGTCCCGACGAGCGCGAGAAACGCCACTGGAGCTCGGCCTCGGGAAGCGAGACGGAGCCGCGGATGACGTGGGGACCGGACATGCCGTCCATGGTCCCCCGGATAACCGGCACACGTCACGCGAATATCGTTCACCGTCTGTTCGGTAAAGAAAGTAAAGACACCTGGAACCTTCGCTACCCCTCTCGGCGTTCATACGGGTAGATGTAGCTTCAGGCAGTACATAAACGAGGGAAAGGACTCCCAACCATGGCTGTAAGCCTGTCCAAGGGTGGCAACGTCTCGCTCACCAAGGAGGCTCCGGGCCTGACCGCCGTCACCGTGGGCCTCGGCTGGGACGTCCGCACGACCACCGGCACGGACTTCGACCTCGACGCCTCGGCGATCGCGGTCAACACGCAGGGCAAGGTCTACTCCGACGGACACTTCGTGTTCTTCAACAACAAGCAGACCCCGGACCAGACCATCGTCCACACCGGTGACAACCGCACCGGCGAGGGCGCCGGCGACGACGAGGCGATCAACGTCAACCTCGCGGGTCTGCCCGCCGACATCGACAAGATCGTCTTCCCGGTCTCGATCTACGACGCGGAGAACCGCTCGCAGAACTTCGGCCAGGTCCGCAACGCCTACATCCGCATCGTCAACCAGGCCGGCGGCGCCGAGATCGCGCGCTACGACCTGTCGGAGGACGCGGCGACGGAGACGGCGATGGTCTTCGGCGAGCTGTACCGCAACGGCGCCGAGTGGAAGTTCCGCGCCGTCGGCCAGGGCTACGCCTCGGGCCTGGTCGGCATCGCCCAGGACTTCGGCGTCAACGTCTGACGGACGGGCGACCGCACGGAGACCCCCGGCTTCGGCCGGGGGTCTTTGGCGTTCGGGGGCGGTAGCGTCCCCGCGTGCGCCTCGAACCGCTGCCTCTGACGGCCGATCACGACATCCCGGCCCCCGTCCTCACCGAACTCACCGCGCTCTACGCCTCCAACCACGCGTTCCACGCCCTCAGCGGCGACTTCCCCGACCCGGACGACATCCGCCCGGAACAGGTGGCCGCCGCGCTGGCCGAGGAGCTGGCCCATCCCGGTGCGGAGGTGCTGCTGGCCCGGAGCGAGGGGCGGATGGTGGGGGTCGTGATCACCCTCGCCCACCATCCCGATCCGGCCGATCCCGATCCGTGGATCGGGCTGCTGATGGTCGACGCGAGCGCGCATCGGCGGGGGTACGGCAAGCAGGTCACGAGCCTTGTCGAGGAACGGTTCCGCGCTGCCGGGCGTACCGCTCTGCGGCTGGCCGTCCTCGACGACAACCCCCGCGGCCTCGCCTTCTGGACCGCCCTCGGCTACGAGGTCGTCGACCACCGCAGCGACCGCCGACTCGGCCGCCCCTGCGCCGTCCTGCGCAAGTCGCTGCGCACGCCCCGGCATGCGGCCCGTGTCGTCGTGCTCGACCCGGACGGGGCGGTCTTCCTCTTCCGGTACGACAACGTCGAGGTCGGGGTGCACTGGGCGCCGCCCGGTGGAGGCCTTGAGGCGGACGAGACACCTTACGAGGGTGCGCTGCGTGAACTGCGCGAGGAGACCGGCTGGACGGACCTCGAACCCGGCCCGCTGCTGTGCACCTGGGAACACGACTTCACGCACGCGGTCGGGCCCGTCCACCAGGACGAGCACATCTACGTCGCCCACGGCCCCCGGCGCGAACCCACCGGCCCCCATCTCGCCGCCGCCCACGCCGAGGACGGCATCCTCACCTGGCGCTGGTGGCCCCGGGAGGAACTGCGCGCCACGCCCGACGCCCTGTGGCCACCCGACCTCGCCCGGCTGCTGGACGGGGACGAGTGACGGATCCGGCACCAAGTCCGCTTAAGAAGCGGAGAGTTGACCATGCCTCACACGTCCGCATAGCGGATTGTGAAAACTGACTTTCGGACAAGAACACGTAAAGTCTTGACGGCGGCCTGTCAAACGGGCCGGTCCGGATGTCACCCTCTCCTCGCTCGCCGCAACTCTGTGCCCCACCTGTGCCTCGCCTGTGCCTCGACACCCTTGAGGCCGGCCCGAAGGAGACCGAGTGAGACAGCAGTCCCGTATCTCCCGTACGACCCGTCTGCGTGCCGCCGCCCTGATCGGCTCGGCGGCCATGGTCGTGCTCGCGCTGCAGAACGGTGCCGCCACCGCGGCCCCCGAGTCCGTCAACGGCGCCACCGCCCTCCCCCTCAGCGTCTCGGCCCGTGCCGCCGCCCTCAAGTCGGCGCAGGACGCGGCCGGTTCCACCGCCGACGAGCTCGGGCTCGGCGCCCGGGAGGCGCTGGTCGTCCGGGATGTCGTCAAGGACGCCGACGGCACCGTCCACACCCGCTACGAGCGCACCTACGCCGGTCTGCCCGTCCTCGGCGGCGACCTCGTCACACACGTGGCGAAGGGCGGGGCGCTCAAGGGCGTCAGCAAGGCGACCGGCGCCCGGATAGCCGTGGCGTCGACGGACGCCGCGATATCCGCCGCCACCGCGAAGAAGTCGGCCCTCGCGGGGAGCGGTTCCGCGAGTGCTTCCGCCCGCAAGGTGGTCTGGGCCGCCGGCGCCAAGCCCGTCCTCGCCTACGAGTCCGTCGTCAAGGGCCTCCAGCACGACGGAACCCCGAGCGAGCTGCACGTCATCACCGACGCCACCACCGGCAAGAAGATCTACGAGTACCAGGGCATCGACACCGGTACCGGCGCCAGCGAGTACAGCGGGACCGTGACGCTGGGCACCACGGCCGCCGCCTCGGGGGGCTTCGACCTCGTCGACTCCGGGCGCGGGGGGCACAAGACGTACGACCTGAACGGCGGTACGTCCGGGACCGGCACCCTCTTCCACGACGCCGACGACGCCTGGGGCGACGGCACTCCTGCCAACCGGCAGACCGCCGCCGTCGACGCGGCCTACGGCGCCGCCGTCACCTGGGACTTCTACAAGTCCGCCTTCAACCGCAACGGCATCGCCGGTGACGGCAAGGCCGCCTACAGCCGGGTCCACTACGGCAACGCCTACGTCAACGCCTTCTGGAACGACAGCTGCTTCTGCATGACGTACGGCGACGGCTCGGGCAACTCCCACCCGCTGACCTCGCTCGATGTCGCGGGGCACGAGATGAGCCACGGGCTGACCGCGGCCACCGCGGGGCTGAAGTACAGCCGTGAGTCGGGCGGGCTCAACGAGGCCACCTCCGATATCTTCGGCACCTCCGTGGAGTTCTTCGCGGGTAACTCCGCCGACGTCGGTGACTACCTCATCGGCGAGAAGATCGACATCAACGGCGACGGCACCCCGCTGCGCTACATGGACAAGCCCAGCAAGGACGGCGGCTCGGCCGACTACTGGTCGCGCACCGTCGGCCGGCTGGACGTCCACTACTCGTCCGGTGTCGCCAACCACTTCTTCTATCTGCTGAGCGAGGGCAGCGGCGCGAAGACGATCAACGGGGTGAGCTACAACTCCCCGACCTACGACGGCTCCAGCGTCACCGGCATCGGCCGCGCCAAGGCGTACCAGATCTGGTACAAGGCGCTGACGACGTACTTCACCTCCTCGACCGACTACGCGGGCGCCCGCACCGGCACCCTCCAGGCGGCGAGCGACCTGTACGGGGCGGGCAGCGCGGAGTACAGCGCGGTCGCGGCGGCCTGGAAGGCCGTCAACGTCAAGTAGCCGTACGGCCCCCGCGGGCGTACCGATGCCGTCCGTGTCCGCAACTTACGTATCCCTAGTGGGTGTTGTTGCCGATGCGGACGGCCGGTGAGTGACGCAGACTGTGCGGGGTGCGACCACAGAGCCCGCTCGTCCTGGTGATCGGCGACGGTGGCATCGCCCTGTCCGGCGGTGCCACCGAAGGCTCTCGAGGCCGTCCGGTGCGTACGGTGGTCTGTCGGCGGATCATCACCACGCGCCGGGCGGCCCCTCGGCGTCAGGCGCTGGGCTGGGCCGCCGCGAGAGTGGCGATCTGGGTGCGTGACGCGTAGCCGAGCTTGCCCATGATGTGCTCCACGTGCGAGTCCACCGTGCGCTTGGAGATGGTGAGCTGCTCGGCGATACGGCGGTTCGACAGCCCCTCCGCGACAAGGTCCGCGATCTCCCGCTCCCGTACGGTCAGCGCGGACCAGCCGCCGTGTCCCGCGGCCCGTCTGGTGCTCGCCCGCGCGCCGGTCGTCTCGCCCGTGGCGCGGTCCACGGCTTCCTGGAGGGAGAGCGCGGCGCCGGCGGCGTACAGCTCCTCGTGGCGGCGCGCACCGAGGGCACCGCGGGTGACCGCTCTGGCCTCGTCGTGGGCCCGGTGCATGGCGGGGATGCCGAGCCGCGGGTCGTGGAACCTCTCCCAGAGCCGGTCGGCCGCGCCCAGCAGCGCCGCCGCCCGCTCGGGGCGGCCCTCGGCGGCGGCGATCCAGCCGAGGGTGTCGATGGAGAAGGCGATGCCCTGGGCGTGGTTGATCTCCAGGCACATGGTGAGTGCGGAGCGCAGTACGGCCGCGGACTCCTCGTGCCGACCGAGGCCCCACAGGGCGCAGCCCTGGATCCAGCCGACCCAGCCCTGCACCCAGCGCTCCCCGAGCGGTTCCAGGACGGGGCGGGTCTCCTCGCAGGTGGCCAGCGTCTTGTCGTACTCGCCCGCGCACAGGTGCGCCCCGCACATCGTGCCCAGCATCCATGCCTCGCCGCCCTGTTCGCCGAGGCCGGCGAACCGTTCGCGGGCGTCCCTGAGGCGTTCAAGGGCCCAGTCGACCTCGCCGACCAGGGTGTGGGCGAGGCCGCGGTTGAAGACGACGTAGGCCGCGTCGACACGGCCGCCGCCCTCGTGGGAGGCGTCCTCGGCGCGCTCGGTCAGCTCCAGGCCGCGACCGTGGGCGCCGGACATGAGGCTGAGGTGGCCGGCGACCCTGAGGGCGGTCACCCGGGCCGGGTGCGGTTCGGGGCACAGGGGAAGGAGGCGCTCCAGCCAGTACAGGCCCTCGACGGTGCGTCCGGTGCCGAGCCACAGGCCCCACAGGGCCGCGGCGAGCCGGAGACCCGCGGTGGCCTCGCGGGGTTCGGTGCAGCAGAACTCCAGCGCCGAGCGCAGACTGGCCCGCTCCCGCCAGGCCCTGCGCATCCACACCACCTGGTCGCGGGTGAGCCAGCGGGCGTCGAACTCCGCGGCCAGGGCGAGGCAGTGGTCGCGGTGGCGGGTGCGGTACTCCAGCTCGGCGCCGCTCTCGGCGAGGCGCTCGCGGCCGTACTCGCGGATGGTGTCGAGCATCCGGTAGCGGGCGTCGCTGCCGTCGCCCTCGTCGTCGAGCCGCAGCACGATCGCCTTGTCCACCAGGCCGATCAGGCACTCCAGGATCTCCTCCGGTGGCAGCCTGGGCCCCGAGCAGACCTCCTCGGCGGCGGTCAGCTCGAACTCCCCGGCGAACACCGAGAGCCGCACCCACAGCAACTGCTCCTGCTCGGTGCACAGTCCATGGCTCCAGTCGATGGCCGTGCGCAGGGTCTGGTGGCGGGGGAGCACCCCGCGGCTGCCGCCGGACAGGAGGCGGAAGCGGTGGTCGAGACGGGAGAGAAGCTGTTCGAGGGAGAGCGCTCGCAGGCGTACGGCGGCCAGTTCGATGGCCAGCGGAATGCCGTCGAGGCGGTGGCAGAGCCGGGCGACCAGGCCGCGGTTGGCGTCGGTGAGCCCGAAGCCGCGGACCACGGCCGCCGCGCGTTCGGCGAACAGGAGCATGGCGTCGCTGGGTTCGGCGCCGGGCCGGGCGTCGTCGTCCGGGTCGATCACCGGCAGGGGCATCACCTGGAGCACCCGCTCGCCGGGGGCGTCCAGCGGCTGCCTGCTGGTCGCCAGGACGCGGACCTGCGGGCAGTAGCGCAGCACGGACTGCACGAACACCGCGCAGGCGTCGACGAGATGCTCACAGGTGTCCAGGACGAGCAGCAGTCTGCGGCTCCCGAAGTAGGCGATCAGCGCCTCCAGCGGGGTGCGGCCGGCCCGCTCGGACTGCTCGGGCAGCTCCACGACCGCCGCGACCGCGTTGGCCAGCAGCTCCGGGTCGCGCAGCTCGGACAGCTCCACGAAGTACACGCCGTCCGGGCACCGTTCGCGCATCCGGCGGGCGGTGCGCAGCGCGAGCCGGCTCTTGCCGACCCCGCCCGCACCCATCAGGGTCACCAGCCGCTCCCGGTACAACGCCTCGCGAATCTCGTCGAGTTCGGCGTCCCGTCCGATGAACCGGGTGAGCTCGGCGGGCAGTCCGGCGTCGTCCGCCTCATGGGCCGACAGCGTCGGCGGTACGTGGCTGTCCATGACGTCCCCTCGGCAGCAGGACCGGATACGTACCCGGGGCGCCCACCCTAGGTATACCGACGCGCGCACGAGGCGGCCCTCCGCAAGGTGCCCGCTTATGACCGTCCAGGACCGCTCCGTGTTCGCCCGGTGACCGTTACGGTCGTGCGGGCTTTCCCTCTCCGTACAGCCAGTCGTCCCAGATCGCGTCGAAGTCCTCGTCCGGTGCCTGCTGTTCGACGTAGTCCGTGAAGTCGTCGGTGTCGGCGTTGCCGTGCCGGTGCTCGGCCGTCCAGCCCTGGACGATGTCGTAGAAGGCGTCGTCGCCGACCGTCTGCCGGATCTTCTGGATCACCATCGCGCCGCGCTGGTAGACGGGGTCGTCGGAGAGGTGCGCGGCGCCACTCGGCTCGGCCGGCGGGAACGACCACAGGTCCGGGTACTCGTCCTCCCCCTCCTCGTACAGCTGGTCGAAGGTGTCCTGCGCGCTGTCGCCGCCCTCGTCCTCCTCCCACAGCCACTCCGCGTATGTCGCGAACCCCTCGTTGAGCCACATGTCCCGCCAGCTCCTCGGTGTGACGGAGTCGCCGAACCACTGGTGGGCGAGCTCGTGCACAAGGAGCGCGGTGTCGGGGGCGCCGGGGAAGAACGGCCGGTTCTGGGTCTCCAGGGCGTACTCGGCGTCGTCCTCACCGCCGACGATCGCACCGGTGGAGGAGAAGGGGTAGGGCCCGAAGTTCTCCTCGCCCCACTCCATGATCTCGGGCAGCCGGGCGAGCGCCTTCGCGCTCTCCCCGTGCCGGACGGCGGTGTAAACCGGCAGGTCACCGGCGGTGGAGCGGTGGATGTCGTAGTCGCCGACAGCGAGGGTGGCGACATAGCTCGCCATGGGCTCGGCCGTGTACCAGGAGAAGGTCGTACCCGCGTCGCCGGTCTCCTTCTTCCTCAACTCCCCGTTGGCCACGGCTTCCAGGCCGTCCGGGACGGTGACCGTGATGTCGTACGACGCCTTGTCCGCGGGGTGGTGGTTGCCGGGAAACCACGTCATCGACCCGATCGGCTCGCCGAGGGCCACCGCTCCGTCGGCGATGCGCAGCCAGCCCTCCTCGGAGCCGTCGGCGTCGGTGAGGGTGCGGGGGGTGCCGGAGTAGCGGACCTCGGCCTCGAAGGTCTCCCCCTTGTCGAGGCCGCCATGGGGGCGGACGGTCAGCTCCTGGCCGGTGCGGTGGAAGCGGGCGGCCCTTCCCTCGACCGTGACGGCCTCGACATCCAGCCCCTTCAGGTCCAGGTCGAAGGCGGACAGGTCCTGCGTGGCCCTGGCGGTGATGCCTGCGGTGCCGGACAGGTGGTCCGTGTCCGGGTCGTAGGACAGGCGCAGGTCGTAGTGGCCGACGTCGTATCCGCCGTTGCCCGCCTTGGGGAAGTACGGGTCCCGGACCCCGGCGCCCCCTGGGGTGCCGCGCACGGCGCCGTCGCCGGCGCTGCACGCCGTGAGGGTGAGGGCGAGGGCGGCGGCCGTCAGGGCGGATACCCAGGACGGGACAAGGCGGGGGGATCTGGACATGTCAGGGATCCTAGGGCGCGGGGAGGCGGGGGGAGGCCCAGCCGCTCGGGCACCCAGGCACCCGGGCACCCGCACGCCCCGTCCCGGACGGCGTGACACCATCACGTACGTGCTCGACATCGGCTACGCCCTCTCCAACCGCTTCCCCGACCCGCCCCAGACCGACTACCGCCGCGCGGACGTCCACGCGCTGCGGCACGACCTGTTCTGCGGTGACGTCTACCTCGCCGACACCAAGGCGGACCGGGAGTTGTCCACAGCCTGGGGATGGGTGCCGGTGCTCGACTTCGCGTGGGCGCTGTGCGACATCGTGGAACGTCTCGACCGCGACCCGGCGGGCTCCCGCGCCTCGCGCCCCCAGTACGCCGAACTCGACTTCACCGAGTCCACCGACCGCATGCTCTTCGAGCGCCGCTTCGGCTGGGTGGACATCGAGTCGGACTGGATGCCGGCCGAGGACCCCCCGCTCACCTTCTCCCACGCCGAACTCCGCCGCGAGGCCCGCGACTTCCTCCACGACCTCCTCGCCGACCTGACCGACCTCCACGAGGACCTGGGCGAGAACCCGGCGATCTGGACCCTCCAGGCGAAGTTCCCCCGGCTGGGCTGAGCCGGGCCGGCCGGCGCAGGAGAGCCGGCCCCGGGCGCCGAGCGACCGGCGCGTCCTCACGTCCTCAGCCCTCCACCCGGATCCCCATCTGCCCCGCCAGTACCGGGGCCAGGTCGAGCAGTTGGGCCGGGCTGATCACCGCGCCCGCGAGTCGTTCCACGCCTCGGGCGACGTCCAGTTCGGCCGCGCCGCGCAGATCCACGTCGGTGAGGGTGGCGCCGGTGAGGTCCGCGCGTCTCAGGGCGCAGTCGATGAACTCGACGCGCTCCAGGCGGGCGCCGCCGAAGTCCGGTTCCACCAGCACGCAGCCCTCGAAGACGACGTCTCTGAGGCGGGCCGCCCGCAGGTTCGGGTAGTCGATCTTGCCGCCGCGGATCACCACCCGCTCCAGCACCGCCCCGTGCAACTGCACCCCGCCCAGCCGCGCGTCCACCGACTCGACGTCACGCAGTGTCGCCTCGGACAGATCCGTGCCGACGCCCCGCACGCCGGTGAGGACCGAGTCGAGGAAGCGCGCGTGGCGCAGCCGTGTCTCGTCCAGGACGCACTCCGTCAGCGCGCAGTCCATGAACCGGGCGCCCCCGCCGTCCTGTCCGGCGAGATCCAGGTCGCGGAACTCCAGCCCGTCGTAGTCCCCGTCCGGCTCCAGCTCCCCGCCGCCGTACACCTCCAGTACCGGCAGGCGCACCTCCGGCCGCCGCGCCGCCTTCACACCGGCCCTGCCCGTCCCGTCCGTCCCGCCCACCGCTCGCCTCGCCATGCCCCCCATGGTGCACCCCGCCACTGACAACGCCCCGGGGCCAACCTCCTGACCTGCGAAGACACCCCCTGATGTCACATTCCGGCGCGCGCTGACGTCGTATCCGCAGCAGGTCACCCGTCCGACCCCCACGCCCGACCGAGAGGAACACCCACCCATGCACCGCATCACCGTCATCGGCGGCGGCCTCGCCGGACTCACCGCGGCCGTCACCGCCGCCGAAGCGGGCGCCAAGGTCACGATCCACGAGGCCCACCACACCCTCGGCGGGCGGGCCCGGACCGCCGAGGGGCCGTACCGGACCAACGAGGGCCCGCACGCCCTCTACAACGGCGGCCCGCACTGGGCCTGGCTCAAGCAGCGCGACCTCATCGGCCCGCTCGCCCCGCTGCCGCCCCTGGAGGCGGCCCGGCTGCGGCTGCGCCACAAGGGCGTCCTGCGTCGCACCCCGCCCTTCGCCATGCTCAAGCTGCTGCGCCCCGGCCTCCCCCAGGCCCCCGTCGACACCGACTTCCTGACCTGGGCCACCCGTATCGCCGGCGAGGAGGCCGCGCGGGCCGCCGCCCACTACTCGGCCGTCGCCCTCTTCCACCACGACCCCGGCGCCCTGTCCGCGGCGTTCGTGCAGGAGCGCCTGCGCCGCGCCACCAAGCTGCCGCCCGAGGCGCACTACCCGGTCGGCGGCTGGGCGAGTGTCGTCGACCGGATGGCCGCCCGCGCCTGGAACCTCGGCGTCCGCATGGAGACCCTGTCCCGCGTCGACACGCTCCCCACGGACACCCCCGTCATCGTCGCCACCTCCCTCGCCGCCGCCCGCCGACTCCTCGCGGACGACTCACTGACCTGGGCGAGCGGCCGTACGGCTCTCGTCGACCTCGCCGTCCGCACCCGGCGCGGTGACGCCTTCGCCGTCTCCGACCTCGACTCCCCCGGCTGGATCGAGCGCTTCTCGGCCCAGGACCGCACCCTCGCCCCCGCCGGCGAACAGCTGATCCAGGGCCAGATCCCGCTCGCCCCGCACGAGTCCAAAGCCGACGGCGTCGCCCGCGCCGAGCAGCTCCTCGACCTCGCCTTCGACGGCTGGCGCACCCGCGTGACCTGGCGCGGCGAGGCCCTCGCGAACGGCCGTACCGGAGCCGTCGACCTGCCCGGCACCAGCTGGCGGGACCGCCCCGCCATCGACCGCGGCGACGGTGTCTATCTCGCCGGCGACCAGGTCGCCGCCCCCGGCGTACTGTCCGAGGTCTCCTTCAACAGCGCGCTGACCGCGGTGTCCCTGGCCCTCGGCCGCAACGCCCTTGACCTCAAGCATGCTTGAGGTTGAAGGCTGGGCTCCTCAACAGCAGCCGCTCAGGGAGCCCTCATGCACGCCATCCGCCTGCACGCCTTCGGCCCGGCCGAGAACCTCGTCCACGAGCGGGTCGAGGACCCCCACCCCGGCCCGGGCCAGGTCCGTATCGCCGTACGGGCCTCCGGTGTCCACCTGCTGGACACCGCTCTGCGCGAGGGCGTCCAGGGACCGCTGCCCGAACCGCCCCGCCTGCCCACGATCCCCGGCCGCGAGGTCGCCGGTGTGGTCGAGTCCCTCGGCGACGGCGTCGCCGCCCTGTGGCTCGGCAAGCGCGTCGTGGCCCACCTCGGCTACGCCCCCGGCGGCTACGCCGAACTCGCCGTCACGGACGTCGACCGCGTCCACGAGATCCCCGGCAACCTCGACTTCGCCGAGGCCGTCGCCATGATCGGGACAGGCCGTACGACGATGGGGATCCTCCAGTTCGCCGAGCTCGGCCCCGACTCCGTGGCCCTCGTCCCGGCCGCCGCCGGCGGCATCGGCACCCTGCTCGTGCAGTACGCGAAGAACGCCGGCGCCACCGTCGTCGGTCTCGCCGGCGGGCCCGGGAAGGTCGCCCTCGTCGAGGCGAACGGCGCCGATCTCGCCGTCGACTACCGGGACCCGGCCTGGCCGGACAAGGTCCGCGCGCACCTCGGCGGCGACAAGGTGACCGTCGTCTTCGACGGCGTCGGCGGGGACGTCGCCCGCGAGGCCCTCGCCCTGCTCGCCCCCGGCGGACGGCACCTCGTCTTCGGCTGGTCCGCCGACGGCATCCAGGACGGCGCGCCCCACCTCGTCGACGGCGTCTCCGAGCAGGTCCTCGGCGCCGTGATGATGCAGCAGGCCGGCGGCCCCAACCCCGTCCGCACGCTGGAACTGCGCGCCCTCGCCGAGGCCGCCGCGGGCCGTCTCATCCCGGCCGTGCAGCGCTTCCCGCTCGCCGAGGCGGCCGCCGCACACCGGGCGCTGGAGACACGGGGGACCACCGGGAAGGTCGTCCTCGAACCGTAAGCCCCCTCGCGGATGCGATACATCCCGATTCATGGTCTTCTGGCGGGGTGAGTGTCACCCGAACAGGTGAACCGGATCAGGCCGACCCCCGCCGCTGGTGGGGCCTGGTGATCATCGCCCTCGCCCAGCTGATGGTCGTCCTCGACGCCACCATCGTGAACATCGCCCTCCCCTCCGCACAGGAGGACCTGGGCATGTCCGACGGCAACCGGCAATGGGTGATCACCGCCTACACCCTCGCCTTCGGCGGCCTCCTGCTGCTCGGTGGCCGGATCGCGGACCTCGTGGGCCGCAAGCGCACGTTCGTCATCGGCCTCGTCGGCTTCGCCGCCGCCTCCGCCCTGGGCGGCGCGGCCCAGAACTCCGGCATGCTCTTCGGCGCCCGAGCGCTCCAGGGCGTCTTCGCCGCGGTCCTGGCGCCCTCCGCGCTCAGTCTGCTCACCACGACCTTCACGGACCCCAAGGAACGCGGCAAGGCCTTCGGCATCTACGGTGCCCTCGCCGGCTCCGGCTCCGCCATCGGCTTCATCGTGGGCGGGCTGCTCACCGAGTACCTCGACTGGCGCTGGTGTCTCTACGTCAACGTCCCCATCGCCGTCGTGGCCGTCTTCGGCGCCCTGGCCCTCCTCCACGACCGCCCCGGACACGCGGACGTCCGGCTGGACGTGCCCGGCGCGGTGCTGGGCTGCGGCGGACTGGTCGCGATCGTCTACGGCTTCAGCGAGGCGCAGCCGCGCGGCTGGACGGACCCCCTGGTCCTGGGTCTCTTCGCGGTCGGCGTGGTGCTGCTGACGGCCTTCGTGTGGTGGCAGACCCGGGCCCCCGTGCCGCTGCTCCCCCTGCACATCGTCAAGGACCGCAACCGGGCCGGCTGCTTCCTGACGATGGGCCTCGCCGTCATCGGCATGTTCGGCCTGTTCCTGTTCATGACCTACTACCTCCAGGTGATCCTCGCCTATTCACCCGTCAAGACCGGCCTGGCCTTCCTGCCCCTCACGGCCGCGATCATCATCGGCTCCACCCAGATCTCGGCCCGTCTGATGAACCGCGTGCCACCCCGGCTGCTGATGGCTCCCGGCATGGTCCTCGCCGCGGTCGGCATGGTCATCCTGACCCGCATGACGGTCCACTCCGACTACGCGACGGAGATCCTCCCGGCCCTGATCCTCATGGGCCTCGGCATGGGCCTCACCTTCATGCCGGTCTTCGCCACCGCGACCGCGGGCGTCGCCCCGCAGGACTCCAGCGTCACCTCGGCCACCGTCAACACCTCCCAGCAGGTGGGCGGTTCGATCGGCACGGCCCTGCTCAACACGATCGCCACCACCAGCAGCACGGCCTATCTCACGGCCCATCTGACCCGCGGCGCCGACCAGGACCTGGTCTCGAAGGAGGCGGTCGTGCACGGATACACGGTCGCGATCTGGTGGGCGGCGGGGATCATGCTGCTGGCGGGGGTGGTGGCGGCGCTGATGGTGACGGCGAGGCCGGCTGCGCAGGGAGCACCAACGCCGGTTCCACCATCAAAAGCGGCCGCATGACCCACCTCAGTGCCGCCCCGCAACCCGATCCGCAACCCGCGCCAACCTCGAAGACTCCGCCGTGCGCGACCGCGACTCCCGCCGGTCCGCAGCCCGATAGGTCGCGTACATGCCCTGCACCCCGAGCCATCGGAACGGCTCCGGCTCCCACTTGCGCACCTTGTGCCCCACCCACGGCAGGTCTGTCAGCTCGGTCTTCCCACCCTGCCCGGAGTCCAACTGCACCAGATCCCGAAGCGTCCGAGCCGCGAGGTTCGTCGTCGCCACCCCCGACCCGACATACCCCCCGGCCCAACCCAGCCCCGTAGCCCGATCCAACGTGACCGTCGCGCACCAGTCGCGCGGTACGCCCAGCACGCCCGACCACGCGTGTTCGACGGCGACCCCGGCCAGTGACGGGAAGAAGCCCACGAGGATGTCCCGCAGCGCCTCGACCGTCGCCTCCTGGGTCCGGCCGTCGTTGTCCGTCCGCGAGCCGAAGCGGTACGGCACCCCGCGTCCGCCGAGCGCGATCCGCCCGTCGGCGGTGCGCTGCGCGTACATGTACGCGTGCGCCATGTCGCCCAGTGCCTGGCGTCCGTCCCAGCCGATCGTCTCCCATTGTTCGTCCGTCAACGGCCGTGTGACCACCATCGACGAGTTCATCGGCAGCCAGGTCCGCCGCTGCCCCTTGAGGTTCGCCGTGAAGCCCTCGGTGCAGCGCAGGACGTACGGGGCGCGGACCGTGCCGTACGGCGTCACCGCGTGCTTCGGCCGGATCTCCGTCACCGGCGTGCCCTCGTGGATGACCACCCCGAGCGCCTCGACGACCGCGGCCAGGCCCTTCACCAGCTTCACCGGGTGCAGGCGGGCGCCGTGCGGGGTCCAGGAGGAGCCGACGGCGTCCGCGACCCGGATCCGCTCGGCCGTCCCGCGGGCGTCGTACAGCTCGCGGTCCTTCTCGCCGTACGACAGCTCGTGCGCGTGGAAGTCCTTGAGGCGGGCCAACTGGGCAGGTGTGCGGGCGACTTCCAGCACCCCGCCCTGGTGGAGGTCCGCGTCGATGCCCTCGGCCTCGGCGACCCGGACGACCTCGTCGACGGTGTCGTTCATCGCCCGCTGCAACCGCACCGCCGCCTCGTGGCCGTGCAGCTTCGCGTAGCGGTCGCGGCCCGCGATGCCGTTGTAGAGCCAGCCGCCGTTGCGGCCCGAGGCGCCGTAGCCGCAGAACTTCTGCTCCAGGACGGTGACGCGCAGGAAGGGGGCCGCCTTCTTGAGGTAGTACGCGGTCCACAGGCCCGTGTAGCCGCCACCGACGATCACCACGTCCGCCGTGGCGTCTTCGGCGAGGGGCTCCCGTACCGCCGGGAGACCGTCGTCCGCGAACCAGAACGAGATGCCGCCGTTGACGACAGCGCTTGCCGAGCTGCTCATGCCGGGGACGTTAGCCCCCCACGGCCGCCGCTGTCTCCTTCGGATTTCGTGGTCTTGCGCGCCCTCTGACCAGCGGATAGCACGCGAACCCGATCAGCGCCGAGGTGAAGTGGCCGAGGTCGGTGAAGGTCCGGCCGGTGACGAGCGGCACGCCGTAGACGATCAGCACCGCGGCGGCGTACGGCGCACGCCAGGGCACCGGAATCCGGTACGCGAGCACCGCCACCACCCCCGCCAGCGCGTAACTCACCCCGATGTCCAGGGTGTTGACCGCCGACTCGGGCGCCATCCCGTGCCGGATCCCCCACAGCAGCGCCCCCTCGCTGATCAGGGTCGCCAGCACATGCGCCGCCGCGCAGACCGCCAGCCAGCGCGCCGTCCCCAGCCAGCGCTCGACGGGCGCGTGGAAGACGGAGTACAGGACGGCGTACGGCAGCCAGACCCCGCCGTCGATCCACATCGCGCTGGAGACCAGCACCCGCACCGGATTGCTGGACAGTTCACGGATGTTGGTCGAGCGCTGCCGCAGGAACTGCTCCTCGAACTCCGGCGACATGTGGTGCAGGGCGACCGTCGTCACGAACAGGACCGCCAGCCAGATGTACGTGCCGGGCGCGCCGCGCACGTACCCCCACACCCGGTGCAGACCCCGCTTAATTCGCATGAGCCGATTTACCCACGCCGATACGCTCGCGGCGTGATCGACATTCCGGATGGACTCGCGGCGGCGCAGGAGAAGTTCAACGGAGCGGCGGGGCGGGCGTTCATCGCCGGACTGCCGGAACGGGCGGAGCACTTCCTGGCGGCCTGGGAGCTGCGGCCGGACGGTACGGCCATGCACGGCGTCAGCGCCCTCGTCCTGCCCGTACTGCGGACCGACGGCACCGGAGCCGTCCTGAAACTGCAGCCGCTCGACGAGGAGAGCGAGGGCGAGCCCGTCGCCCTGCGCGTCTGGGACGGCGACGGGGCGGTACGGCTCCTCGACCACGACGCGGCCACCGGCACGATGCTCCTGGAACGCCTCGACCCGCGACGCATGCTGTCCTACGACCCCGACTCCCGCCGGGCCGTCCTCGTCATCGCCCGCCTCCTGGCCCACCTGACCACCGCACCGGCCCCGGAGGGCATGCGCGGCCTGGGCGACATCGCGCGGGCCATGCTGGAGCGCACGCCGTGGGCGCTGGAGCGGATCGCCGACAAGGAGGCGCGCGGACTGCTCGCCCACTGCGCCGCCGCCGTACGGGAGGTCGTGGACGAGCCCGGCGACCGGCTGCTGCACTGGGACCTGCACTACGACAACGTCCTCGGCGCCGACCGCGCGGACTGGCTCGCCATCGACCCCAAGCCCCTCGCCGGCGACCCCGGATTCGATCTGCTGCCCGCGATCGACAACCGCTTCGACCCCGGTGAGGTGCGCTGGCGCTTCGACGCCCTGACCGACGTCCTGGCTCTGGACCGGGCACGCGCGCGTGCCTGGACGCTCGGGCGGGTGCTGCAGAACTGTCTGTGGGAGATCGAGGACGGCCGCGCGTTGGAGCCGGAACAGCTGGAGATCGTACGGCGGTTGCGGGGCGCGTGAGCCGGCCGCCGGGTCCGTTCAGTCGGCGAGGAAGTCGATGAGCGCCTCGTTCACGGCGTCGGGCCGCTCCAGATAGCCGTAGTGACCGCAGCCGGGGATCTCCGTGTACCGGGCGCCCGGGATGGCCAGGGCGAGTTCGCGCGACAGATGCGGGCGCACGACCAGGTCGTCCTGGAAACCGATGACGAGACAGGGGCGGCTGATCCGGCGGTAGTGCGGGAGGCGGTTCGGGATGACTTCGAGGCCGAGTTGGGCGCGGATCGTCGACGGGTCGGGGGCGGAGAGCTCGAAGATGCCGAGCCAGTCCCGTAGCCCGTCCTCGTAGTTGAGCGTGCGGGGCGAGAGGTTCTGCAGGGCGTGCTGGTACGCCGTCACCGAGGGCGGGATCTTGACGCCGCTGTCGGCCAGTTCGATGTCGGCGGCCGACATGGCCTCGATCAGCGCGTCCGCCCGTCCGCAGCTGGCCATCAGCACGGCCCGGCTGACGAGTTCGGGGCGGGCGAGGACGAGCTCCTGCGCGATGAGACCGCCCAGCGAGTGGCCCACCACCCGGCAGGGGCCCGCCCCCAGACGCTCGATCAGCGCGGCGACGTCCGCGGCCATGTCGGCGAGGGTGAACCCGACGACGGACGGCCCGGTCGGCGGTATGCCCCGGTTGTCGAGCGTGATCACCCGGTGGCCGGCCGCTCTGAGGGCGGGGACCTGGTGGCTGCGCCAGATCCGTCCCGGGCCGCCGGTGCCCGCGAGCATCACGACGGGCTCCGCCCGGCCGGCCGGTCCGTGGTCGTCGTAACTGAGATCGATCCCGTTGACGCGCGCGAGCGGCATCGGCATGTCCTTCCCTCGTTCCTCCTCCGGCTCTCAGTGGCCGGACCACACCGGAGCGCGTTTCTCGGCGAAGGCCCGGGGGCCCTCCACGGCGTCCTCGCTCCGCATGCGCCGCTCCTCCCACACGTAGCGGGTGGCGAACGCCTCCTCCAGCGGCTGGTCGAGCGAGCGCATCACGGACTCCTTGAGGGCCCGCACCGACAGGGGCGCGCTGCGGACCAGGTCGTCCGTCCAGGCGGCGACCCGGCGGTCCAGGTCGCCCTCCTCGTCGTCGGCGACCTCGTTGACCAGCCCGAAGTGCAGCGCGGTCGCCGCGTCCATGGAGCGCCCGGTGAGCAGGTACCCCATGGCGGTCTTCAGAGGCAGTTGGCGGGCGAGCCGGAAGGCGCCGCCCGCCCCCGGGATCAGACCGAGCCGGGCCTCGGGCAGGGCGAAGACCGCGTCGTGCGAGGCGATGACGAGGTCGCAGGCGAGCGCCAGCTCGAAGCCGCCGCCCAGGGCGTAGCCGTTGACCCGCGCCACCACCGGTTTGGACAGGGTGAACCGCTCGGTGAGCCGGGGCCAGCCGGGCAGTCCCCGGCTGCCGAAGGTGGTGCGCGGGGTGCCCGCGCCGTCGAGGCGGCTGCGTTCCTTCAGGTCCTGCCCGACGGAGAAGGCCCGCTCGCCCGCCCCGGTCAGGACCACCGCGCGGATGTCGTCGTCGGCCTCCACGTCGTCCCAGACACCGGCGAGTTCCTCGTGCATCCGCAGGTCCATCGCGTTCAGCACCTCGGGCCGGTCGAGGGTGACGTGGGCGATGTGGTCCTTCTTCTCGTACCGCACCCGGGGCTGGTCGGCGGCGCTCACGCGGACCTCGCCGCGAACTTGCCGACCTTGTGGATGACGTCCTCCCCGTAGAGCCGCAGCGCCTGTTGGAGGGTGAACTCGGCCATGTAGGCGCGAAACGCCTCTGCGGGCTCCTCGGCGAGGTTGAGCATCCGCCGGTTGGCGAGCACCGCCTCGCCGTCGAAGCGGGCCAGGCTCCGCTCGATCGCGTCGTCCAGCTCCTGCGGGTCCACGACCTCGTCCACCAGCAGCCGTGCCGCCGGCTCCGAGGCCCAGATCCGGCGGCCCTCCAGGATCACCTGTCGGGACAGCCGGGGCCCGACGTACCGGCTGAAGCGGAAGTTGGCCACGCCGGGGATGATCCCCTCCTTGGCCGCCGGGAGGCTGAGGTAGGCGTCGGACGCGGCCAGGACATGGTCGAACACCAGCAGCAGCTGGGCGCCGCCGCCGATCGCGAAGCCGTCGACGGCGGCGACCCACGGCTTCTCTACGTAGGGCGAGTGCCAGGGCGCCTCGGCGCCCTCGACGCGCAGGCCCCTGACGAGCTTGTGGAGGTAGCCGAGTTCGCGGCGCAGCAGGAAGTCGACCAGGGAGATGTCGCCGGAGCTGAGGTTCTTCAGGTTGATGCCCGCGCTGAACACCCGCTTGCCGCGGTAGCGGGGGTGGCTCATCTCCCCGCCGCGCAGCAGCCCGACCCGCACGTCCGGGTCGAGGAGGGCCAGGTCGACGGCGGTCTCCATGTCGTCGACCTGCTGGTTGTCCTCGGCGTTGAGCCGGTCGTGCCGGCACATCGTCAGCCGTGCGACGCCGTCCCGGCGTTCCAGCCGTACGGCTTCCAGCTCCACCACGCCGGTGCGCAGGAACTCCGGGAGCAGCCGTTCGGCGCGGGCGGTCGGCCGGAGCATGGCGTCCAGCAGGTGCGGGCCGGCCGTGGGCGACCGCAGGACGGCCCGCAGGAAGATGCCCTGGTCGATCTCGTGGCCCTCTTTGTCGGCCTGCGCACGGCTGCGTTCCTGTGCGAGGCGGCCGGCGTCCGGTACCAGCGCGGGGTAGGCGTCCGCGGCGGCCGCGACCAGTTCGTCGACGCGCAGACTCCGGGCGCGTCCGTCGGTGAGCCGGTCGTACACGGTGTCGGCGTGGGCGTCGAGGAAGCGGGCGCGCAGGGCGCGGGCCCGGTTCTTCGCCGCTTCGGCCTCGGCGCGCTGGTGCGGGGTGCGGCGGGTCGGCTCCGGCAGGGACGCGAGCGTCTTGTCCACCTGCTCAGCGGCCTCCGTCAGGGCCGACCACTCCTGCGTCTCGTCGTGGGACACCACCATCAGGCGGCCTCCTCGGCGGTGCGTCGCAGCGCGCGGTCGCAGGCCGCCAGATGCGGACCGAGGGCGTCCTCGAAGCTGGTGGTGGCCGCGTCGAGGAGCAGCTGGCGGCGCAGGGCGACCTCCTTGCCTGCGAGGCCCTTGAGGCGCTCGACGGTCGTGGCCGCGGCGGCGTCGGGCGTCTCGGTCAGCTCGTCGGCGATGCCCAGCATCAGCGCCTCGGGGGCCTGGACCGGCTGGCCGAACAGGACGGCGCGGCGGGCGCGTGCGGCGCCGGCCAGGCGGGCGAGCCGGAAGACGGCCATGCCGGGCCAGGTGGCCTCGCCCTCGATGGGCAGCAGCAGCCGGCTGCTGCGGGTCGCGATGCGGACGTCGGCGGTGAGGAAGGCGTCGAGGGCCGTTCCGCCGTAGTCGCCGCTCGCGACCGCGACGGTCACCGCGGGCAGCCGTTCGAGGCGCCGCAGCACCCGCTCCCACTTGGTGACCAGGGCGACGTCCAGCCCGTCGGCCCAGCCCGGCGCGGGTGCGCCGGTGACCCGCAGGATCACCGCCCCGCCCCGGTCCTCCACCTCGTCGCACAGGACGGTGACGTCCTTGACGGTCCTGATCGACAGCGGCTGGGCCCCGTCGATGGTCAGTGTCGGCACGCCGCTCAGGTCACTCACTGCGCTCTCTCCTGTCGTCACCACTGCACCAGCGCCGTCTCCAGCGTGGAGCCCGGTCCCATGGTCATCAGCACCCCGTAGTCGCCGGGCCGGGTCACCTGCTCGTCGAGGAGCCGTTCGTACGAGAAAAGGAACGATCCGCTGGACACGTTGCCGTAGTCCCGCAGGACGCCGACGGTGTGCCGCAGGTCGTGGCGGGTCAGCCCGAGGTTGACCACGACCGCGTCGATGACCTTCTTGCCGCCGGAGTGCACGAGCCAGTGGCGGATGTCGCTCCGCCGCAGCCCCGTGTCCCCGAGCAGACGGTCGACCACGATCTCGGCGTGGGCGCCGACGACGTAGGGGATCTGCGGGTCGAGGTAGAAGCTGAACCGGTCCAGCTCGCGGTCCCAGTCGTAGCGCATCGCGCCGATCGCCTCGGGGATGATGCAGCTGGCGAACTTCAGGACGGTCGGGCCCTCGGTGGTCCCGGACGCCTCGTCACCGGGCCCGGCCAGCAGGGCGATCGCTCCGGCGCCGTCGCCGAAGAGGCTGTTGACGACCGCTGTCCGCATCGAGCCGTCCATGGCGTACGCCGCCGAGCAGGCCTCCGTGCAGAGCACGACGGCGAGTTCGCCGGGGTGGGCGGCGGACCAGCCGGCCACGACGTTCAGCGCGTTGAGGCCCGCGTTGCAGCCCATGCCGACGATGTCGCTGCGGCTGCAGTGCCGGTCGATCCCCAGCTCACGGATCATCAGGGCGCTCAGTCCCGGGGTGAGGAACCCGGTCGACGACACACAGCACAGATGCCGCAGATCGGAGAGTTCGGCGCCGGCCCGCTTGAGACAGGCGCGCAGTGCCTCGGCGCCCATCTCGACCGCCATGGCCTTGTGCTTGTCGATCAGATCGCCCTGCGGCTCGGGCGCGCGGACGCCGTCGGCGTCCGGTTCCGGCAGGGTCAGGTGGCGCCGGTCGATGGCGCTGTTGGCGAAGACGGACGTGATCTTCGGGTCGGTGATGCCGAACGCGTCGAGCACCTCCTGCTGGGAGTAGGTGGCGGCCGAGGCGGCCGTCCCCACCCCGAGGATCCGCGGCCGGTACGGCGTCTTCAGGGCGCCGTCACCGGTCAGGGCCAGCGGCGGCTGGTCCAGGCTGACTGTCATCGAAAAGTCCACCCCCACATTCGCGGCTTGGACCGCGATCGTTGTGCGTTGCTGTTCCCGCTCACTTGCCTCGCCTTTCCGCGGAGTTCACGACGCCGGAGCCTGTGCCTCGATGAACCGGGCGAGCCGCTCGGTGCCTTCTTCGATATCGGCGGTCGTCAGATAGCTGGTGGAGAGACGGAGGGCCTGATGGCCGCCGCCTTGCGGATAGAAGTAGTTCATCGGCGTCCAGATGACGCCGAATTCCTGGGCCGACCGGGCCAGGGCCGCGTTGTCCGCCCGGAAGGGGACCTGGACGGTGAGGAAGAAGCCGCCGGTGGGCTCGTTCCAGCGCACGCCGAGGGCGGTGCGCCGGGCCTCGGGCAGCCGGGCGTCCAGGGCGCGCAGTGTGGTGCGCAGGGCGTCGCCGTAGTAGGCGGCCGGTTCCGCGTTGAGCACGGAGAGGCGGCCGTCGCCGGCCAGCAGCGCGCCCGCCACGACGGCCTGGCTCAGGGACGAGGTGTTGACCGTCACCATGCTCTTGATCTTGGCGAGTTCACCGGCCAGCAGACCGGTCCGGCCCTCCTCGTCGACCACCTGCTGATCGGCGACGGCGAAGCCGACCCGGGCGCCCGGGAAGACCGTCTTGGCGAACGAGCCGAGATGGACGACCCGGCGCGACCGGTCCAGGGACTTGAGCGTCGGCAGCGGCGTGCCGGGACTCACCCGGCGGTACGGGCTGTCCTCGATGAGGAGGATGCCGTGCCGCTCGGCCGCTTCCAGCAGCGCGCGGCGCGTCGGCAGATCGATCGTGGTCCCGGACGGGTTGGAGTGGTCGGGGATCACGTACAGGGCGCGGGGCCGCCGTCCCCGGGCGCGCTCGCGCAGGATCGCGGCCTCCAGGTCGGCGCAGGAGAACCCGTCCTCCCGCTCCTCGACGGCGGTGACCGGCACGCCCAGCAGCCGTGCCACGCCCGTGATGCCGACATAGCAGGGGCTCGCCACGAGAAGCGCGTCCTCGGGTCCGGCGGTCAGCGCCCGCACCACCAGCAGCATGGCCTCCTGGGCACCGACCGTGATCACGATCGACTCGGGCGGTACGTCGATGTCCTCGTCCTTGCGCAGTGAGTCGGCGACGATCTCCCTGATCTGCCCCGCGGTGGGCCCGTACTGGTACAGGGCGGTGCGGATGTCCTGCTCCGTGGCGCCCTCGGCCCTCAGGTGGTCGAGATAGCCACGCAGGTAGGTGAAGATCTGCTCGGTGTCGAAGAAGCCGTCGTACGGCCTGCCGGGCGCGAAGGAGATCGCGTCCGGGAAGCGGTGGGTGACCTCGTTGAGGAAGGTCATCGTGTCGAGGACGGGGTCGGACAGGCTCGGGTGCAGCTCGGCCTTGCGCAGCGGGTACACGGCGTCGGGGCCGGGGCGCGGTCGGGCGGGCGGCGGGCGGTGTCCGATCCGCAGGCTCTCGGGGCGGGCCTCGGCGACCGAGGCGGTGCCGGTGAAGGCCATGGCCTGCTCCAGTTCGCGCACGAGCGTGGCCAGCACCTCGGCGACGCCCGCCTCCCCGTCGGTTTCGCCGTCGGCGAGCAGCGCGTCCAGCACCGGTCGTCGCACGAGGACCGCGTCGGCCCCCGAAGCGAGGGACACCAGGACGTCGGCGCCGGTGCGGACGCCCCCGCCGAGCAGCAGGGGGCGGTGGCCGTCCACGGCCGCGGCGAGCTCGGGCAGCGCGGCCAGTGAGTCGGTGACGAGACCGCCGGCCCCGGCCTCCAGCGCGCGGGCCGCGTCCGACGCCGTACGGATCCCCGCGACGAGCACGGGCAGCGCGGAGGTGGCGCACAGCCGCTCCACCTCCGCCCAGTCGGCGGGGAGAAAGCCCGGGACGGGCCGCGGGGGACCGGCGCCGTCCCGGGAGCCCAGCGGGAGCAGCAGAGCGGCGGACCCGGCGGCCGGCGGTTCCCGGTGCGCGAGGTCGTGCCGGGCGAGCGGGTGCACGACGGGGAGCCCCGCCGCGTCGGCCGCCCGCAGCAGGGCAGGCCGGTCCGTGCGTCCGGCGGCGGGGCCGAGGGCGATCGGCGCCGCCCACGGCCGGTCGAGGATCTTCACGGTGGTGTCGGGCGGACCGGGCCGGACGGACCGGCCCGGACGCAGCCCGGTCCGGTCGAAGGCCGCCCGGTTGTCGGCCGCGGCCCGTTCGGTTTCCGGGGATTCTTCCGGTGCACGGTCCAGGCCCATGGAATTCCCCCCGGCGGATTCGGTATTGGCAGGTTGATTTCGGCATCCAGAATCACACGATCGCAATCCTGGTCACAACTCTGTCCAACAGCCCGAAACCGTCACTTGGACGGGGACTTATTCACCTTGCTTTCAGAGATCAGGAGACCTCGGAAAGTCCGGTGATTGACGCCGGTAGATCCGCTCTGCCACGCACCTTCAATTTCCGGTATATTTTCGTGAGGTGCTGTTCCACGGTGCTGACCGTGATGGAGAGCCGGTCGGCGATATCCCGGTTGGTGCGGCCGGCGGCGGCGAGCGCCCCGACCCGGAGTTCCGCGTCGGTGAGTTCGGCCAGCGGCGCGGGCAGCGCGTCCCGGCCTGGCGGCGACGGCGCGTCCCATCGCGCGCCCGGCGGATCCATGGGCTCGGGCACGTCGGCCGGTGCCCGCGCCGCGCGGCGCGCGCTCTCCGCCTCGGCCCGGGCCCGCTCCCGTTCCAGACCGTCGCCGCAGGCGTCGAGGACCCGCACCGCCTCCTCCAGCAGCCGCAGCCGGTGCCGGGGCGGGCTCACGGCCGCGAGATGGCGCAGGGCGGTGCCGCGGGCCCGGCTGGGCCGGTCGCCGAGCCGGGCGAGGTGTTCCTCGACCCGTTCCCGGGCGCGTTGCCGGTCGCCCAGCGCGATGAGGGCGGCGACCGCGTCGTTGCGCCAGTCCACCAGTTCCGGGGCGTCGAGCTGCCACTTCGCCATCAGCTCGCCGCACGACTCGAAGTCCCGCAGGGCCGCGCGCGGCCGGTTCAGGGCGAGGCGGAAACGGCCCAGGGCGTGGAGGTAGGGCAGGGCGAAGGGCGTGCCGAACATGACCATCGGAACAGGCACGTCGAGACAGGCCCGCGCGGTCTCGACGTCGCCGCGCTCGGTCGCCGCGCGGATCGCCAGGGCCAGCGGCAGACCGATCGCGATGCCCCAGGCCTCGGCGCTGACCAGGTCGAGCGCGGTGCCGGCGGCCTCGGCCGCGGCGGCGACATCGCCCCGGCCCAGGGCCGCGGCCGCCCGGATCGTCTCCAGCAGCGCGCGCCCCATGGGGAGCCGCCGGTTGCGGGGGTCCTCCAGCAGCCGCTCCGCCCGGAGCATCGTGTCGTCCAGTCGCTGGGCCCCGGTCAGGTAGATCAGCGCCACCAGGGGGTCCGCGAACGGGCTGACCGTGCCGCTGCCGCGCAGCAGCCGGCCCGCGGGCCGGTCCTTCTCGGCCGCGACGAGGCCGGCGCCGAGGGTGAGGAACGCGTGCGGCGCCATCGCGGCGGGGGTGGCGGTGACGGCACCGGTTTGTGTGCGGTCGGTCGTGAAGTCCGTCGTACGGTCCGTCGCGCCGTCGGTCGTGCGGGTGCCGCGTCGCAGGCCGGGGCAGCAGAAGGACAGCCAGAGCCGGACGAGGGCGGAGTCCGAGCGGGAGACGGCAGGGGGGTACCCCGCGGTGTCCCAGGCGTGCTCGGCGCCGGCGTCGCAGGAGCGCTCGGCGCCCTGGCCCCAGCCATGCTCGGCACCGGCGCGCCGACCCTGCTCCGAACCGCCGGTGTCCCGACCCTGCTCCCGACCCCCGCTGCCCCGACCCTGCTCCGAACCGCCGGTGTCCCAGCCCTGCTCCGAACCCTCACTGCCCCAGCCCTGCTCCGGACCCCCGCTGCTCCGAACCTGCTCCGAACCCCCGCTGCTCCGGCCCTGCTCCGAACCGCCCGTGTCCCAGCCCTGCTCCCGACCCCCACTGCCCCGCCCCTTCTCCGAACCGCCCGTGTCCCAGCCGTGCTCGGGGCCACCGGTGCTGCCCCAGCCCTGCTCCCGACCCCCGCTGCCCCAGCCCTGCTCCGGACCGCCCGTGCCCCAGCCGTGCTCGGGACCGGTGTCCCAGGCATGCCCGTGCCCCGCCCCTTCGCGTGCCTCGATGATCCGCAGCAGGTCGTCGGCCTGAGTGAACTCGCCCCGCCACACCTTCTGCTTCACCACGACCAGGGCGTCGGACCCGGTCAGCAGCCCCGCGCGCACCATCCGGCTGAGCTGCGGGAGGTACCGGGACGTCTTCACGGGGTCGATGGACCACTGGGCCTCCGCGAGGGCGGCGATCACCTCCGCCTCCTGGTCGGCGTCCCGGCAGAGCCGGGAGGCGTGCCGCAGATGGTCGACGCCGGCGCCGATGTCACCCGCGGCGAGGGCCTCGCGCGCCGCCTCACGGAGGATGTCGAGCTGCCAGGGGGCCTTGGCCGAGTCGTGTGCCGCGAGCAGTTGCCTGGCCACCACCGCGGCCGGGGCGCCGCTCTCCCGGAGCAGCTCGGCGGCGCGGGCCCGCAGGGCGGTGAGCTCCGGTCCGGGAAGGTCCGCCAGGACGGTCAGCCGGGCGCGTTCGTGGCCGAACCAGCCGCCCGAGAACAGACCGGCCGCGCGCAGTTCGGTGATGCTCCAGCGCACGGAGGTCGCGTCCGCCCCGAGAAGGGCGCCGATCAGCGCCGGGGTGACCGAGTCGCCGAGCACCGCGGCGGCGCGCGCGACGGCGAGCAGGGTCGGCTCGCCTCGGTGCAGACAGCGCAGGAAGGCGTTGCGGAACGCCTCCTGGGGCCTGGGGGCGCCCCGCTCCGCGGCCTCCGCCGGGCCGCGCCCGGCGGTGTCCTCGGCCAGTGCGTCCAGCAGCAGGGGGTTCCCGCCGCTCGCCCGGGCCCACGCCTCGGCGTGCTGCGGCAGCGCGGCGCGCGTCGCCGGATGCCCGGCCAGATACGCGGCGACCCCGTCGACGGTGAGCGGTCCGATCCGCAGCCGCCGGCAGTGGGGCAGATGCAGGGTCTCGGCGTGCAGGGTGGCGAGGGCGCGGTCGTGGCCGGCGGTCTCGGTCAGGACCACCAGGACGGGCAGCGCGTCGATGCGTCGTACGAGATAGCGCAGACATTGCAGTGACGCCTCGTCGGCGAAGTGCACGTCGTCGACGTGCAGGACGAGCGGCCGGTGCCCGGCCAGTTCGGCGACGGAGCGGTGGATGCGCTGCATGAGCGCGCGCGGCACGCGTCCGCTCGCCTCCGCGGCCTTCGTGAGCTCGGTGGCGGCCGGTGGTCCGTCGGCCGCGCCCGTCGCCCGTATCGCGGTTACCAGTTGGTCGATCAGGCCCAGTCGGTCAAGGCTCTCGCTCGCGGCGCCGGTCACCGGCAGGAAGGTTCCTCCCCGGTCGACGACCTGCCCGGCGAATGCGCGGACCAGGGCGGTCTTGCCGCAGCCCACCGGGCCGTTGACGACGACCAGGGCTCCCTTTCCGGCCAAGCACTCCTCGTAGAGCTCTCGTAGCAGACCGAGTTCTACGTCCCTTTCGGTGAGCTTCACAGGTACCCCCCGTACCTACGCTGACCCGTGAGTATTTGAGGTCAGAACAAACCGTCTCCGACCTGCAACTACTTCGCCAGGATACCGGCTCATTAGCGCCAGCACGGCAGGATTTCAGCCACCCGGCGGGGGCAATGGGGGCGATTTTCGGACAGCGATCGGCCGATAATCCACGGGGAAATCAAAGGCAGGACACAGAATCCACCGGTGAATAACGGGCGGGCCATTTACGCCAGCTCACCGGCAGCGTCAATCCGGAAAACCGTCGCGAAAGCGGCAACTTTCGCGACGGTCGACATTCCGGAGTCCGTTCTCAGCCGATCTGTGCGACGTCGTCCCTGACCCGCTCGGCGAAATCCGACCAGAGGTCGGCGAACTGCCGGGCGAGATCGGCCACGATGTCGCTGCAGTGCGGCGGGACGTTGCTGACGATCGCCTCCCACTCCTCCTTGCGCAGCGAGTGCAGAACGAGGAGGCGCAGCAGATTGCGGCCGGTCTCGGTGAAACGCAGGGCCGGGTCGGCCTTCAGCCGCTTGATCAGCACGGCACGGTCGGGCGCCGACGCCATGTCCGGACGGGTACGGGGAGCGGGCCGGGCGAGCCGCAGCGCCCCGAACTCCCCGCGCCCGGGCGGCTCCCCGGGCTCGGCCTCCGCCTGCTTGCGCCGGCGCTGCCGGGGCAGCGGGTCCTCGCCGTTGCGCAGCCGGTTGCGGACGTCCCTGGCGGTCTCCGGGGATATCCCGGCCGCCCGTGCGACCTGACGCAGTGACAGCTCCGGGTTCTCCGTGAGCAGTTCACCGGCCAGGATGCGGCCGGTACTGCCGTCGACCGGCCGCAGTCTGCCGTCCTGGCCGAGCCGTCGTCCCTCCGGGCCCGGCAGTTGGACGACCCGCCTGCGGATCTCGCCGACGGTCCCGGGGGCGATCCCGGTGACCGAGGCGACCCTGCGGTCCGACCACTGCGGATGGGAGACGACGATGCGCTCGGCGGCGCGCTTGCGGTCGGCCAGCGCCAGCGGCAGGCCGTGGTGGACATTGAGTTGGACCGCGAGGACGAAGGCCGCGGCCTCGTCCCCGTCGAAGAACCGGGCGGCGATCGTGTTCTCGCCGCGCAGCCGGGCGGCCTTCAGCCGGTGGTAGCCGTCGATGACCCGCATCGTCGGCCGGTGGACCATGATCGGCGGCAGCGGGTTCTGCGCTGCCGCGAGTACCTGAATGTGCTCCGTTCTCTCCCCCGCCAACCGCGGTGATCCGGACAGGCTCAACGAGCCGATCTCGACCTCCACGACGGGCTGCTGACTTATTGCTCCCTCGGACTCCACCCCAGCTCCTTACATCCCCACGCTGCTGCGAAAGGCGGTTGCCGTCCACGAAGAAGAATTTCTCGTCCGAACACGCTTTCTGCCGAAAATCCATCGCCGGTGGCCAGAATGTGGGGGGAGCGATTTCACAAGGTCGACATTTGCATGCTTCAGATGTGACCGAAATTAACAGTCCGACATCCTGGGCGAAACCCCTGCGGTTCGAGCCGGCCTCCCCCCTACCTCTAGGGGGTGTGGACGCGAACGGGACGAACGCGCTGGACAAAGAGGTGCCCGCGACGCCGTGGGAGCGTCGCGGGCACCGGTGTCGCGGGCCGTACTCATGTGTCGCGGACCGTACTCACTGGGGTCGGGGACCTCCCGGACCGCCGGGCCCCTGGGGGCCGGGACCGAAGACCATCGGCCGCGGTCCGGGGCCCTGGCCGGGTCCCGGCATCCCCGGCATCCCCGGCCCACCGGGCCCACCGGGCCCTTCGGGGCCGCCGGGGCCGAAGAACACCGGCCCTCCGTGGCCGTGGCCCACCGGCTCCGGAACCCGCTGCTGCGGCATCTCCTCGACCTCGGCCGGCTCGTCGTCGGCGAGGGCCGGTGCGGCGAACTGCGTGCGGTACAGCTCGGCGTAGAGCCCGCCGAGCGCGAGCAGTTCGTCGTGGGTGCCGCGCTCCGCGATCCGCCCCTGGTCCAGGACGATGATCTGGTCCGCGTCCCGGATGGTGGACAGCCGATGCGCGATGACCAGCGAGGTGCGGCCCGCCAGCGCGGTCTTGAGGGCCAGTTGCAGGGCGGCCTCGGACTCGGAGTCCAGGTGCGCGGTCGCCTCGTCGAGCACCACCACGGGCGGGGCCTTGAGCAGCAGCCGGGCCATGGCGATGCGCTGCTTCTCGCCTCCGGAGAGCCGGTAGCCGCGGTCGCCGACCATGGTGTCCAGGCCGTCGGGCAGGGAGGCGACGAGCCGCCAGATCTGGGCGGCCCGGCAGGCCGCGACCAGTTCCTCCTCGGTGGCGTCCGGGCGGGCGTAGAGCAGGTTCTCCCGGATGGTGGTGTGCAGCAGATGCCCGTCCTGGGTGACCATGCCGACCGTGTCGCTCAGCGACTGGAGCGTCAGGTCGCGCACATCGCGGCCGTCGATGAGGACGGTGCCCTCCTCCGGGTCGTACAGCCGCGGCACCAGATGGGTGACGGTGGTCTTGCCCGCCCCGGACGGGCCGACCAGCGCGGTGAGCTTGCCGGCCGGCACGGTGAAGCTGAGGTCGCGCAGCGCCCAGCTGCCGCCCTCGCGCTCGGGCGTCGGCGTGGCGAAGTCCTCCAGCGAGGCCAGCGAGACGTCGGCGGGCCGCGGGTGCCGGAACGACACCCCGCGGAACTCGACGCCGGGAGCCGTGTCGCGGGTCGCGGCGGGCGGCAGCGCCACCGCGTCGGGCTTCTCGGTGACCAGCGGCTTCAGATCGAGGATCTCGAAGAGCCGGTCGAAGCTGACCAGCGCCGTCATCGCGTCGGCCTGGGCGTTCGACAGCTGGCCCACCGGTGCCATCAGCCGGGTGAGCAGCGTGGCGAGGGCGACCAGGGTGCCGACCTCGAAGACGCCGTTCACGGAGAGCGTCCCGCCGACGCCGTAGACCACGGCGGTGGCGATCGAGCCGATGAACATGCTCGACAGGAAGAGCAGCTTCATCGACACCGAGTTGCGCACCCCGATGTCCCGGCCGCGGGCGGCGAGCCGCGCATAGCCGGCGGTCTCCCGGTCCGGGCGGCTGTAGAGCTTGGCGAGGAGCGCGCCGGCGACGTTGAACCGCTCGTGCATGAGCGAGCCCATCTCGGCGTTGACCTGCATGTGCCGCCGGGCCAGGCCCTGGAGCCTGCGGCCGACGAGCCGGCCGGGAAGGATGAAGAACGGGACCAGTACCAGGGAGATCAGGGTGATCGTCCAGGACAGGTAGAACATCGTGCCGAGCACGACCAGGACGGTCAGCGCGGCGGAGACCACCGTGGAGAGCATCTGGGTGACCGCCTGCTGGGCACCGATCACATCGGTGTTCAGCCGGCTCACCAGCGCGCCGGTCTGGGCGCGGGTGAAGAAGGCGAGCGACTGGCGCTGCACATGGTCGAAGACCTGCACCCGCAGGTCGTAGACCAGGCCCTCACTGACCTTGGCGGAGAACCAGCTCTCCCCGAACCCCACCAGTGCGGCCAGCACCGCGACCGCGGCGGCCGCACCCGCGAGCCAGGCCACGGTCCGGTTGTCACCGGCCATGATGCCGTCGTCGATCAGGTACTTCAGGAGCAGGGGCGGGGCCACCGCGCACAGGGCGTTCAGCGTGGTGCAGACCACGAGAAAGCCGATGGAGCGGCGGTGCCCGCGGGTGTACGGGATGATTCTCTTCGTCGTTCCGGGCTTCGCCCGCTGGGTGTTGTTCGAGGAATCCGGTCCGTCGGACCGGATCATGACGGGTCCGCCCATCATGGCCACAGGTACTCCCTGGGTAGCGTCGCTGCGGTCGGGCGGGCCACTAGCGGGCCGCCTCGGTCTCCTTCATCGCGTCGATGAGGCTCTGCGGACGGAGATCCGTCCAGCTCTCCTCCACATAGGCGAGGCATTCCTTGCGCGAGGCCTCTCCGAAAACGAGCCGCCAGCCGTTCGGAATTTCAGCGAATGCAGGCCACAACGAGTGCTGATTTTCCCTGTTCACGAGCACCAGAAAGGTCCCGTCTTCATCATCGAACGGGTTCGCCATAGTCACTCCCGCGGATCGAATTTAATTCCCCGATGGATAGGAAAACCTTAGCCCGACGCATTGGGCCGAACAAGGTTCACCAATTCCGGGAACAATCCGCGGCAATAGATATTCACTTTTCGTGGAGGGCGGGGCGGAGCCGGACCACAGTCTGACCTGCGCACGTCCCGCGCGACAGGGTCGTCCAACCGGCCGACCCGGGCAGTTGGACACCGGACGACCGGGGTGCGGCGCCCCCGCCGGCGGGGGATGGCGACGAAGGCGCCGCGGTCCGGAATGTCAAGCCACCGTCCAGGCGGCTAGTTGGTCGCGAGGGCCTCCGTCGGAGGGAGCCGGGCCGCTCGGACCGCGGGGTAGAAGCCGGCCAGCCCGCCGATGGCGAGGGTGGCGGCGAGTCCGCCGGCCATCGCCCACAGCGGCACCAAGGCGGCCCAGCCCTGGTAGGCGGCGTAGCCGTCGGTCACCCCGATGCCCAGCAGCACCCCGCCCACCCCGCCGAGCCCGGACAGCAGCAGCGCCTCGGCGAGGAACTGGATCCTGATCTGGCCCCGGGTGGCACCGAGCGAGCGGCGCAGTCCGATCTCGGAGCGGCGTTCCAGCACCGAGATGACCATCGTGTTGGCCACCCCGACCCCGCCGACCAGCAGCGCGACCCCGCCGAGGCCCAGGAGCAGCCCGCTCAGCGACTTGTCCGCGGCGTGCTTGGCGGCCAGCGCGTCGGAGGGGCGGGAGACGTTGACCTCGTTGGGGTCCTCCGGGGAGACCGTCGGGCCCAGCACGCTGTGCACCTTCTCGACGTCCTCGTCCTTGGCCCGCGTGTAGACCGTCGTCGGGTAGCCGTCGAAGGACAGTTCCTTCTCCGCCACCGTCCAGCCCACGAAGGCCTGGGTGTCAAGGGCGGGCAGCAGTTCGTTGGGGGCCAGCAGACCCACCACGGTGAACCAGCGGTTGCCGAGCCACACCTGGACATCCGTCCCGGCCCGGTGGACGCCGAGGCTCCGCGCGGTCTCCGCGCCCAGCACCACGGCCGGGTAGCGGCTGTTGGCCTCGTTGAGCCAGCGGCCGTCGACGATCTTCCCGCCGATGGAACGCAGCAGGTCGGTACGGGCCGCGCTGACCGTCAGACCGCCCGACTCCACCGCCGGGACCCGGTCGTTGCGGTAGAGCTTCGCGTCCGTGGTGCCCGTCGCGGACGCCGAGATCACCTCGGGCCGGTTCGCGATCATGGCGACGGCGTCGTCCGACAGATGGGCGTTGTCGCCGGTCATGGTGGTACCCGGGGCGACGGTGAGCAGATTGGTACCGAGGGCCGCCAGCTGCTTGTTCAGATCGTTCGTCGACGAGGTGGAGATACCCACCACGCCGATCATCGCGGCGATCCCGATCGCGATACCGAGGGCGGACAGGAAGACCCGCATCGGCCGCGACCGCAGACCCCAGCCGCCCACCCGGGCCACGTCCGACAGGCTCAGCCGGGCCGCCCGGGGGCGCGGCGGCGGGGGCAGATCGGCCCAGGGCCGCTGCCGTTCGGCCGGCAGCGCCGAATACGCCGTACTCATCGCTCCACCCCCGTGTGCGCCAGGGCCCGGGGCCCCGGTGATCCCGAGTCGTGCTCGATCCGGCCGTCCCGCACCCTGACCTCGCGCGGCAGGGACGCCGCGATGTCCCGGTCGTGGGTGATGACGACGACCGTCGTCCCGGCCTCGTGCAGCTCGTGGAGCAGCTCCATCACCACCGTGCCCGAGCGGGAGTCCAGCGCGCCGGTCGGCTCGTCGGCCAGCAGCAGCGGCGGATCGCCGACCACCGCGCGGGCGATCGCCACCCGCTGCTTCTCACCGCCGGACAGCTGCTGCGGCTCGTGGTCGAGCCGGTGTCCCAGGCCCACCCTGCGCAGCGCCACCTCGGCGAGCCGGCGCCGCTCCCGGCGCGGCCGGCCGCTGTACAGCAGACCGTCCGCGACGCTGTCGAGGGCGGGCACCCCGGCGGCGAGATGGAACTGCTGGAAGACGAAGCCGATGGTGCCGGCCCGCAGCGCCGACAGCTCACGGTCGTTGAGGGAGTCCACCGGATGCCCGGCGATCGCCACCGTCCCCGAGGTGGGCCGGTCCAGGGTGCCCATGATGTTGAGCATGGTGGACTTGCCCGAGCCCGACGGGCCGACGACCGCGAGCATCTCGCCGCGGTGGACCACCAGGTCCGCCTCGACCAGCGCGGCCACGTCCCCGTACGACTTGCCGACCCCGGTCAGCTCGATCACCGGGTGGGCGGTGACGGTCACTTCGGGACCCCCACGACCGTGCCCTCGGTGATGCCGCTGCCGGAGACCTCGACCATGCCGTTGCCGAACGTGCCGAGCTGCACCTTGCGGTACTCCGACGTCGACCCGGTCACCACCTCGACCGCGTAACCGCCGCCCGGCAGCGCGAACAGGGCGCTGATCGGCACCGCCAGCACGTCGGCGCGGGTCTCGGCCGCGAACTCGACGCTGACGGAGGCGGCCTGGTAGGCGCCGAGCTTCTTGGCGTCCTGGACCTTCAGCTCCACCGGGACGGTGGCGTTCGAGGAGCCCGAGCCCGAGGAGTTCTGCTGGTCCTGGCCCCCGCCCGCGGAGTCACCGGAGGACGTCGGCGTGCCGATCTCCGTCACCACGGCGGTCACCGTGGTGTTGTCCGGCAGCGTGACGGTCGACTTGCCGCCCTTCTTCGCCAGGTCCGCGTACTGCACCGGAAGGTCGACGGAGATGACCCGGTCGGTGCCCGTCCAGGTGAGCACGTCACCGGTGAGGCTGTCGCCGACGGCGAGCTCCGCCTTGGCGACCCGCCGCGCGCCGGACGCCACCACCGCGTCGCCGGCCGTCACCTGCCCGGTCTCGGTGCGGCCCAGGTCGTCCTGCCACTCCTCGACGGCGGCGGCCGTGTCCGAGGTGTAGTCGTCGTCCGCCGTGAAGCCGTCGTAGCCGAGCGCCTTCAGGTTCTTCTCCAGCATCTTGACGTCGCTGCCGCTGACGCCCGGCTTCAGCGTCCGGTACAGCGGCACCGAGCCGTAGAGGAGCGGCACCGACTGCTGGTTGACCTTGTAGACCGGCTTTCCGCGGGTGACGGTGTCGCCGTCGGAGGGCATCCAGGTGACGATCCCGGCGCCCGCCCCGCCACCGCCCTGCGCCTGCCCGGACTGCGCCGAGCCGGACCCGGCCGGGGCCTGCACGGCCACCGTGTCGCCGTACCCGAGCTGGCCGTCCAGGGCCTGCGAGCTGGTCAGCGTCGTCCGCTTGACCTGGGTCGTGGCGGGCGGCCCGGACGGCGCCTTCGCCTCGGGGTCATCGTCCCCGCCGCCGAACACCCCGAGGGCGGCACCCGCCGCGACCGCGGCGACCACCACCACACACGCGGTGACCAGGACGACGCGCATCCCGCGGCGCCGGCGGCGCCGGTCCACCGGCTCCGGGTCCACGGCGGCGCCGCTCCCGTCGAAAGAGGGGGAGGGGACGGCATCGGGCCGCAGCTCCAGTTCCCCGCCCTCGACGCCCGGCGCTTCTGCGAGGTCCGGCGCTTCGTGGGAGACCGTCCGCGCGACGGTCCCCTCCTCCTGACTGGTCACTGCTGCGGCCCTCCCATGAAGGCGAGCGTGCCGCCGGGCCGGATGCTGTAGCAGGCCTCCGCGGCCTTGGAGAACTTGGGATCGTCCCGCCCGGACAGTCCGGCCGCGTTGGCGTCGATGACGATCGTGTTCCCGTTCACCTGGGGGTCCGAGAAGCCCGGCACACCGTTCTCACGGATGCACTTCGCCCAGGCCGCGACCTTCGTCGCGTCGAAGGCGCGGCTGCCCGCGGCGTCACCGGTGTCGCCCTGGTACAGCAGGCTCTGGCAGGCGGACTGGGCCGACTTGAAGGTCGGCGAGTTCTGGTCGACGCCCTGCGGGATGACGAGCTTCACGCCGCCCCCGCTGTCCTTCTCCGGGTCCGGGAACTCCGAGACACCGTGCTCCCGCATGCACTTCGCGTAGGCCACTCCGGCACTGTCGGAGCCGCCCGCACTGGCGGAGGAGTTCACGCCGCCCTCGCTGGTCACGTTCGCGTCCTTGTCGCCCGACGAACAGCCGGCGAGAAGTACTCCCGCTGTCGCCACGGACAGCACCGCCAGGAGGGGCCCGGTCACGCGCTTCTGATGGTTATTCGGCATACCAGAAGTTCTACGGGGCGCCCGGTCACACCAGGGTTGCAACGGGCGCCCCGCGGGACCGCTCAGTCAGAGGGGTCCCACCCGGCACTTCCCTGTCCGCCGGACGGCACCAGCACGATGGCGCGGGCGGGACAGCGGGACGCGGCCGTGCGCAGCGCCGACAGCGCCTCCGGGCCCGCCTCCCGCACGCGCTGCACCACCAGGCCGTCGTCCTCCGACTGGTCGAAGAACTCCGGCTCGAACAGCGCGCAGGCGCCCGAGCCCACACAGCTGTCCCGGTCCACCTGGATCTCCACCCGGGCCGTGACCATGGGCTCCGTGCTGTCTGCCGTGTCCGCCGTGTCCGCCACCGGTCTCACCACAGGACCGGCAGCGTCTCGACGCCGAACTGCGGTGCCAGCGACCTGAACCGCAGCTCCTCCACCCCGGTGCCCAGCCGCAGCCCGGGGAACCGCTCCAGCAGCCCCGTCAGCGCGATGCGCAGCTGAAGCCGCGCCAGTGCCGCGCCCAGGCAGAAGTGCACGCCGAAGCCCAGCGCCAGGTGGTTTCCGGGTTCCCGGGCGATGTCCAGCCGGTCGGCGGTGCCGTCGTCGCCGCCGTAGGGGCAGCGGTTCGCGGCGAACACCGAGCACGACACCACCTCACCGGCCTTGATCAGCTCCCCGCCGATCTCCACGTCCACCAGTGCGGTACGCGGCGACACGGAGGCCACCACCGACACATAGCGCAGCAGCTCCTCCACCGCCCGGTCCATCAGCTCGGGCCGCTCCCGCAGCAGGGCCAGCTGATCGGGATGGCACAGCAGCGCCAGCACCCCGAGGCCGATGGTCTCCGCCGTGTTCTCGATCGAGCCGTTGGCGACGCTCTCGCAGATGCCGGCCACCTCCTCGTCCGACACCGCGTCCCCGTGCTCCCGGATCAGCATCCCGGCCAGGCCCTCACCCGGATCGCGGCGCTGGGCCGCGGCCAGTTTCCGGAAGTGCCCCACGTACTCCGAGGTCGCCGGGTGCCGGCGGGGGCTGTGCCCGGACGCCCGGTGGTCACCGAGCCGGGACAGCTCCGACAGGTCGTCGCGGGGCAGGCCGATCAGCTCGGCGAGGATCAGGCCCGACACCGGCCGGGCGAAGTACCGCATCAGGTCGGCGGGCCGCCCGGCCCGCTCCAGCACCTCCAGCCGCTGGTCCACGATGCGCGCCATCATCGGCTCCAGCGCCTTCATCTGCCGGACCGTGAACATCGGCGCCACCAGCCGCCGCAGCCGGCTGTGCTCGGCCCCGTCGGTCTGCAACAGACTCCCCGGGTGCGGATCGGGCTTGCGGCCGTCCGGCTCGGGCGGCGGCATGCTGGAGAACCGCTCGGCGTCGGCGAGGATCTGCCGCACCACCTCGCGGTCGGTCACGATCCAGTGGGGCATCCCGCCGGGGGGCCGGAACAGCGGCGCCCGCGCGTTGAGTGCCAGCAGCTCCGGCACCGGGTCCAGGACGTTCCGGCGCTTGTCCACCGGAAGCTCGAACGACTGCGTCATGCGAGTCCTACCTCTCTGACACGGGCTTGTGGTCGGACGTGGGTGCGGGGGTCACCAGGCGCCGGGCGACCTCCCGGCCGATGGCCTCGGCGTGCGTGCCTCGGAGCATCCCGACGTGGTCGGCGGCGATCTCGAACCCCTCGATGGGCGCGGCGATGTACTGCTCCCAGGTGGTGCGTGCCGCGGCGAGCGACGTCTGGGCGAGGTCGCCCTCGGTGGCCAGGAACAGCAGCGCGCCACCGCCGAACCGCCGGGGGGTGTGGCTCTGCGCCAGCCGGATCATGTGCTCCTTCGTCTCCTCCACGTTGACCGTGAACGAGTCGGCCGGCGGGCTCGCCGCCCCCGGCCCGTCGAGCAGGGCCCGGCCCTCCTGGTCCGCCGCGCCGTCGATCCGGACACGGGTCCCGTCCACGCCGCCGGCGCCACCGCCGACGTCACCGTCGCCGGGGCCGTCGCCGTCCTGCCGGGGACCGTCCTCGTCCCTCCGGTGGTGACCGCCGGGGAACCCGTCCAGCAGCGCCAGCAGCGTGACCTCCTCGCCCCGCTCCTCCAGCTCCGCGGCGATGGCCTGGGCCAGCACCGCGCCGAAGGACCAGCCGAGCAGCTGGTACGGCCCCTCGGGCTGCACCGAGCGGATCCGGTCGACGTAGTCGGCCACCAGCTCCGGCACGCTGCCCGGCATCGCCCTGCGGTCGGTGAACCCGGGCGTCTGGAGGCCGTAGACCGGCAGATCCTGCGGCAGATGCCGCAACAGCGCGGCGTAGGACCAGGCCAGCCCCGTGCTGTGATGCAGGCAGAACAGTGGCGTACGCGATCCGCCGCTCTGCAACGACAGCAGCGCGTCGAGGTCGTCCCGCCGCCGCCCGGCCCGCCGCGGCGCCGTCAGACCGGCACCGGCGTCCAGTGCCGCGCGCGGCTGCACCAGCCCGTCCGAGGTCCACGCGGCACGCCGCCCGGTCCGCAGCATCAGATCACCACCGCGCCCGAAGGGATCGGCGACCAGGCTCCCCGCGGTGCGGGCCGGCGCCCCGGCATAGGCCCGGGCCAGCGACGGTCCCGCCACATACAGGTCCCCCGCCACACCGACCGGCACCGGCCGCAGCCACTCGTCGAGCACGTAGGCGCGGGCGGTACGGGGGAGGGAGAGCGGCGCCGGGACGGTGGTCGATGCGGAGGCCGGGGCAAGGGCGCGGTGCGGCTGCGCCAAGCGGCGGTGGGGTCGGCTCGGCGCAAGGCCCGTGGGGGCGGGCTCACGGTCCACCGGGGCCGACTCACCGTCCACCGGGGCCGCCCCGCCGTTCAGTTGCTCCTCCGCAGGCATCGCGGCGCTCTCCATCGCGACCGTGCGCCCCCCGCTCAGCGCGGCCAGCAGGCCGGTGAGGAGGTCGGTGATCGGGGTGTCGGCGCTCAGGCGGACCACGGTGGCGGTCGACTCCGTCGACGGGGAGGTCGCCCGGCGGTCGATCACCCGGCCGAGCAGTGACCGATGGTCCACCAGCTCGCCCACGAGCGTGCCGTCCGGGGTCTCCCCGGGAAGCAGCACCGCCGGCTGGGACGGCAGCGGGTCCGGCAGGACGGGGGGACGACGCAGCCGCCTGCCCCCGGCCCGGATCGCGTCCGCCACCCGCACAACGGGCACCGTCCCCGCCCCGGGCTCCTTCCCCCCGCCCGACGACAGCACGACCGCGGCCACCCGGGCGCAGCCCAGATCGGCGGCCGCCACCAAGGCCCCCGCGGGGTCGTCCGCCTCGGCGATCAGGCAGGTGGCGCCGGCCCGGAGGACACCGAGCACGGCGACCGCCCAGTCGGTGCCGGGCCGTACCGCCACCACCACGACGTCCCCCGCGCCCACCCCGCGCCGGTGCAGCCCGGCGGCGAGCCACGCGGACGCCCGGTCCAGGGCCCGGCGGCTGAGGGAGCCGTACCGGTCCTGGACGGCCACCGCCCGCGGATCGCGGGCCGCCGCCTCGGCGAGCGCCGCCGGCAGGGTGCCGTCCGGGACCTTGGCCGCACCGCGGTTCCAGTCCTCGGTCAGCTGCCGGCGCTCGGACTCGCCGAGCAGGATGTCGATCTGGCTGAGCCTCAGTTCCGGCTCGGCCGCCACCTGCCCGAGGAGACGGAGGAGACGTCGCGTGAGACCGACTGCGGTGGCCCGGTCGAACAGTTCCTCGGCGTAGTCGAGGGTGCCGTCGAGGCCGTCGGGCCCGCCGTCGTCCCGGTGCCGGTCGGTCAGCCGTACCGTCAGATCGAACCCGGACGCCAGGGCACCGAGGCCGACGAGTGAGGCGTCGAGGCCCGGGACCGCGGGCACGTCCCACTTCGCCGCGGTGTCGTCCCGGACGTCCAGGGCGACCTGGACGAGCGGATGCGGTTCACCCGGTGCCGCGTCCGCGACCCCGAGGGCCTCGGCGATCCGCGCGAACGGAACGTCCCCGGACCGCTCCGCCTCCTCGGTGGTCTCCCGGACCCGGCCGAGCATCTCCCGGAACGTCGGGTCGCCCGAGACATCGGTGCGCAGCGGCAGCAGCCCGGCGAACGGGCCCACCACGGCCTCCAGTTCACCCTCGCCCGTCGGCCGCGGCGCCACCGCTCCCAGCACCAGATCGGTACCGGCCCCCATCCGGGCGAGCAGCATCGCCAGCCCAGCGTGCACGACGGCGACCGAGGTCACACCGAGCGGCTGGGCCGTCTCCATCAGCCGGACATGCACCGGCGCCGGTACGCGCAGCGGCACCGCCCCGGTCCGCCGACCGGACCGCTCGGAGCGGGGCCGGTCCACGGGAAGGGTGATCGCGGACGGCGCGTCCGCCAGCACTTCCTTCCAGTAGGCGAGCTGATCACCGGCGACGCTCTCAGCCGACGAGCCCTCCGATTCCGCCTCCGGCTCCGCGCCCGCCAGCAGCCTGCTCTCCCACACCGCGTAGTCGGCGAACTGAAGCGGCAGCGGCGCCCGCTCCGGCGCACGGCCCTCCCAGCGCGCGCCGTACGCCACGGAGACATCGCGCACGAGGGCGTCCCGGGACGCGTCGTCGCCACCGATCCGATGCAGTACGAGAAGCAGCACATGGTCGGTTTCGGAGAGCGCGAACAGCGTGTGCGCCCAAGGGGTTTCGCGCCCGAGATCGAAGTGCCGGGCCGCACCGGCGGCCAGCACGGCGGGAAGCTCCCGCTCGGTCGCCGCGACGACCGGAAGATCCGGGCGTACGGCGGGGTCGTCGGCGTCCAGGATCCGCTGGACCAGCCCGCCGTCCGGGGTCTCGGCGAACACCGTCCGCAGGATGTCGTGCCGTTCGGCCACGTCCGCCAGCGCCGCCCGCAGCGCCTCACGGTCGAGTTCCCCGCGCAGCCGCAGGGCGACGGACGACTGGAGGGCCCGGGTGCCCGGGTCGGCCGCGGCGCGCCGCCAGAGGAACCTCTGTCCGGCCGTCGCCGGTGCCTCACCGCCCTCGTGCTCGACCGGGAGCAGCGAGGGACGCGACTTGGTGCCCAGGATGCGCGCGGCGCCGATCGGCGTCGGATCACCGAAGAACTGCTTCAGGTTCAGCTCGGCGCCGGTCTCCGACCGGACCCGGCCCGCGAGATGCATCGCCAGTGCCGAATTGCCGCCCAGATCGAAGAAGTTGCCGTCGGCGGCCACCCGGTCCACGCCCAGCACCGAGGCGAACAGGGTGCACAGCAGCGCCTCGGTGCCGTTCCGGGGCAGGAGCCCCGAGCCGTCGCTCTCCGGGTCGGGTACGGGCAGGGCGGCCCGGTCGATCTTGCCGTTGACCGTCAGGGGCAGCGCGTCGAGGACCACGACGGCCGACGGGACCATGTAGTCCGGGAGCCGGGTCGCCGCGAACTCCCGCAGGCCGCCGGCCTCCAGGGTCCCGGCCGCGGAGTCGCGCGGGAGGACGTAACCGACCAGGCGCGGATGGCCCGGGCGGTCCTCACGGACCATCGCCACCGCCGTCCTCACATCGGGGTGGCCGTCGAGAACGGCCTCGACCTCGCCCAGTTCCACCCGGAACCCACGGATCTTCACCTGCTCGTCGGCCCGGCCCACGAACTCCAGCCGGCCGTCCACCGTCCAGCGGGCCAGGTCACCGCTCCGGTACATCCGACCGCCGTTCTGATCGAACGGGCAGGCGATGAAGCGTTCCGCCGTCAGGTCGGGGCGGTTCACATACCCACGCGCCAGACCCGCACCGGCGATGTACAGCTCACCCGTCACCCCGACAGGAACAGGCCGCAACTTCCCGTCCAGTACATAGGTGCGGACATTGCCCAGCGGGCGGCCGATCGCCGGTGGGGCGTCCTCACCCGTGATGCCCTCCTCCAGCAGCACCGCGGTCGTGATCACGGTCGCCTCGGTCGGCCCGTACGTGTTCCAGAGCCGGGCGCCTTCACGCCACTTCGCCGCCAAACCGGCCTCCAGGCGCTCGGCGCCCAGGACCCAGTTGCCGATCCCGGCGACGGCGTCCGGCTCCAGCGCCCTGAGCAGCGAGGGCACCACGCTCGCCGTGCTCACCCCGGCCGCCTCGATCATCCGCGCGAGCGCCGCACCGTCGAGCCGCTCATCGGACGAGGCGATGGCCAGCGTGCCCCCGGCGGCCAGCGTGACCGCCACGTCCAACACCGCCGCGTCGAAACTGAACGACGCGAACTGCAACGCCGTGACACCGGGCTCGACGCCGAGGACGGGACGCATCGCCGAAGCCAGATTGGCCACCGAGGCATGCGCGACGGCCACACCCTTCGGCCTCCCCGTCGACCCCGACGTATAGATGACGTAGGCGAGTTGACCGGAGCCCACCTCCGGCAACGCACCGGAGTCACTCGCCAGCTCATCGAGCAGGACGGCGTCGACCTCCGCGGACAGGCGGTCGGCGGTGGCGGCCGTCACCAGTACCAGCTCGGCGTCGCTGTCCGCGGCCATGAACACCAGCCGCTCGGACGGGTACTCCGGGTCCAGCGGGACGTACGCCCCACCGGCCTTCCACACGGCGAGCATCGCCACGACCATCTCGGCACCGCGCGGCAGGCACAGCCCCACCCGGGACTCCCGGCCCACCCCACGCGCCACCAGCCCACGCGCGAGCACGTCGGACCGCGCATCCACCTCGGCGTACGACAGCGCACGCCCCTCCGACCACAGCGCGACCGCCCCCGGTGCCTCGGCCACCCGTTCCCGGAAGCCCTCCAGCACGGTCGAGTTGTCGGCCTCGCTCGCCGTGGCGTTCCACTCCGCCACGACCGCCGCCCGCTCGGCCTCCTCCAGCACCTCCACGGCGCTCAGCCGCAGCTCCGGATCGGCCGCGACCTGCTCCAGCACCCGCACCAGCCGCCCGGCCAGCCGACGGACGGTCTCCTCGTCGAAGAGATCGGCCGCGTAGAGGATCCCGCCGCCCATCCCGGCGGGCACGCCCTGCCCGGACCACCGCTCCCCCAGGGAGAACGAGAGGTCGAAGCGGGCCGCGGGGTCCTCAGCCGGCGGGACCTGCTCGACCGCCAGCCCTTCGAGATCCCACTGCGCCTCGGGCACGTTCTGGAGCGCCAGCATCACCTGGAACAGGGGACTGCGGGCCGCCGACCGCGTGGGGTTGAGCTCGTCGACGAGCTTGTCGAAGGGCACGTCCTGGTACGCGTACGCCGACAGGTCGGTCTCCCGGATGCGCGCCAGCAGATCACCGAAAGTGGGGTCACCGGAGGCATCGGACCGCAGCACGAGCGTGTTGACGAAGAACCCGGCCAGCCCCTCCAACTGCACGTCCGACCGGCCCGCGACCGGCGTGCCCACACAGACGTCCTCCCCGGCCCCCATCCGGGCCAGCAGCACCACCAGCGCGGCATGGACGACCATGAACATCGTCGCCCCGCCCCGCGCGGCCAGCTCCACGAGCCGGGCATGCGTCTCCGCGTCCACCCGTACCGGCACCTGCCCGCTGCGGAACGAGGGCATCGCCGGACGCGGACGGTCGAACGGCAGCACCGTCTCCTGCGGGGCCCCCTCCAACACCCCACGCCAGTAAGCGATCTGGCTCGCCCCCGCACTGTCCGGGTCGTCCAGCTCGCCCAGCGTCTCCCGCTGCCACAGCGCGTAATCCGCGTACTGCACCGGCAGCGGCTCCCACTCCGGCGCCCGGCCCGCGAGACGGGCGCGGTAGGCGGCCTGGAGGTCGTTGGCCAGCACCCCCATCGACCAGCCGTCGGAGGCGATGTGGTGGGCCACAAGGAGCAGGCCCCACTCCGTCTCCGAGATCCTCAGCAGCGAGGCCCGCCAGGGCAGGTCGACCCGCACGTCGAAGCCACGCCCGATCTCGTCCTGCATGAGCTCGTGCCACCGCTCACCGGCCTCGACGACCCGGAGCCGGGGTCGTCCCTCGGCACCCTCACGGATCTCCTGGTACGGCACGCCCTCCACGTCCGGGAAGACCGTGCGCAGACTCTCGTGCCGGTCGGCGAGGTCCGCCAGCGCCGAGCGCAGGGCCTCGGTGTCGACGGCGCCGGTCAGACGCAGCGCGAAGGGGAGGTTGTAGGCGGACGCCCCCGCCCCGTCGCTCTCGGTCCCCTCGATGCGGTTGAGGAACCACATGCGCTGCTGGGCGAAGGACAACGGCACCCGCTCGGGCCGCTCCCGACGCGCCAGCACCACACCCGCCGACGCCCCGGCGGTCTCGACGAGCCGCGCGACACCGGCCACGGTCGGCTCGGCGAACACCTCACGGACCCCGACGGACACCTCCAGCACCGAGCGGACCCGGGCGATCAGCCGCATCACCTTCAGCGAGTCACCACCCAGCTCGAAGAAGCTCTCCTCCGCGCCGACCCGCTCCAGGTCCAGCACCTCCGCGAACAGCGCCGCGAGCGCCTCCTCGGTCGGGGTCGCCGGCGCACGACCGCCGTCCGCCGCGCGCTCCGGCTCGGGCAGCGCAGCGCGGTCGATCTTGCCGTTCACGGTCAACGGCAGCGCGTCGAGCAGCACGACCGCGGACGGCACCATGTAGTCCGGCAGCCGGGTGGCGGCGAACTCCCGAACCGCGTCGGCCCGCGGCTCCCGACCCGCCACGGGCAGCACATAACCGACCAGCCGCTCCTCGCGCACGACCGCTATGGCCGTCTTCACGTCCGGGTGCGCGGCCAGCGCGGCCTCCACCTCGCCGAGCTCGACCCGGAAGCCACGGATCTTCACCTGCTCGTCGGCGCGCCCGACGAACTCCAGCCGCCCGTCGGCCATCCAACGGGCCAGGTCACCAGTGCGGTACATCCGCCCGCCGTCCTGGTCGAACGGGCAGGCGACGAAGCGTTCCGCCGTCAGGTCCGGGCGGTTGACATACCCCCGGGCCAGACCGTCTCCGGCGATGTACAGCTCGCCGGGCACCCCTACCGGCACGGGCCGCAGATAGGCGTCCAGGACATGGGTCCGGACGTTCTCCAGGGGGCGGCCGATGGACGGCGGCGCGTCCTCGGCGGTGAGGCCCTTCGGCAGCAGTGTCGCCGTGGTGATGACGGTGGCCTCGGTCGGGCCGTAGGTGTTCCACACCCGGCTCCGCGCCCGCCACTTGGCGGCCAGTCCGGCCTCAAGCCGCTCGGCGCCCAGCACCCAGTTGCCGATCCCGTGGACCGACTCCGGCTCCAGCACCCCGAGCAGCGACGGAACGACGCTCGCGACCTCGACACCGCAGGTCTCCACCAGGGCGGCCAGGGCGGCGGGGTCCAGCCGCTCCTCCGCCGAGGCGATGGTCAACGTACCGCCCGCGGCCAGCGTCACCGCGACGTCCAGAACGGACGCGTCGAAGCTGAACGAGGCGAACTGCAGTGCCGTGACACCGGGTTCGACGCCCAGTACCGGACGCATCGCGGTGGCCAGGTTCGCCACCGGGGCGTGCGCGACGGCCACACCCTTGGGGCGCCCGGTCGAGCCCGACGTATAGATGACGTAGGCGAGTTGACCGGAGCCGACCTCGGGCAGCAAACCGGACTCACTCGTCACCTCGTCCAGCGGCACACCCTCGGCTACACAGTCGGCCGTCTCCTCCGCGACCAGCACCACCTCGGCACCACTGTCGGCGACCATGTAGGCGAGCCGATCCGACGGGTACTCCGGGTCCAACGGGACGTACGCCCCACCGGACTTCCACACCCCCAGGATGGCGACGACCATCTCGGCCCCGCGCGGCAGGCACAGCCCCACCCGGGACTCCCGGCCCACCCCACGCGCCACCAGCCCACGCGCCACCGCGTCCGACCGCGCATCCACCTCGGCGTACGTCAGCGAGCGGCCGAGGGAGCGGAGCGCCACCGCCGTCGGGGTCAGCGCGGCCCACTCGCGGAACCGCTCCACGACCGTGCTGACGTCGTCCGCGTCGCGGGCCGTGGCGTTCCACTCCGTCACGACCGTGGTCCGCTCGGCCTCGTCCAGCACCTCCACAGCGCTCAGCCGCAGTTGGGGATCGGCCGCGACCTGCTTCAGCACCCGCGCCAGCCTCTCGGCCAGCCGGCGGACCGTGTCCTCGTCGAACAGGTCGGCCGCGAACAGGATGCCGCCGCGCATACCCTCCGGTTCGCCCTCGGCGGTGTGGAACTCGTTCAGGGCCACGGACAGGTCGAACCGTGCGGCCGGGTCGGACGCGGGCGGTATCTCCTCGACCGCCAGCCCTTCGAGATCCCACCGCGCCTTGGGCACGTTCTGCAACGCCAACATCACCTGGAACAGCGGATTGCGCGCGGCGGAACGCGCCACACCCAACTCGTCGACGAGCCGCTCGAACGGCACGTCCTGGTTCGCGTACGCCGACAGGTCGGTCTCCCGGATGCGCGCCAGCAGATCACCGAAGGTGGGGTCACCGGAGGCGTCGGACCGCAGCACGAGCGTGTTGACGAAGAACCCGGCCAACTCCTCAAGCTGTACGTCGGACCGGCCGGCGACCGGCGTCCCCACGCAGACGTCCTCCCCGGCCCCCATCCGGGCCAGCAGCACCACCAGCGCCGCGTGCACGACCATGAACATCGTCGCCCCGCCCCGCGCGGCCAGCTCCGTCAGCCGGGCATGCGTCTCCGCGTCCACCCCGACCGGTACCGACCCGCTGCGGATCGACGGCGCCGCCGGACGCGGACGGTCGAACGGCAGCACCGTCTCCTGCGGCGCGCCTTCCAACACCCGTCGCCAATAATCCACTTGCCCGGCCCCCGTACCGGCCCCGTCGTCGTCCAATTCGCCCAGCACCTCCCGCTGCCACAGCGCGTAATCCGCGTACTGGACGGGGAGCGGCTCCCATCCCGGAGCCTCCCCGCCGAGACGAGCGCAATAGGCGCTCTGAAGGTCGCGGGCGAGTACACCCATCGACCAGGCGTCCGTGGCGATGTGGTGGGCCACCAGGAGCAGGACCCACTCCGACTCGTTCACCTTCAACAGCGAGGTCCGCCACGGCAGTTCGCTCCGGACGTCGAAGCCCTGCCCGGCCTCCTCCTGCATCACCTCACGCCACCGCTCACCGGTTTCGATCACTTGGAGGCGGGGGCGTCCTTCGGCGCCTTCGCGGATGTCCTGATACGGCACTCCCTCGATGTCCGGGAAGACCGTGCGCAGGGTTTCGTGCCGGTCGGCGACGTCCCACAGCGCCGACTGGAGGGCCTCGGTGTCGACGGTTCCGGTCAGGCGCAGGGCGAACGGCATGTTGTAGGCGGACGCGCCGGTCTCATCCATCCGGTTCAGGAACCACATCCGCTGCTGAGCGAACGACAACGGCACCCGCTCGGGCCGCTCCCGCCGCGCCAACAGCACCCCGCCTGTCGACGCCGCGCTGCTCTCCACCAGCCGCGCCATACCCGCCACGGTCGGCTCGGCGAACACCTCACGGACCCCGACCGACACCTCCAGCACCGACCTGATCCGGGCGATCAGCCGCATCACCAGCAGCGAATCACCACCCAGCTCGAAGAAACTCTCCTCCGCTCCTATCGCCTCCGCTTCGAGATCCAGCACCTCGGCGAACAGGGACGCGAGCGCCCCCTCGGTCGCAGTCGCCGGCGCACGACCACCACCCGCACCCAGCTCCGGCGCCGGCAGCACAGCCCGGTCCACCTTGCCGTTCACCGTCAACGGCAGCGCGTCCAGCACCAGCACGGCAGCCGGGACCATGTAGTCCGGCAGCCGCGTCGCCGCATGAGCCCGTACAGCGTCCTCGTCCACATCGCCGACGACGTAGCCGACCAGACGGCCATCCCGTACGACGGCCACTGCCCGCTCGACCTGCGGGTGGGCGGCGAGGACGGCCTCGACCTCACCGAGCTCGACCCGGAAGCCACGGATCTTGACCTGCTCGTCGGCACGGCCCACGAAGGCCAGCTGGCCTTCGGCCGTCCAGCGGACCAGGTCACCGGTGCGGTACATCCGACCGCCGTCCCCGTCGAACGGGCAGGCGATGAAACGGTCCGCCGTCAGATCCGGGCGGTTGACATAACCCCGGGCCAGACCGTCTCCGGCGATGTACAGCTCACCCGTCACCCCCACAGGAACCGGGCGCAGGAAGGAGTCCAGGACATAGGTGTGGACATTGCCCAGGGGGCGACCGATCGCCGGTGGGGCATCCTGCCCGGTGATGCCTTCCTCCAGCAGTACGGCAGTCGTGATCACGGTCGCCTCGGTCGGCCCGTACGTGTTCCAGACGCGGGCACCTTCACGCCACTTCGCCGCCAAACCGGCCTCCAGGCGCTCAGCGCCCAGGACCCAGTTCCGGATCCCGGACACCGCACCCGGCTCCAGCGCCCCGAGGAGCGAGGGCACCACGCTGGCCGTGCTCACCCCGGCCGCCTCGATCATGCGCGCCAGTGCCGCGTCGTCCAGCCGCTCATCGGACGAGGCGATCGCCAACGTGCCGCCCGTGGCGAGGGTGACGGCCACGTCCAGTACGGCCGCGTCGAAACTGAACGACGCGAACTGCAACGCCGTGACACCGGGTTCGACGCCGAGGACGGGACGCATCGCCGAGGCCAGGTTGGCCACCGAGGCATGGGCGACGGCCACGCCCTTCGGGCGCCCGGTCGAGCCCGACGTATAGATGACGTAGGCCAGTTGAACGCCGGTGACATCCGGCAGCTCGCTCGCGTCGCCGTCCAGGTCGTCGAGCAGGACGGTGTCGACCTCCGCGGACAAGCGGTCGGCGGTCTCGGGTGCGACCAGGACGAGTTCGGCATCGCTGTCGGCGACCATGAACACCAGTCGCTCGGACGGGTATTCCGGGTCCAGGGGCACGTAGGCCCCGCCGGCTTTCCACACCGCCAGGATGGCGACGACCATCTCGGCCCCGCGCGGCAGACACAGCCCCACCCGCGACTCCGCCCGCACCCCACACGCCACCAACCCACGCGCCAACGCATCCGACCGGGCGTCCACCTCGGCATACGACAGCGCACGCCCCTCCGACCACAGTGCCACCGCATCCGGCGCCCTGACCACACTGGCGCGGAACCGCTCCACCACGGTCGAGGGGTCCATCTGCTGGTGCGTGGCGTTCCACCGCTCGACGACCGCCGCCCGCTCCGACTCCTCCAGCACCTCCACTGCACTCAGCCGCAGCTGCGGATCTGCCGCGACCTGCTCCAGCACCCGCACCAGCCGCCCGGCCAGCCCACGAACCGTCCCCTCGTCGAAGAGATCGGCCGCGTAGAGAATCGCGCCCCGCAGACCGTCGACCGCGCCACCCTCCGAGCGGAGTTCGCTCAGCGTCAGGGAAAGGTCGAAGCGGGCCGGCGGGTCTTCCGCCGGCGGAATCTGCTCGACCGCGAGCCCTTCGAGATCCCAGTGCGCCTCGGGCACGTTCTGGAGCGCCAGCATCACCTGGAATAGGGGATTGCGGGCCGCGGAACGGGCCGGGTTGAGCTCGTCGACGAGCCGCTCGAAGGGCACGTCCTGGTTCGCGTACGCCGACAGATCAGCCTCACGCACCCTGCGCAGCACCTCAGTGAACGACGGGTCCCCCGCCAAGTCCGAGCGCAGCACGAGGGTGTTGACGAAGAAGCCGGCCAGGTCCTCCAGCTGTGCGTCCGAGCGCCCGGCGACGGGCGTGCCGACGCAGATGTCCTCGCCCGCCCCCATCCTGGCCAGCAGGACGGCCAGCGCCGCGTGCACGACCATGAACATCGTCGCCCCGCCCTGCGCGGCCAGATCCGTCAGCCGGGCATGCATCTCCGCATCGACGTCCACCGGTACCGACCCGCTACGGAACGTCGGCGTCGCCGGACGCGGACGGTCGAAGGGCAGCGCCGTCTCCTGGGGCGCCCCGTCCAACTCCTGTCGCCAGTGGGCGATCTGGCGCGCCCCGGCGCTGTCCGGGTCGTCCAGCTCACCCAGTACCTCGCGCTGCCAGAGCGCGTAATCCGCGTACTGGACGGGGAAGGGCTTCCATCCCGGGGTCCGGCCCGCGAGACGGGCACGGTAAGCACCCTGAAGGTCGCGGGCCAGTACGCCCATCGACCAGGCGTCGGAGGCGATGTGGTGGGCGACCAGGAGCAGGACCCACTCCGACTCGGACGCCCTCAACAGCGTGGTGCGCCAGGGCAGTTCGGCCGACAGATCGAAGCCACGTCCCGCCTCGTCCCGCATGGCGTCACGCCACCGCTCGCCGGCCTCGATCACTTGGAGGCGGGGGCGTCCTTCGGCGCCTTCGCGGATGTCCTGATACGGCACTCCCTCGATGTCCGGGAAGACCGTGCGCAGGGTTTCGTGCCGGTCGGCGATGTCCCACAGCGCCGACTGGAGGGCCTCGGTGTCGAGGGTTCCGGTCAGGCGCAGGGCGAACGGCATGTTGTAGGCGGACGCGCCGGTCTCGTCCATCCGGTTGAGGAACCACATCCGCTGCTGAGCGAACGACAACGGCACCCGCTCGGGCCGCTCCCGCCGCGCCAACAGCACCCCGCCTGTCGACACCGCGCTGCTCTCCACCAGCCGGGCGACACCGGCCACGGTCGGCTCGGCGAACACCTCACGGACCCCGACCGACACCTCCAGCACCGACCTGATCCGGGCGATCAACCGCATCACCAGCAGCGAATCACCACCCAGGTCGAAGAAACTCTCCTCCGCTCCTATCGCCTCCGCTTCGAGATCCAGCACCTCGGCGAACAGGGACGCGAGCGCCCCCTCGGTCGCAGTCGCCGGCGCACGACCACCACCCGCACCCAGGTCCGGAGCGGGCAACGCCGCACGATTGATCTTGCCGTTCACGGTCAGTGGCAGCGCGTCGAGCAGGACGATGGTGGACGGCACCATGTAGTCGGGCAGACGGGTGGCGGCGAAGGCGCGCAGGTCGTCGGTGCCGGTGTCTCCGACGGCGTAGGCGATCAGGCGTCCGTCGCGTACCTCTGCCACCGCCTGGTCGATCTGCGGGTGAGCGGCGAGGACGGCCTCGACCTCACCGAGTTCGACCCGGAAGCCACGGATCTTCACCTGCTCGTCGGCACGGCCCACGAAGGCCAGCTGGCCATCGGCCGTCCAGCGGACCAGGTCACCGGTGCGGTACATCCGACCGCCCTCACCGTCGAACGGGCAGGCCACAAACCGCTCCGCCGTCAGGTCAGGGCGGTTGACATAACCCCGGGCCAGACCATCTCCGGCGATATACAGCTCACCCGTCACCCCCACAGGAACCGGACGCAGGAAGGCATCCAGCACGTAGGTCCGGACATTGCCCAAGGGCCGGCCGATCGCCGGTGGGGCATCCTCTCCCGTGATGCCCTCCTCCAGCAGTACGGCAGTCGTGATCACGGTCGCCTCGGTCGGCCCGTACGTGTTCCAGACCCGGGCACCTTCACGCCACTTCGCCGCCAAACCGGCCTCCAAGCGCTCAGCGCCCAGCACCCAGTTCCCGACCCCGGACACCGCACCCGGCTCCAGCACGCCGAGGAGCGAGGGCACCACGCTGACCGTGCTCACCCCGGCCGCCTCCAGCATGGCTGCCAGGGCAGCGGGGTCGAGCCGCTCATCGGACGAGGCGATCGCCAACGTGCCCCCTGCGGCCAGCGTGACCGCCACATCCAGCACCGCCGCGTCGAAACTGAACGACGCGAACTGCAACGCCGTGACACCGGGCTCGACACCGAGGACAGGACGCATCACGGACGCGAGATTGGCCACGGAGGCATGGGCGACGGCCACGCCCTTCGGGCGTCCGGTCGAGCCCGACGTATAGATGACGTAGGCGAGTTGACCGGAGGCAACCTCGGGCAGCACGCCGGACTCACTCACCACCTCGTCCAGCAGCACACCCATCGGCACACGACCGGCCGTCTCCTCCGCGACCAGCACCAGCTCGGCACCACTGTCGGCGACCATGAACGCCAGCCGATCCGACGGATACTCCGGGTCCAGGGGCACATACGCCCCACCGGCCTTCCACACGCCCAGAATGGCGACGACCATCTCGGCACCGCGCGGCAGGCACAGCCCCACCCGCGACTCCGCCCGCACCCCACGCGCCACCAACCCACGCGCCAAGGCATCCGACCGCGCATCCACCTCCGCATACGTCAGCGAGCGGCCGAGGGAGCGGAGCGCCACCGCCCCCGGAGCCCTGACCACACCGGCCCGGAACCGCTCCACCACCGAACCCGGCTCAATCACCTGCCCCGTGGTGTTCCACTCCCCCACCACCAGGGCCCGCTCGGACTCACCGAGCAGATCCAGATCGCTCAGCCGCACTTCCGGATCGGCCGCGATCTGCTCCAGCACCCGCACCAACCGGCCCGCCAGCCCACGAACCGTCCCCTCATCGAACAGATCGGCCGCGTACAGGATCCCGCCCCGCAGACCACCGGCGGCCCCGCCCTCCGACCGGCGCTCGCTCAGCGAAAGGGAGAGATCGAAGCGGGCCACGAGGTCGCCCGTCTGCGGCACCTCATCGACGGCCAGCCCCTGCAACTCCCATCGAGCCTCGGGCACGTTCTGGAGCGCCAGCATCACCTGGAACAGCGGATTACGCGCCGCCGACCGTGCCGGGTTCAGCTCGTCGACGAGCCGCTCGAACGGCACGTCCTGGTTCGCGTACGCCGACAGATCAGCCTCACGCACCCGCGCCAGCAGCTCACCGAACGTGGGATTCCCGGAAGCATCCGACCGCAGGACCAGCGTGTTGACGAAGAGCCCCGCCAGCTCCTCCAGCTGTGCGTCCGAGCGCCCGGCGACCGGGGTGCCTATGCAGACGTCCACCCCGGCCCCCATCCGGGCCAGCAACACCGCCAGCGCGGCATGGACGACCATGAACATCGTCGCCCCGCCCCGCGCGGCCAGCTCCACCAACCGGGCATGCGTCTCCGCATCCACCTCCATCGGAACCGACCCACTCCGGAAGGACGGCACCGCCCCTCGCGGACGATCGAAGGGCAGCGCCGTCTCCTGCGGCACGCCGTCCAACGCCCGCCGCCAGAAGGCGACCTGACCCCCGCCGGGGCTGGACGGGTCGTCCAGCTCACCCAGCGTCTCCCGCTGCCACAGCGCGTAATCCGCGTACTGGACAGGGAGCGGCTCCCAGCCCGGAGCCTGGCCGGAGAGCCGAGCACCGTAGGCAACCTGAAGGTCCCCGGCCAGCACGCCCATCGACCAGGCATCCGTAGCGATGTGATGAGCGACCAGGAGCAGCACCGACTCCGACGCCGAGACCTTCAACAGCGTGGTGCGCCAGGGCAGTTCGCTCCGGACGTCGAAGCCCTGCCCAGCCTCCTCCTGCATCACCTCACGCCAGCGCTCACCGGCCTCGACGACCTGGAGCCGGGGCCGTCCCTCGACGCCCTCACGGATCTCCTGATACGGCACGCCCTCCACGTCCGGGAAGACCGTCCGCAGGCTCTCGTGCCGGTCGGCGATGTCACCCAAGGCGGCCTGGAGCGACTCGGCGTCGAGGCTGCCGGTCAGCCGCAACGCGAACGGCATGTTGTAGGCGGACGCGCCGGCGTCGTCCATGCGGTTGAGGAACCACATGCGCTGCTGAGCGAACGACAGCGGCACCCGCTCCGGCCGCTCCCCACGCCCCAGCACCACCACGCCCGCCGACACCCCTGCGGTCTCGACGAGCCGCGCGACACCGGCCACGGTCGGCTCCGCGAACACCTCACGGACCCCGACCGACACCCCGAGCCCCGACCTGATCCGGGCGATCAGCCGCATCACCAGCAGCGAATCACCACCCAGCTCGAAGAAACTCTCCTCCGCCCCCACCCGCTCCAGATCCAGCACCTCGGCGAACAACACCGCAAGCGCCTCCTCCGTCGGGGTCGCCGGCGCGCGAGAGGCACCCGCACCCAGATCCGGCACCGGCAAGGCATCACGGTCGACCTTGCCGTTGACCGTCAACGGGAACGCATCGAGCACGACCACGGCTGACGGCACCAGGTAGTCCGGCACACGCGCGGCAGCGAAGGCGCGCAGCTCGGTCGCGTCCACGTCGGCGCTCGCACCAGTCACGGCGTAGGCGATGAGGCGGCCGTCGCGGACCAACGCCACCGCCTGCTCAACCCCCGGATGAGCAGCGAGAACAGCCTCCACCTCACCCAACTCCACCCGGAACCCGCGGATCTTCACCTGCTCATCCACACGCCCCAAAAACTCCAACTGCCCATCCACACGCCACCGCACCACATCCCCCGTGCGATACATCCGCCCGCCACCCTCACCGAACGGACACGCCACAAACCGCTCCGACGTCAGACCAGCACGCCCCGCATAACCACGCGCCAACCCAACCCCCGACACATACAACTCACCCCGCACACCCACCGGCACCGGCCGCAAAAACGCATCCAGCACAAACGCCCCCGCATTCCGCAACGGACGCCCCACCGGCACCACACCCGAACCCACACCCACACCCGGCACCAACGGCAAACTCATCGCCGCACACACCGTCACCTCAGTCGGCCCATACGCATTCACCATCCGCCGACCCACCGACCACCGATCCACCAACCCCGGCGCACACACCTCCCCCGCCACCACCAACGTCACCAACCCCGACGGCAACACCCCCTCCTCCACCGCCAACACCCCAGGCGGCACCGTCACATGCGACGCCCCCGACCGCACCAACGCCTCACCCAACGACACCCGCGGCGGCAACCCCCCAACCCCCGCAACCACCAACACCCCACCCGCACCCCACGCCATACACAACTCCGACACCGCCGCATCAAAACTCAACGACGCAAACTGCAACACCCGAGAACCCACACCCACCGCAAACCGCTCAACCTGCGCACCCGCCAGATTCACCAACCCCGCATGCGACACCACCACACCCTTCGGCCGCCCCGTCGAACCCGACGTGTAGATGATGTAGGCGAGCTGATCAGGGAGGATGTCGGGCAGTTCGATCGAGTCGCCGTCCGAGTCACGGTCCGAGTCGCCGTCCAGCTCGTCGAGCAGGACCGTCTCCACGCCGTCGGACAGCCGGTCGGCGGTCTCGGGCGCGACCAGGACGAGTTCGGCGTCACTGTCGGCGACCATGTAGGCCAGCCGGTCCGACGGATACTGGGGGTCCAGCGGGACGTACGCCCCACCGGCCTTCCACACCGCCAGGATCGCGACGATCGCGTCCATCCCGCGCAGCATGCACAGCCCCACCCGGGACTCCAGGCCCACGCCACGCGCCACGAGTCCGCGCGCCAACGCGTCGGAACGCGCGTCCAGTTCGGCGTACGACAGCGTCTGGTCCTCGGAGCACAGGGCGTCCGCCTCAGGCGTCCGCGCCACCCACCCCCGGAACAGCTCCAGCACCGTCACGGCTTCGACCTCGGTCACGGGCCCGTTCCACTGCTCGACGACCGTGGCCATCTCCGCCGCATCCAGCACCTGCACAGCGCTCAGCCGCAGCTGCGGATCGGCGGCAACCTGCTCCAGCACCCGCACCAGCCGCCCGGCCAGCCCACGAACCGTCCCCTCGTCGAAGAGATCGGCCGCGAAAAGGATCCCGCCGCGCAGACCACCGGCGGACCCGTCCTCCGACCTGCGCTCGCTCAGCGTCAGGGAGAGATCGAAGCGAGCCGGGGGATCCGCCAGCGGCGCGATCTGCTCAACCGCCAGCCCTTCGAGGTCCCAGAGGGCCTCGGGCACGTTCTGAAGCGCCAGCAGGACCTGGAACAGCGGGTTGCGGGCGGCTGACCGTGCCGGGTTCAGCTCGTCGACGAGCCGCTCGAACGGCACGTCCTGGTTCGCGTACGCCGACAGATCAGCCTCACGCACCCGCGCCAGCAGCTCACCGAACGTGGGATTCCCGGAAGCATCCGACCGCAGGACCAGCGTGTTGACGAAGAAGCCGGCCAGCTCCTCCAGCTGTGCGTCCGGCCGCCCGGCGACCGGCGTACCGATGCAGACGTCCTCCCCGGCCCCCATCCGAGCCAGGAGCACGGCCAGCGCGGCATGGACGACCATGAACATCGTCGCCCCGCCCTGCGCCGCCAGCTCCGTCAGCCGGGCATGCGTCTCCGCGTCCACCTCCATCGGAACCGACCCACTGCGGAAGGACGGCACCGCCGCCCTCGGACGATCGAAGGGGAGCACCGTCTCCTGCGGTGCGCCGTCCAACTCCCGGCGCCAGAAGGCGACCTGCGCCGACGCGGCGCTGTCCGGGTCGTCCAGCTCACCCAGTACCTCGCGCTGCCACAGCGCGTAATCCGCGTACTGGACAGGCAGCTGCTCCCGCTCCGGCGCCCGGCCGCTCAACCGCGACCGGTACGCCGTCTGAAGGTCACCCGCCAGCACACCCATCGACCAGGCGTCGGTGGCGATGTGGTGGGCCACCAGCAGCAGCACCCACTCCGCCTCCGAGACCCTCAGCAGCGAGGTCCGCCACGGCAGCTCGACCGAGAGATCGAACCCGCGCTCGGCCTCGCCCTGAATGACCTCACGCCACCGCTCGCCGACCTCGACGACCTGGAGCACCGGGCACCCCTCGGCGCCCTCACGGATCTCCTGGTACGGCACACCCTCCACGTCCGGGAACACCGTCCGCAGACTCTCGTGACGATCGGCGACATCCCATAGCGCCGCCTGCAACACCTGGACATCCAGGCTGCCGGTCAGTCGCAGGGCGAACGGCAGGTTGTAGGCAGCGGCCCCCTCGGCGCCCTCCCCGTCCATGCGGTTGAGGAACCACATGCGCTGCTGAGCGAACGACAGCGGCACCCGCTCCGGCCGCTCCCCACGCCCCAGCACCACCACGCCGGTCGACGCCCCGGCGGTCTCGACGAGCCGCGCCACACCCGCCACGGTCGGCTCCGCGAACACCTCACGGACCCCGACCGACACCTCCAGCACGGAGCGGATGCGGGCGATCAGCCGCATCACCAGCAGCGAGTCACCACCCAGCTCGAAGAAACTCTCCTCCGCCCCCACCCGCTCCAGATCCAGCACCTCGGCGAACAACACCGCAAGCGCCTCCTCCGTCCGGGTCGCCGGCACGCGAGAGGCCCCCGCACCCAGATCCGGCACCGGCAAGGCATCACGGTTGACCTTGCCGTTGACCGTCAACGGGAACGCGTCGAGCACGATGACCACCGACGGCACCATGTACTCCGGCAGGCGCGTCGCCGCATACGCCCGCACGCTCTCGGCGTCCGCGCCTCCGACGACGTAGCCGACCAGACGGCCATCCCGTACGACGGCCACCGCCCGCTCGACCTGCGGGTGGGCGGCGAGAACGGCCTCGACCTCACCGAGCTCGACCCTGAAGCCACGGATCTTGACCTGCTCGTCGGCACGGCCCACGAACTCCAGCTGGCCTTCGGCCGTCCAGCGGACCAGGTCACCGGTGCGGTACATCCGACCGCCCTCACCGTCGAACGGGCAGGCCACAAACCGCTCCGCCGTCAGATCCGCACGGTTGACATAACCTCGCGCCAAACCGTCCCCAGCGATGTACAGCTCACCCGTCACACCGACAGGGACAGGCCGCAGATACGCGTCGAGCACATACGTACGGGCGTTACCCAGGGGGCGCCCGATGGCGGGCGGGGTGTCCTCACCTGTGATGCCGTCTTCCAGCAGCACGGCGGTGGTGATGACGGTGGCCTCGGTGGGGCCATAGGTGTTCCAGAGCCGGGCGCCCGCACGCCACTTGGCTGCCAGGCCCGCCTCCAGGCGCTCGGCACCGAGCACCCAATTCCCGACACCGGCCACTGCCTCCGGCTCCAGCACGCTCAGCAGCGACGGCACCACACTCGCCACCGTCACCCCGGCCGCCTCCACCATGGCCGCCAACGCAGCCAGATCCTGGCGCTCATCGGACGAGGCGATCGCCAACGTGCCCCCGGCGGCCAGCGTGACCGCCACATCCAACACCGCCGCGTCGAAACTGAACGACGCGAACTGCAACGCCGTGACACCAGGCTCAACACCCAGAACGGGACGCATCGCCGAGGCCAGATTGGCCACCGAGGCATGCGCGACGGCCACACCCTTCGGGCGCCCGGTCGAGCCCGACGTATAGATGACATAGGCGAGTTGACCGAAGCCGACCTCGGGCAGCACACCGGACTCACTCGCTATCTCGTCCAGCAGCACACCCATCGGCACACGGTCGGCCGTCTCCTCAGAGACCAGCACCACCTCGGCACCGCTGTCGGCGACCATGAACGCCAGCCGGTCGGAGGGGTACTCCGGGTCCAGCGGGACGTACGCCCCACCGGCCTTCCACACGCCCAGGATGGCGACGACCATCTCGGCGCCGCGCGGCAGGCACAGCCCCACCCGCGACTCCGCCCGCACCCCACGCGCCACCAACCCACGCGCCAACGCATCCGACCGCGCATCCACCTCCGCATACGACAGCGCACGCCCCCCGGACCACAGCGCCACCGCATCCGGCGCCCTGACCACACCGGCCCGGAACCGCTCCACCACCAGGCCGGACTCAAACGCCTCAGCCGTCGCGTTCCACTCCTCGACGACCGCCACCCGCTCGGACTCACCCAGTAGATCCAGATCGCTCAGCCGCACTTCCGGATCGGCCGCGATCTGCTCCAGCACCCGCACCAACCGGCCCGCCAGCCCACGAACCGTCCCCTCATCGAACAGATCCGCGGCATAGAGAATCCCCCCATCCAGACCGGCCGGGGCGCCGCTGTCGTTCCACTGCTCGCTGAGCCCCACGGAGAGGTCGAAGCGGGCCGGGGCCATCTGCGGCGGGATCTGCTCGACGGCCAGCCCCTCAAGCTCCCACCGGGCTTCGGGCACGTTCTGGAGCGCCAGCATCACCTGGAACAGCGGATTACGCGCCGCCGACCGTGCCGGGTTCAGCTCGTCGACGAGCCGCTCGAACGGCACGTCCTGGTTCGCGTACGCCGACAGATCAGCCTCCCGCACCCGCGCCAGCAGCTCACCGAACGTGGGATTCCCGGAAGCATCCGACCGCAGGACCAGCGTGTTGACGAAGAAGCCGGCCAGCCCCTCCAACTGCGCGTCCGGCCGCCCGGCTACCGGCGTACCGACGCAGACGTCCTCACCCGCCCCCATCCGAGCCAGCAGTACCGCCAGCGCGGCATGGACGACCATGAACATCGTCGCCCCGCCCCGCGCGGCCAGCTCCACCAACCGGGCATGCGTCTCCGCATCGACGTCCACCGGTACCGACCCACTACGGAATGTCGGCACCGCCGCCCTCGGACGGTCGAACGGAAGGGCCGTCTCCTGCGGAGCCCCCTCCAACGCCCGCCGCCAGAAGGCGACCTGACCGGCCCCCTCGCTGTCCGGGTCCTCCAGCTCACCCAGTACCTCGCGCTGCCACAGCGCGTAATCCGCGTACTGGACAGGGAGCAGCTCCCAGCCCGGGGCCTGCCCGGTGAGGCGTGCCCGATAGGCGTTCCGCAGATCGTCCGCTATCACGCCCATCGACCAGGCGTCGGTGGCGATGTGGTGGGCCACCAGGAGCAGGACCCACTCCGCCTCGGAGACCTTCAACAGCGTCGTCCGCCAGGGCAGTTCGACTCCGACATTGAAGCCGCGCCCGACCTCGGCCTGCACAAGCTCGCGCCACCGTGCACCGGCCTCGACCACCACCAGCTCCGGACGACTGTCCGCCCCCACCAGCACCCGCTGATACGGCACGCCCTCGATGTCCGGGAAGACCGTGCGCAGACTCTCGTGCCGGTCGGCGATGTCGCCCAGCGCCGCAGCCAGCGCTTCAGCGTCCAGTCGCCCGTTCAGACGCAGCACCAGCGGCAGGTTGTAAACAGCGCCCGCACCCTCCGCACCGACCTCTTCCAGGTGGTTGAGGAACCACATGCGCTGCTGGGCGAAGGACAACGGCACCCGCTCCGGCCGCTCCCGACGCCCCAGCTCCACCACGTCCGCCGAGGCCCCGGCGGTCTCGACGAGTCGCGCGACACCGGCCACGGTCGGCTCGGCGAACACCTCACGGACCCCGACCGACACCTCCAGCACCGACCTGATCCGGGCGATCAGCCGCATCACCAGCAGCGAATCACCACCCAGCTCGAAGAAGCTCTCCTCCGCCCCGACGCTCTCCACGCCGAGCAGCTCGGCGAACAACCCGCACAGCGCCTCCTCCGTCGCCGTCACCGGCCCACGGGAAGCGCCCGCACCCAGCTCCGGCGCCGGCAGCACAGCCCGGTCCACCTTGCCGTTCACCGTCAACGGCAGCGCGTCCAGCACCAGCACGGCAGCCGGGACCATGTAGTCCGGCAGCCGCGTCGCCGCATGAGCCCGTACAGCGTCCTCGTCCACATCGCCGACGACGTAGCCGACCAGACGGCCATCCCGTACGACGGCCACTGCCCGCTCGACCTGCGGGTGGGCGGCGAGGACGGCCTCGACCTCGCCGAGTTCGACCCGGAAGCCACGGATCTTGACCTGCTCGTCGGCACGGCCCACGAAGGCCAGCTGGCCATCGGCCGTCCAGCGGACCAGGTCACCGGTGCGGTACATCCGACCGCCCTCACCGTCGAACGGGCAGGCCACAAACCGCTCCGCCGTCAGGTCAGGGCGGTTGACGTAGCCCCGGGCCAGCCCGTCTCCGGCGATATACAGCTCACCCGTCACCCCCACAGGAACCGGACGCAGGAAGGCATCCAGCACGTAGGTGTGGACATTGCCCAGGGGACGACCGATCGCCGGTGGGGCATCCTGCCCGGTGATGCCCTCCTCCAGCAGTACGGCAGTCGTGATCACGGTCGCCTCGGTCGGCCCGTACGTGTTCCAGACCCGGGCACCTTCACGCCACTTCGCCGCCAAACCGGCCTCCAGGCGCTCGGCACCGAGCACCCAGTTCCCGACCCCGGCAACGGCTTCGGGCTCCAGCACGCTCAGCAGCGACGGCACCACACTCGCCACCGTCACCCCGGCGGCCTCCACCATGGCCGCCAACGCAGCCGGGTCCAGCCGCTCCTCCGCCGAGGCGATCGCCAGGGTGCCCCCAGCAGCGAGGGTGACGGCAACATCGAGCACCGCCGCGTCGAAGCTGTACGACGCGAACTGCAATGCCGTGACGCCGGGTTCGACGCCCAGAACGGGACGCATCACGGACGCGAGGTTGGCCACGGAGGCATGGGCGACGGCCACGCCCTTGGGACGGCCGGTCGAGCCCGACGTATAGATGACGTACGCCAACTGATCGGTGCCCACCTCCGGCAGCACACCGGACTCACTCGCTATCTCGTCCAGCAGCACACCCATCGGCACACGGTCGGCCGTCTCCTCAGAGACCAGCACCACCTCGGCACCGCTGTCGGCGACCATGAACGCCAGCCGGTCGGAGGGGTACTCCGGGTCCAGGGGCACATACGCCCCACCGGCCTTCCACACCCCCAAAATCGCCACGACCATCTCGGCACCGCGCGGCAGGCACAGCCCCACCCGCGACTCCGCCCGCACCCCACGCGCCACCAACCCACGCGCGAGCGCGTCCGACCGGGCGTCCACCTCCGCATACGTCAGCGAGCGGCCGAGGGAGCGGAGCGCCACCGCATCCGGCGCCCTGACCACACTGGCCCGGAACCGCTCCACCACCGAACCCGGCTCAATCACCTGCCCCGTGGTGTTCCACTCCCCCACCACCAGGGCCCGCTCGGACTCACCGAGCAGATCCAGATCACTCAGCCGCACGCCCGGATCGGCCGCGATCTGCTCCAGCACCCGCACCAACCGGCCCGCCAGCCCACGAACCGTCCCCTCATCGAACAGGTCGGCGGCATAGAGAATCCCCCCGCCCAGCCCGGCCGGGGCGCCACTGTCGTTCCACTGCTCGCTGAGGTCCACCGACAGGTCGAAGCGGGCGGCCGGATCCTCCACCGGCGGAACCTGCTCCACCCACAGCCCTTCCAACTCCCATCGGGCTTCGGGCACGTTCTGGAGCGCCAGCATCACCTGGAACAGCGGATTACGGGCCGCCGACCGTGCCGGGTTCAGTTCGTCGACGAGCCGCTCGAAGGGCACGTCCTGGTTCGCGTACGCCGACAGATCAGCCTCACGCACCCGCGCCAGCAGCTCACCGAACGTGGGATTCCCCGATGTATCGGAGCGCAGCACCAGCGTGTTGACGAAGAAGCCGGCCAGCCCCTCCAACTGCGCGTCCGGCCGCCCGGCTACCGGCGTACCGACGCAGACGTCCTCCCCGGCCCCCATCCGGGCCAGCAACAGCGCCAGCGCCGTGTGCACGACCATGAACATGGTCGCCCCACCACGGGCGGCCAGCTCCACCAACCGGGCATGCGTCTCCGCATCCACCCCGACCGGTACCGACCCACTACGGAACGTCGGCAACGCGCCTCGCGGACGGTCGAACGGCAGCGCGGTCTCCTGCGGCACCCCCTCCAACGCCTGCCGCCAGAAGGCGACCTGGCCGGCCCCCGCACTGTCCGGGTCCTCCAACGCGCCCAGCACCTGCCGCTGCCACAGCGCGTAATCCGCGTACTGGACAGGGAGCGGCTCCCAGCCCGGAGCCTGGCCGGAGAGCCGAGCACCGTAGGCAACCTGAAGGTCCCCCGCCAGCACCCCCATCGACCAGGCATCCGTGACGATGTGGTGGGCCACCAGCAGCAGCACCCACTCCGCCTCAGAGACCCTCAACAGGGTGGTGCGCCAGGGTAGTTCAGCCGCGAGGTCGAATCCGCGCGCGGCCTCCTCCTGCATGGCGTCACGCCACCGCTCGCCGGCCTCGACGACCTGGAGCACCGGGCGCCCCTCGGCACCCTGACGGATCTCCTGGTACGGCACACCCTCCACGTCCGGGAAGACCGTCCGCAGGCTCTCGTGCCGGTCGGCGATGTCACCCAGCGCCGCATCCAGCGCGGCCACGTCCAAGCGGCCCGACAGCCGAAGGGCGAAGGGCATGTTGTAGGCGGCAGCTCCCTCAGTACCCGCCCCGTCCATCCTGTTCAGGAACCACATCCGCTGCTGAGCGAAGGACAGCGGCACCCGCTCCGGCCGCTCCTCACGCCCCAGCACCACCACGCCGGTCGACGCCCCTGCGGTCTCGACGAGCCGCGCGACACCGGCGACGGTCGGCTCCGCGAACACCTCACGGACCCCGACCGACACCTCCAGCACGGAGCGGATGCGGGCGATCAGCCGCATCACCAGCAGCGAGTCACCACCCAGCTCGAAGAAGCTCTCCTCCGCGCCGACCCGCTCCAGGTCCAGGACCTCGGCGAACAGCGCCGCGAGCGTCTCCTCGGTCGGGGTCGCCGGCGCGCGAGAGGCCCCCGCACCCAGGTCCGGCACCGGCAAGGCGGCCCGATCCACCTTGCCGTTGACCGTCAGCGGGAAGGCGTCCAGGACGACGACCACCGACGGCACCATGTACTCCGGCAACCGGGTACCGGCATACGTCCGCAGCTCCGCACCCTCCGCGTCGCCGACGGCGTAGGCGATGAGGCGGCCGTCGCGGACCAACGCCACCGCCTGCTCAACCCCCGGATGAGCAGCGAGAACAGCCTCCACCTCACCCAACTCCACCCGGAACCCACGGATCTTCACCTGCTCATCCACACGCCCCAAAAACTCCAACTGCCCATCCACACGCCACCGCACCACATCCCCCGTGCGATACATCCGCCCGCCACCCTCACCGAACGGACACGCCACAAACCGCTCCGACGTCAGACCAGCACGCCCCGCATAACCACGCGCCAACCCAACCCCCGACACATACAACTCACCCCGCACACCCACCGGCACCGGCCGCAAAAACGCATCCAGCACAAACGCCCTCGCATTCCGCAACGGACGCCCCACCGGCACCACACCCGAACCAGCAGCCGAACCCGGCACCAACGGCAAACTCATCGCCGCACACACCGTCACCTCAGTCGGCCCATACGCATTCACCATCCGCCGACCCACCGACCACCGATCCACCAACCCCGGCGCACACACCTCCCCCGCCACCACCAACGTCACCAACCCCGACGGCAACACCCCCTCCTCCACCGCCAACACCCCAGGCGGCACCGTCACATGCGACGCCCCCGACCGCACCAACGCCTCACCCAACGACACCCGCGGCGGCAACCCCCCAACCCCCGCAACCACCAACACCCCACCCGCACCCCACGCCATACACAACTCCGACACCGCCGCATCGAAACTCAACGACGCAAACTGCAACACCCGCGAACCCACACCCACCGCAAACCGCTCAACCTGCGCACCCGCCAGATTCACCAACCCCGCATGCGACACCACCACACCCTTCGGCCGCCCCGTCGAACCCGACGTGTGGATGACGTAGGCGGCGTTCGCGGGGCGCAGCGGTGCCGTGCGTTCGGTGTCGGTCACCAGGCCGGGGGCCTGCCGTGCCACCGCTGCCACGACCTGCGGGTCGTCGAGGGCGATCGCCCGGTCCCGGGCGGCCTCCGGCAGCAGCGTGCGGCCGGTCTCGGTGCAGAGCACGGCGACCGGGTCGGCGTCCTCCAGGACGAGGGCGAGGCGGTCGGCGGGGTGCCCGGGGTCGAGGGGGACGAAGGCGCCGCCGGCCATGGAGACGGCGAGGAGCGCGACGACGGTGTCCGCCGACCGTTCGGCGACCACGGCGACCCGGCGCTCGGGCCCCACGCCCAGGGTGATCAGATGCCGGGCCAGGCGGCCCGCCTCGTCCTGGAGTTCGGCGTAGCCGTACGTCCGCTCGTCCGAGTCCAGGGCCATCGCGTCCGGTGTCCGGCGCACCTGCCCGGCGAGGAGTTCGGGCAGTGTCCCGGTGGGTGCCTCGGGCTGGATGTCCTGCCAGTCCCGGGTGACAAGGGCCAGTTCGTCGCCGGTCAGCAGGCCGATGCGGGCCAGCGGTGTGCGCGGGTCGGTTGCGAAGCCTTCGAGTACCTGCTGGAGCGCGGCGAGCACCTGTTCGGCGCGGGCTCGGTCGAACAGGTCGGTGCGGTGGTCGAGTTGCAGTTCCAACCGCTCGCCCGGTCCGACGATCAGGCCGAGGGGGTAGTGGCTGGCGTCCCTGGTCCGGCCGTCGAGCCGGATGGTGAGGGCGTCGGGGCCGTCCGGCTCCGCGTCCGCCGGGCGCGGGTAGTTCTCGTACACGACGAGTGTGTCGAACTCGGCGCCGGGGCCGGTGAGTTGCCGGATCTCGGTGAGGCCGAGGTGCTGGTGGCCGAGGAGGGCGACCTGGCGGGCCTGGAGGGTACGCAGCAGGTCGGCGACGGACTGGCCGCCGGCCAGCTCGACGCGGACCGGCAGGGTGTTGATGAACAGGCCGATGAGCGAGTCGGCGCCGGGCAGGTCCGTGGGACGGCCGGCGATCGTGGTGCCGAACACCACGTCCTGGCGTCCGGACAACCGGGCGAGAACCAGGGCCCACGCACTCTGCACCACCGTGGCCATGGTGACCCCGTGGTCACGGGCCAGTGTCTCCAGCGCCCGGGTCAGTTCCGCGCTGCATTCGACGGTCAGCGCCTCCGGCCGCAGCGGTGCCCGGGCGGGGTCGGCCGGGGCGACCAGGGTCGGTTCGTCCGCTCCCGCCAGCTCCGCGCGCCACGCGGTCCGGGCCGCCTCCCGGTCCTGGCGGCCCAGCCAGGCCAGGTAATCCTTGTAGGAGCGGACCGGGGGCAGCGCCCCGGCCTCGCCTCCGGCCCGGTACAGCGTCGACAGCTCGCCCACCAGGATCGGCAACGACCATCCGTCCAGCACGATGTGATGGGTCGTCATCACCAGGCGGTGGCGCCGTCCGCCGAGGCGGATCAGCAGCAGCCGCAGCAGCGGCCCCCGCTCGAGATCGAAGCCGGCCGACAGTTCGGCCTCGGAGAGTCGGGCCGCCTCGGCCTCCGCCTCCTCCTGTGACAGGCCGCTCAAGTCGGCTTCCTGCCAGGGAAGTTCCACCTGCCGTGCGACGATCTGGACCGCCTGCCCCGACCTGCGTCGGCGGAAGCCGGCCCGCAGCGCGCCGTGCCGGGCGATCAGGCTCTCCCAGGAGCGGCGGAGCCGGTCGACGTCCAGCGGCCCGTCGAGGGCGAGGGCCCGCTGTCCCGCGTACACGTCGGACGCCCCGTCCCCGAAGGCCGCGTGGAACAGCAGTCCCTCCTGCAGGGGCGACAGCGGCCAGATGTCTTCGATGGCGTTCCGAGTCCGGGTCATCGCGTAGATCTCCTCACAGCGGTAACAGCTTCGGTTCGGCAGCACGAACAGAGCGTCAAAGGACAGAAGTCGTAAAAGGGGCGTCCCAGAGCGGGCGCCAGGAAGGGAAGAAGAGAAGAGAAGAGAAGAGGAAGGGTGAACTGGTGTGATCAGTGGTGGTCGTCGGCGAACTCGGACTCGAGAGCCTCGATCTCGTCCTGGTCGAGATCCAGCAGCGCGAAGTCGGAGGGGGTGTGGCCGCCGGCCGACGGGTCCGCGGTGTGCGCGGCGACGCCTTCCAGCAACTCCAGCCAGGCCAGGCCCAGACACTCCGCCCGGCTCTCGTCGAGCAGCCCTGCGGGCCAGCTCAGCGTGAGGGTCAGCAGCGGCCCGTCCGGGGTGTCCGCCACCAGGGCTCCGGCCTCCAGCGCATGCGCCACCGGCATGTCGGGGTCCGCCGTACCGGCCATCGCCGCGCCGCCGGCCGTCTGCCAGGCGCGGACCGGTCCGTCGTCCGGCCCGGCGGCGGCGAACCGGCCCAGATAGTTGAAGCCGATCTCCGGTACGGGCAGATCCGCCAGCAACCGTGCCGTGTCCGGGTTCGCCCAGCGCAGCAGACCGTGTCCGAGGCCGTCCCCCGGCACCGCCTGCACCTGCTCCTTCACCCGTTTGACCAGCGCACCGGCGGAGGGACCGCCGACCGCGGCATCGTCCAGATCCAGATCCGACACGTCCAGCAGCAGCGGATGCACCGCCGTGAACCAGCCCACCGTCCGGGACACGTCCATGCCCTCCGCCAACGGCTCCCGGCCGTGCGCCTCCACATCCACCAGCAGCCCACCGTCACCGGCCTCCGGACGCCGGCGCGCCACGGCACCCGCCAACGTCGCCAGCAGCACCTCGTGCACACCGCAGTGGAAGAGCGCCGGGGTACGCCCCACCAGAACGGCACCGCGCTCGGCGGTCAGCGTCCACTCACGGCGGACGAGAGTCCGGACGGTGTCACGACCCGGATCCAACACCCGCGCCCCAACCACCGACAGCCCACGGCCCCCGCCCCCCTGCGCCCGGCCAGCCCCGGCCACCTGCAACCCGTCGGCACCGACCGCCCGCCGCCCACCAGCTCCGACCACCCGCGACCCATCAGCGCCAGCCACCCGCGACCCGCCGGTCCCGGCGACCTGCAACCCGTCGTCCCCGACCGCCTGCAACCCGTCAGCCCTGACCACCCGCGGCCCGTCAGCGCCAGCCGCCTGCAACCCGTCGGCACCGACCGCCCGCCGCTCATCAGCCCCGACCCCCTGCAACCCGTCAGCCCCGACCACCCGCGACCCATCAGCGCCAGCCACCCGCGACCCGCCGGCACCGACCGCCTGCAACCCGCCGGTCCCGGCGACCCGCAACCCGTCGTCCCCGACCGCCCGCCGCTCATCAGCCCCGCCCACCAGCGACCCGTCAGCGCCAGCCGCCTGCAACCCATCGGCACCGACCGCCTGCATCCCGTCAGCCCCGACCACCCGCCGCCCATCAGCCCCGACCGCCCGCGACCCATCAGAGCCAGCCACCCGCAACCCGTCGGCACCGACCCCCTGCAACCCGCCGGTCCCAACCACCCGCGACCCGTCGGCCCCGACCGCCTGCAACCCGTCGGCCCCGACCACCCGCCGCCCACCAGCCCCAACCACCCGCGACCCATCAGCGCCAGCCGCCTGCAACCCGTCGGCACCGACCGCCTGCATCCCGCCGGTCCCAACCACCCGCTGCCCATCAGCCCCGGCCAACCGCTGCCCATCAGCCCCGGCCAGCAGCTCCACCCACCCGTCCAGCTCCGCCACCCGCTCCGCGCGCAGCGCCGACCGCTCCAACTGCCGTGCCCAGGAACAGAAGGAGGTGCCACCCGACTCCAGGACGCCCTCCGGCCTCCGTCCCACGGCCACGGCCTCGCAGGCCGCCCGCAGATCCGGCATCAGCACCCGCCACGACACCCCGTCGACCACCAGGTGATGCGCCACGACGACCACCCGGCCGACGCGGCCCGGTCCGGCGTCCACCCACACCGCGCGCACCATGACACCCGCCACCGGGTCCAGCGCCGCGACCGCGGCCCGAGCCGCCTCCCCGGCCACGTCGTCGAGACCACCGTCGGGAACACCGACGGCGTCCACCCGCACCACCCGGCCGGAAAGGTCCACCGCGTCGGCCTCCGGCACCACCAGCACCGGGCGGCCGTCGGCCCCGCGCCGCACACCGCCCCGCAGCATGGGGTGCACGGCCAGCACCGCCGCCAGCCCCGCCGTCAGCACCTCCGTCCCCAGCCCGGGGGGCGCGCCGACCGCCATCCACTGCGCGAACCCCGCCCGCAACGCGTCCGCACCCAGGGACCGCATCACCGGCGTCCACGGCACCTCACCGACGCCGCAGTCCTCGGCCTCCTCCGCCCTGTCCCCGGTCATGACCGCCACCAGCGCCAGCCGCTCCGGTGTCTTCTCCTCGAAGACCTGCCGAGGCGTCACCACCCACCCGGCCCGCCGCGCACGGGACGCCAGCAGCATCGACATGATCGAGTCACCGCCCAGCTCGAAGAACCCGTCCCCGACCCCGACCTTCGCCAGCCCCAGCACCTCGGCGAACAGCTCGCAGAACGCCTTCTCCGCGGAGCTCTCGGGCGCCCGCACATCACTCGCCGCGACCTCCGGCACCGGCAGCGCGGCCCGATCCACCTTGCCGTTCACCGTCAACGGGAACGCGTCGAGCACGACAACCACCGACGGCACCATGTACTCCGGCAACCGAGTACCGGCATACGCCCGTACGTCCTCACCCTCCACGCCACCGACGACGTACCCCACCAGACGGCCATCCCGCACAACCGCCACCGCCCGCTCCGCCCCCGGATGCGCAGCGAGAACAGCCTCGACCTCACCCAACTCCACCCGGAACCCACGGATCTTCACCTGCGCATCCGCACGCCCCACGAACTCCAGCTGGCCATCGGCCGTCCAACGCGCCAGGTCGCCGGTGCGGTACATCCGACCGCCCTCACCGAACGGGCAGGCCACAAACCGCTCCGCCGTCAGGTCAGGACGGTTCACATACCCCCGCGCCAGACCACCACCAGCGACATACAACTCACCCACCACGCCCACCGGCACCGGCCGCAAAAACGCATCCAGCACAAAGGTGCGGACATTGCCCAAAGGCCGGCCGATCGCAGGCGGAGCGTCCTCACCCGAGACACCCTCCTCCAACAACACCGCAGTCGTGATCACGGTCGCCTCAGTCGGCCCGTACGTGTTCCAAACCCGAGCACCCGCACGCCACTTCGCCGCCAGCCCCGCCTCAAGCCGCTCAGCGCCCAGCACCCAGTTCCCGACACCGGCCACCGCCCCCGGCTCCAACGCCCCCAGCAGCGACGGCACCACACTCGCCACCGTCACCCCGGCTTCCTGAAGCATCCCGGCCAGGGCAGCGGGGTCCAGCCGCTCCTCCGAGGTGGCAATCGCCAACGTGCCCCCGCCCGCCAGCGTGACCGCCACATCCAGCACCGCCGCGTCGAAACTGAACGACGCGAACTGCAACGCCGTGACACCAGGCTCAACACCCAGAACGGGACGCATCACAGAGGCCAGGTTCGCCACGGAGGCGTGCGCGACGGCTACTCCCTTCGGCCGCCCCGTCGAGCCCGACGTATAGATGACGTACGCCAGCTGGTCGATGCCCACCTCCGGCAGCACACCGGAGTCACTCACCACCTCATCCAGCAGCACACCCACCGGCACACGACCGGCCGTCTCCTCCGCGACCAGCACCACCTCGGCCCCGCTGTCGGCGACCATGAACGCCAGCCGATCCGACGGATACTCGGGATCCAGCGGAACGTACGCCCCACCGGCCTTCCACACCCCCAAAATCGCCACGACCATCTCAGCCCCGCGCGGCAGACAAAGCCCCACCCGCGACTCCGCCCCCACCCCACGCGCCACCAACCCACGCGCCAACGCATCCGACCGCGCATCCACCTCCGCATACGACAGCGCACGGCCCCCCGACCACAGCGCCACCGCCCCCGGAGCCCCAGCCACCCACCCCCGGAACCGCCCCACCACCGACGACGTATCCACGTCCCGCCCCGTGGCGTTCCACTCCCCCACCACCGCAGCCCGCTCGGAGTCGTCCAGCAGATCCAGCGCGCTCAGCCGCACCAGCGGATCGGCCGCCACCTGCTCCAGCACCCGCACCAACCGACGGGCCATCCGCTCGGCGGCGGGGCGGTCGAAGAGGTCGGCGCGGTGGTCGAGGCGGATCTCCAGGCCGTCGCCGGGGGTGACACCCAGGGCCAGCGCGAAGTTGGTCGACTCGCGAAGTTCCGTGGCCTTGAGCGCGAGGTCTGCGCCGAGAGGCTGGGCGTCGAGGTCGCCCGGGTAGTTCTCGAAGGCCAGCAGGGTGTCGAAGGTCGCGCCGGGGCCCGCGGCGCGCTGTACCTCGCTCAGCCCCACGTGCTGATGGTCGAGCAGCGCCGACTGCCGTGCGTGCAGTTCCGTCAGGGCCTCGCCCACCGAACGGGCCGGGTCCAGATCGACGCGCACCGGCAGGGTGTTGATGAACAGGCCGAGCATCGTCTCCATGCCGGTGAGCTCCGCCGGGCGTCCCGCCACCGTCGCTCCGAACGTCACCGCGCGCCGGCCCGTGAGCTGCCCCAACACCAGCCCCCAGGCCAGCTGCACCACCGTGTTCAGGGTCACGCCGGTGCCACGGGCGAGCCGCTCCAGATCGCGCAGCAGGTCGACGCTCGTGCACTCGGTGACCCGGTCCAGGACGACGGAGGCCGCCGCGCTCGGCTCGGCCGGGGCGACGAGCACCGACTCCTCCACCGGCGCCAGTTCGGCCCGCCACGCCGCCAGCGCCGCGGTCTTGTCACGTCCGGCGAGCCACGCCCAGTACGGGCGCGACGACACCGGCGTACCGAGCCCGTCCGCCCGGCCACCGGCCGCGTAGAGCGTCCACAACTCCCGCAGCACCAGCGGCAACGACCAGCCGTCCAGCAGCAGATGGTGGAGCGTGACGACCATCCGCGACCGCGCCACGCCGGCCACGCCCTCCCGGACCAGCGCCACCCGCAGCAGCGGCGGTGCCGCCAGGTCGAACCGCGCGGCCCGCTCCGCGAGGCCCACCTCGTCGGCCGCGGTGCCGTCCAGGCCCGTCACATCGACCTCGCGCCACGGCAGTTCGGCCCGGTCGACCACGACCTGCACAGGCCCCGCCGCGCCCGCGACCTGGACGAATCCGGCCCGCAACGCTGTGTGCCGGTCGAGCAGCGTCTGCCAGGAGGCGCGCAGCCGGGCTCCGTCCACTTCGCCGTCGAGCGTCAGGACGAGCTGCTCGACATAGACGTCCACGCCGTCCTCGTCGAAGAGGGAGTGGAACAGCAGGCCCTCCTGGAGCGGCGCGACGGGGAGAACGTCCACCAGTCCCGTGACCGCCGCCTCGATCTCCTCGACGCCCGCCTGGTCCAGTGCGACCAGCGGGAAGTCCGACGGCGAGTGACCACCCGCCCCACGCCGGACGTCCTCGACCAGCGTGGCGAGCCGGTCCGCCCACGCCTCCAGCAGTCCACGCGCCCGGCCCTCGCCCAGCAGCCGCGCCGGGCAGTCCATCCGCAGCTCCAGCACCGGACCGTCCGCCGTGTCGCGCACCGCGCTCAGCAGCTCCAGGGCGTGCATCACCGAGGCGTCCGGCGCGCTCCCGGCTCCGAAGCCCTCCCCGGCGCCCACTCTCCCGAGGAAGTTGAAGCCGATCTGCGCCGAGGGCAGGTCCGCCAACTCCCTTGCCGTGTCCGGACGGCCGTACCGCAGCAGCCCATAGCCGAGCCCGTCCCCTGGAACGGCCCGCACCCGCTCCTTCACCTCGGGCACCGACACATCGGCGCCCGCCCGCAACCGCACCGGACGCGAGGACGTGAACCACCCCACCGTCCGGGACAGGTCCTGGACGCCGTCCGACAACGGCTCGCGGCCGTGTCCCTCGACGTCCACCAGGAACCCGTCCACCCCGGCCCACGCGCCGACCGCGTCGGCGAGACCCGCGAGCAGCACCTCGTCCGCCCCGGCATGGAAAGCCGTCGGCACGACCGTCAGCAGCGCGGCCGTGACGTCCGCCGGCACCGACACCGACACCTCGCGCACCGTCGCGCCGACATCCAGGGCCGGGTCCAGCGAGACGTCCGTGAGCGGTGCGTGCGGACCGTCCAGCACCGCCCGCCAGGCCGCCAGCTCGGCCACCCGCTCCGGCCGCCCCGCCTGTGCCGCCAACTCCCGTGCCCATGCGCGGAACGGCACCGGAACCGGGTCCCATTCCACGGCCCGCCCCTCGGCGAGGCCCTCGTACGCGGACCACAGATCCGGCAGCAGCACCTGCCAGGACACCGCGTCGACGACCAGATGACAGGCCACCACGACCAGTCGCCCCGCCGCCTCGGCCCCCGCGTCCACCCACACCACCTGCACCATCACTCCGGCCGCGGGATCCAGCCGTCGCACCGCGGCGGCGACCTCCGCCTCAGCCGATGCCGCCGGATCCGCACCGCCGTCCGGAACCCGCGTCACCACCCCCTCGACCGGCACCACCAGCCGCTCGGGCACCACGAGCACCCCGCGCTCGGCCACCAGCCGCGCCCGCAACACCTCATGCCGCTCGACCAGAGCGGCCACCGCACCCCGCAGCGCCTCCTCGTCCAGCCCAGTCGGCGCCTCCACCACCATCGACTGCACGACCTCGCGCACACCGTCAGCGCCGACGCGGTCCAGCACCTCCCGCATCACCGGCGTCAGCGGGACCTCACCCACCGCCGAGTCCACCGGCCGGGCACCACCAGCCGAACCATCAGCCGAACCACCAGCCGCCCCGCCGACCGGACCGCCGACCGCTCCCGCCACCGCGGCCAGCGCCGCAGGCGTCCGCAGCTCGTGCACCTGCCGGGCCCCGACCACCAGACCCGCCCGCCGAGCCCGCGACACCAGCAGCATCGCCGTGATCGAGTCACCGCCCAGCGCGAAGAAGCTCTCCTCCACGCCCACGCGCTCCACCCCGAGCAGCTCCGCGAACAGGGCGCACAACACCTCCTCGCCCGCAGTGGACGGAGCCCGCCCAGCCCGCACCGCACCCTCGGGCACCGGCAGCGCGGCCCGATCCACCTTGCCGTTCACCGTCAACGGGAACGCGTCGAGCACGACGACCACCGACGGCACCATGTACTCCGGCAACCGAGTACCGGCATACGCCCGTACGTCCTCACCCTCCACGCCACCGACGACGTACCCCACCAGACGGCCATCCCGTACGACGGCCACCGCCCGCTCGACCTGCGGGTGAGCGGCGAGAACAGCCTCGACCTCACCCAACTCCACTCGAAACCCACGGATCTTCACCTGCGCATCCGCACGCCCCACGAACTCCAGCTGGCCATCCACCGTCCACCGAGCCAGGTCACCAGAGCGATACATCCGCCCCCCACCCACCTCGAACGGACACGCGACGAACCGTTCCGCCGTCAGGTCAGGACGGTTGACGTATCCACGGGCCAGACCACCACCAGCGACATACAACTCACCCACCACACCCACCGGCACCGGCCGCAAAAACGCATCCAGCACAAAGGTGCGGACATTGCCCAAAGGCCGGCCGATCGCAGGCGGGACGTCCTCGCCGGTGATGCCCTCCTCCAACAACACCGCAGTCGTGATCACGGTCGCCTCAGTCGGCCCGTACGTGTTCCAAACCCGAGCACCCGCACGCCACTTCGCCGCCAGCCCCGCCTCAAGCCGCTCAGCGCCCAGCACCCAGTTCCCGACACCGGCCACCGCCCCCGGCTCCAACGCCCCCAGCAGCGACGGCACCACACTCGCCACCGTCACCCCGGCCGCCTCCACCATGGCCGCCAACGCAACCGCGTCCTGGCGCTCATCGGACGAGGCAATCGCCAACGTGCCCCCGCTCGCCAGCGTGACCGCCACATCCAACACCGCCGCGTCGAAACTGAACGACGCGAACTGCAACGCCGTGACACCGGGCTCGATGCCGAGGACGGGACGCATCGCCGAGGCCAGATTGGCCACCGAGGCATGGGCGACGGCCACACCCTTCGGGCGCCCGGTCGAGCCCGACGTATAGATGACATAGGCGAGTTGACCGGAGGCCACCTCCGGCAGCACACCGGACTCACTCACCACCTCGTCCAGCAGCACACCTTCGCCTACACGACCGGCCGTCTCCTCAGAGACCAGCACCACCTCGGCACCACTGTCCGCGACCATGAACGCCAGCCGGTCGGAGGGGTACTCCGGGTCCAGGGGCACATACGCCCCACCGGCCTTCCACACCCCCAAAATCGCCACGACCATCTCGGCCCCACGCGGCAGACAAAGCCCCACCCGCGACTCCACCCCCACCCCACGCGCCACCAACCCACGCGCCAACGCATCCGACCGCGCATCCACCTCCGCATACGACAGCGCACGCCCCCCGGACCACAGCGCAACCGCCCCCGGAGCCTCAGCCACCCACCCCCGGAACCGCTCCACCACCGAACCCGGCTCAATCACCTGCCCCGTGGCGTTCCACTCCCCCACCACCAGGCCGCGTTCGTCATCCCCCGTCACCCCGACCCGCCGGACCGGCGCCACCGGTTCCCTGACCGCCCGCTCGACGAAGCCGACGAGGGACCGGTGGACCGCCCGGGTCCACGCCTGGTCGTAGAGCGCCGCGTTCGCCTCGACGGTGATCTCGATCCCCGAGGGCGTCCGGTCGATGAGCACGCCGAAGTCCTCGACGACCCGGGTGGACACGTCCCGTGCCACGCCCCGGCAGTCGCCGAAGGCCAGCTCCCCGGCGGGCGGCAGGATGTTCACGTACGGGCCGAAGTGCCAGCGGTCGCCTTCCGGCCAGCCCAGTTCCCGGCGCAGCCGCTCACCCCGGTAGCGCTGGTGTCGGCGCAGCTCGCCGACGGCCTCGTCGGCCGTCCGTGCGAGGTCGAGCAGGCTCGCCCCGGCAGGGACCGGGAACCGCAGGGGCAGCATGTTCGCCCGGGTGAGGCGTGCGCGCAGGTCGGTCTCGGTCACGCGGCCGGTCATGGGCAGGCTGAGGAGCGCCTCGGACGACCCGGCCATGCCGCTCACGAAGGCGCCGGCGGCGGCGACGAGCAGCCGGGACGTCGGCAGGCCGGCGTCGGCCGCGGCGGTGAGCAGCGCGTCCACGGCGACGGGGTCCAGAGCGCCACTCGCGCGCAGCACGGCCTGGCCGGAGCCGCCGGAAAGCCCTGCGACCTCCGCCAATTCCGGACGGTCCGAGAATCGTCCGTTCAGATAACGCCGATCATCCGTGAATTCGGCCGAGTTCCGATACCGCACCTCCTCGTCAAGGGCCTCGCTCAACGAGACGACATCGGCCGGCGGGAATTCACGGCCCGCCACGATCGCGGAATACAACTCGGCAACCCGGCGAGCGATCAGCGTGCACGCATATCCATCGAGGAGAAGGTGGTTATAGCCCTGGAACCAGCAGTACCGATCGGAATCGAGTCTGAAGAGCACGAACGAGTGCAGCCGTTCCGCAAGCGGGTCCTCCACCGCGGCGAGTTCGGCACGCATACGGCCTTCGAGCCACGCCTGCCGATCGCCGTCGGCCTCGTCCCAGTCCTCGAAGCGCAGCGCTCCCGGTCCTCGGTGCCCGGCGTCCCGCGGCACGACCCGCGCCTCACCATCCGCGTCCTCGGTGAAGCGCACGCCCAGGATCTCGGTCTCCTCGACCGTGCGACGCAGCGCGGTCCCGAAGGCGGGCACGTCGAGCGGGCCCGTGATCTCGACGGCCTGCCCGACGCTGTAGAGCGCGCGGGGGCCCGCCAGGCGCTGTGCCCGCCAGATGCCCTCCTGGCTGTCGGACAGGGAAATGCCGCCGCCGGTTCGCTCGCTCATTTTCCGCCCCTCACCCCTAATTCCCTTGCCAAAGGAAAAGAGCTTCCACTCGGGAAGCTCCTGGGAATCTCACCCCGTGGACCGAAAGGCCCGGTGAAACGTCACCTGAATCCGTTCTCGACCGGGGCCGGTCAATCAGAACGATACCTAGCGGACGGCGTCGTCCAACCGGCCGTTCTGGTCACTTGGACGCGGTTGCCGCGCGGGTCTGCGGCCAGACCGCATATCGCTCCCCGTCCTTGACAAGGAGTGGGAAGGAGAGTTCGACGACGAGTCCGCCGGCCGGCCCGGGGCGGGCGGTGAGGGCGGCGTCGTGGGCCGCGGCGATGGCCCGGACGATCGAGAGGCCGAGACCGTGGTGGCCGTCGCCCGCGGTGCGGCTCATACGCTGGAACGGTTCGAAGAGCTGGCCGACGCGCTCCTCGGGGACGGCGGGGCCGGTGTTGGTGACGGTGAGGACGGCGTGCCGGTCGTGGCGGCGCACGGTGACGTCCACGGTCCCGTCGGGCACGTTGTAGTAGGCGGCGTTGTGGACGAGGTTGGCGACCAGCCGCTCCAGCAGGGCGGTGTCACCGGCGACCTGGGCCGGCTCGGTGCGGTCGGCGATGCGTACGCCCTGCCGTTCGGTGCGGGGCAGCTGGGTGAGCAGGACGGTCTCGACGACCTCGGCCAGGTCGACGGGCTCGGTGCGGTCCATGCCCCGCTCGCTGACGGCCAGGGTGAGCAGGGACTCCAGCAGGGCCCCCTGGTGGGTGCTGATCCGCAGCAGCCGCTCGAAGTTCTCGCGGAACGACTCGGCGGTGGCGTCGGGGTCGAGCAGGCACTCCTCCAGGAGGGCGCGTTCCACGGTGAGTGGGGTGCGCAGTTCGTGGGCGGCGTTGGCGACGAAGCGTTTGTGGGACTCCAGGGCGGCTTCCAGCCGGTCGAGGAGGCCGTCGACGCTGTCGGCCAGGTCGCTGATCTCGTCGCCGGGTCCCTCGACGGCGAGGCGCTCATGGACGTTGCGGGCGGAGATGCTGCGGATGCCGGCGGTGACGGTGCGCATGGGGCGCAGCACCCGGCGGGCCAGCAGCCAGCTGAGCGCGACGGAGAGACAGGCCATGATGGCGAGGGCGATACAGGACTGCACGAGCAGGTCGTGCATCTGGGCCTCGTGCATGCGGGCGGCTTGTTCGCGCAGCTGGGCGTCGAGGGCGAACTCGGGTGGCGGGGCGTCGCCGCCGCCCTGGCCGCCGGGTTGTATGTGGATCGTGGGCTGCCCGCCGTCGCCGCCGTTGATCTCGTACTTGACGACGCTGCTGTGGGTGGGCCGGTTGACCAGCAGATAGGTCATGCCGAGCAGGACGGCGCCGGAGGCGATGAACAGCAGGCCGAAGAGGACCGCGAAGCGGACCCGCACCCGGCGCGGGGTCAGGCGCCGGGCCAGGGCGCGCAGCCAGGACGCGGGGGCGGTGCGCAGTGCGCGGTCGCGGGCTCGGGCGAGCCGGGTGCGGAGGGGCGGCGCCATGTCAGACCCGGTAGCCCCGGCCGGGCACGGTCTCGATCACGGAGGCGTCGAGGAGCTTGGACCGGAGCCGGTTGACGGTCGCCTTCACGGTGGTGGTGCCGGGGTCGGCGACCTCGTCCCACACCTTGGCGAGCAGCTCGTCGGCCGGGACGGTCCGTCCCTCGGCGCCGAGCAGATAGGCGAGCACGCCGAACTCCTTGGTGGTGAGGGGCAGTTGGGTGCCCGAATGGCTGACGGTACGGCGTGCGGGGTCCAGGCGCAGGGCGCCACGGACGAGCTCGGGCTGCCGCTCCGGGTGGGCGCGGCGGCCCAGCGCGCGGGTGCGGGCCAGGAGTTCGGGCCAGGCGAAGGGCTTGGCGAGGTAGTCGTCGGCGCCCAGGCCGAGTCCCTCGACGCGGTCGGCGATGGAGGCGGCGGCCGTGAGCATGAGCACCTTGGTGCGCACGCCCTTGGCGGCGAGTTCACCGCAGACCTCGTCGCCGTGCACGTCGGGAAGGTCACGGTCGAGGACGACGACGTCGTAGTCGACCTCCTCGACGAGGTCGAGGGCGGTCGCGCCGTCGTAGGCCGTGTCGACAGCGAGGCCCTGGCGGCGGAAGACTCTGGTGATCGAGTCCGCGAGCTCCGTGTGGTCCTCGACCACCAGTACCCTCATCATTCCCCCTACGAGACACGCGCCACGGACCTCAGGCTGCCGCACCCCCGGTCACACCCGGGTTACCTCCCTCACAGGCTGGCGTACGGCCTCCCGGGTCGCAACAACGCCCGCCGGGGGCCTCAGATCCGGTAGCCGACGTGCGGGAGCGTCTCGATGACCGGCGGGTCACCGAGCTTGCGGCGCAGCCGGCTCACGGTGACCTTGACCGCGTTGCTGAACGGGTCGGCGTCCCGGTCCCAGGCCCGCTCCAGCAGTTCCTCGGCGGAGACGACGGCACCCCCGGCGGCGAGCAGCACCTCCAGGACGGCCATCTCCTTCGGCGACAGCTCCAGCCTGCGCCCGCCGCGCAGCACGGTGCGGCGGGCCGGGTCGAGCTCGATGTCCCCGCGGACGAGGACGGGGGGTACGGCGGGCTGGTCGCGTCTGTCCAGGGCCTGGACGCGGGCGATGAGCTCGGCGAAGGAGAAGGGCTTGGCGAGGTAGTCGTCGGCGCCGAGATCGAGGCCGTCGACCCGGTCGGCGAGCGTCCCGGCGGCGGTGAGCATCAGCACCCGCGACGGACAGCCCTGCCGCACCAGCGCCCGGCAGATCTCGTCACCGTGCACGAGCGGCAGGTCACGGTCGAGTACGACGACGTCGTAGACCCCGCTGGAGGCCCGGCTCAGCCCCTGCTCTCCGTCATGCGCGAGCTCGACCTCCATCGCATGCCGCCGCAGCCCCCTCGCGACACTCTCCGCGAGATCCTTGTGGTCCTCCACGATCAGTACCCGCATGCCCCCACCCTGGCACCCGGCAGGTCACTCAGGGGTAACAACGACTGCTGGAGCCCCCTGTCGGATTCGAACCGACGACCTACGCATTACAAGTGCGTTGCTCTGGCCATCTGAGCTAAGGAGGCAGACGTACGTCTGTCGCGTACGCGCCCGTGCAGTGTACCCAGGTCCCGGCGGAGCCCTCTCGAAAATTTCGACGAAGTTCACATGCCCCGGACTACTGACAGATCCGGCAAACGCCAGGTAGCGTCCCTCCAAGTTCACTCGCGTGGACTACACCACCACCTTCCTACAACGGATCGTCCGGCACGTTCCTGCCGGTAGAAGGGGGCCCATCACCATGGCCACTGTCTCGTTCGACAAGGCGACCCGGATCTACCCGGGTTCCGACAAGCCCGCCGTAGACGCGCTCGACATCCAGATCGAGGACGGGGAGTTCCTCGTCCTGGTCGGCCCGTCCGGCTGCGGCAAGTCCACCTCGCTCCGCATGCTGGCGGGGCTGGAGGACGTCAACGGCGGTGCGATCCGCATCGGTGACCGTGACGTCACGCACCTGCCGCCCAAGGACCGGGACATCGCCATGGTGTTCCAGAACTACGCGCTGTACCCGCACATGACGGTCGCCGACAACATGGGCTTCGCGCTCAAGATCGCCGGCGTGCCGAAGGCGGAGATCAAGCAGAAGGTCGAAGACGCGGCGAAGATCCTCGACCTCACCGAGTACCTGGGCCGCAAGCCGAAGGCGCTCTCCGGTGGTCAGCGTCAGCGTGTCGCCATGGGTCGCGCCATCGTGCGTGAGCCGCAGGTCTTCCTCATGGACGAGCCGCTGTCGAACCTCGACGCCAAGCTCCGTGTCTCGACCCGTACGCAGATCGCGTCGCTCCAGCGCCGCCTCGGCATCACCACGGTCTACGTCACCCACGACCAGGTCGAGGCCATGACGATGGGCGACCGCGTGGCGGTCCTCAAGGACGGTCTGCTCCAGCAGGTCGACACCCCGCGCAACATGTACGACCGCCCGGCGAACCTCTTCGTCGCCGGCTTCATCGGTTCCCCGGCCATGAACCTGGTCGAGGTGCCGATCACCGACGGCGGTGTGAAGTTCGGCAAGTCGGTCGTGCCGGTGGACCGTGACGCGCTCTCCGCGGCCACGGACAAGACCGTCACCGTCGGCGTCCGTCCCGAGCACTTCGACGTGGCCGGCGCGGAGTCGGAGCAGGGTCTCGCGGTCACGGTCAACGTGGTCGAGGAGCTCGGCGCCGACGCGTACGTCTACGGCACCGCGAAGGTCGGCGACGACTCCAAGGACCTCGTCGTCCGCGTCAGCGGCCGTGACGTCCCGGAGAAGGGCAGCACGCTGCACGTCGTGCCGCGCGCGGGCGAGACCCACGTGTTCTCGACCTCGACGGGCGCGCGTCTGTCGGACTGAGCAGAATCCCGGGTAAATCACCCAGGTTGACGACAAGGGCCCCGCAGACGTCTGCGGGGCCCTTGTCGTGCGCGGGAGACGGCCGCCAAATACCCCGGCAGAACGGGCATTTCGAGCCGTGTGCGTCAACCCCTTACCCAATTCGGGGCACCACTTCATCCCCCGAACCGGTGACTAAATGTCGCCAAATCATCACCCCGCGCTACCCTCACACGCGTGAAGCACTCCACTAACCAACAGACGCGACGCGGCCGGGGCCCCGCCCGCCGTATCGGCCGCACGCTCGCCCTTGTCCTGCCCGTCTTCCTGGTGCTCTCCGGAACCCTCGCGGTCACCCGGGTCAACTGGACGGGGAGCCCCTCGGACTCGGTGCTCACCGCCTCCGACATCTCGGCGGCGCGTGCGAAGGCCCGTGCCCCGCAGGACGTGCTGCGTGACAAGCTCCTCGCGGAGCTCCAGGAGGAGAACCCTGGTGTCGCGCTCACCCACCTCCAGGAAGCGGTCAACGACCGTCCCTCCCTCGCGGAGCACTGCGCCTCCATCGCCCGCGCGCTGGGCCGTGCCGCGGTGCGGGTGTACGGCCCGACGCGTGCGCAGTCGTACGCCCGGCCCGTCTGCGACACCTCCTTCGCCACGGGTGTGGCGGCCTCGCACACCTGAGGCGGCTGCCTCCGCGACAGCTGAACGGTCACCGGCAGAAGCCGCGAGCGGGACGCGCCGTACAGTTCGGTCATGACCGATCCGAACGCCGCGTCCCGCCCCGTTCAAGCCGTCGTCCTGGCCGGCGGCCAGGGTTCACGGCTGCGCCCCTACACCGACGACCGGCCCAAGCCGATGGTCGAGATCCCCGGTACGGGGACGCCGATCATCGGCCATCAGCTTGTCTGGCTCGCCGAGGAGGGCGTGACCGACGTGGTGGTCAGCTGTGGCCATCTCGCCGATGTCCTGCAGCAGTGGCTCGACTCGGCCGATCTGCCGGTGAACGTGACGACCGTCGTCGAGCCGGAGCCGCTGGGCCGCGGTGGCGGCCTCAAGTACGCGGCGGCGCACCTCCCGCACCCCGACAGGCCCTGGTACGCGACCAACGGTGACATCTGGACCCGCTTCTCGCTGCGCGAGATGGCGGACTTCCACACCGAGCGCGACGCGGTGGCGACGCTGGCGCTGGCGCGTCCGCGGATCCCGTGGGGTGCCGTGCAGACCGACGGGTTCGGTCACATCACCGACTTCATCGAGGCCCCGCCGACGACGTACGAGATCAACGCCGGCGTGTACGTCTTCTCGCCCGAGTTCGCCGAGATGCTCCCGGAGCGCGGGGACCACGAGCGGACGACGTTCCCCCATCTGGCGCGGGAGCTGCGGCTGGCCGGCTTCCCGATCCCGCAGGGCGCGTACTGGCGGGCGATCGACACGGCGAAGGATCTGACGGAGGCCGCCAAGGAGTTGGCGGCGCTGGGGCGCTAGCAGCAGCCTGTACGTCACGAAGGGCCCCGCACAGTCGCTGTGCGGGGCCCTTTCGTCGTCGGGCCTGCGGTTCAGCCGGTGGGTTGCCCGAGGATGCCTCCCACCGGCCCGTCTACCCCAACAGGCCGCCTACCAGGCCCGGTTCACCGGAGGACGTGCCTCCCGTGTCCGTTCCTCCGCTGGAGCCGGTGCCGGTGCCGCCGGTGGAGCCGGTCGGTCCCGAACTGGTGCTGGGGGCCTGCTGGGCCGGGGAGGACTGCTGGGGCGGCGCCTGGCCGGTGCCCTGGGTCTGGCTGGGGGTGCCGGCCGTGCTGGTGTCGCGGGTGGCGCCCGGGGTGGTCGCGGCGCCGGTCGGGGTGGAGCCGGCCGTGGCGCCCTGGGTGGGGGACGTGGAGGCCGAGGGGCGCTTCTTGTGCTTGGCCGGGTCCTGCGGGAGCGGGGAGCCCGGGAGTTCGTTGCGCGGGGCCTCGCCGGGGCCCGGGACGACGACCCGGTCGGCGTCGCGGACGGCACCGCCGAGGAGCGAGCCGATGAGCAGGGTGAGGCCGATGACGATGGCGCTGACCAAGGCGCCGCGGCGCAGGACGTAGCGGCGCAGGTCCCAGATGTCGGAGCGGGGTCCGAGGCGGCGCCAGGCGCTGCCGGCGAGGCGGCCGTCGATGGAGTAGACGGGTGCACCGGCGATGATCAGCGGCGACCAGGCGGCGAGGTAGATGATGTCCGGCGCGTCGTAGACGGGGACGCTCTTCCAGCTGACCGTGAGGAGCAGCGCGGCGGAGAGCAGGGCGCCGACGACGGCGGCGACGCGCTGCCAGCAGCCGAGGATGGTGAGGACGCCGACGATGACCTGGAGGAAGGCGATGACCAGGCCGGAGCCGACGGGGTGGTGCAGGGCGAACTGGCGCAGTGGCTCGGCGACTTCCCAGGGGTGCAGGGTGTCGAGCCACTTGACCATGGAGCCGCGCTTGCCGCCGTCGAAGTAGACGGGGTCGCAGAGCTTGCCCATGCCGGCGTAGATGGAGATGAAGCCGAGGAAGATGCGCAGCGGGAGGAGGACGACGCCGAGGTTCATCCGGCGGCCCGGGTAGTAGGCGTGCCGGGCGGGGTCGTCTCCGTGGCGCCTGCCGGGGGTGCCGGTCTCCTCGTCGACGGCTTCGGCGAACTGTTCGTCCGCGTAGGCGAGTTCCTCGTCGTAGGCACTGCCGACGGTGCGCATGCCGGGCAGCAGGGGCTCATGGGTGCGCTGGGCGCCGACGACGGGGGTCTCGACGGTCTGGGTCAACGCGTCGTCGTAGCCCGGGTCGTAGCCGCCGTCGACGTCGATGCGGGGGATGACCTGGGTGGCTCCGGCGTCCGCGGCCGGCTCCTCGACCGGGCGGACGCCGCCCCGCACGGCCTGGAGCAGACGGTGGGCGCCGGTGTCGTCGGGGGCGGACCTGCCGCTCCAGACGACGGGTCGGCGGCGCGCCGCGCCCGTGCCCGTGGCGCCGACGGCCGGCATCCGGGCGGTGTCCTCGCTGGCGCTCAAGTGCCGGGCGATCCGCGGGGATTGGGCCGCGCGTCTCGTCGTCGCGCCCAACTGCACGCGGAAGCTGGCGTGATTGACGATGATCTGCGCCGGATCGCTCGGCACCTTCACCATGCTCAGCGCGGGAGCGTCGTCGAGTCCGGAGGCGAATCCGGAGTTGAAGCCCGACGAGCGGTCCCCCGTGGGTGTGCGGGGTGTTCTGGTGTCCACACTCATCTAACCGAGTGACGTGTGTTTAGGACACTGCTTTGACTGCCCGGATCTGTCCGGACCCCGTCAAGCTTGCGCAGAACACCCCGATTACCCCGTACGGGTGAGGACGGGCACGCGTGTTCAGCCCCGTCGGCGCGCCGCCTCGTACAACACGATCCCGGCCGCCACACCGGCGTTGAGAGACTCGGCGCCACCCGGCATCGGGATACGGACCCGGAAGTCGCAGGTTTCGCCGACGAGTCGGGACAGGCCCTTGCCCTCGCTGCCGACCACGATGACGACCGGGCCGTCGAGGGCGTCCAGTTGGCCGACCTCGTGCTCGCCGTCGGCGGCGAGGCCGACGATGACGATGCCGGCCTTCTTGTAACCCTCAAGGGCGCGCGTGAGGTTGGTGGCGCGGGCGACCGGCGTCCGGGCGGCCGTACCGGCGGACGTCTTCCACGCGCCGGCGGTCATCCCGGCCGCGCGGCGCTCGGGCACGACGACACCATGACCGCCGAAGGCCGACACCGACCGGACGACGGCGCCGAGGTTACGCGGGTCGGTCACGCCGTCCAGCGCGACGATCAACGGGTCCTCGCCGTCGTCGTAGGCGGCGCTGGCGAGGTCCTCGGGGTGCGCGTACTCGTACGGCGGGACCTGGAGGACCAGGCCCTGGTGGTTGAGGCCGTTGGTCATGCGGTCGAGCTCGGGGCGGGGGGCCTCCATGAGGTTGATCCCGCCGCGCTCGGCCGCGAGCTGGAGCGCCTCGCGCACCCGCTCGTCGTTGTCGATGAACTGCTGGACGTAGAGGGTGGAAGCCGGCACACCCTCGCGCAGCGCCTCGACCACGGGGTTACGGCCGACGACCATCTCGGACGTGCCCTTGCCGCCCCGGCCACGCGGCGCGGGGCGGCGCGCCGCCTGCTTCGCCTTCGCGTTGGCGATGCGGTTCGCCTTGTGCTTCTTGCGCATCTCGGCGGGCGGCGTCGGCCCCTTGCCCTCGAGACCCTTGCGCCGCTGGCCGCCACTGCCGACCTGCGCGCCCTTCTTGCCGGACATGCGGCGGTTGTTGGCTGCCATGACCTACCTGTCCTACGTCGTCGAAATGTTCGTACGTCTATGAAGTGTGCCGCCCGGAGAGCCGGACGGCACAATCGATCTTCGTGACCCGGAGGGGACTCAGCGGGGGCCGAGGCTCCAGCGGGGGCCCTGGGGACTGTCCTCGATGGCCAGTCCCGACTGGTTGAGCTGGTCGCGGATGGCGTCCGCGGTGGCCCAGTCCTTGCGTCCGCGGGCGGCCTCGCGCTGGTCGAGGACGAGGCGTACGAGACTGTCGACCACCCCGTGCAGATCCTCGCCGCGGTCGGTCTCGCCGGCCCAGTGCGGGTCGAGCGGGTCGAGGCCGAGGACGCCGAGCATGGCGCGGACCTCAGCGAGGCGGGCCACGGCGGCTTCCTTGTCGTCGGCGGCCAGGGCGCTGTTGCCCTGGCGGACCGTGGTGTGGACGATGGCGAGCGCCTGCGGGACGCCCAGGTCGTCGTCCATGGCCTCGGCGAAGGCGAGCGGCACCTCGGCGGAGGGCTCGACATGGCCGGCCTTCTCCACCACGCGCTGCACGAAGCCCTCGATGCGGGCGAACGCCGACTCGGCCTCGCGCAGCGACTCCTCGCTGTACTCGATCATCGAGCGGTAGTGCGGGGTGCCGAGGTAGTAGCGCAGCACGATGGGGCGCCAGGCCTTGACCATCTCGCTGACGAGCACGCTGTTGCCCAGCGACTTGGACATCTTGTCGCCGGCCATGGTGACCCAGGCGTTGTGCACCCAGTACTGGGCGAAGTCGTCGCCGAAGGCCTTGGCCTGGGCGATCTCGTTCTCGTGGTGCGGGAAGATCAGGTCGAGGCCGCCGCCGTGGATGTCGAAGGCGGTGCCGAGGTATTTGTGCGCCATGGCCGAGCACTCCAGGTGCCAGCCGGGGCGTCCGCGGCCCCACGGGGTGCCCCAGGTGGGCTCGCCGGGCTTGGCGGACTTCCACATGGCGAAGTCGCGCGGGTCGCGCTTGCCGGTCTCGCCGTCGCTCGCGGGCTGGAGCAGGTTGTCCAGCTCCTGCCGGGACAGCTCCAGGTAGCCGGGGAAGGAGCGGACGTCGAAGTAGACGTTGCCGTCGGCCTCGTAGGCGTGGCCGCGCTCGATGAGGCCCTGCATCATCTCGACCATCTCGGTCACGTGCCCGGTGGCACGTGGCTCGTAGGTCGGGGGGAGGCAGCCGAGCGCGGTGTAACCGTCGTTGAACGCCCGCTCGTTCTCGTACCCGATCGACCACCACGGGCGGCCCTGCTCGGCCGCCTTGGCGATGATCTTGTCGTCGATGTCCGTGACGTTCCTGACGAAGGTCACGTCGTAGCCGCGGTACTCGAACCACCGGCGCATGATGTCGAAGTTGAGCCCCGACCGGATGTGCCCGATGTGCGGTGCGGCCTGCACGGTGGCACCACAGAGGTAGATCGAGACACAGCCCGCTGTGAGCGGGGTGAAGTCACGGATCTGCCGGGCGTTGGTGTCGTACAGGCGAATAGTCACGGGTCCAGGGTAGTAGGCGATGCCTAGTGCATCGGACGGATGTGGATAACAGTCACCCTGCGGTTCTGACGACGAGCGCGGTAGCCACCGCCATCAGCCCCTCGTCGCGTCCCGGGAAGCCGAGTCCGTCCGTGGTGGCGCCCGACACCGACACGGGTGCGCCCGCCGCCTCGGACAGGATCTTCTGCGCCTCGTCCCGCCGTTTGCCGATCTTCGGGCGCGGTCCCACGACCTGTACGGCGATGTTCCCGATCCGGAATCCGGCGTCCCGCACGATCCGGGCCGCTTCCGTGAGCAGGACGACGCCGGAGGCGCCCGACCACTCGGGCCGCCCGGTGCCGAAGTGCTGCCCGAGGTCGCCCAGCCCCGCGGCCGAGAACAGCGCGTTGCACGCGGCGTGGGCGACGACGTCGGCGTCGGAGTGACCGGCGAGGCCGGGCCCCTCGCCTTCCCACTTCAGCCCCGCGCACCACAGTTCGCGGCCCTCTTCGAAGGCGTGGATGTCGGTGCCGATGCCGACCTGGGGCAGCGGCATCCCTTCAAGAATTTCAGAAGCCATCGTTGAGCCTCCTGCGGGCCAGAACCGCCTCGGCGAGGACCAGGTCGAGGGGGCGGGTCACCTTGAAGGCCTCCTCGTGACCGGGGACGACCACGACGGTGAGGCCGAGCTGCTCCACCATGCTGGCGTCGTCGGTGACGTTGTCGCTGACGGTCTCGTGGGCGCGGACCAGGGTCGCCCGGTCGAAGCCCTGCGGTGTCTGCACGGCACGCAGCCGCGCGCGCTCGGGGGTGGCGACGACCGGCTCGGGGTCGCCCGCGACCGACGCCGGCTCGACCTCCTTCACCGTGTCGGCGAGGGGCAGCGCGGGCACGACGGCGGGTGCGCCGTCCCGTACGGCCTCGATGACGGCGTCGACGGTGTCCACCGGGACCAGCGGCCGGGCGGCGTCGTGGACGAGGACGATGTCGTACTCCGGCGGCAGGGCGTCCAGGCCGAGCTTGACGGAGTCCTGGCGCTCGGCACCGCCCGGGACGACCAGGAAGTCGGTGCGCTCGGGCAGGGCGTGGGCGTCGAGGAGGCTCTTGACCTCGGCGGCGCCGTCGGGCGGGGCGACGACCACGACCAGGGAGACCGCGCGGGAGGCGGCCATCGCGCGGACCGCGTGGATCAGCATGGGGGTGCCGTTCAGCGCGCGAAGCGCCTTGGGGGCGCCCGGACCGAGGCGTACGCCCCGGCCGGCGGCCGGGATCACGACGGCGGTACGGGCTTCCGCGCGGCTTGTCGCGAGCGAGGAGCGCGAATCGTCAGACATCGGTTCCTGTCAGGTTTGTGTGCTCGGCCAACGTGGGTACGACAGACAGCGTGCCGGGCGCGACGCCTTGACCGGACCCTTCCGTGACGCGCCGGTCGAGCCAGCTGCCCGGGCCCGGCACGCCAAGTATCGGGGGCTTCCCTCGAAGAATTACGGGCATGCGGATGAATGCCTGCGATTGCCTGCGCATGCGCACATGCCTTCGGGCATGAACATGCCGCAGCGCCCGGCGACAGCTGTTACGTCGTCATCGGGCACCGCGGCATTTATCAGTGTGCTGAGCCGGGCCTGGCGGCAGCGGGCGTCGTCAGGACGCGAGGACCTCGTCGAGCAGGGCCTCGGCCTTGTCCTCGTTCGTGTTCTCCGCGAGGGCGAGCTCGCTCACCAGGATCTGGCGGGCCTTGGCGAGCATGCGCTTCTCACCGGCGGAGAGTCCACGCTCGCGCTCACGACGCCACAGGTCACGGACTACTTCCGCGACCTTGATGACATCGCCGGAGGCGAGCTTCTCCAGATTTGCCTTGTAGCGACGGGACCAGTTCGTGGGCTCCTCGGCGTACGGCGCGCGCAGCACCTCGAAGACCCGGTCCAGCCCGTCCTGACCGACCACATCACGCACGCCGACGAACTCCGCATTGTCCGCTGGCACACGTACCGTCAGGTCACCCTGGGCGACCTTCAGCACCAAGTAGGTCTTGTCCACGCCTTTGATCTGGCGAGTTTCGATGGCCTCGATCAGCGCGGCCCCGTGATGGGGATAGACCACGGTGTCGCCAACCTTGAACGTCATGTGACAGGTACCCCTTCCGTGGCTATCCAGGGTAACACGGAAACTGCGGGTTCTGAATGGCGTTTTCGCAGGTCAGGGCATATCTCGGGGCTTGACAACAGCAACAGGAACGTGCTGCGGAGGCCGAGCGGAAGAAGGTATTCGCAGGTCGGAGCGGCTCTCCGGGGGAGGTGAAACGCGTACGTTACACGCATCCGGAGCCCTTCGAGAGAGGACGAACGTCCCCATATGTCTGGTTGCAGGTGTGCGACTTCCGCTACTCCGTTCGGTGCCCGGAGTCCGTTCCCCGCCGAATCCGGAATTGATCACGCACAATCACCGGCACCCACCGGATCACCCGTTGATCAATTCCGTGGGCGATCACGGATTCCTTCACGGAAGATTTGCGAGCGGATGCGCGGGGCTCTTATGTGAATGCCGGACGAGTGCCGCTCCAAAGTGACCAGGGGGTCACTTGGGAAGGCAGTGACTCGACCGCCGACTACGCCCTGCTGAGGGAAGCGGACGCCCCGAGGGGAGGGTCGGGTGCGATGACGCGGGAACGGCTCGGTAACCTAAGGCCGCTGACAGACACTTAGGGCGGCTTTATGCAGTCCCCGCCCGTTCGAGTCAAGGAGTTGCCGCCGCCGTGAGCAGCAGCCTTCGACGGGGCGCCCTCGCCGCCGCCGCCATCGCGTTCTCGATCGCCTCGCTCGCCGCGTGCGGCGCCGGCACCAACGCCCAGACGCTGGAGATCAAGCCGGACAACGCGGCCACCACCGTCGGCGACATCAAGGTGCAGAACGCCGTCGTCATCACCCAGCCCGACCAGGAGTCCACCGGCCCCGCCGTGATCTCCGCGACCCTGTTCAACAACGGCACCAGCGCGCAGACGCTGGACACGATCGCCGTGGACGGCGGCGGCACCGCCGCGCTCTCCCCCGCCAAGGGCAAGGGCAAGCTGACCATCCCGGCCGGCGGCTCCCTCGTCCTCGGCGGCAAGGGCAACGCCACCGCGGTCCTGGAGAACAGCGGTGAGGCCGTCCAGGACGGCAACGCCCAGAAGGTCACCTTCTCCTTCAGCAAGACCGGCGACGTGAGCCTGAAGGCCTTCGTGGTCCCGGCCCAGAGCTACTTCGAGAAGTGGGGCCCGACCGAGATGCCGTCGACCCCCGCGCAGACCTCTCCCTCCCCCACCGAGTCCGCCACCGGCTCGGCGACCCCGTCGGGCGAGGCGTCGGCCTCCGCGACGGCGAGCGAGAGCGCGGCCCAGTAAGCCAGCCGTACGACGAACGAAGGGCGGGACCTCCTTTCCGGGAGGTCCCGCCCTTCGTTCGTCGTACGACGGTTTACGGCTCGAACTTGTAACCGAGCCCCCGGACCGTCACCAGGTACCGCGGCGCGCCCGGGTCGGGCTCGATCTTGGCGCGCAGGCGCTTGACGTGGACGTCGAGGGTCTTGGTGTCGCCCACGTAGTCGGCGCCCCAGACGCGGTCGATGAGCTGCATGCGGGTCAGGACCCGGCCCGCGTTGCGCAGCAGCATCTCCAGGAGGTCGAACTCCTTGAGAGGGAGGTCGACCTTCGAGCCGGAGACCGTGACCACGTGACGGTCCACGTCCATGCGGACCGGCCCCGCCTCCAGGGCGGCCGGGGTGACCTCCTCGGGCTCGCCGCGGCGGCGCAGTACGGCGCGGATACGGGCGACCAGCTCGCGCGAGGAGAACGGCTTGGTGACGTAATCGTCGGCTCCTATTTCCAGGCCTACGACCTTGTCGATCTCACTGTCCTTGGCGGTCACCATGATGACCGGGACGTTGGAACGGCCGCGCAGCTGGCGGCAGACCTCGGTACCCGGCAGGCCGGGCAGCATCAGGTCGAGGAGGACGAGGTCGGCGCCGTTGCGCTCGAACTCGTCGAGTCCGTCGGGCCCCGTGGTCGCCACTGCGACCTCGAAGCCCTCCTTGCGGAGCATGTACGACAGGGCGTCGGAGAAGGACTCCTCGTCCTCGACGACAAGCACTCGGGTCACGGAAGGACCTCCGGGGCGGGAAGCGGTTCGTACGGGGATGAGTCGGTGGGCCCGCCGGTCTCGTCATCGAGTCCGGGGTGGTGTGGTGCGCGGTCGCGGGCGGCCCCCGCCTCCGGCAGCCGCAGGGTGAAGGTGGAGCCCTGACCCTCGGAGCTCCACACCGTGACCTCCCCGCCGTGCGAGGCGGCCACGTGTTTGACGATCGCGAGACCCAGGCCCGTGCCGCCCGTCTGGCGGGAGCGGGCCGGGTCGACGCGGTAGAAGCGCTCGAAGATGCGCTCCTTGTCCTTGTCGGAGATGCCGATCCCCTGGTCGGTCACGGCGATCTCGAGGAGGTCCCCGCCGGGCGCGGTCACCCGGCGGGCGGCTATGCCGACGCGGGTGCGGGCCGGGGAGTAGTTGACGGCGTTCTCGACGAGGTTGCCGAGAGCGGCGGCGAGCTGGCCGCGGTTGCCCCAGATCCTCAGGTCGGCCGTGCCGCCGGAGGCCATGGTGATCTGCTTGGTGCCGGCCTGGTGGCGGCAGCGGTCGATGGCCTCGGCGACGAGCTCGTCCACGCGGACGGGCTCGGCGTCCTCCAGCGGGTCGTCGTTCTGGACCCTGGAGAGGTCGATCAGCTCCTGGACCAGGTTGGTGAGCCGGGTCGCCTCTATCTGCATCCGGCCGGCGAAGCGTGTCACGGCCTCCGGGTCGTCGAACGCGTCCATGACGGCCTCGGACAGCAGGGAGAGCGCGCCGACCGGCGTCTTGAGCTCATGGCTGACGTTCGCGACGAAGTCGCGCCGTACCGCCTCGATGCGCCGGGCCTCGGTGAGGTCCTCGACGAGGAGCAGCACCAGACGCGACCCCAGGGGTGCGACACGGGCCGAGACGGCGAGGGCCTCCCCGCGCCCGGTGCCGCGCCTGGGGAGGTCCAGTTCGACCTGTCGTATCTCCCCGTCCCGTCTGGTGTCCCGGGCCATCAGGAGCATGGGCTCCACGGCCAGCTTCCCGCCCCGGACCAGGCCGAGCGCGTACGCGGCCGAGCTGGCCTTGACGACGGAGTCGGCCTCGTCGAGGACGACCGCGGAGGAGCGGAGGACGGACAGGACGGTGTCCACGCCCGGCGGAAGCACCGGGTCGGTGTGCAGGGAGGTACGTGTGGGGCGCTTCTGCTCCCGCTCGCTGAAGCGGAACGCCAGCATGGCGATCACGCCGGTGAGCACTCCGGCGATCGCTGCCGCTGCGGCGACCGCCGCGTTCACGTCCATGCATCCAGGTTAGGCACGGGATCGGTCCTGGCCACAGCCATCGGGGTGCGACCTCGAACACTCGTCGCCCAGAGTTCACCTTGGAGCCAGGGTTGGTTCATTTGGGGTGGCGGAAAACGACGCGTACGGGGTCGAACGTGGGAGCGTGGGGTTCACAGCGCCGGTTCTCCGGAGCCTTCCCGGGCTTCCCGGAGGCTGGTTCTGGCCCCCGGAACCCCCGAGGCAGACGTAAGAGAGGGACCCCTGATGCGGGACGCGTACCACGAGGAACTGGACTCGATCGGCGACGGTCTGGTGGAGATGGCCCGGCTGGTCGGGTCGGCGATCGGGCGCGCCACGACGGCCATCCTCGACTCCGACCTGAAGCTGGCCGAGAGCGTCATCGAGGCCGACCAGAAGGTGGACGACCTCCAGCACGAGCTGGAGGCGCGGGCCATAGCCCTGCTGGCGCGGCAGCAGCCGGTGGCGACGGACCTCCGGATCGTCGTCACGTCGCTGCGGATGTCGGCGGACCTGGAGCGCTCCGGCGACCTGGCCCAGCATGTCGCCAAGCTGGCCCGCCTGCGCTTCCCGGAGCGCGCCATCCCGGCGGACCTGCACGCCACGATCCTGGAGATGGGCCAGCTCGCGCAGCGCCTGATGGCGAAGGCGGCGGAGGTCGTCATCACCAAGGACGTCGACCTGGCGCTCCAGCTGGAGCAGGACGACGACGAGATGGACCTGCTGCACCGCACGCTCTTCCAGCATCTGCTGGACGACCGCTGGAAGCACGGCATCGAGACGGCCGTCGACGTCACCCTGCTGGGCCGCTACTACGAGCGGTTCGCCGACCACGCGGTGTCGGTCGCGAAGCGGGTGGTGTACCTGGTGACGGGTGAGCACGCGGACGAGCTGCAGGCGGACATCCAGCCGGTGACGGGCGTCGAGGGCGCCTGAACCGGGCGTGCTGGCGCTTGTTCGGGGCGCGTACAAGCCTCAGTGCGCCGTTGATGCGACCTCCAGGGCGGGCATGCAATGAACACAGGCATCCAGCCTGTTCCGAGGAGGGACCCATGGCCGAATCCCCCAGCAAGACGCCCGACCCCACGCAGGAACGCGAGACCGAGCAGCCCGCCGAGGTCAGGAACCTGATGCTGATAGGCGCGTGCGGCTGCGGCTCGGGCTGCGGGTGCGGGTGCCAGTCGGGCAACCCCTGTCAGTGCGGCTGACCCACGTTCTCGTACGGCATGAAGGGCCTCGGTGTGCGTGTGCGCGCCGGGGCCCTTGGCCGTGCGTGCGTGCGGTCGCACGGGCGGGGTGCCAGGCGCAGCATGGGGGGGAGCACGAGCACTGGCACGGAACGGGAAGGAGGTGTCGGACCATGACCCGGTTCATGGACGTACACCACGGCATGGAAGGCAGCGCGCGGGCCACAAGGCGGACGAGATCCACGCGGTGACCCTGATGGTCTGAGGCCGCCTCCACACGGGCCGCACCTGCTGAGCCGAACGCCCGGGCCCGGATCGTGAAAACGCCCCTGAGTCACGCTGTTCGCGCGGCTCAGGGGCATGATCGTGAAGGCTACTTCTTCTTGCCCTGGTTCTTCACCGCCTCGATCGCCGCCGCTGCCGCGTCGGGGTCGAGGTAGGTGCCGCCCGGGGTGAGGGGGTTGAAGTTCGCGTCCAGTTCGTAGGACAGCGGGATGCCCGTCGGGATGTTCAGGCCCGCGATGTCGGCGTCGGAGATGCCGTCGAGGTGCTTGACCAGGGCGCGGAGGCTGTTGCCGTGGGCGGCGACGAGGACCGTGCGGCCGGACAGGAGGTCCGGGACGATGCCGTCGTACCAGTACGGGAGCATGCGGACGACGACGTCCTTCAGGCACTCCGTGCGGGGGCGCAGCTCCGGCGGGATGGAGGCGTAGCGGGGGTCGGAGGACTGGGAGAACTCCGTGCCGTCCTCAAGGGGCGGGGGCGGGGTGTCGTAGGAGCGGCGCCAGAGCATGAACTGCTCCTCGCCGAACTCGGCGAGGGTCTGGGCCTTGTCCTTGCCCTGGAGGGCGCCGTAGTGGCGCTCGTTCAGGCGCCAACTGCGGTGGACCGGGATCCAGTGGCGGTCGGCGGACTCCAGGGCGAGCTGCGCGGTGCGGATCGCGCGCTTCTGGAGGGACGTGTGGACCACGTCGGGGAGCAGGCCGGCGTCCTTCAGGAGTTCACCGCCTCGGACTGCCTCCTTCTCGCCCTTCTCGTTGAGGTTGACGTCCACCCAGCCGGTGAACAGGTTCTTCGCGTTCCACTCGCTCTCGCCGTGGCGGAGGAGGATCAGCTTGTACGGTGCGTCGGCCATGCGTATGAGCGTAATCCAAGGGCCGCGACGCCCGCGCGGGCGCTCGATGGGCGGACTGTTGACGGGATCTGTTAAATGAGTGGCCTCCCCGACGCCCCTCGCCGTAAGTTCTGGTCGCCGCCTGAGACACTTACCGCACCGGGGGAGGATCCACCATGCCACTCGTCACCATGAGACGCGCCCTGCGGGAGACCGTCTCCGGGCTCCCCCGCGAGTTCTGGTGGCTGTGGACAAGCACCCTCGTCAACCGGCTCGGCGCCTTCGTCGCCACCTTCATGGCGCTCTATCTGACGCTCGACCGGGGCTACAGCGCGGCCTACGCCGGGCTCGTCGCCTCGCTCCACGGGCTCGGCGGAGTCGTGTCGTCCATCGGGGCCGGGGTGATGACGGACCGGCTGGGCCGGCGGCCCACGCTGCTCGTCGCGCAGGCCTCCACCGCCGGCTCCGTCGCGCTGCTCGGCTTCATGCACGACCCCGTCGCCATCGCCTCCGTCGCCTTCCTCGTCGGCCTGACCAGCAACGCCTCACGGCCGGCCGTGCAGGCGATGATGGCCGACATCGTGCGTCCCGAGGACCGGGTGCGGGCGTTCTCGCTCAACTACTGGGCCATCAACCTCGGCTTCGCCGTCTCCTCCATGGGCGCCGGGTTCATCGCCGAGTTCAGCTATCTCGCCGGCTTCCTCATCGAGGCCGCCATGACCGCCGTCTGCGCGATCGTCGTCTTCCTGAAGCTGCCCGAGTCACGGCCCGAGCGCACGCCCGATGAGGAAAAGGCGGACACCGACGTCGGCCTCGGGACCGTGCTCCGCGACGGGCGGTACATGGGCGTCGTCGGGCTGTCCTTCCTCATCGCCCTCGTCTTCCAGCAGGGCGCGGTCGGACTGCCGGTGGCGATGGGTGAGGCCGGGTTCACGCCCGCCGACTACGGCATGGCGATCGCCGTCAACGGAGTTCTGATCGTCGCGCTCCAGATTCCCGTCACCCGGTTCATCCAGCACCGCGACCCGCGCCGGCTGCTCGTCATCTCGTCCCTGCTCGCCGGGTACGGCTTCGGGCTCACCGCCTTCGCCGGGTCCATCGGCGTCTTCGCCCTCACCGTCTGCGTCTGGACGCTCGCCGAGATCGTCAACGCCCCGACCCAGACCAGCCTCGTGGTCCGTCTCTCCCCCGTGCACGGCCGCGGCCGCTACCAGGGCATGTACACCCTGTCCTGGGCCGCCGCCGCCCTCATCGCCCCGCTGATGTCCGGGCTCGTCATCGACCACTACGGCGCCGAGTGGCTGTGGGGGCTGTGCGCCGTCGTCGGGACGGTGGCGGGGGTGGGGTACGCGGTCCTGATGCGACGGCTGCCGACCGAGGAGCCGACGCCCGCGGAGCCGGTCGCCGCCTCCGCCACGCCCGAGGTCAGCGCCGCCTGAGCGAAAGGCGACAGGCCCCCTGCCCGCACTTCCCAGCGGGCAAGGGGCCTGTCGTCGTTCGGTGGATCAGAGACCGGCCGTCACGCTGACCTGGTGCGGCAGCGCGCCGAGGGTGCCGCCGAGGGCACCCAGCGCCGTGGCCTTGACGCCGTCGAGCTGGGCCAGGACGTCGTCGCTGCTGAGCGTCGTGTCACCGGCGGTGACGGTGATCTGCGGGGCCAGACCGCCCGAGACGGTGTCGAGCTCGGCGTCGGAGAGGTCGAGGGTCCGGACCTGGGGAGCGGAGTTCATGGGGAACTGCCCTTCGCATGGAATGGAGGTGCACTGCACATGGGGGGAATCGCCCCGCGGGGACAGCGGGCGGGGCGCGGTGCACAGGATCAAACCACCGTGCGTGCCCGGCATCCAGTGCCCTGGCCTTCGTAACGCCGCAGTTGCGCAGACCGGCGACCGAACCATGAGGGCACGCACACCATTTGGGGGCAGCTTCTCTACAGCCCACCCCACACAGGGAGCCGACAGCGACCACCCCCACAGCCGCGAATCGGACAACCCGCCCCAACGGCCGTCTCCCACGGCCCGGTTGCGCGAGCGCTGTGCAGATTCCGTCACGGATGCATCCGCGCCCCTTTCATGACCTTGTCCACGGCGTTGCGCGGGCCGTACACCGCGATCCCCACCAGGTCGAGGTCGGCCGTCCGCACGGCCCGGACCGCCGCCCGGTTGTCGCGGTCGTTGCCGGTCGAGAACAGATCGCTCGTGAAGACGGACCGCGGCAGCGCACGCGACAGCACGCGCGCGTGGGCCGCCTTCAGCGTCTCCTTGCCGCCCTCGAAGACCAGCACCGGCTGCCGGAACATCGGCAGATACGGCACCCCGTCCGCGTCCCCGTACGCCTCCCCGACCACCTCGGGGACCTCCGTGCCGAGGCCACTGACGAGGAACGCGGTCACGTTCAGCCGCTGCCATGTCTCCAGGTCCTCGCGCAGCAGGACGGCGATCTTGGTGTCGAAGCGCATCGGTTCAGTACTCATGCGGGAAGCCTGCGGGGCGTGGTCCGACGACGTCTTGTACGTTCTTTGCATGGCCACCCGGCAGGAAGTCTCCGCCTGGCGCCCGGCCGTCCCGGGTGTCAGGGAGGTCTTCCACGCGCACTTCACCGGGTACGCCTATCCGATGCACGTGCACGAGGCGTGGACGCTGCTCATCGTGGACGACGGGGCCGTACGGTACGACCTCGACCGGCATGAGCACGGCACCCCGCACGACACCGTGTCGCTGCTGCCGCCGCACGTCCCCCACAACGGCTCCCCCGCCGGCCCCGGCGGCTTCCGCAAACGCGTCGTCTATCTCGACACCACGGTGCTGGGCGAGGATCTCGTGGGGCCCGCCGTCGACACCCCCGATCTGCGGGACCCGCTCCTGCGGCGGCGCGTCGGCCAGTTGCACCACACCCTCGACCACCCCGGTGACGAGCTGGAGGCGGCCGGCCGGCTGACGTTCATCGGGGAGCGGCTCACCGCCCATCTGCGGCCCCGCCTCGTCATCGACGTCCGGCGGCACGCCGACCCGGGACTCGCCCGCCGGCTGCGTGAACTGCTGGACGCGCGGATCGTCGAAGGGGTCGCCCTGGAGGAGGCCGCCGTCCTGCTGCACGCCCATCCCGCCCATCTCGTACGGGCGTTCAGCACGGCGTACGGCATCGCCCCGCACCAGTACCTCAACGCCCGCCGCGTCGACCGCGCCCGCCGGCTGCTGCTGGAGGGGCGGCGGCCCGGCGAGGTCGCGGCGGCCACCGGCTTCTTCGACCAGTCCCATCTGACCCGGCACTTCCGGAAGTTGGTGGGGGTCACACCGGGGCGGTACGCCAGGTCAGCTTGAGGGGCCGTCCGCCGGACGCTGTGTGAGGTGCGTGAACGCGTCCAGGTTGCGGGTCGACTCGCCGCGGGACACGCGCCACTCGTACTCCTTGCGGATGGCGGTCGCGAAGCCCAGTTCCAGAAGGGTGTTGAAGCTGTCGTCCGCCGCTTCCAGGGTCTGGCCGAGGAGGCGGTCGATCTCTTCGGGGGTGACGGCGGCGAGCGGGAGCTTCGCGGTGACGTAGATGTCGCCCAGCCGGTCGACGGCGTAACTCACGCCGTACAGCTTGAGATTGCGCTCCAGGAGCCAGCGGTGGACGCCGGACTCGTTCTCGTCGGGGTGGCGGATGACGAAGGCGTTCAGGGAGAGGGAGTGGCGGCCGACGAGGAGGGAGACCGTCGTCTTCAGCTTGCGGGTGCCGGGGAGCTGGACGACGTAGGTGCCGGGGGTGGGGCTCTCCCAGTCGAGCTCGTTGTCCTTGAGGACGGCCTCGATGACGCGCGCCGCGTTCTCCGTGTCAGCCATGGTGGGAGCGTACGTGACGGCGGTGGGCCTGGGTCGCGGCCGTGTAGACGTCGGCCGTCGCCGCCGCGGCGGTGTCCCAGCCGAAGGACTGCGCGTGCCGGGCCGCGGCGGCGCCCGCGCGGGAGGCCAGCTGCGGGTCGTCGGCGAAGCGCGCGAGCACGCGCGCGTAGTCGGCGGGGTTGTGGCCCCGTACGAGGAAACCGGTCTCGCCGTCGCGGACCGCCACCGGCAGTCCGCCGACGGACGCCGCGAGGACCGGGGTGCCGGCCGCCTGTGCCTCTATCGCCACCAGGCCGAAGGACTCGCTGTACGACGGCATGACCAGCAGCGACGCCGCTCGGAACCAGTCCGCGAGCTGGTCCTGGCCGACGGGTGGGCGGAAGCGTACGACATCCGCGATGCCCAGGCGGGCGGCCAGCTTCTGGAGGCCCTCCGGCTTGGCGAGACCGCTGCCGCTGGGGCCGCCGACCACGGGGACGACCATGCGGGAGCGGAGTTCCGGACGCTCGTCGAGGAGGACGGCGACCGCGCGCAGGAGGATGTCCGGGGCCTTCAGGGGCTGGATACGGCCCGCGAAGAGAGGGATGAGCGCGTCCTGGGGGAGGTCGAGGCGGGCGCGGGCCGCTGCGCGGCCGTCGGCGGGACAGAAGCGGTCCAGGTTCACGCCGGGGTGCACCACCGCGACCTTGGCGGGGTCGGCGTCGTAGTGGTGGACGAGTTCGTCGCGCTCCTCGGTGGTGTTCGCGATGAGGCGGTCCGCCGCGTCGACGATCTGGGTCTCGCCGATGACCCGGGCGGCGGGCTCGGGGGTGTCGCCGTCGGCGAGGTTGGCGTTCTTGACCTTGGCCATGGTGTGCATGGCGTGCACCAGGGGGACGCCCCAGCGCTGGGCGGCGAGCCAGCCGACATGGCCGGAGAGCCAGTAGTGGGTGTGGACGAGGTCGTAGTAGCCGGGGCGGTGGCCGGCCCAGGCCTGCATCACGCCGTGTGTGAAGGCGCACAGCTGGGCGGGGAGCTCCTCCTTGGCGAGGCCCTCGTAGGGGCCCGCGTCGACGTGGCGGACCAGGACGCCGGGGGCGAGCTCGACGGTGGGAGGCAGGGACGCCGTGGTGGCGCGCGTGAAGATCTCCACCTCGATGTTGATCGCCGCGAGGCGCTGCGCGAGCTCGACGATGTAGACGTTCATGCCGCCCGCGTCGCCGGTGCCGGGCTGGTGCAGGGGGGACGTGTGCACGGAGAGCATCGCCACGCGGCGGGGGCGGCGGTGCAGCCTGAGGCGCGGGGGCGTGGCCGGGGAACGACGCCCGAGCCTGCTGACGTACTGGCTCACGTGGCGTTTCCTCCTTGCAGCGGGCATGCCGGACGGAGGGTGTGGGGCGCCCTCCAAGGGGGTGCAACGTCGGAGGGGCTCGTTCCCATTCCGGGTGGGGTGGTTTTTGCCCTCGCATTACCGTGAGTCGCTCAACTGTTCGGGCTTGCGTTGCGTTGCGGTCGGCTCGGGTTGAGTGGGGGGCGGGGCCGCGCCGGGGGGTGTCCGTCCTCGGAACGGCGCGGAATCGGTCACCTATAAAGGGCCCCGTGTTGACGCGCCAACCGCTGCGGGCGGACACCCCCCGACACGTCCCCTCACCGCCGTGCCCGGGTGCCGGTCCGTTCGCGCGCGCGTGCCGCATAACCTCGTACGTATGACTTCTCGCGCCGCCCGTCGTCCTGTGGGCACCGTTACGCGCGGGACCACCAATCCCAATCGGTTGCGGCGCATGGATCGCTGGATCGCCGCCGTCCACGGGGCCGAGCTGCGGCGTGCCGTTGAGCCTGTGGCTGTGGATCTCGGGTACGGGGCCGCTCCCTGGACCGCTGTCGAGTTGTTGCAGAGGTTGCGCGGGGTCGCTCCTCGTGTGCGGGTCGTCGGGGTGGAGATCGAGCCTGCTCGGGTTGTGGCGGCCAAGCCCTATGAGCGGGAGGGGCTCGTGTTTCGGCACGGGGGGTTCGAGATTCCGATCCCGGAGCGGCCCGTGTTGGTGCGGGCGGCGAATGTGCTGCGGCAGTACGACGAGGGGGAGGTGGCTGGGGTCTGGGCGCGGATCTGTGGCCGGCTCGCGCCGGGTGGGCTGCTTGTCGAGGGGACCTGCGACGAGATCGGGCGACGGCATGTGTGGGTCGCGCTCGGGGTGGAGGGGCCTTCGACCGTCACCTTCGCGGCGCGGTTGGGGTCGCTGGAGCGGCCGTCCGATCTTGCCGAGCGGCTGCCCAAGGCCCTTATTCACCGGAACGTTCCGGGGGAGCCGGTGCACGCCTTTCTGCGGGACTTCGACCGGGCGTGGGCCGCTGCCGCGCCCTATGCGTCGTACGGGGCTCGGCAGCGGTGGATGCGGGCCGTGCGGGAGTTGCGGGCCGACTGGCCGGTGGTGGACGGGCCGGTGCGGTGGCGGCAGGGCGAAGTGACCGTGGCGTGGGAGGCGTTGGCGCCCCGCTGACCTGGAGGGAACGATCTCCGTGAGTCGTTCGTCACAAAGGCGGGGAGATCGTCTTACGACGGGAGGGGCGGGGGGAGGCACGTACTGACTCTGTCGTTTTCTGTCACGACATGGCACGATCCCCAGGCGGCCGTAAGTTACTGACGGTAAATCAGGTTTGGGGGCTGGGGTATGGGTGCGGGCAAGCGGGGGCTGTTGACGGCGGCGGTGACCGTGGTCTGTGCGGTCACGGTGCTGGCGACTCCGGGTATGGCGTTCGCGGCGCCGAGTCCCACTCCGACACCCTCGCCTTCGGCGTCCGCCACCGCCGTGACCAACAAGGACCTCGAGGCCGTACGGGAGCAGCTGGACGCCCTCTATCACGACGCCGCCGTCGCCACCGATCAGTACAACGCCGCCGAGGAGGCCGCCGACCAGCAGTCGGCCGCGATCGTGGCGTTGGCGAAGAAGATCGTCAAGGGGCAGGAGAAGCTCGCCGAGTTGAAGCAGCGGGCAGGTGCGGCGGCCGCCGCCCAGTACCGCAGCGGCGGACTGCCCGACGAGGCGCAGCTGATGCTCAGCGACGACCCGGAGGACTTCCTCAACGGAGCCGGGCGGGTGCTCCAGGGGCAGCGCGCCACCAAAGGGCTGCTGGCGGAAATGACCCGCACCCAGCAGGACTTGGAGCAGTACGCCGAGGACGCCTCCTCGCAGTGGACCAAGCTGGAGGCCAACCGGAAGGCCAAGGCCGCCGCCAAGAAGAAGGTCAAGAAGCAGATCGCCGCCGCCGAGGAACTCGAGTCCAGGCTGGAGAAGGAGGAGAAGGAGCGCCTGGCGCGGCTGGAGCAGCAGGCCGCCTACAAGGCGCAGACCGCCTGGCTCGACTCCGGGATACTCGACGAGATCAACGGCAAGGCGTCCGCGCAGGGCAAGAAGGCCGTGGAGTACGCGACCTCGCAGATCGGCAAGCCGTACGAGTGGGGTGCCGAGGGACCGGGGTCCTACGACTGCTCGGGGCTCACCTCGCAGGCCTGGGCCAGTGCCGGGCAGCCCATTCCGCGGACCTCGCAGGAGCAGTGGAAGCAGCTGAAGAAGATCGACGTCAAGGACATGCGGCCCGGCGACCTCATCATCTACAACTCCGATGCCAGCCATGTCGCGATGTACCTGGGGGACGGCGCGATCGTGCACGCCCCGCGGCCGGGGCGGACGGTGACGATCGCGGGGGCGGGGTCGATGCCGATCCTGGCGGTGGTACGGCCGGACGCGTGAGCCGGCCGCGGGCGGTTGAGACCGGGGTCACGTGACGCAGGGCACCTCGGGCGTCGTATAAACGCGGTGCGGACGTGACGTTCGTCATTCCCGCACCTCGGGCGGGGTGTCCAACTGCGGTAGGGAACGCGGCATATGACAGTGGCCGCCCGCCGAGCCGCGTGCCGTGCACCATTCCGTTGCGGCGCCGACTACCGCTATGGTCCCCGTCGGTGGGTCGAGGTCCCTCGCCCCACCATGCCCTCGGGGGGAGGGAAGGAACCCAAGACGATGCCCGTACCCGTACCGCGGCAGAGAGCGATCCCGGCCGTGGAAGGTGGTCAGGCGCAGGCCGCGACAGCAGTCGGCGGCCCGGTCGGCAGCCCTCTCGGCGGCCCTCCGAAGAACGAGGCCCCGCGTAAGGACGGCACGGTCGAGAAGCACCACGGCACTCCTCTGACGCTGCTGGTGATCGAGGACGATCCCGGCGGCTCGACGCTCGTGCCCGAGCTCCTGGACTCGGCCGGCAACCCCATCCGCGTCCGCACGGCCCGCAATCTCACCGAGGCCGAGCGCCTGCTCACCGACGACGTCCACTGCATCCTGCTCGACCTGGCCCTGCCGGCCCCGGCGCGCGGCGACGACCACGACGAGCTCGCCGTGCTCAAGCACGTGCTCCAGCTCGCCCCGCGGCACGCCGTGCTCGCCCTCACCGCCTCCGGCGACGCCGAGCGCGGTACCGAAGCCGTGCGCGTGGGCGCCCAGGACTATCTCTTCCGGGACGAACTGGACAGCCGGCTGCTGAGCCGCGCGATCCGTTACGCCGTCGAGCGGAAACGTTCCGACACCGCCGAGCGGCGGCTCGCGGAGGGCCGGGTGCGGGCGCAGGAGAACCGGCGCCTGGAGCGCGGGCTGCTGCCCACACCGCTGCTGGAGGGGTCCGCCCTGCGGTTCGCCGCCCGGTACCGCCCGGGGCGTTCGCGCGCCCTGCTCGGCGGTGACTTCTACGACGTCGTACGCACGGCCGACGGGACCGTCCACGCCATGATCGGCGACGTCTGCGGACACGGGCCCGACGAGGCGGCCCTCGGGGTGGAGCTGCGGATCGCGTGGCGGGCGCTGACCCTCGCGGGGCTGTGCGGGGACGAGCTGCTGGGGACCCTCCAGCAGGTCCTGGAGCACGAGCGGGCCGACGACGAGATCTTCGCGACGCTGTGCACGGTCGACATCGCGCCGGACGGACGCCGGGCCGGGCTGTGCCTCGCCGGGCATCCGGCGCCACTGGTGGCCCGCCCCGGGCAGCCGGCACAACTGCTGCCGTACGACAACAACGGCCCCGCCCTCGGACTGCTGCCCGGGGCTCGCTGGCCGCGGATGCAGGTGGAGCTGGGGCGGGAGTGGAGCCTCATGCTCTACACCGACGGGCTCATCGAGGGGCACATCGGGGCGGGGCGGGAGCGGCTCGGGCAGGACGGCATGGTGGAGATGGTGCGCCGACAGCTCGGGGAAGGGCTGCGGGGCGAGGCGTTGCTGCGGGCTGCCGTGAACGAGGTGCGGGAGCTCAACGGGGGCGAGTTGGCCGATGACGTGGCGGTTGTCCTGTTGGATCGGGCGGCCTGACGCAGCCCCGCGCTCGATGCTCGCGCTGCCCCGAGGAGCCTCTTACCTGCCGCCGTTCCAAGGGCCGTACGGGCCGTCGCTGCTCGAACCGCCGCCCCTGCGGCCCCGCCCCCCGGACACCTGGCGCAGCGCCGGGCGGACGTCCACGAAGAAGACGATGGACGCGACCAGGCCCGCGAGCTGAAGGAAGAGCATCGGGACCAGGAGGTTCACGGCCACCGCGATGCCGAGGATGATCAGCCAGAAGCCCTTGCCCTGCTTGTCGGCCGCGCGGTACGCGTCCTCACGGAAGAGGGCGGCCATCACGAAGGCCACCACCGCGAAGGCCAGCATCGCGAGGTAGAGCAGCCACATCAATCCCGCGAAACCCTGCATCAGCACAACGTCCACCACCTGACTCGGCTCGTCATTACGCGGTCACCGTACCCGTACAACGGGCCGGACACCCCCGAGGTGCCCGGCCCGTTGTACTCCTGCCCGTCGGTTACTTCGCGGGCGGCGTCGTCTTCTTGGCGGTGGTCTTCTTCGCCGGAGCCTTCTTGGCGGCCGTCTTCTTGGCCGGCGTCGAAGCAGCGGCGGCGGCCGGAGCGGCGGCGGGCGCGGGAGCCGGCTTGGGCTCCTCCTTCTTCACCTCGACGGGCTCGGCGTTCGGCTCGACGGCGATGGCCAGTTCCTCGATCTCCTCGGCAGCCTCGCCACGCCAGGTCTTCACGGCCTGCTCGCCGTGCTCGGCGACCTTCTCGTAGGTCTCGCGTGCCTTCACGGCGTACTCGGCGGCGACGCCGACGCTGCGCAGGGCGAAGTCCTGGGCGCTCTCGCCGAACTTCTTCAGATCGGCGTCGAGGGTGGTGCCGAGCTTCTTGATGTCGCCGTCGAGGCTCGCGATGAACTCGCCGACCTTGGCCTGGAGGGACTCCTGCGCCTCCTTGGCCTTGGCACCGGCCTCCTTGGCGCGGGCGGCGGCCTTCTCCTGGACGGCCTTGGGGTCGGTGCCGCGGACGGCCTCGATCCTGGCCGGGGCCTCGGCGCGCAGCTGCTCGACGATGCCGGGGACCTTCTTGGCCTGCTGGAGGGCCAGGTCGGCGGTGCCGGCGGCGAAGTAGAGGGGGGTGGGGTCGCTGAAGGTCTTACGGAGGTCGTCGGTGATGGCCATGGTGATGGTTCTCCCGGGTCGCTTGCAGATGAGGGTTTCGGGTTCCGCGGTCAGTGGGCCCTGTCTCAGTCGGGCGGCTGCCTCAACTGGCCGTCTGCTGCGGATCGGCGTCGCTGCCGTCGGCTGTGCGGGTGCCAGGCGCGGCGTCGCCGCCGCGGTCCTGTATGTCGGTGGTGCCGTCGGCTTCGACGGCCTCGGGGTCGGCGTCGGTCCCGAATCCGTTCTCCTTGCGGAAGGACTCGTAGATCTGGAGCAGCACCTGCTTCTGCTGCCCGCTCAACGTCGGGTCGGCGAGGAGGACGGCACGCGTCTCCACCTCGTCCCGGTCCCGCTCCGCGTCGAGGATCCCGGCCCGGACGTACAGCGTCTCGGCGGAGATCCGCAGCGCCTTGGCGACCTGCTGGAGGACCTCCGCGCTCGGCTTGCGCAGCCCGCGCTCGATCTGGCTCAGATACGGATTGGACACCCCGGCGGCGTCGGCGAGCTGCCTGAGCGACAGCTGCGCGTTGCGCCGCTGTTCACGCAGATACTCACCGAGATTGCCGACGTTCAGCGATGCCATGGCTCCACTGTGCCGCACGACCGCTAACTGTTGCAAGCACCCGCTTGCAAAAGTGCGCCACGCCACTCCCGGGGGCGGTCAGAACGGCAACCGCCGTCCATGCACCACCTCCAGCCCCGTCACCGCCCGCGTGAGCACCACGTACAGCCGGTGCAGCCCCCGTTCCTCCGCCTCCGCGATCGCCGCGGGTTCGACGGCGACGACGTGGTCGTACTCAAGGCCCTTGACCAGCGAGGCCGGGACCAGGGTCAGACGGGCGCCCAGGTCGTCGGGTCCGGCCGCCGGGACGCCGGCCGCGTCGAGGGCCGCCCGTACCCGGGGCAGGTCCGCGTCGGCTGTGATCACGCCCACCGAACCCTCCCGGGCCAGAGCGTCGCGCACGGCGGCGACGGTCGCGCCGCAGAGGTCGCCCCCCGCCTCCCGGATCCTCAACTCCCCGTCCGCGCGCAGGGATCGCGCCTCCGGTACGTCGACGTCCAGGCGTCGCAGCAGCCGGTTGGCCAGCCCTACGACCGCCTCCGGCACCCGGAATCCGGTGGTCAGCGGCACGACGGAGGCGTCCGGCCGGCCGAGGTGGGCGAGCAGCGCACCCCAGGTACGGGCCGCCCACGGCGTGGTTCCCTGCGCCAGATCCCCCAGCACGGTCAACGAGCCGAAGGCGGCTCGCCGGGCGATGGCCCGGCACTCCATCGGGGAGAGATCCTGCGCCTCGTCGACGACGACATGGCCGTATCCCTCCGGATGTTCGATCAGTCCGCCGACCTCGTCGAGGAGCACGAGGTCGGCGGCCGACCAGCGGGCCGACTTCCATGACCGCGGCGGCCCGGCCCAGAGCAGCGCCCGCTGCTCCTCGGCGTCCAGCACACCCTCGGCGGCAGCCGCCAACACCCGCTCCGTCCCGAGCAGTTCGGCGACGACCTCCTCCGCCCGCACCCGTGGCCAGACGGCGTCGACGTACGGCCTGACCGCCGTCGACATCTTCCGCACCCACGCGTGCGGCGGCGGCCCGGCCCGCCGCTCGGCCAGCGCCTGGACATAGCCGACCGCCCGTGTCCGCACCCGCTCGCGCCCGACGGCGTACGGCGGCTCCTCGGCCCGTACATCGGCCACGATCCGCGCGAACTCGCCGGCCGGCACCCGCCACCGGTACGCCCCCTCGGGAATCGCGATCTCCTCGGCCCTCGCCGCGGACACGCGCGCGTACAGCGCCCGCCGCAACACCTCCGCCATCCGCGGGTCGTGCTTCAGCGCGGCGGCGCGTGCGTCGTCGTGGCCGGTGACCGGGTGCCGGCCGATCTCCTCGGGCAGCGTGGACTGCCGTACACCGGTCTCGCCGAGGGCGGGCAGCACCTCCGCGATATAGGAGAGGAAGGTGCGGTTGGGACCGAGGATCAGCATGCCGCCGCGCCGGATGCGCTGCGGGTGGGTGTAGAGGAGATAGGCGGCCCGGTGCAGTCCGACGGCGGTCTTGCCGGTGCCGGGGGCGCCCTGCACGCAGACGGAAACGCCAAGGTCCCCTCGTACGAGATCGTCCTGCTCGGGCTGGATGGTCGCGGCGATGTCGCGCATGGGGCCGACGCGGGGGCGTTCGATCTCGCGGACGAGGATGTCGCTGGCGCGATCCTCCCCCCGGCTCAGGTGCTCGTCCTCGTGACCGGTCAGGTCCCGTGACTCCCCCTTGCTGCCCGGCGCCCACCCGAACCGCCGGCGCACGGCGACGCCCTGCGGATCGTGGGCGCTCGCCTGGTAGAAGGCGCGGGAGACGGGGGCACGCCAGTCGACGACGAGGGGCGGGGCGGCGGGGTGCTCACTGATCCGGAGCCGGCCGACGTGGTACGCCTGTCCGGCGTGCTCACCGCCGTCGAAGTCCAACCGGCCGAAGAACAAAGGCCCTTCGGGCAACTCCCACATCTCCTTGGCCTTGCTGCGCAGCTGGTACCCGAGGACTTCGGCGTCGGCCCCGGAGGCGGAGACGTTCTCACCGACGACGACCTGCTCCTGGGCGCCGTCCACCATGGCGGCGAGGGCGGCGCGGCAGATGTCGTGGTGGGCGCGTTCGAGGGGGAGGGTGGGGAGAACGGGGAGGGCGGCCGGGTGGGGTGAGGTCATGGGACCGAGCCTACCGGCATAACGTAACCGAGTTAATTTTTTTACCGAGTATCACGCGCTCGCCTGAGTCGGCCTAGGAGTACCGCGGCAGCGCCGCCTCCAGCAGATCGAAGGCCCGTTCGGCATCCCCGAGCGCCACCGCCCGCACCGCGTCGACGGACTCCCCCGCTCCGATCCGCCGCCAGTTCTCCTGAGCGAGGACGCGGCGTACGGCGATGATCTGCCCGGCCGCCAGCCGTGCGTCGAGGTCACCGCCGAGGGCCGCGGCGAGGGCCTCCTCGGAACGTTCGAGGTGGACGTACATACGGGCGACGAGCGCCGGGGTGCCGTAGAGGAGCTCGTAGAACGCGCGGACGGCGGGGTGGTCGCTGACCCCGGTGATGGGATCGGCCTGCGCGACCCCCTCCAGGAAGTTCTGCCGCAACGACTCCAGCGGCGCCCCCCGCCCCTCCCGCACCACCCGCGCGGCCTCGTCCTCGTGGTCGGCGATGCGATGGAAGACGAGATCCTCCTTCGCCGGGAAGTAGCGGAAGAGGGTCGGCTTGGAGATCTCGGCCGCGGCGGCGATCTCGGCGACCGAGACGGCGTCGTAGCCCTTCTCCAGGAAGAGCCGGATCGCGATCTCGGAGACCGTCTCGTACATCCGCTGTCTCTTGCGTTCGCGCAGCCCGATCTCGTCCATGGGGTCGAGCGTAAGGGCGCCGCGGCACAGACCCCTCAATGCCCCTGCCGGCGCCCTTGACCTCAAGTCCGGTCGAGGTCGAAGACTGCCCGCACGGACACGTCGACGACGAACGATGGGGGCAGATCATGCGAGCGGCACAGGTGCAGGGGTTCGGCGGCCCGGAGATGCTGGTCCCGGTGGAGCTCCCGGACCCGGTTCCCGGCCCGGGCGAGGTACTGATCGAGGTCGCGTACGCCGACACGATCTTCGTGGAGACACAGCTGCGCACGGGCTGGGGCCGCGAGTACTTCCCGACGACACCGCCGTACGTCCCCGGTGGCGGCGTGTCCGGAGTCGTCGCCGCCGTGGGTCCGGACGTGGACGGCGCCTGGCTGGGCCGCCGCGTCGTCTCCCACGTCACCGGCAGCTACGCGTCCAAGGCCACGGCAGCGGTCACCTCCCTCACGCCGGTCCCGGCCGGCCTGGACCTCCTCACCGCGGCGGCCCTGGCCCACGACGGCGTCACGGCGACGGGCCTGCTGGAGCTGACCGCCGTCACCGCCGACGACCAGGTGCTCGTCCTGGGCGCGTCGGGCGGAATGGGCACGCTGCTCGTCCAACTGGCGCGATCCCGGGGCGCCCGGGTGACGGCCCTGGCCCGGGGTGCGGAAAAGCTGGCGCTGGTGCGGGAGTTGGGGGCCACGGCCGCGGTGGACATCACGGCCGGCGACTGGCCGGAACGGGTGCGGGAGGCGAGGGGCGGGGACGGGGTGCGGGAGGCGATGGGCCGGGACGGGGCGGACGTGGTCCTGGATGGGGTGGGTGGCCAACTGGGCGCGGTGGCCCTTGCCTTGACGGCGGACGGCGGACGGTTCTCGGCCCACGGCGCGCCGACCGGCGGCTTCGCGACCGTCGACACGGCCGAGGCCGAGCGGCGGGGCATCAAGGTGTACGGCATCGGGGACGTGCAGTTCGGGCCGGCGGAAGTGCGACGGCTCATGGCGCTGGCGTTGGACGAGGCCGCGGCGGGGCGGTTGCGGGTGGTGGTCGGGGCGGTGTTTCCGGTGGAGCGGGCTGGGGAGGCGCATGCGCGGATCGAGGGGCGGGGCGTGGTGGGAAAGGTAGTGCTGAAGGTGTGAGTCGCCTTGCGAGGAGGCGCTACGCGAACGCCCGGGCCAGGTGCGGACTGGCCGTCGCGCGCGCCGGGAGACCGAGGGAGGCCGTCGCCGCCGCCAGTGTCATCGCGTAGGAGTCCAGCGCCCGGCGGACGTTGGGGGCGTCCAGGCTCGCGCCGGTGACCAGGCGGTCGAGGTCGATGTAGGCGGAGCGCACGATCTCGATCCAGCGGTAGACGTCCCAGTCCCGCTCCCACGCGACGGTGTGCTCGGGGGACAGCAGGCTCGACCAACGACGGAACATGCGCTCGCGGATCTCGGGCCGGGTCGGGGTGAGGTGCATGTGCCGGACGAGGTCGTAGAGCGGGTCGCCGACGACGGCCATCTCCCAGTCGATGATGGTCAGGGCCCGCTTGCCGGGGCGGCGCACCAGGTTCCACGGGTTCAGGTCCCCGTGCAGCAGGGTGGGCGTGCGGTGGCTCACCCGGTGCCGGGTCAGGATCTCGCGCAGACGCGGGGCGTCGGGCAGCCCGAGGATCCGGGCCAGCTGCTGGGACTCCTTCGGCAGCCCGCCGACGAGCAGGACCAGTTGTTCGCTCAGCCAGGGATAGAAGTCGCCCTGGCCCGCGGCGGGATCGAGCTGCTTGTAGTCCACGACGGTCAGGGCGTGGAGCTGGTCCACCAGCCCGTCCGCCTCGTGCGGCAGCAGGCCGTGCACGGGGTGGTTGGGCGGCTGGTCCGTGTCCTGCGGCCCTTCGTAGGTGTGGATGGCGAAAGGTTCCCCCTCATAGCTCGACCCCAGAGCCAGGAACCTCGGCGCCGCCACGCCGGCCCCGGACCGCTCGATGGCCCGCAGCACGGCGTGCTCGCTCAGAAAGCCGCGCTCACGTCGGCAGACGTTCGCCACCTTGCGCCGTACGACGACCGGAAAGTCGACCCCCGGAACCCGCACGACCGAGTTCAGGTGCCCGGTGCCTTTGAAGACCTGGCCGGAAGGTGCCGCGCCCTCCGCGATCAGGGCCTCGCGCACGGCCGAGCGGGGAAAGTCGGGGTGCTCGGGGAGCCGCGGGTCCTGGCTCCATCTGCTGACGCTGAACGACAGGCCGCGACCGCCGTTTCTGGCCGCCCGCCACCGGAAGAGGATCCGCTTGAGCTCGGGCTCGCCCGGAACGCCGCCGAGGCCGAGCGACCGCGCCCCTTCCTCCAGGGCCCGGCTCACCCGCCCCGTCGCCTCGTCCAGCCGCCGCTCGCCGGAGGAGTCGAGCAGGGAACGCGCCGCCGTCATCACCGTCTGGTACACGCACAGCGCCTGCTCGAAGGCGATGTAGTGGCGCAGATCCCTGCCCAGGCCGTTGACGGCCGCGGGACGCGGCGACCGCATCGCCTTCGCCCACGACTCGGTCACCTCGTCCCACTGCTCCGACGGGTACCGCATACGCACGACGTGGGCGGCGAGTTCGTAGAGCGGATCGCCGTAGGTCGCCGACTCCCAGTCGACGAGGACGGGTGAACCGCCGTCGCCGGGCATGATCAGGCTGTCCCGGCTCAGGGCCGTGTGGAGCACGCTGTACGGCCGCCGGGACATGACCGGAGCCTGCTCGGCCAGCCGCAGCATGGCGTCCGCCGGGACACCGAGGGCGGTGAACAGGCCACCGAAGGCAGTCCAATTGGGCTGGACGACCTGCCGGTGCGCCATGAGAGCCCGGATGCGCAGAAATCCCTGACGGTCCGTGTGGTTGCCGGGCCAGTCCACCGGCAGGGTCGGCAGCGCGGTGCCCCGCACCTGGGTCAGCCGGGCGAGCTGCTCGGTCAGGGCGTCGATGAGCGGGGAGGCGACGTGCTTGTCGTCACCGCAGAGCTCCGAGAGCGGGAGACCGTCCACAGCCGTGTGGACGACGAAGTCCTCGGCCCCGAAGAGCCGCTCCGGCACAGCGGGCAGCACGGCACGGACGGCTCGGACGACCTGCGCCTCGTAGGGCCAGGTCCTGATGGTCGTGGACCGCGTCTCGGGGTGCCGGACCCGCACGATCACCGGGGTGCCGGCCGCGAGACCCGCCAAGGGGGCCATCGCGTGCGACAACGGCAGTTCGTACACCCGCCCGTGCGGTCCGTCGGCAACCGGGGTTCCGCTCGCGGCCAGGGCGACGAAGGCCTCGACGACGCCAGGCGTGACGCGTCCCCCGTGGTGAGGACGGGGACGGGGTGATGGGCCCACGGGCCGCTCCGGATGACTCGCGCGAGAGAGGTTAGGTACGGCAAGGCAACACTAAATGCCGTTTTTATCAGGCACGACCAGAGCCGAGCTCGAGTAGCCACTACGGGTGGCGGGCTCTCTACCTCGTCAGGCCGGCCGAGGATGAGGTTGTTCTCACCCTCTACACGCGCGGGACCGAGCGTTTGGCTCAAGCGGTTCGGGGATGCTATCGCATGCGGCCGGTTTTCCCGGCCACGGCGAGGGGTCACTTGGCGAGGTGGTTCCAGACGGACTCGAACCAGGCGGACATGGACTCCACGAAGACGGAACCGGGCGAATTCGGGTTGCTCTCGTCCTTCAGGTGACGAGTCAGCGTCGCACCGAGGCCCAGGACATCGAGAGCGTCCACGACCTCTCCGCTGTCCAGTTCGATCTGTCGCTCGGTCACAACGCCTGGAGATCGACGGACGACACCAAGGCGCTGATCCTCGGGGTCGTCCTGGGTCCGCGGATAGGCCAACTGCTCTGTCCGATGAGGCAGAAGCAGTCGTACGGCGATGCGCTCCGGGGCAATCTCGCGGGCCTCGCCCCGGTCCACCTGGAAGCGTATGTGCGCGGCCAGTGACTCGGAGGTCAACGTGTAGACGTCCAGCCTGACTTCGGGCCGTTCGAAGGCGTCGGCGACAAGGTGCCCGAGGGTCACGCCACGTCGCGAGGCGGGCCGAGCTCCTCGGCAAGCTCCCGCTGTGGCGGCAGGGGGGAGCCCATCGCGTACGCGCCGTCGCTCATCCGCCCGCGCAGCACGTCGGCGACCCGAGGAGGGACTGGATGCTTCTGATCCAGATACTCAGGGGCTCGGGGAACTCGCCGTCGGCCGGCAGGTGCTGGCGGCATGGGCGGCCCTGGGGCTGGCGATGATGACTCAGGCCTGATGCTGATCCCTCACCATGGACTGGATGACGTCCAGCGAGTGCACCACGATCAGGGCCCCTGCCTCGCGCAGCTCCCGCTCCTTGCGTTCGTTACGCGCGTAGCCCACGAACGGGACCTTGGCTTTGCGGGCAGCGAGGCAGTCGAAGTGGGAGTCGCCGATCATCAGGGCCTCCGAGGGGGCCCTACCGGTCGCGTTGAGCGCACGGTTGAGGCAGTACGGGTCCGGCTTGAGCTGCTTCAGGTCCTGGGTGCGGCCGTAGATGTGGGGAGCGAAGCAGCGGAGCAGATCGCGTCCGTCCAGGTAGGTACGGACCACCTTCGCCGAATTGTTCGTCGTGACGGCCAGGCGGACGTCCACTGCCGCCCAGGTGCGTATCAGCGTGTCGGCATAGATGGTGGGCATCGCCGAGGAAGCGGCGTGCAGTTCCTCCTTGGTGAGACGTTCCTCCAACTCCGCGACCAGGTCGCTGTCCGGATGCCGGGCGTCGACCGCGGCCAGGATCACCTGCGGGTTGAGGGACCTGCGTTCGTCCTCCGTCACCAGGCCGTGCAGACCTCGGCTCTCCAGCCAGGTGACCAGTCGCACCGCCACCTCCTCCGAAGAGTGGCCCGCGAACAGCCGGCAGATCGGGCCGTCGAAGTCCCACAGCACGACCTTGGCCCGCTTGATCGCTTCTCGCAGTTCCGCTGTCTCTTCCGCCACCGAATCAGTCTGCGTCGTATCAGGAGTCACTAGGAGAGTGTCAGGTCCGTCGTGATGGTTTCCCAGAGGGCGTCGAACCACTTCTGGGATTCCTCCACGAACGCCGCGTCGCGCTGGCCCGCTTCCTTCACGAAGGAGAAGAGGACCGAGCGGGAGCCGAGGACGTCGTACATCTCCAGGGTCTGGCTCTCGTACTCCTCCTCGCGGCGTTCGAGCATGTAGTAGCCGAGCAGTACCTCGTCCCCGTTGAGCAGGTACATCTTCACCGGCGGGGTGAAGGGCAGGGCGCGGAAGGTGACCGTGACGTCGATGCCGTGGGTGGCGCGGACGGCGTTGAGGTTGTGCTTGAGGACGTGGGCCTGCGCGTTGCGCATCTCCAACCAGCGCTGGTGGACCGGGTCCTCCTCGGCGTCGCGGTCGACCAGGACCGGGAAGGCGAGGTTGATGTCCCGGGACGGCAGCAGGACGCGGAAGTCGATGGACTCGGGGCGGATCGCGCCCTCGTGGATGCGGCGCAGGGAGTCGCCGAGCGCCAGCAACAGGGTCTCGGAGGTGTGGCTCACGACGTCCACGTGGACGTGGCGGGCCGTGAACGCCTCCGACAGGCGTGGCGCCAGTCCGACCATCGTCGGCTGCGGCGCCCCCCTGACCGGTGCCGGTTCCGCGATCCGGGGCGGGCTGCCCTTGCTCACGTTGCTGAGGAGGCCGTCCTCCTGGAGGGCGCGCAGGGCCTGGCGGACGGTGCCGCGTTCGACGTTGAACTCCTCGGCGAGTTCCGCCTGGGTGGGCAGGCGGTCGCCCGCCTTCAGGGCGCCGGCGCGGATCCGGTCCCGGAGGATGTCGGCGATCTCCTGAGGCGAGAGCTTTCTGCTGCCGTTCACTGCCACGTTCTCCTGGGTCACGACCAAACGCTACAACTCTCGCCCATCTATGGGGAGTTGCCGGGTAGTTGTTTCGAAGTAGGCACCAAGTGGGGACAACTAGATTAGAGATGGTTGCCAACTTTCCCAAGTTGGCGGAAGTTTTGCCTCCTTGTAGCCCAACCCCGCCTCACACCCCGCCTCACGCCCTAAGGGGGGAACCACATGCCCGCCATCTACCTCCTCTCCGCCATCTTCGCCGTCGGCGTCGAGCAGACCGTCCAGTGGAAGTACGGCGCCGCCGGCATCCTCGGCCTGCTGCTGCTCAGCGTCGGCGTCAAGGCCAAGAGCCCGGCCCTGAGCTCCGTCGGCGCGGTGATGCTCGCCCTCCTCGTCGCGGGGCCCGCCCTATGAAGAGGAACCACCCGGATCCACCCCTGTGGGAGACCTCAGCTCGTGAGCGTCAGCTCCGAACTGATCGTCTCCCACAGTGCGTTGAACCACAGATGGGACTGCTCCACGAAGGTGGTGTCCCGCAGCCCGGCACCCTGCTCGAAGGCGAACAGCATCGACTGCGTGCCCTCCGCGTCGTACATCACCAGCTGCTCGTGGTCGATCTCCTCCTCGCGCTTGGTGAGCGTGTAGTAGGCGAAGAGGGCTTCCGTGTTGTTGAGCAGGTAGAGCTTCACCGGCGGGGTGAAGGGCAGGGCCCGGAAGGTGACCTTGACGTCGATGCCGTGGGTGGCGCGCAGGGCGAGGAGGTTGTGCTGGAGCACCTGCCCCTGGGCGTTGCGCTGGGACAGCCAGCGGCGCTGCACCCGGCCGTCCGTCGAGGCGTCCACGGGGATCGGGAAGGCCAGGTCGATGTCCCGGCTCGGCAGCAGAACACGGACGTCGACCTTGGCCGGTTTCAGCCGTCCGGCGTGAATCTGGCGCAGCGGTTCGCCGAGGGCGAGGTTGAAGGAGACCGAGGTCAGACACAGGGCGTCTATCTCGACGTGCGGGGCGGCGAAGGCGGCGGCCACGCGCGGGGCGAGGGCGACCATCGTCGGCAGCGGCGGGGCTCCGGGGCCGGTCAGCGCCCTGCCGAGGTCGGGGGCGACCGTCGCGGGGCTGCCCTTGGAGACGTTGGTGAGCAGCCGCTCCGACTGCAGGATGCGCAGGGCCTGCCGTACGGCCCCGCGCTCCACCCCGAACTCGTCCGCCAGCCTGGCCTGGGTGGGCATGCGCTGACCCGGCCGCAGCTCACCGGACCGGATACGGGAACGCAGCTCGTCGGCCACCGCACGGGGTGACCTCTGTGACCGCTGCGCCTTCTCCAGCCCATTGACGGAGGCGGGTTTCGGGTCCACGACCAAACACTACAACTTCCCGCCATCTTTGGGCAGTTCGCAGGAAGGTGGTTATGAGACGCATCCAAGCGGAGATAAGTACAGTGAAGTTGGTCGCCAACTTGCACAACATGGTCAAACTTCCAAGTGGTTGGCGTCAGCAGGCCGCGCACGACACCATGCTTCGCCCAGGGGGGATCGTCATGCCGTTCGCCATCGCCATCGCCGCCCTAGCCATCGGATTCGAGCAGCTCGTGCAGTGGAAATGGGGGCCGATGGGCATCATCGCCTTCCTGCTGCTCACGGTCGGCGTCAAAGCCAGGAACACCATGGTGGGCGGCCTCGGAGCGGCGATCCTCGTGATGCTGCTCGCCCAGTCCGGCTGACGGGACCGCCCACGTCCGACGTCAGTCCGGCCGATCGGCCTCCCTTCCGGAGGGGAGCCGGGAGCCTGATCGGTCAGCGGAAGACAGCACAGCCACAACTCAACATCGACAACTGAACATCGCTTTGTACAGCCACAACTGAACAGGCACGACTCAACAGCTACACCTACGGATTCGTTCTTGTCGTCCGTCGTCGAAGGGGGTTCTCAGAACATGTCCGGGCACCACGGTCGCCTGGACGTACGCAGTAGGGCGTCGGCCACCCGGGCGGCGCCCACTCGTTCTTCCCGGACCCGGCCCAGCGCCGCCAGCCGTACGGCGGACTCGTCGCCCAGCCACAGGGCCGCCAAGTCGGCGATGTCCAGCGAGAGTTCGGGGCTCTCACGGGTCGGCACGCAGGACGCGCCGTCCGCCGCCGCCTCCAGCCGGTACCGTCCACCGGCCAGCCCGGCCGCGTCGGCCACCTCCAGGACCAGGGAGCCCTCCCCGTCGTAAGCACGCGCCTCCAGAGCCCGTACGACGTCCAGCAGCCGCACCCACAGCCAGTCCGCCTGCGTGGTGGCCCTCGCGGCCCGCGGGTTGGGGAGGTGGAAGGGGAGCAGGTCGTCGGGGGCGCGCCAGCCGGTCTTCACCTGGGTGACCCAGTCGATCGAGCAGAGGTAGTGCCACAGGGCGCGTTCGGCGGCGGGGGTCGTCGCGATCAGCCACTTCACCTGGGCCGTGTCGTGCGGCTGCTTGTCGTGCCAGGTGTCGTCGCAGAGGTACGACACCAGGCCCTCGGGTTCGCCGGACGGGGAGCGGTACAGGGCGTAGAAGGGTTCCGCCCACGGCGTGGGATCCAGGTGGATGACGCCCGTGTTGACCTGCCACCAGCGGTCGTCGCGGCTGACCGCGCCGGCCTGGCCGCGGCGGAGGCGCTCGTGCAGGTCGGGGCCGAGCTTGCGGACGTCCTCGGCGTCGACGAGGTCGATACGGCCGCCGTCGTCCGGAGTGGACCGGCGAGGGTCGAGACCGGCGCGGGGGACGTCGACGGTCCACTCGGTCATCCAGGTGGCGGGGCCGAAGCCGTAGCGGCCGTAGATCTGGTACTCGGCGGCGATGAGGGTGGCGGCGACGTCTCCGCGGTCCTTCGCGGCGGTGAGGTCCTCGGTCATCATGCGGGTCAGGAGGCCACGGCGGCGGTGGGTGGCGGTGACGGCGACGTTCGAGATGGCGTCGGCGGGGATCTGGTTGCCGCCGGGGACGGTGAGCTGCTGGTCGAAGGAGCGGAACGTCGCCACGCAGCGGTCGGTGTCGAAGGCGCCCTGGGTGCGGTGGGCGAGGAGGTAGCCGGTGCGGGAGTCGATTTCCTCCTGGGTGGGGGCGGGGCTGCGGAGGAAGCCGGTGTGGAGGGCGCGGGTCCAGTCGGGGATGTCGGCCTGGGTGATGGGGCGGACGTCGATGTCGGAGTGCGGGCGGTGGCGGGTGGTCATGGGGTCACGGTAGGGGGGCGGTGGGTGTGGGCCACAACTGTTTTCGCCCCCGCCGCCCCCACCCGTCCCATCCCTGGGGCTGCCGCCCCCGGACCCCCGATTCGGCCCCGAAAGGGCCTCGTCCTCAAACGCCGGACGGGCTGGAGGAGGCGGAACGGTGTCACATCAGCAAGTCGTCCACCTGCGCCTCGCCCTCCCGATAGCGGCGGGCGATCTCGCCGCTGCACTCGTCCGTCGTGCGCTGGAGGTGCTGTCGGCGGCGGGAGACCTGCTGTTCGTAGCGGACGAGGCGGCCCATCGCGTCGTTCAGCTCGGCGTCCGTACGCGCGGCGAGGTCGGAGAGTTCGACTTCGGCGAGCATGTCGGCGGCGAGGCGCCGGTACTCCTCGTTGTGCGGGGTGCCCAGCGTGACGTGGCGGGCGGAGGAGCGCTGCCGGGCCGGGGCGTCCGTGAGGATCTCCGAGAGCCGCTCCACCACCGACCCCTCGCCCGCCGGCGAGCGCCGGGCCAGCTCCGCGCGCAGGATGTCGATACGGCCCTGGAGCAGACGCCGCACATAGCTGAGGTCCGCCTCGTCACGCTGGGCGTCCCGGCGCAGCGTGCGCAGCTCGGGCAGGTTCAGAACGGTCAGGTCGGGCTCCGGCGGGTCCACGGGCAGCCGCTGCGCGGGTGGCCTGACCGCGGACCCGGGTGGCTGCTCGGTACTCGGTGTGCTCATGTGCCTCTACCGTCCCCTCGACCGGCGTGTGTGAGCATCGTGCCACCCCAAGTGGCCGCTATGTGACCGAGTGCCCCCGAACGGCCCAGATGGGGGGTTAAGGATCATTGAGAAGCCGCGTACAGCCCCCTAAGAATGTCGTGCCGGTCGCACGGCATCATGGGGCCATGCGTGCAGTGGTGCAGAGGGTCGACGGCGCGAGCGTCGTGGTCGACGGTGAGACGGTCGGGGAGATCCGCGGCGAGGGGCTGTGTGTCCTCGTCGGGGTGACACACGAGGACACCAAGGAGAAGGCGGCCCAACTCGCCCGCAAACTCTGGTCGATCCGGATGCTGCACGACGAGCGGTCGTGCAGCGACACCGACGCTCCCCTGCTGGTCATCAGCCAGTTCACCCTGTACGGGGACGCCCGCAAGGGCCGCCGTCCCACCTGGAACGCAGCCGCCCCCGGCGACATCGCCGAGCCCCTCGTCGAGGAGGTCGTCGCCCAGCTCCGCGCCCTGGGCGCGACGGTGGCGACGGGCCGGTTCGGCGCCCAGATGCGGGTGTCCCTGACGAACGACGGCCCGTTCACGGTCCTGCTGGAGATCTAGGACCTCCCGGTCCAGCGGTCTAAGGCTCGACGACCACTTCCTGCGCCGCCGCCGTCTCCCCCGCCACCAACGGCGCGTCCACGGCCACGTTCCGCTTCACCAGCGCCAACGCCACCGGCCCCAGCTCATGGTGGCGTACCGACGTCGTGATGAAACCGATCTTGCGGCCGTCGGGGCCGTCGGCCGCGAGGCGGAGGTCCGTGCCGGCGGGCGGGAGGTGGACCTCGCTGCCGTCCAGGTGGAGGAAGACCAGGCGGCGCGGGGGCTTGCCGAGGTTCTGGACGCGGGCCACCGTCTCCTGGCCGCGGTAGCAGCCCTTCTGCAGATGGACCGCGGTGCCGATCCAGCCCAGCTCGTGCGGGATGGTGCGGTGGTCGGTCTCGAAGCCGAGGCGGGGGCGGTGCTGCTCGACGCGGAGGGCCTCGTAGGCGAGGAGACCGGCGGCCGGGCCCGTCTTCGCCGCGTAGGACTCCAGGTCCTCGCGGGGGAGGAACAGGTCGCGGCCGTACGCCGTCTCACGGACCACGACGCCCTCGGGCACCTCGGCGATGGAGCCCGCCGGGAGGTGGACCACCGCGATGTCGGCGGTGCGGTCGGTGACCTCGACGCGGTAGAAGAACTTCATGGACTCCAGGTAGGCGATCAGCGCCTCCTGGGTGCCCGGTTCCACGTGGATCCAGACCGTCGCACCGTCGTCCACCAGGTACAGCGCGTGCTCGATGTGCCCGTTGGCGGACAGCACCAGCGCTTCGGTGGCCTCGCCGACGGGCAGCTCGGCGACATGCTGCGTGAGCAGCAGATGCAGCCAGCTGAGCCGGTCGTCGCCGGTCACGGCGATGACCCCGCGGTGCGAGAGGTCGACGAATCCGGTGCCCTCGGCGAGGGCGCGCTGTTCGCGGAACAGGTCGCCGTAGTGGGCCGCGACGTCTTCGTCCACGCCTTCGCCGGGGACGGCGCCGGGCAGGGACAGCAGAGGGCTCTTCATACGCCTAAGCCTACGACTCGGTAGTTGAAGCCTTCAGGGAACAGTCCTTGCAGCGGCCGAAGATCGCGAAGTGCTTCATGTCCGTCTCGAAACCGAAGGTCGAGCGCAGCTTCGCGGTGAACTCCGCCGCCACCTGGATGTCGGCCTCGATGACGTTCTGGCAGTCGCGGCAGACCAGGTGGATGTGGTGGTGACGGTCGGCGAGATGGTACGTCGGCGCGCCGTGCCCGAGGTGGGCGTGGCTGACCAGGCCCAGCTCCTCCAGGAGCTCCAGCGTCCGGTAGACGGTGGAGATGTTGACCCCCGACGCGGTCTTCTTCACTTCCGTGAGGATGTCGTCGGGGGTCGCGTGCTCAAGGGTGTCCACGGCTTCGAGCACGAGTTGCCGCTGCGGCGTCAGCCGGTAGCCGCGCTGCCTGAGGTCGCTCTTCCAGTCGGTGCTCACCACACCGACGAGTGTATGACTACTTGAGCGAGGGCTTACTTGAAGAAGGCGATGCCGTCGTCAGGCATGTCATCGGGGAGGGCCTTGGCCCAGCGCTCGACGTCCTCCGGGGTGACGACCTTCTTCAGGTGCGCGGACATGTAGGGGCGCAGCTCGACCTCGGGGGTCTGCTTCTCGCCGACCCACATCAGGTCGCTGTTGACGTAGCCGTACAGCCGCTTGCCGCCGCTGTACGGGCCGGAGGCGGCCGTACGGGCGACCGCGTCCGTGACGATGTCGATCTGCGGCTTCTGCTTGGCCAGCTCGCCGTACCAGATCTCGACGACGCCGTCGTCGCGGACCATCGTCACCTCGACCTTGCGGTCGGCGTCGACGCGCCAGAAGCCGTGCTCGGACTCCAGCGGACGGACCTTGTTCCCGTCGTTGTCCAGGACCCAGGTGTGGGACTGGTACTCCAGGAAGTCACGGCCGTCGTGGGAGAAGGTGACCTCCTGCCCGAAGTTGCACTTCTCGGAGCCGGGGAAGTCGTGCACACCCGCGCCCGCCCAGTTGCCGAGCAGGAAGACGAGGGGGACGAGGTCCTTGTGGAGGTCGGACGGGATCTCGATCATGAGCTTCTACAGTTCCTAGCGTCGGGTCAGCGCTGGCCCTGGTACAGCTTCTTCACCGTCAGCCCGGCGAAGGCGAGGACGCCGACGCAGACCAGGACGAGCAGGGCTTCGAAGAATGCCTCAAGCACGGGGTGCTCCTTGCTGAGCGGTAACGGGCGGTACTAGAGCCGGGCCCCAGCTTAGTCGGCCGGGGCCCGCCCTTCTCTGCGAGGTACACCTCAACGGCGTCAGCCCAGCAGCTGGCTCTGCAGCACCACCGTCTGCTGGAACGGTACGGCCTCAGCCGCGCCCTTCCTCGACTGCACGACCAGGCCGAGGACGTCGCCGGAGACCAGATACGCCTCCCGCACCTGCTCCGCCCCGTACGGCTTGGCCTCGCCGTACGCGTAGTGCCGTACGTTCTCCACCTCGGCCTTCTCCGGGAACGCCTCGTCGAGGTGCACCTCGGAGGCGCCCTTCAGCGCGAACTGGGGGGCGTCGTAGCCGGTGAAGCTGTTCTCCTGGAGGGAGTCGACGACCCTCGCGGTGTCGAACTGCAGCAGGTAGATCCGGGTGTGCGTGCCGTCGGCCGTGGTCCAGCCCCGGGCGGCGACGTGCCGCAGCCCCTGGTCGGTCAGGAGCTGGCCGATGGCGTCCCGGTCGTCCTTGTCCTCGTAGACCGCGAGGAAGTCCTTCCTCGCCAGCCAGCCGTCCTCGCCGTCGAGCGCCTTGTCGGCCTTGGCGCCCTTGGGCGCGGGCAGGAGCAGTGCGCGCAGGTCGGCGTAGTGGGAGTTGGACGAGTTCGCCTTGTCGAAGGGCCGCGGGCTGCCGGCGGGCAGCGGCGGCTGCACGATCGGCGGATACTCCCAGCGTCCGTCCGTCTCGGTCGCGAGTCCCGGTACGTCCGTCCGCTCCATCCGTGTGATCCCGTACGCCGTCCCGGCCCCGGCCGCGGCGAAGACCACGACGGCGGCGGTCCACCGCAGGACGGCCCGCAGCACCCGTCGGTCCTTCTTGACGGCCGGGGCGGGCGGGGTGGGCGGGACGGCCGGGGCGTCCGGGACGACCGGTGACCCCTCGGTGGTCCCAGCGCCCGCCTCCGCGGCCTCCGCGACCTCGGTGACCTCGGTGACCTCGGTGATCTCCCCGATCGGCTGCTGCTGTTCGGTGCTCATACGGCCTTCCCCGGGTCGTCGATGCGGTCGAGCTGGGCGGCGACGAAGGTGGCGATCCCGCCCTTGTCGAGGGGGGCGACCCCGGACGCGTTGACGGCGACCAGGACGTCTCCCACGTAGGCGGAGCAGAACATCCAGTCGATCTTCTCGTCCTTGTCCTTGGGCGACAGGAAGCACTTGGCGTTCTTGTGGCCGTCGATCTTCGGGCCCTTGCGCATGATGCCGAGGGCCTCGAAGAACTCGATCTCGGACGTCGAGCTGTTCCGCACGGCGGCCTGGCTCTCCATCTGCGTCAGCGTGACGCTGACCGAGGACACCTTGTCGTCGTAGACCGCGTAGCCGTTGGCGTTGAGGTAGCTGCGCATCACGACGCCCTTGATGCGCTGCCGGTCGATCTGCTTCTCCAGCTTCCGCCGGTCGGCGGGCGGGAGTCCCTTGAGCGACTCCTTGCGCAGGGCGGTGGCCTGCCGGCCGCTGAGCTCGGCGTCGGCGCCGAACTCGTCGATGTCGGGGCCCTGGGCGAACCCGTTCTCCTCGTACGGCATCAGCATCCCGCGCAGCCCCTTCGCCTCCGCGGTGCCCTGGTCCGCGGCGGCCTTCGGGAACTTCCAGCTCGGCTTCCCGGGGTCCCGGTCGGCGTCCTGGACGGTCACGACGGTGTAGCCGGTGCCTCCGACGACGGCGCCGAGGAGGAGGACGGAGCCGGTGAGGGTGGCGACGCGACGAAGGGGGAAACGCTTCTTCACGACGGTCGCAGGCTCGGGAAGCGGAGCCTCGAGAACCTCGGGGTTCTCTGCGATCTCGGTCTCGCTCACAGCCGCTCCATCTGCCGCTTGGCCAGGTCCATGATCTTCTTCTTGGGAATGGGCTTGGTGTCGTAGACCCAGACCGTCATGGCGATGTCGCCGCGCGTGGCCATCGCCTCGGCGGAGTACAGCGGCAGATAGCCGGGCTTCGTGTCCGGCTTGTTGTGGACGTACGCCCACCCGTCACCGGTCCCGGGAACGGGCCAGCTGTCGGTGTCGTCCTCGTCACCGGCGAAGCCCTGCTCGTTCGCGGTGTAGTCGGCGGCCGTCAGACCCCGCTCCTGGCGGAACTGCGTGAGCACGATCTCGACGCTGTACGTGCCGCCGACCAGCCAGTCGGTGACGGCAGCCCGGCGGAACTCGTCGGTCGCGAGGTTGCCGAAGGCGTTCTGCGGCTTCTCGTAGAGGTCCGCGTACTCGGCGATGTCCATCCAGCCGTCGACGCCCGCCGCGAAGTCGGGCTCCCGGGCTCCCTTGGGCTTCTTGAGCAGCAGCTTGCGCAGATCGCCGTTCACCTTGACGTGCCGGTCCCGGGCGGCGGACAGCGGCTCGACCTCGCCCTTGGCCTGCTTGACGACCGGCTGCGACAGCGGCGGCAGCGCGGTGGGCTCGCGGTTCGCCTGTACGACGAACCCGGTGCAGGTGCCGGCGACGACACCGAGCACGGCGGCCGCGGCGATGATCAGCGTGGTGCGGCCGCGCCGCCGGGGCCGGGGAGCCTCTGCCGTTTCGAGCGGCTCCGGCACTTCCGGCACCTCGTCAGGTACCGGGTTTTCCTGAACTTCAGGTACTTCCAAGACGTCCCCCCACAGAACGTGAAGTGCACATTCCATATGTGCGCACAGAAGACTCACGGCCTGCGACCTGGGTTGTAGCCGCGTTGATTACGATTCAGTCATGGCGAAGAAGCTCGTGATCAAGGTGACGGCGGGGGCCGATGCCCCCGAACGCTGCTCGCAGGCGTTCACGGTGGCGGCGGTGGCCGTGGCCAGTGGGGTCGAGGTCTCCCTGTGGCTGACCGGCGAGTCCGCGTGGTTCGCGCTGCCGGGCCGGGCCGCCGAGTTCGAGCTGCCGCACGCCGCCCCCCTCCCCGACCTCATCGAGTCGATCCTGGCCGGCGGCACGCTGACCCTGTGCACCCAGTGCGCGGCCCGCCGGGACATCACGGAGAAGGACGTCATCGAGGGCGTACGGATCGCGGGCGCGCAGGTGTTCGTACAGGAAGCGCTCGCGGACGAGACACAGGCGCTCGTCTACTAGGGCCTGTCCGGCGGATCATGCCGCAGACGCGGGGGCTGGCGCGCCGGCCTGCGGCGTTGTCGTCGGTTGCCGACGCTCCGCGTCGCCGCCCTCCTCCGCCTTGCACTCCGACGCGCCAGCCCCCGCTCACCAGCGTCGATGAGGCGCTGCTGCTTTCCCGCGACCTGATCCGCCGGACAGGCCCTAGGGCGTCCACAGACAGAACGGATGCCCCGCCGGGTCGAAGAGCACCCGTACGTCGTCCTGGGGCTGGTACTCGGCGAGGCGCGCGCCCTCGGCCATCGCCCGCGCGGTCTCGGCCGCCAGGTCGTCGACCTCGATGTCGAGGTGCAGCATCATCTGCTGCTCGCCGGGCTCGCGGTCGGGCCAGCGGGGCGGTACGTACGCGGGCTCGGTCTGGAAGGCGAGCCCCACGCCTCCGCCCGGCGGCCCGACGAGCACCCAGTCGGCCTCGTCCTCGCGGACCACGAATCCGAGCAGGCGCTGATAGAAGTCGGCGAGCTGATGGGCGTCCGGTGCGTCGAGTACGACGGTCGACAACCTCATGGGCGACATGGGCCCCTTCCTACTGCCGCCGCTTCTTCCCGTCCAGCTCGTCCCACCACTCGTCGGACTTGGGGTCGCCGGAGGGGTCGTCCCACCAACGGTCGTCCGGCCCGCGCCGGTTGGCGACCATGGCGGCGACCGGCGGGATCACCATGGCGACCACACACATCCCCACAGCGACCGGGATCGACCAGAGACGTACGACACCCCAGGCCAGGACGAAGAGCCCGATACAGGTGCCCATCATGGCGAAGTAGACGTGACGTCGGCGCGCCAGCATGTGTCCAGGGTAGGCCGGGACATGGCGAAGGGCCGCACCCGGAGAGGTGCGGCCCTTCGTGCGACACAGGTCCGTCAGACGGCGATCGCGACCTCGGCGAGGCCGCCCTGCTGGGCGACGACGGTACGGTCGGCGGTCGCGCCCGGCACCAGCGCGCGGACGGTCCAGGTGCCCTCGGCCGCGTAGAAGCGGAACTGGCCCGTCGCGGAGGTGGGGACCTCGGCGGTGAACTCGCCCGTCGAGTCCAGGAGGCGGACGTAGCCCACCACAGGCTCGCCGTCACGCGTCACCTGGCCCTGGATCGTGGTCTCACCGGGCTTGATCGTCGAGGCGTCGGGGCCGCCGGCCTTCGCTCCACACATGTCTTTCTCCAGATTCAGAAGGTCTGACCGGAAGGAAGGCCGGTCGGGGTGGGACTGGGTCTGCTTACTTGTTGGCGCCGAGCTCGATCGGAACGCCGACGAGGCTGCCGTACTCGGTCCAGGAGCCGTCGTAGTTCTTGACGTTCTCGACACCGAGCAGCTCGTGCAGGACGAACCAGGTGAGCGCGGAGCGCTCACCGATGCGGCAGTAGGCGATGGTGTCCTTGGCGAGGTCGACCTGCTCCTCGGCGTAGAGCTCCTTGAGCTCGTCGTCCGACTTGAAGGTGCCGTCGTCGTTGGCGTTCTTCGACCACGGGATGTTGCGCGCGGACGGGACGTGGCCCGGGCGCTGCGACTGCTCCTGCGGCAGGTGGGCCGGGGCGAGCAGCTTGCCGGAGAACTCGTCGGGGGAGCGGACGTCGACCAGGTTCTGGCTGCCGATCGCGGCGACGACGTCGTCGCGGAAGGCGCGGATGGCCGTGTTCTGGGCCTTGGCCTGGTACTCGGTCGTCGGGCGCGAGGGCACGTCCTCGACGAGCTCGCGGGCGTCGAGCTCCCACTTCTTGCGGCCGCCGTCGAGGAGCTTGACGCTGTCGTGGCCGTAGAGCTTGAAGTACCAGTAGGCGTACGAGGCGAACCAGTTGTTGTTGCCGCCGTAGAGGATCACCAGGGTGTCGTTGCCGATGCCCTTGGCGGACAGGAGCTTCTCGAAGCCCTCCTGGTCGACGAAGTCACGGCGGACCGGGTCCTGAAGGTCCTTGGTCCAGTCGATGCGGATGGCGTTGCGGATGTGGTTCTTCTCGTAGGCGGACGTGTCCTCGTCCACCTCCACGATCGCGATGTTCGGGTTGTCGAGGTTGGCCTCGACCCAGTCGGCGTCGACCAGGACGTCGCTGCGGCTCATGCTCTTTCTCCTCCGGGGCAGTTACGGCGGGGCATACGGCTGTGAGGGTGCGCGGGCCGACGGGGCCTCGGCGCACGGATGCCCTGGGTTCAGGGCGGGGGGATGCGGACGGCGCTCGGCGCTTCCGCTCAGAAAGTGCGACAGAGCATGGCGGCAACGCGGCACAGGTCCACTGCCCGCCGCTTTGTGAGATCCGCCTGTCGCTTCATGCCGTCGATCGTAGGGACGGACTAGCAGCCATGTCACCGGCGTGTCGTATTTTGAGACGCGATCGTCCGCGATGTGGGAATGGATCAGCGCCCGGGCCGTGTCCGCACGGGTTCCGGACGCCGGTGGCCGTCATCACACCCACGTACGCGGACGGCCCGTCTCGCTCCTCGGACACTCACCGTCCGCCGAACGCGGTCCTACCCGGCCAGCTCGACGTTCGAACCCTTCACCGTGACCTCCACACCGTCCGGCGCGGCCTCGACCTTGTCGAGCTGGATGCCGCCGGGCAGATCATCGATCTTCTGCTCGAAGTCGGTGATCGACCGCACCTTGCCCTCGGCGACCTCGACGACCAGGTTCGGCAGGTTGTCGGCGTGCACCTTCACGGTGTCGCCGGCCACGGTGACCGTGCTGAGCACGGGGTAGGTGGTCGACTTGCCCAGCGCCGTGACCTTGACGTTCACCTTGATCTTGCCGTTGCCCCCGTCGGAGAGCCCGACCACCTCGGCGGTCACCCCGGTGAAGATCTCCGTCGGCTCGGACTGGGCGGCCTTCAGCAGCTCGTCGTAGGAGATGGAGGCCGTACCGCTCGCCGTGGCGGCCGTGGCGGAGCTGTAGTCCCCGGAGAACGAGACGCCCTTGAAGTTCGCCGTGATGTCGTCGATCCGAATCTTCTCGCCCGCGGTCCCGGCAGCCGCCTCGTAGTCCTTGATCCCCACCTCGGCGTCGTCCAGCTCACCGGAGACAACCTGGGTCAGGAACGGAAAGCCCTTGATGGAGACATCCGGCGTACTGGCGAGGTTCTCGCTGTTCCGCAGCTTGTCCGCCACCTCGCCCTCGGCGAAGTGCACGGCGACCCGGTCGGCGATGACGAAGAGCCCGCCCAGCACGACAACAACAATCAGCAGTATTCGCAGTGCGCGCATTCTTTTGTGTTCCCCCACTGAGGCGGTCTACGTCCCAGCCACCGTAGCGCCGCGGACAACGCACCCCGCGAAACTGTTGATCACCTGTAACAGCCGCAACCGGCGCGGTCCGGCCCCCGACGGACTACCCGAGCGCCCGCCCCAGCACATAGACAGCCGGAGCGGCAGCGGCCAGCGGCAGCGCGACGCCCGCGGTGAAGTGGACGAACCGTGACGGATAGTCGTAGCTGGCCACCCGGTGCCCGATCAGCGCACACACCCCCGCGCCGACCCCGAGCAACGCACCCTCCGCCCCCACCCCGGTCATCCCGCCGACGGCGATACCCGCCCCCGCCGCAGCCAGCAGCGAGACGACCACCGACGCCACCGTGGGCAGCGGCAGTGCCCGCGCCAGCACCGCCACCGCGACCGAGGCCGCGCCCACCGACACCGCGTCCGCCGACGCGGCGAGGTACCCGCCCGCGACGATCGCCAGTGCCGACGAGGCGACGGTCGCCATCAGGCCGTACATCCGGGTATCGGGGTCCGCGTGCGACCGCAGCTGGAGCACCAGGCACAGCAGCACCCACACCCCCAGCGTGCCGAGGATCGCCGCGGGCGACCGGTCGGCGGCCAGCAGCGCCACGTCCGCGACGACCGCCCCGAGGAACGCCAGCGCGATGCCCTGCCGGGCGGGCCACATGCCGTTCAGCCGGAACCAGCCGGCGGCCGTCACGGCCTGAAGGAGGACGAGCGGCACGAGCAGCGCGTACGACCCGACGGCCGCCGCACCCGCGAGCAGCAGCCCCAGCACCGCCGTGAGGGCGGCGGGCTGCATCCCGGGCTCGATGATCGGCGAACGTCCTTCGAGGCGGGCGCGCTGGGCGTCGGTGACACGGGAGTTGCCACCGAGGGTGGCGGGTCCGTAGTCACCGGAAGAAGCCGCGGCAGGAGCCGGCGCCGAGACCGGTTCCTGATACGCGGGCTCCTCATACACAGGCTCCTGATACACAGGCTCCTGGTACCCGGCCGGCTCATACCCCTGCGGCGGCAGATACGCCGTGTCCGCCGGAGCAGGCGCGGCGGGCGCGTGCATCTGCGTCTCCCAGGTCTGCCCCTGCCACTGCTGGGTGTACTGCTGGGCGGCGTGCGGATCCTCGTACGCCTGCTGCCAGTAAGGGTCGTACCCCTGCTGCCCCTGCTGCCCCTCATACGGCTGGTTCGTCATCGCTCACCCTCCTGCGAACGGCGGGAGCACCTCGACCGTGCCGCCGTCGGCCAGCCGTACCGTCTCATGTGCGCGGGTGCCCACGGGGTCACCGTCGATGAGGAACGAGCATCGCTGCAGCACGCGCGTGAGTTCACCGGGGTGTCGCTCGCGCACCGCGTCGAGCGCCTCGGCGAGGGTGACGGCGTCGTACGCCTCCTCGGCGACCCCGGCCGCGGCCTTCGCGGCGGCCCAGTAGCGCACCGTGACCTTTGGCATCTGCTTCCGCTGCTTCCTCACTCGACCGTGTTGAACACCGTCAGGCTAGCCGTCCTGTGAGACGGCCCAGTCCCCGATGCGCCGCAGCAGCTCGTCCGGGGCCGCGTTCTCGGCGTGGCCCATGCCGTGCTCCACCCAGAGTTCGGCGTGGCCGGGGGCGGCGTCGGCGAGCATGCGGGGGTGGTCGAGGGGGAAGTAGCCGTCGCGGTCGCCGTGGACGATGAGAAGAGGAGTGGGGGCGATCCTCGGGACGGCCGCCACGGGGGACAGCGGGACCGGGTCCCACTCCCGGTGGTGGATGCGGGTGCGGAATCCGTACCTCCCCACCAGCCGTCCGGCGGGCCGCGTTACCAGCCAGTGGAGCTTTCGCATAGGCGCCGTACCCCGGTAGTACCACCGGGCGGGAGCACTCACCGACACCACGGCGTCGGTGTGCGCACCCGTGCGCCCCTCGTGCTCATCTCGGTACAGCGCCGCATGCCGCAGCACCACGGAACCGCCCATCGAGAACCCCACGGTCACCACGCGCGCGTGCCCGAGGGAGCGCGCCCACTCCACCGCGGCGGCCAGATCGAGCACCTCGCGGTCGCCGACCGTCGAGGCCCCGCCGGAAGCCCCGTGGCCGCGGAAAGAGAACGTGACCACGGCCCCGTACTGCGTGAACGCCTCCACCACCCGGCGAACATGAAGACGATCCACATCGCCCGTGAAACCGTGCGCGACGACGAACACGAGGCCACGGGAGGGTGACGGGGAGCTGTCGTATACAACGGCCGGCGGATCGTATACGGAATCGATCGTCACGCCGTCGGCGGTGTACAGAAACGTCCGTATAGGTGTGCCTCTGTTCGTCTCAGAGTGCGGAATTGAGGTGGATCGCACCACACGACCTGCCGACTCCCTGTGCATGTGGGCTATTCTCCTGAACAGAGGACTCGGGCAATGCAGCCCCCGGGTCCTTTTGTGCTTTCGGATCACCTGTATACGAAAGCTACGACCTCGCCGGGACCGAGGAGGAACCAGCCGTATGAGTTCTCTGCTGCTCCTGACCAACGCACTCCAGCCGTCCACGGAGGTGCTTCCCGCCCTCGGCCTGCTCCTGCACAACGTGCGCGTGGCCCCGGCGGAAGGCCCCGCCCTCGTCGACACCCCCGGTGCCGACGTCATCCTCATCGACGGCCGGCGCGACCTCCCGCAGGTCCGCAGTCTGTGCCAGCTCCTGCGCTCCACCGGCCCTGGCTGTCCGCTGATCCTCGTCGTCACCGAGGGCGGCCTCGCCGCCGTCACCGCCGACTGGGGCATCGACGACGTCCTGCTCGACACCGCAGGACCGGCCGAGGTCGAGGCACGACTGCGCCTGGCCATGGGCCGGCAGCAGATCGTCAACGACGACTCCCCCATGGAGATCCGCAACGGCGACCTGTCGGTCGACGAGGCGACGTACTCCGCCAAGCTCAAGGGCCGGGTCCTGGACCTGACCTTCAAGGAGTTCGAGCTCCTCAAATACCTGGCCCAGCACCCGGGCCGTGTCTTCACGCGCGCGCAGCTGCTCCAGGAGGTCTGGGGCTACGACTACTTCGGTGGCACCCGGACCGTGGACGTGCACGTACGACGGCTGCGCGCCAAGCTCGGGCCCGAGCACGAGTCGCTGATCGGAACCGTCCGGAACGTCGGTTATCGATTCGTTACGCCGGAGAAGGGCGAGCGCGCGACGGACGACGCCAAGGCCAGGAGCGACCGGTCAAAGGCGGAGGATGCGGACGAGACGGCCGCTCTGGACGCCGCCGAGGTCAACGTCGACGTCTGACGGGGTCCGGCATGCTCAGGGGTCGCTCAGGCGGAGCACAGGGAAGACGGCGTACGCCCTGCCCAGAGCGGGTCCATCCGCGTAGACTCCGCGCGTGGCCAAGGTGACTCGAGATGACGTGGCGCGGCTGGCAGGGACGTCGACTGCCGTCGTCAGTTACGTCATCAACAACGGACCCCGGCCGGTCGCCCCGGCCACGCGCGAGCGTGTTCTCGCCGCGATCAAGGAGCTGGGGTACCGGCCCGACCGGGTCGCCCAGGCGATGGCGTCCCGCCGGACGGACCTCATAGGCCTGATCATCCCGGATGCCCGTCAGCCCTTCTTCGGCGAGATGGCGCACGCGGTCGAACAGGCCGCGGCCGAGCGCGGAAAGATGGTCCTGGTCGGCAACACCGACTATGTCGCCGAGCGCGAGACCCACTATCTGCGGGCCTTCCTCGGGATGCGGGTCTCCGGCCTGATCCTCGTCAGCCATGCCCTGAACGACCTGGCCGCCGCCGAGATCGAGGCCTGGGACGCGCGCGTGGTGCTGCTGCACGAGCGGCCCGAGGCGATCGACGACGTCGCCGTCGTCCTCGACGACCTCACCGGCGCGAAGGCGGCCGTCGAGCATCTGCTGGGCCACGGCCACCCCTACGTCGCCTGTATGGGCGGCACCGCCGACACCCCCTCCGTCGGCGACCCGGTCTCCGACCACGTCGAGGGCTGGCGGCGCGCGATGGAGGACGCCGGTCTCCCCACCGAGGGACGGCTGTTCGAGGCGCCGTACAACCGCTACGACGCCTACCAGGTGGCGCTGGAACTGCTGTCGGGGCCCAACCGTCCCCCCGCGATCTTCTGCTCCACCGACGACCAGGCCATCGGTCTGCTGCGGGCGGCGCGCGAGCTGCGCATCGACGTGCCGGGCGAGCTGGCGGTCATCGGCTTCGACGACATCAAGGAAGCCGCGCTCGCGGATCCGCCGATGACAACGATCGCATCGGACCGCTCCGCGATGGCGCGGGCCGCGGTGGACCTCGTCCTGGACGACGGGCTGCGGGTGGCGGGGTCGCGGCGGGAGCGGTTGAAGGTGTTCCCGTCGAAGCTGGTCGTACGCCGGTCCTGCGGCTGCGAATGAGACCGCGCCGGGCCCTTTGTTAAGCCTCTCTGAGAGGCCGCTCCATAGCGCCGGTTCCGGCTTTATATCGGGCAAACAAGGTTCTGGCGGCGTTCTCAGGGAGCACTCAGGGAGCTCTCATGGTCGGGCGACAAGCTCAGTGTCATGACCGAGAGCTTCCGCCGCGACGGCGAGTACGAGCAGTACGCGAACCCCTACCAGGGCGCCCAGCAGCACGCCTCCTCCCCCGTCAACCCCGAGTGGCCGGCCCCGCCGACCCAGCCCCCCGCGCCGCAGCCGGTGACGGTGGAGCCGGGGACCACGGTGTGGCCGGCGCAGACTCAGGTCGCCGGCGGTGACGGCGACGGCGGCGGTACCGCTGTCCTGACGGCGGTGGCGGCGGAGCCGGTGGCTCCCACGCCCTCGCCCTCGCAGAAGAAGCGCGCCCGCGGTCCCTTCGCCCTCCTGGCCGCCGTCGCGATCGTCGCCGCGGCGATCGGCGGCGGTACGGCGTACGGCATCCAGGAACTGACCGGCAACGACACGGTCACCTCCAGCAGCACCAGCACCAACGTGGTGCCGTCCGCCGACAAGGGCACGGTCTCCGGGGTCGCCAAGGCGGTCAGCCCGAGCATCGTCGAGATCAACGCGACGCTCAGCAACGGCTCCTCCACCGGCTCCGGCGTGATCATCACCAGCGACGGCGAGATCATCACCAACAACCACGTCATCTCCGGCGCCACCTCGATCAAGGTCTCGACGAGCGACGGCAAGGAGTACACGGCCAAGGTCGTCGGCACCGACAGCGCCAAGGACCTCGCCCTGATCAAGCTGGAGAACGCCTCCGGCCTCACCACCGCGACCCTCGGCAACTCCGACGGCGTCCAGGTCGGCGACACGGTCGTGGCGATCGGCTCGCCCGAGGGCCTCACCGGCACGGTGACCAGCGGCATCGTCTCCGCCCTGAACCGTGACGTGACCGTCTCGACGGACGAGAGCCAGGGTCAGCAGCAACAGCAGCAGGGCGGCGGGTGGCCGTTCGAGTTCGGCGGCCAGCAGTTCAACGGCGACACGGGTTCCTCGACGACCACGTACAAGGCCCTCCAGACGGACGCCTCGCTGAACCCCGGCAACTCCGGCGGCGCGCTGATCGACATGAACGGCAACATCATCGGCATCAACTCGGCGATGTACTCGGCCGCGGACTCCACGTCCTCCTCCAGCGCCGGCAGCGTCGGCCTCGGCTTCGCCATCCCGATCAACACCGTCAAGGCCGACCTCGCGAAGCTGCGGGCCGGCGGCACCGACAGCTGAACCACTGAGCGCGTAGGGAGTACGTCATGATCAAGCAGGTTTCCCACACGGTGGCCGGCCACGACCCGGCCGGATTCACGCTGGCCCTCGAAGTGGCGTACGAACTGCACGCGCCGACGGCTCCCGCGGTCCGGGCCCCCGAGATCTCGACGGCGGCCGCCCGCCGCACGGCCCGGCGCCGCCGGGTGCGCGCCTGACGCACCTGCCGCGCCTGACCCGCCCCGTGCTTGACCCGACCTCCGGCAGACATGCGACGCTGAAGGCGCCCACGTCCCACCGCACCCCGAGGAACCGCGAGCGATGAGCCCCGCCGATGGCGACCGTGACCCCCAGCGCATCCTGATCGTCGACGACGAGCCGGCCGTGCGCGAAGCACTCCAGCGCAGCCTCGCCTTCGAGGGCTACGACACGGAGGTCGCGGTCGACGGCGCGGACGCGCTGGAGAAGGCGACCGCGTACCAGCCCGACCTCGTCGTCCTCGACATCCAGATGCCCCGCATGGACGGCCTGACCGCCGCCCGCCGGATGCGCGGCGCGGGCACCACCACGCCGATCCTGATGCTGACGGCGCGGGACACGGTCGGCGACCGGGTGACCGGCCTGGACGCGGGCGCCGACGACTACCTGGTCAAGCCGTTCGAGCTGGACGAGCTGTTCGCGCGCGTCCGTGCGTTGCTGCGGCGCAGCTCGTACGCGGCGGCCGGGGCCGGGGCCGTGCCGGAGGACGAGGCGCTGACCTTCGCGGACCTCCGCATGGACCTGGCGACGCGGGAAGTCACCCGGGCCGGGCGCCCGGTGGAGCTGACCCGCACGGAGTTCACGCTGCTGGAGATGTTCATGGCGCACCCGCGCCAGGTCCTGACCCGGGAGCAGATCCTGAAGGCGGTCTGGGGCTTCGACTTCGAGCCGTCGTCGAACTCCCTCGACGTGTACGTCATGTACCTGCGCCGCAAGACCGAGGCGGGCGGCGAGCCCCGCCTCGTGCACACGGTACGGGGCGTGGGGTACGTACTCCGACAGGGCGGCGCGGAGTGAGAAGGGTTCTGCGCCGGTTCCAGACCCTGCCGATCCGGGCACGGCTGTCGCTGCTGGTGGCTGCGGCGGTGGCGTTCGCGGTGGCGGCGGTTTCGGTGACGTGCTGGTTCATCGTGCAGGGGAAGTTGTACGACCAGCTGGACAATGACCTGCAGCGGGGCATAGGCGGTCCCGCGCAGCTCAAGCAGATCAGTCAGGCCCAGTCCGCCCTCGACAACTGCTCCAAGACTCCGCAGAGCACCCCCTTCTCCCGCGGCGACTACACACAAGTGGTGACGGAGGGCGGCAAGGTCTGTGTCGTCAACGACTCGGCGGGCGCGATCAAGGTGACCCAGGCCGACAAGAACGTGATCGCACGGGCGGAGCCCAATCACGTCTACTTCCGGAACGGCACCGCCGAGGACGGCACCGCGGTGCGGGTGATGACGCGCTATCTGAGCGGCACCACGACCACCGCTACGGGAGAGGCCGGCCCCGACATCGGGATCAGCGTCGCTGTCCCCCTGAAAGGCACCCAGAACACCCTCAACGACCTCGCCCTCGTCCTCCTCCTCGTCTCCGGCATCGGAGTCCTCGGCGCTGGAGCCGCCGGCCTCGCCGTGGCCCGCGCGGGGCTCCGTCCCGTCGACAAGCTCACCGAGGCCGTCGAACACGTGGCCCGTACCGAGGACCTGAGTGTCCGTATCCCCGTCCGGGACGACGCCGAGGACGAAGTCGCCCGGCTCTCGCGGTCGTTCAACTCGATGACGACCTCCCTCGCCAACTCCCGCGACCTCCAGCAGCAGCTCATCGCCGACGCCGGGCATGAGCTCCGTACGCCGCTCACCTCCCTGCGGACCAACATCGAGCTTCTCACCCGGAGTGAGGAGACGGGGCGGCCCATCCCGGAGGCGGATCGCAAGGCGCTGCTCGCGTCCGTGAAGGCGCAGATGACCGAACTGGCCGCGCTCATCGGTGACTTGCAGGAGCTGTCCAGGTCCGAGGGCCAGCGGGGCGAGCGCGTGCAGGTCGTGTCGCTGGAGGACACCGTCGAGTCGGCGCTGCGCCGGGCCCGGCTCCGTGGGCCGGAGTTGACGATCAACGCCCATCTGGAACCCTGGTACGCCCGTGCGGAGCCCGCTGCTCTGGAGCGCGCGGTCGTCAACATCCTCGACAACGCCGTGAAGTTCAGCCCCGAGGGCGGCACGATCGACGTACGACTGGACGGCGGCGTCCTCACCGTCCGCGACCACGGCCCCGGCATCCCCGCCGAGGAACTCCCGCACGTCTTCGACCGCTTCTGGCGCTCCCCCAGCGCCCGCGCCCTCCCCGGCTCGGGGCTCGGCCTGTCCATCGTCGCCCGCACCGTGGAGCAGTCCGGCGGCCAGGTGACCCTGGGGCACGCGGACGGCGGCGGCACGATCGCGACCGTACGGCTGCCGGGGGCTCCGACGCCTCCGCCGGAAACGGTCTGACCGTACCGGCAACCTTTCCGGCGCGCGCGGCAACCACGTTCCGTCCCGCACCCCCACGGAACGGAAGCCGTACGGATGACCGACACCCGCAGCAAGCCCCGCCATCGCCGGCGCAAGACCGCTCTTGTCGTCGGCGCCCCCCTCGCCCTGACGGCGGCCGGTGTTCTCGCCTACAGCCCCGTCTTCGGTGACGACGCCGAGAACGCCGCGTCCGCCGCCACCGCCGCCGCGCCCGCCTGGGCCACCGCCACCGCCGACGGCTTCGCCTCGGTCAACGCCCTGGGACAGAACGGCACCTACGGCGGCCGGGACGGCCAGATCGTCACCGTGAAGACGCCGGCCGACCTGGAGAAGTACGCGACGGCCGCCGAGCCGTACGTCATCGTCGTCGCCGCCACCATCAACATGGACCCGGTCGGCAAAGAGATCAAGGTGCAGTCCAACAAGACCATCGTCGGCTCCGGGACCTCCGGGCACATCGTCGGCGGTGGGTTCTTCCTCGGCAGCGGCGTCCACAACGTCATCATCCGGAACCTGACCATCCGGGACGCCTATCAGGGCGTCTGGAACGACAAGGAGCATGACTTCGACGGCATCCAGATGGATGGCGCGCATCATGTCTGGATCGATCACAACGACCTGCGGCACATGGCCGACGGGCTCATCGACGTACGGAAAGACAGCACGTACGTGACCGTCTCCTGGAACAAGATGAGCCAGGACAACAAGGCGTTCGGCATCGGGTGGACCGACAACGTCGTCACCGACATCACCATCCACCACAACTGGATCCGGGAGACCGAGCAGCGCAACCCGTCCACGGACAACGCCGCGCACGCCCACCTCTACAACAACTTCCTGGAGGACGTCGCGGGCACCGACATCACGTCGTCGTACGGGAACTACTCGCGCGGCGCCACCAAGATGGTGCTGGAGAACTCCTACTTCCAGGGCATCAACAACCCCGTCATCAAGGACAGCACCGCCACCGTCGTCCAGAAGGGCAACACCTTCGTCGGGACGAGCGGGAGGAACGAGAGCGGGGGTACCGCCTTCGACCCGAAGAGCTACTACGCCTACACGCTCGACGCGACGGCCAATGTGCCCTCGCTCCTCAAGTCCGGGGCCGGGCCGAGGAGTTCGATCGGCACCACCGCGTCCACCCTGGCCGCCGCTGCCACCACCCTCACCGTCGCCAAGGACGGCTCCGGGCAGTACACGACCGTGCAGGCCGCGGTGAACGCCGTACCGGCCAACAACGCCTCGCGGGTCGTCATCCAGGTGAAGCCGGGGACGTACCGCGAACTGGTGAAGGTGCCGTCCAACAAGCCGCACGTCACCATCCAGGGCACGGGCGGCAGCCGTAAGGACACGGTGATCGTCTACAACAACGCCTCGGGGACGCCGAAGCCGGACGGCTCGGGGACCTACGGCACCGGCGGCAGCGCCACCGTCGCCGTCGAGGCCGATGACTTCCAGGCGCGCAACCTGACCATCTCCAACGACTTCGACGAGGCCGCCCACACCGACATCGCCCAGCAGGCCGTCGCCCTGCGTACCAGCGCCGACAAGGTGTTCCTGGACGGGGTCATCGTCAGCGGCGACCAGGACACGCTGCTGGTGGACACGGCCGCCAAGGACAAGCTGGGCCGGGTCTACCTGACCAACTCCTACGTCATCGGCAACGTCGACTTCATCTTCGGGCGCGCCACCGCGGTGATCGACAAGTCCGTCATCACGCTGAAGAAGCGCTACAACGGCACCTCCGCCGGCTATGTCACCGCCCCCAGCACGGCCGCCGACCGCAAGGGCTTCCTGATCGCCAACTCCACGGTCAACGGCGATGTCTCGGCCGCGAGCTTCTACCTCGGCCGCCCCTGGCACGCCGGTGGTGACACGACCCTCGACCCGCAGACGACCGTCCGCAACACCAGTCTGAGCGCGGCGATCAAATCGGCCCCGTGGACCGACATGAGCGGCTTCTCCTGGAAGGACGACCGGTTCGCCGAGTACAGGAACACGGGCGCCGGATCGGGTGCAGCGAGCGGCGACCGGCCCCAGCTGACCGACGCGCAGGCCGCGAACCAGGAGGTCGCGGACTGGCTGGGCGACTGGACGCCGACGGCTTCCTGACGCCGGGCACCGGCACTGTCGGTGCCCGTTGATAACGTGCCTCGTCCAGTCAGCACCTGTGTGAAGGGACGGGGCACGTGCAGGACGTGACATGCCATCAGGTCAGTGAGCAGCGGTTGGCCGAGGCGCTCGACGACATCCACGGGCGGGCGTACTCGCGCTGGCACTCCCTGCGGTACGGCAGCATCTCGCCGGCCCTGATACAGGCCATGGCGGACGAGCTCCTCGACCATGTCGCCGCCCGCGCGAGCACGGAACCGGGGCTCGACGAGCAGGCGCGCGCGGTCGCCGTCACCGCGGCGGAGTGTGTGCACGGAGTGCTGAGCGTCCTGTGCTTCCCGGGCGGGGACCAGGAGATCCGGTTCCCCCTCATCAGGGAACGGATCAGCACGGACCCCGACGACGACGAATTCGGCGACGGACCCCTCACCTTCCGGGATGTCGTCAAGGAGGCACCCACCGCGCGGACCTGGCTCGACATGTTCGAGGTGTGTGTCGTCAGCGGGCTCGTGCGGGACCGGGACCGGGTCACCGGTCTGCTGCTGCGGGGCGACTACGCACCCGCCATCCGTGACGGCGTCCCCTACAACCCGTACCCCTCCGTCTCCGCGCCCGCCGACCTCGCCGCCATGGACGCGCTCTGCCTCTATCTCACCGAGGCGGCCGGGCATCTGCCCCGCGACTGGCCGGCCGTCACGCTGCGCAAGCCCGAGGCCGGTGAGCGCGCGGAGGCCGCCCGGCGGCTGGACGAGACCGGCGACTCACTGAGCGCCGACCAGCGGCTGCTGCGCGTACTTCTCGACGACGACCAGGACTCCTTCGAGCAGGCTCTCGCGGCCCGGCTGACCGCCTACCGGGAGGGCGTCGAGGCCGATGCGGGTGATCCCGCGCCCCGTTCCCTCCTCCCCCTCGGCATCCTCGCGCCGGCCTGCCTCGCCGTCCAGGTCCATGGCTGGGAGCTCGGTGTCCGGTCCGGCTATCTGCCGCAGGGGCTGCTGGCGGCGGCGGCTCGGGTGTGACCTTGCGGGAACGCCGGGCTGGGTCGCGGTGCTCCTGATAGCCGTCCTGATGGCCGTCGTGGGAGCGGTGCGGGCCCGGAAGTGGGCGTGGCACGACATCCAGGAGACGCCCTGCGCCCCCGCCGGCCCCGCCGGTGTCGTCCCGAGCCTTAAAGCCCACGCTCATCGCGTTGCCAGCTCCGCCACAGGCTCTCGTCACACCGTGTTCGGATGGCGCGGAAGATTCTGCTGGCCGACGACGACGAGGCCGTGCGAGAAGGGCTCGGGCTGCTGCTGCGGTTCGAGGGGTACGAGACCGTCCTCGCCGGGGACGGGCGCAGTGCCCTGGAACTCATGGCGGCCGGCCCGGACCTGGTGCTGATGGACGTCACCATGCCCGAGCTCGACGGGCTGGCCGCCACCCGCCGTATCCGGGCCTCCGGGTCCACCGTCCCGATCCTGATGATCACCGGACGGGCCGCGGTCGGCGACCGCATCGTCGCCCTCGACAACGGCGCCGACGACTATCTCGCCAAACCCTTCGACGCCGAGGAACTCCTCGCCCGGGTCAGGGCGTTGCTGCGCCGCAGCCGGCCGCGTGTGGTGCCGCCGCAACCCAGTGAACAGCTGTCGTTCCAGGACATCGCCATCGATCTGCGTACCCGTGCCGTCACCCGCGGCGGCCGTCCCCTCGACCTCACCCGGACCGAGTACGCGCTGCTCGCCTACCTCATGCGGCATCCGGCCAAGGTGCTCAGCCGGGCGCAGATCCACAAGGAGGTGTGGGGCTTCGACTTCGAGCCCGCCTCCAACACCCTGGACGTGTACGTCATGTATCTGCGGCGCAAGCTGGAGAGCCGCGGCGAACCGCGGCTCATCCAGACCGTGCGGGGGCTGGGCTACACGCTCAGGAGCCCGGCGGGGGTACCGGTCGGCCGCACCTCCCGCTGACCGGCGTACGCCAGGCGCGCGTACGTCCCGCCGCGCCGGACGAGTTCGTCGTGCGTCCCCTCCTCCACCAGCCGTCCGCCGTCCACGACGAGGATGCGGTCGGCGTCGGGGGCGAGGCTCAGATCGTGCGTGATCATGAGGGTCGTGCGGCCGGACGTCAGATGGCGCAGCGGCTGGACGATCCGCCGCGCGGCCATCGCGTCCAGGCCGGCCGTCGGCTCGTCGAGGATCAGGACGGGTGCGGCGCGCAGGATCGCGCGGGCGATGGCGATGCGCTTGAGCTGGCCGCCGGAGAGGGCGGCGGTGCCGGGGGCGATGACGGTGTCGTAGCCGCCCGGGAGTTCGGTGACGAAGGTGTGGGCGGCGGCGGCCGCGGCGGCCCTCTCGATCTCCTCCTGGTTCGCCCCGGGCCGCCCGCAGGCGATGTTCTCCCGGATGGTGCCGTGCAGGATCAGCGTCTCCTGCGGGAGCAGGGCGATGTTCTCGCGCAGGAACGCGAGCGGTACGTCCGTCAGCGGGACGCCGTCCAGGCAGAGCACGCCGGACGAGGGGTCGTAGAAGCGGAGCAGCAGCTTGGCGAGGGTGGACTTGCCGGCGCCGCTCGGGCCGGTGACGAGGACGAGTTCGCCGGGGGCGGCGGTGAAGGTGACGTCGGTGAGCGACTCCGTGCCGGCACCCGGGTAGCCGAAGCTCGCGCCGTGGACGCTGACCCACCCGCGCACCGGCCACTCCCGTACGGGTTCGGCGGGGTCGGTGACGGCGGGCTCGGCGTCGAGGATCTCGTTGAGGCGCTGGGCGCCGGCGGTGGCGGCGGTGAGGGTGAGGCCGAGCTGGCCGAGGTTGCGGACGGGCGGGTAGAGGTAGCCGATGAAGGCGGCGAAGGCGAGAAGCTGACCGAGGGACATGCGGTCGGCGGAGATCTCCCACACGCCGAGCCCGATGACGGCGAGGACGCAGACCGTCTCCACGACCTCGACGAACTGCTCGTACATCTCGCTGAGCCGGGCCCCGCGCACACTGGCCCGCATCCAGGCCCTGGCCTCCCGGTCGAGCCGCTTCTCCTCGTCCTTGTACCGGTTGTAGGCCTGGGTGAGGACCACGTTGCCGAGCGACTCCTCCACCACCGAGGTGATCGCGCCGTCGGCGACGCGCTCGTCCTGGGACGCGCTTTTGACGCGCCCGGCGAAGCGGCGGGCGGCGAACAGGAACAGCGGCGCGAGGACGAAGGTGGCGAGGGCCAGGTCCCAGCGGAGCCAGAGGGCTGCACAGGAGTAGAAGACCGCCGAGAAGGCAGCGGAGACGGTACCGACGACCCCGGACACGACCAGCTGCTCGATGGCCTCCACGTCACCGGTCAGCCGCTCGACGAGATCCCCTTGCCGGTGCCGCTGGAAGAAATGCGGCGGCAGTTCCTGCACATGCCGGAACACCTTCGCCCGCAGCCGGAGCACGAATCTCTCGGCGGTCCAGGTGGCGAGGGAGTTGCCGAGGTAGCCGACGAGCGCACCGAGCGCCGCGACGGCGAGCCAGGCACCGGCCGGACCCCAGAAAGCGGCGAGCGAACCGGCCTTGAGAGCGGTGTCGGTCAGCTGCGCGAACAACAGAATGGAAGCGGTCTCGGCGAGCGCCGACACCACGACACACGCGATGATCGCCAGCAGCCACTTGCGGTCGCCGCGGGTGAGCGGCCAGAACCGGTGGAAGGCCGCACGGACCTCTTTCATCGTCCCTCCCTTCGGACATACCCGAGGCGGGGCCACCGAGTCCCTGTCGGTGGCCCCGCCTCGTCATTCGGGTGTCAGCAGCCCTTGCCACTCTTGTTGCCGACCGGGCGACGCTGCGAAGTGGCAGCGGCCTTCTTCTGCTGAGGGGCCTTCTTCTTCGGCGCCGGGGCGGCGGGCTTGGTGTTCTTCTTGGCGACGGGGGCAATCTTGTGGAAGCTCATGGAATTCTCCTCGGTGATTATCAGGTGCGGATAACGGCGATTTCTCCGTCGCCGTTCGGTTTCGACATGGAAAACATTACGGGACCTCGAACCCGGAAAAAGCCAATTCCTCTTAGACCTCGATGAATTGCAGCTAAGACAAGTTTTCAGGAGTAACCCGGAACCAAACCTCTCCTCACACAGGTTTTAATACGCGAAGAGGCGGCCGCGTCGATACGACGCGACCGCCTCTTCTCCTGCCCCCGAGGGGTTACTGCGTGATCGTGATCCGGTTCGTCACCGGCGGGGCGATCGGGTTCGTGGCCGAGGAGTTGGCCGTGAGGTACTGCTCCAGGGCCGCCAGGTCGTCCGTGCCGACGAGGTCGTTGGTGCCCTGGCCCAGGGTGGTGATGCCGTCGCCGCCGCCCGCGAGGAAGCTGTTGGTGGCGACACGGTAGGTGGCCGTCGGGTCGAGGGCGACTCCGCCCAGCTTGATGGAGTCGACGACGATCCGGTCCGCGCCCGTCTTCGTCAGGTCCAGGGTGTAGGTGAGACCCGAGGACGGCTGGAGGATCTTCGGGGAGGCCGCGTTGGAGCCGCTGACCTGCTCCTGGAGGACCTTGACCAGCTGGGCGCCGGTGAAGTCCTGGAGGTTCACCGTGTTGGAGAACGGCTGGACCGTGAAGCCCTCGGCGTAGGTGACGACTCCGTCGCCTTCCGTGCCCTTCTGCGCGTACGTCAGCCCGGCGCGCACACCGCCCGGGTTCATCAGCGCGAGGTCGGTCTCCGGGTCGAGTGTCTTGCCGTACGCCAGTTGCGCGTCGGCGATCAGGTCGCCCATCGGGGACTCGGTGCCGGTGCTCGGGATGTCGGCGGAGATGTAGCCGATCGCGCGGTTGCCGATGGGCGCCGCGAGGGTGTTCCACTTGCCGATCAGCTCGGTCATGTCCGGCGCCTTGGCGACGGTCCGGGTGACCACGTGGTTCGCCGACTTCACCGACGTACGGGCGATGTCGCCCGTCCAACGGTCGTACGTCAGCGTCGTGTCCGTGTAGAGACGGCCGAAGGAGGCGGCCGAGGTGACCGTACGCGGGTTGCCCGCCGGGTCGTTGATGGTGCAGGCGTACGCGGCGTGGGTGTGACCCGTCACCAGCGCGTCGACCTGCGGGGTGATGTTCTTGGCGATGTCCACGATCGGGCCGGAGATGCCGTCGCCTGCGCCCGGGGAGTCGCAGTTGTAGTTGTACGACCCGGAGGCCGGCGCGCCACCCTCGTGGATGAGGGCCACGATCGACTTCACGCCCTGGCGCTGGAGCTCCTTGGCGTACTTGTTGATCGTCTCGACCTCGTCCTTGAACTTCAGGCCCTTGACGCCCTCGGCGGAGACGACGCCGGGGGTGTCCTCCAGGGTGACGCCGATGAAGCCGACCTTGATGCCGTTCTTCTGCCAGACGTAGTACGGCTTGAGGATCGGCTTGTTGGTCTTCTCGTTCAGGACGTTCGCCGCGAGGTACGGGAAGTCGGCGCCCTCGAACTCCTCGTCCGTGTAGCAGCCGGCCGTCGGGTGGCAGCCGCCCTTCTGGAGGCGGGCCAGTTCCCTGGCGCCCTCGTCGAACTCGTGGTTGCCGACCGAGGTGACGTCCAGGTCCAGCTTGTTGAGCGCCTCGATGGTGGGCTCGTCGTGGAAGAGACCCGAGATCAGCGGGGAGGCGCCGACCATGTCGCCACCGGCCGCGGTGATGGAGTACTTGTTGCCCGCCCGGGCCTCGCGCAGATGGGTCGCCAGGTACTCGACACCACCGGCGTCGATGGTCTTGGTGGTGCCGTCCGCCTGGAGCTCGGTGACCCGGCCGGAGGAACCGGACGGCGGCTCCAGGTTGCCGTGCAGGTCGTTGAAGGACAGCAGCTGGACGTCCTGGTAACGACTGGGCGCCTTACCCGGTTTACCCGATTCGACCGGGGCGGCCGACGAGGGCAGCGCGGCGGCGAGGGCACCGGCGGTGGCGAGACCGGCGGCTGCGGCGAGCAGTCGGACGGTCCGTCTGCGGCGGTGGTGCGGCTGGGATATGGCTGGCATACGCCCCCCTGTGGGTCGTCTGAGCAAGTGGGCCCCGTCCGGCGCAGCCTAAAGTCAACGCGCGTAGCGCGACAGGGGTTTCTTGGTTACATCCTGGTTTCCCTTTGCCCTCTCCTTTGCAGGCACTTTGCGGGGTTTACGGTGCCGCCACTTTGCGCGCTCTCCCCCGTACCCTCGTACGCATGACCAGCGACGACACCGTGCGGCCCGGCAGCACTCGCTCCATCCAGAACCACGCGGCGCTCTCCCCGGACCAGACCGACGCCGTCCTCGCGCTCCTCGCGGAGGCCGCCCGCACCGACGGCCAGCAGGCGGTCTCGGAGCAGGGCCGGTTGCAACTGCGCGGTGGCGCCCGCGAGGGCGTGGACCATCTGCTGCTGACCGTCGACGACGAACTCATCGGCTACGCCCAGCTGGAGGACACCGACCCCGTGGAGGCCCCGGCCGCCGAGCTGGTCGTCCACCCCGCGCACCGCGGTCGCGGACACGGCCGGGCCCTCGGCTCCGCCCTGCTCGCCGCCTCCGGCAAGCGGCTGCGGGTGTGGGCCCACGGCGGCCACTCCGCCGCCCGGCATCTCGCGCAGGTCCTCGGGCTGACCCTGTTCCGTGAACTACGGCAGATGCGGCGGTCCCTGACCGACCTGGACCTGCCCGACCCGGTGCTGCCGGACGGTGTGACGGTGCGGTCCTTCGTCCCCGGCACCGATGACGCCGCCTGGCTCGCCGTGAACTCCGCCGCGTTCGCCCACCATCCCGAGCAGGGCTCGCTCGGCCAGCGCGACCTCGACGACCGGATGGCCGAGCCCTGGTTCGACCCCGCCGGCTTCTTCCTCGCCTTCCGCGGCGACGAACTCGTCGGCTTCCACTGGACGAAGGTCCACGCGGCGGAGCGGCTGGGTGAGGTGTATGTGCTGGGGGTGAAGCCGGGCGTCCAGGGCGGCGGCCTCGGCAAGTCCCTCACCACCATCGGGTTGCGCCATCTCGCCGGGCAGGGGCTGCCGACGGCGATGCTCTACGTCGACGCGGACAACAAGGCGGCGGTGTCGGTGTACGAGCGGCTGGGGTTCGTGACCCATGAGACGGACCTGATGTACCGCACGGAGACGTGAGTCAGGGCAGGGACCTTCACGCCCTGACCGGGCGCAAGGACACTCTCCGCTTCAGCGGCTCCGGCCCGCACACCCCCCACACCAGCACCGCGCCGGCCAGCACCATCCCCCACCGGTCGTGCGCCGCCGCCCATCTCGGGTCCTCCGTCCCCACGAACAGTGCCCATCGCTCCGGACAGAGCAGCAGCCCGAGCACGGCAGTCGTCAGCATCGCGCCGGCCACCGCCTGCCCCGGCTCCGCCGCCTGGGTGCAGCGGATGGCCGCCGCCGACGCCGCGAGCGCCAGCGCGAAGGCCGCGCCCGCCTCCAGGGTCACGTCACCCACGGGCGGCCGTATGTCCTCCGGCACGAGCAGGACCGCCGCCGACCACCACATCGCGGTGACCGGCGCGACGAGCGCCAGCCGCAGGGCGTGCCGGACGGGTCTGCGGGTCGGCACCGCGGCCGTGGTGTGCCGGGCCGGGTCGTCCAGCAGGAAGCCCAGGCCCAGGGCGAAGGCGAGCGCGGCGGCCCGCAGGAGGTTCAGCGCCAGGAACTCGTCGGCCTCCTCCGTCAGCCGCGCCATCGAGACGATCAGCAGCCCCACGGCTCCGGCGGCACCGAGCGCCCGCCAGGGAAGGGTGCGCAGGGCGGGAACCAACAGCGCGCCGATCAGCCGCACCTGCCCACCCCCGGCGTCCCCCGGAACCGGCACCACCGGCCCTCCCCTCGCTAGCACTTGTCCGCCCCCACCTTCGCCCTGACCCCCAGCAGCTCCGCCGCCCGTGCCGTCGTCACCCTCGGGGACGTCAGTTCCGTCCAGTTCGTCCTCACCTTTGCCGCCACCGCGTCCCGGGGCTGCTCCAGCAGCTTGCGGACGACCGTCGTCTGACCGGCGGTCATCGACAGCGGGTTCGTCTGGGACAGGACGATCGCCGAGCCGCTCACGCTGTCGTCGAGGCGGACGTGCTTGAGGCTGCCGATCGGGTCGGACTGTCCGGCCAGGGCCAGCCACATGATGGTGACCATGCGGCCGTCGCACAGCTCACCCGTCGTCTTCTCGTCGCCGGCCACCAGCACTCCCGCGACGGCGGCCGAGAACTCCGGGACGCGGTTGCCGCCCCAGGCGGTGCCGACCGTCACCTGGTGCGGGGTCGTGGCGGGGTCGAGGGCGGCGTCACCGTCCATGCCGTAGCGGGCGTCGATCCGCTGCCGGACGAGCAGGCTCTGGTCATGGGCCGTGCCGCCGGCGAGGGACTGCACCTGGGCCACGGTCCGCGCCCAGTCCGCGGTCCGGCCCCGCCACTCGGGGAAGGCGCAATAGCGCGACCCGCCCCGCTCCACGCACGTCTGCACCTGCTCGGGGTGGAGCGAGGCCCGCTCCCGGGCGGCCGTGACCTCCAGGGAGACGCCCTGGCCCTGGTAGACCGCGCCGAGGACCGTCAGCGCCAGCGCCCCGGCGAACCCGGCCTGCACGGACCGGGACCGGTGTCCGCCGCCGGCCAGCCCCGCGAGCAGCGCCACCGTGAGGGCGAGCGCGGCGAGATAGAACGCGTGCCAGGCGGCGGGGCGGCCGATCAGGTCGGAGGGCAGGGTGTTGCTGCTGGCCACGTCTATGACCGGGGTCAGCCAGCGCGTCCAGCCCTCGTCGGCGCCGCTGCTGAGGAGGAAGAGGAACAGGAAGAAGACCACGACCAGCGGTGCCGTGAAGGCCGTCCTGATCACGCGGGCGATCAGCACCCCGGCCGCCCCGAACGCCAGCACCGTCAGCGGCCCGACCAGCAGCTCACCCGGCGAACCGTGCCCGAGAGCACCGGGCCTGAGCGCCTGCCAGCCGAACTGCGCGGCCACGCCCACCGCGGTGAGCAGCGCGGCCGGGACCACGGACAGCAGATGCGCGGCCGTCCGGTGGGCCGTGCTCATCACCAGCACCGTGAAGTGCCGTTCCGTGTCGTGGCGGCGGGATCTCAGCACGGCCTGGTTCACGGCCAGCAGCACCGCGAGGCCGACGAGGAGGGGGCCGCCCTGGGTGGCGCGGTCGGCGTCCTGGAGGGCCGGGTAGCCGTCCGCGTAGTCCTGGGCGCGCCACACGATCCAGGCCGTGTAGACGAGGAAGCCGAGGAGTACCGGGACGGTCGTCAGGAGCCGGCGGGCCTCGAAGCGCGCCAGGGCGAACACGGCCGCCCAGGAGGTGCGGGGCCCGGTGTGCACAGGGGTGGTCGGGGGTGTCTCCAGTACCGCGCTCATGCCGCCGCCACCTCCACGCCCGCGTCGTCGAGAGTGAGCAGGTAGCCGTCCTCCAGCGTGGGGTCGGCGAGGTCGGCGCCGGCGGGCGGGCTGCCCACGTTGCGGAAGGAGCCGGTGCCGGTGCGCCAGCCGGCCTTCGCGCCCGGGTCGCGTTCCGCGCTGTGCCACACGCGTCCGGCGGCCACCGCGGTCAGCTCGGCCGGGGTGCCGTCGAAGCGGATCCGGCCGCTCGCCATCACCACGACACGGTGGCAGAGCATCGCCACGTCCTCCGTCTGGTGGGTGGACAGGAGCACGGTCCGGCCCTCGCCCGCCCGGGCGATCAATTCCCGGAAGCGCATGCGCTGTTCGGGGTCGAGGCCGACCGTCGGCTCGTCCAGGACCAGGAAACCGGGGTCGCCGACGAGCGCCGCCGCCAGCGCCACCCGCTGCCGCATACCGCCGGACAGCTTCTTGATGCGTTTGGCGCGGACGTCGCCCAGGTCGACCTCGTCGAGCACGCGTCGCACCTCGCGATGGCGGGCGCCGCGATCGGTGAGCTCCTTCAGGATCGCCACGTAGTCGACGAACTCGAAGGCCGTGAAGTCCGGGTGGAAGCCGGGGGTCTGGGGCAGATAGCCGAGCCGGCGCCGGACCTCCTGCCGGCCCCGCGCGGTGCCCGGGTCGTTCCCGAGCACCGTGAAGGCGCCGCGGTCGGCGGGGACGGCCGTGGCCAGCACCCGCAACAGGGTCGTCTTTCCGGCCCCGTTGGGGCCGAGCAGTCCGGTGACGCCTCGCGTCAGCCGCAGCGACACGTCGTCGAGGGCGCGGGTGCCGCCGTAATGGAGACTGAGCCCCTCGGCGGAGACGGTGGGTGTCATACGGCACTCCTGTGGAAGACGTCGAAACGGTCACGTACGAGGAAGAGCAGGCCGACCGCGAGGGCGGCGACCGCCGCGGCGACGCCCTGGCCGGCCGCGGTGAACGGCACGAGCGGGCCGTCGCCGGCCCGGTCGGTGGCGACGAGCAGCGCGATCCACGCCCCGCCGACCAGGGACGGCGCGAGCACCGGGCCCAGGCGCGGGGTGAGCGCGAGGCCGGTCGCGGTCAGGGCGAGCGCGGGCAGCAGCCAGGCCAGCGCGCGCAGACCGTAGGAAGGGAGGGCGAGGGTCGCCAGGCCGTTGAGGCCCAGGCCCGCGGCGAGCACCGCCACCGTGCGGATCATCAGCAGCCGGAAGCCGTGCACCGGGCTGACGACCGCCATCTCGTACGTCGGGTCCAGCGCGGGGCCGTACGACAGCGCGACGCCGGCGAGCGGGAGCAGCGGGGCCAGGGCGAGGAAGAGGGTCGGCGAGTCGGCGGTGTAGACCACGCCCACGGTGGTCAGCAGCAGGAACACGACCGCCGCCAGCCATGAGCGGCGCAGCACGGGTGTCGCCGTGAGCAACCGCGCGACATGGTCGGCGACGCCGAGACGCACGAGCAGCGCCTCGAACAGCCCCCTTCGGGGGACGTCGAGTTCGGCGTCGAGCCGCTCCCAGCCGGTGTCGAGGGCGACCGGGTCGCTCACCGAGGCGAGCGTCTGACGGCACTCCGCGCAGGACATCAGGTGCGTGTCGGCGGACCAGAGCCGGGGCGCCGCCAACTCGCCCCGGGCGTAGGCCCGTAGATCCTCGGCATCCACATGCCACGTCATGCCGTCACCTCCGTCGTCCGCCCACGGCTCCGCAGAGCCGGGCCCCGTCCGTCCATCCGCCCGCTCATGCCAGCGCCTCTCGCAGTTGCTTGCGGGCTCGCAGCGCCCGCGTCTTGACCGTCCCCGGCGGAATGCCGAGGACGACGGCGGCCTCGCGGGTGGTCAGTCCGTCGATGACCGTCGCCTGGAGGACCGCGCGGAGTTCGGGGGAGAGCCGGACCAGCGCGCCCGCGAGGTCCCCGTGCTCCACCCCCGCGAGCACGCGCTCCTCCGCGGACGCCTCATGGCGATGCCGCAGCCGGGCCAGCGCCTGCCGCATCCGGCCCCGCGCGCCGTCGCCGCGCAGCGCGTCGACCAGTCGCCGTGACCCGATCCGCCACAGCCACCCGGTCACGTCCCCGTCCTCCCGGTAGCGGGCCGTGCCGCGCCAGATCGCGAGGAAGGTCTCCTGCACGACGTCGTCGACTATCCCGGCGTCGGCGCACCGGCCCCGCAGTCGCGCGGTCAGCCAGGGCGCGAACCGCCGGTACAGCTCCTCGAAGGCGCGCCGGTCCCCGTCCGCTGCGGCCCGCAGCAGATCCCCGTCGCTTCTCGTCTCGCTCACAACCCCTCATCGCACGAGCCCCACCGATCGGTTCACGGATTCGGGCTTGACTTTGTGGCCACCTTTGAACCACCCTTTCACTACTCAATTAGTGAAAGGGTGGTTGTACGGGTGCTCGAGTACCGCATCGACCGGCACTCCGGCGTCGCCACGTACGTGCAGATCGTGCAACAGACGAAACAAGCGCTACGCCTGGGCCTGCTGGAACCCGGCGACAAGCTGCCCACGGCCCGTGAGGTCGTCGAGGCAACCGCCATCAATCCGAACACCGTGCTCAAGGCCTACCGAGAGCTGGAGCGCGAGGGACTGGTCGAGGCCCGCCGCGGGCTCGGCACCTTCGTGCGCCGCGGCCTCGGCGCCGCCCCCGCCGACTCACCCCTGCACACCGAGCTGGAGGACTGGACCGCGAAGGCCCTCGAGTCCGGCCTCGACCGGGACGACGTGGCGGCACTCTTCACCGCCGTACTCGACAAGCACTTCTCGGCGCCGCGGCTCGCGGAGCAGCGACTCTCCGAACGGCCCGCCCCGACCAAGCACAGCCAGGGAGACTCCTCATGACCGACACCGCCCTCGAGGCAGCCGCGCTGGGCAAGCGCTTCGGCCGGCTGCGGCGGAGCGCCGGATGGGCCCTGCGGGACTGCTCCTTCACCCTCCCCGCCGGCCGCGTCTGTGCCGTCGTCGGCCCCAACGGGGCGGGCAAGTCCACCCTGCTCGCCCTCGCCGCCGGCCTCATGGCGCCGACCGAGGGCGTCCTCGCCGTCCTCGGCGGCCCCGCGGGCGAGGCACGCGCACGCGTGGGCTTCGTCGCCCAGGACAAGCCGCTCTACCCGCAGCTCACCGTCGCCGAGACGCTCCGCATGGGTGGCGACCTCAACCCCGGGCGCTGGGACGCGCGCGCGGCCGAGGCCATCGTGGCCGGCGGCGATCTCGACCCGAAGGCCCGCGTCCGCTCCCTGTCCGGCGGCCAGCGCACCCGCGTCGCGCTCGCCCTCGCCCTCGGCAAACGGCCCGAACTGCTGCTCCTGGACGAGCCGATGGCCGACCTCGACCCCCTGGCCCGGCATGAACTGATGGGCGTCCTGATGTCCCAGGCGGCCCAGCACGGCACCACGATCGTCATGTCCTCGCACGTGGTGGCCGAGCTGGAGGACTCCTGCGACCACCTCCTGCTCATCGGCGGCGGCCGGGTCCGGCTCGCCGGGGAGATCGACGAACTGCTGGAGACCCACGCGCGCGTGTCGACGACCGCCGACACCGACCTCGCCCCGCACACCGTCGTCGAGTCCCGCACCACGGGCCGCCAGCTCACCGCCCTGATCCGCCCGGCCGCGCCCCTCCCCGCCGACTGGCGCACCGGCACACCCACCCTGGAAGAGCTGGTCCTCTCCTATCTGCGCAACCCCGGGGCGACGACGCCGACCACCGCGGTGCAGTCCCGTGAGGAGTCCGTCGCGTGACCGCCCTCACCCCGCCCGCGGCCGGCCCCGCGCATCTCACCCGCTGGCTGATCCGCCTGCACCGCCCGGCCCTCCTCCTGTGGACGGCCGTCGTGGTCGTCGTCTCCGGCGTCCTGCTGTGGCTGCGCGGCCCGCTCGCGGACGCGTCCGCGGCGGCCTGGCGGGCGTACGACGCCTGCCACACGGCGACCTGCGGATACGACCAGGCCGCGATCCTCCACTACAAGGACGTCTACTCCTTTACGACCTACGCCGTCCTCGCCGCGCCCTTCCTGGTCGCCGCCTGGGCGGGCGCCGCCCTCACCGGCCGCGAGGTGGAGACGGGCACCGCCCGGCTGGCATGGACGCAGAGCACCTCCCCGCTCCGCTGGTTCGCCTCCCGGCTGGCGCTTCCGGCGGCCGTGGTCACCGCGGGCACGGGCCTGCTGGTCCTGCTGCACCACCTGGCGTGGTCGGCGGGCAAGGGCCGGATCGGCACCCTCAAGAGCTGGTACGACCTGCCGACCTTCTACGCCAACGGCCCGGTCGTGGTCGCCCTCGCCCTGGCCGGACTGGTCGGCGGCGCCCTCGCGGGCCTGCTCCGCCGCGGTTCCCTGCCGGCCCTGGTCGCGGGCCTCGGCTTCACCGGCCTGCTCTGGTACGCCGTCCAGCTGGTCATGCCCCATCTGTGGACCACGTCCACCAGCGTGGTCGATCTGAAGCGTTTCGCCCCGACCGGCGGCGGCCTCGGCGTCGACGAAGGCATCGTCACCGCCACCGGAGCGCACGTCTCCAACCTGACCTGCGGCAACTCCGAGAACGACGAATGCCTCGCGTTCTACGACAGGTTCGACGCCGTCGGCTGGTACCGCACCTATCACCCGGCCTCCCACTACTGGCCCCTGCAACTGATCGCGACCGGCCTGGTCCTCGCCCTCACCGCCCTGCTGACCCTGCTGGCCTTCCGACTGCTGCACCGCGAGACCGGCGCACGCAGACGCGCCTCATGAGCACGGGCGGCGTACCGCCCGACCGGACACCGCACCGCACCACACCGCCCCGTCCCCGCCCGCACGCCCCGCCAGGAGCCCCCGTATGACCCTCACCGCCCCGGAGACCGTCCGGGCGAGACCCGCGCGCCCCGCCGCCACCGGCCGGACCGTGCTGCGCCTGCACCGCGGCGCGCTGATCGTCTGGCTGCTCCTCGTGGCCGCCGCCGCGGGCAGCCTGCTGTGGGCGTACGGCCCCGCCGCGACCGACGCCTGGTCGAACTGGCGTCAGCAGTGCCCCGACGACATCGACGCCTGTATGTGGGACACCACGATCAACGGCTACTACCGGGCCGTACGCCTCCCCGAGATGGCCCTCGCCTGGCTGTGCCTCCCCGTCGCCGCCTGGGCCGGAGCCGCGCTCATCGGGCGCGAGATGGAGAACGGCACCGCCAAGCTCGCCTGGACGCAGTCCGTGACCCCGGCCCGCTGGCTGGTCACCAAGCTGACCGTACCGGCCGCCGTGCTCGCCGCCGGCATGACCGTGCTGGTGCTGCTGCACCGCCTGGTCTACGAGGACAACCCGTTCCCGGTGTTCCTGCACTGGATGGACGCCGAGACCTTCGTCGCCAACGGCCCCGTCGCTCTCGCCCTGCCCCTGTGCGGACTCGCCCTCGGCGCCCTCACCGGCCTGCTGCTGCGCCGCACCCTGCCCGCCCTCGCCGTCGGCACCGCCGTGACCTGGGGCGTCGTCTACCTGGCCGACCTGGTGACCCCCGACCTGTGGCCGTGGAAGACCGCCACCGCGTCCCTGGAGTCCCAGTGGCCGAACATCGGCGACGACGTCCTGTACGGCGACCAGGGCATGCTCACCTCCACCGGCGCCCACATCCCCTACCCGAACTGCGGCGACGACTTCGCGCAGTGCATGGCCGACCACCACGCGGTCGCCTTCTACGCCGAGTACCACCCCGCCTCCCACTTCTGGCCCCTCCAGCTCATCGAGACCGGCATCCTCCTCGCCGTCGCCGCCGTGGCCGTCGCCCTCGCGTTCCGGCTGCTGCGCCGGGAGACCGGGGCCGCCGCGTGAGCACCCTCCACGTCCGCACCACGCTCGCCGTCCGCAGCACCCTGCGCCTGCACCGCCCCGCCGCGATCCTGTGGGCCCTCGCGCTGGCCGCCGCCACCGGGTACCTGATCCGGCTGCACGCCCTCGCCGACGAGGCCCGCAAGGGTGTCAGCCCCTGTGCCGTACCGGCCCAGGACAACCTGCCGCTGTGTTCGGCGGTCGAGGCGATCACCGCCGACGCGACCTACGCCGACGGCATCGCCCTGGTCACGGGCTGCCTGGCGCTCCTCATGTTCCCGGTGGCAGCCTGGGCGGGCGCGGTCGTCGGCCGTGAGCTGGAGACCGGGACAGCCCGCCTCGCCTGGACCCAGTCGACGTCCCCGGCCCGTTGGCTGGCGACCCGGCTCACCGTCCCGGCCGCCCTGATCACCGCGGGCACCACCACGGTCGTCCTGCTCGGCAACTGGGCCCGCACCGACGACAACCCCGACCTGGTCGGCGACTGGTACTACTCCGACGTCTTCATCGGCACCGGCCCCGCCGCCGTCGCCCACGCCCTCGCGGGCCTCGCCCTCGGCACCCTGGCCGGACTGCTCACCGGACGCGCCCTGGCCGGCGCCGGGACGGCCTTCGTCGCCTGTCTGGTCCTGTACAACACCGTGGACCTCTTCCGCGGGAACCTGTGGCCCACGCTCACCCACGTCGGCGCCTTCGAGCCGCCGCGCTCGTACTACCAGGTCGACTGGTCGGCCGACGAGACCCGTCTGACCTACCACCCCGTGTCCCACTACTGGCCGCTCCAGTACGTCGAGACCGGCGTCCTCCTCACCGTCGCAGCCGCCGCGACCCTCGCCGCCTTCCTTCTGCTGCGCCGCCGTACCGCCTGACATCCGGGCGGGACGGGCCACGCTTCCGGGCCGCACGTCCTCCCACGGGGGTGGGGGAGGTGCGGCCCGGGCATGTTCCCGGCCACGCGGCCGGACGGGTGGACGCCCGGGAGCCGTCCCGCGATATCCCACACGCCATGTCTCCGTAACCATCGGTTCAGACGGGCTTGCGACGCTCGGCGAATGACGCCCGCCGTGCCAGAGCCTTCGCCGCCCCCCAAGGGGTTCGCGGGGAACGGGGACCTCCGCCTCGCCGCCGCGCTCCCGCCCGCGCTGTCCGACGCGCCCGTATCGCCCGTGGCGCGGAAGAATGGGTCCATGAGCCAGCCCAACACCCAGGCAGCACAGGTCCAGCACGCGCAGCCCTCCGTGGGCTCCATAGCCGCGCACCGCCCGCACACCGTCGCGGCCGCGGTCTCCGACCTGGAACCCGACATCGACGCCGACCTCGACGCGTACGAGGAGGACCCCGGAGACGGTGTCCCCCTGCCGCAGGGTCGTTTCCTCGACCGGGAGCGCAGCTGGCTCGCGTTCAACGAGCGCGTCCTGGAGCTCGCCGAGGACCCGAACACCCCGCTGCTCGAACGGGCGAACTTCCTCGCCATCTTCGCCAGCAACCTGGACGAGTTCTTCATGGTCCGGGTGGCGGGACTGAAGCGCCGTATCGCGACCGGCGTCGCCACCCGCTCCGCCTCCGGCCTCCAGCCGCGCGAGGTGCTGGAGATGATCTGGGCCCGCTCCCGTGAGCTGATGGCCCGGCACGCCGCCTGCTACCACGAGGACGTCGCCCCCGCACTCGCGGAGGAGGGCATCCACCTCGTCCGCTGGAACGAGCTCCAGGAGAAGGAGCAGGCCCGCCTGTTCACCCTGTTCCGGCACCAGATCTTCCCGGTCCTGACCCCCCTCGCGGTCGACCCGGCGCACCCCTTCCCGTACATCTCGGGCCTCTCCCTGAACCTCGCGGTCGTCGTCCGCAACCCCGTCACCGGCCACCGCCACTTCGCCCGCGTCAAGGTCCCGCCGCTGCTGTCCCGCTTCCTGGAGAGCTCCCCCGGCCGTTACGTCCCCATCGAGGACGTCATCGCCGCCCACCTGGAGGAGCTCTTCCCGGGCATGGAGGTCCTGGAGCACCACGCCTTCCGCCTGACCAGGAACGAGGACCTGGAGGTGGAGGAGGACGACGCCGAGAACCTGCTCCAGGCCCTGGAGAAGGAGCTCATGCGGCGCCGCTTCGGCCCGCCGGTGCGCCTGGAGGTCGAGGAGTCCATCGACCGCGAGGTCCTGGACCTGCTGGTGCGCGAGCTGAAGATCTCCGAGGCCGAGGTGTACCCCCTCCCCGGCCCCCTGGACCTCACCGGCCTCTTCCGCATCGCCTCGCTCGACCGCCCCGAGCTCAAGTACAAGAAGTTCATCGCCGGTGTCCACCGCGACCTGGCCGAGGTCGAGTCGGCCTCCGCGCCGGACATCTTCGCGGCCCTGCGCGCCCGTGACGTCCTGCTGCACCACCCGTACGACAGCTTCTCCACCTCCGTGCAGGCCTTCCTCCAGCAGGCGGCCGAGGACCCGGACGTCCTCGCCATCAAGCAGACCCTGTACCGGACCTCGGGCGACTCCCCCATAGTCGACGCCCTCATCGACGCCGCCGAGGCCGGCAAGCAGGTCCTCGTCCTGGTCGAGATCAAGGCCCGCTTCGACGAGCACGCCAACATCAAGTGGGCGCGCAAGCTGGAGGAGGCGGGCTGCCATGTGGTGTACGGCCTCGTCGGTCTGAAGACCCACTGCAAGCTGTCCCTGGTGGTCCGCCAGGAGGGCGAGACGCTACGGCGGTACAGCCACGTCGGCACCGGCAACTACCACCCCAAGACGGCCCGCCTGTACGAGGACCTCGGCCTGCTCACCGCCGACCCCCAGGTCGGCGCGGACCTCTCCGACCTCTTCAACCGCCTCTCCGGCTACTCGCGCCGCGAGACGTACCGCCGTCTCCTGGTGGCCCCCAAGTCCCTGCGTGACGGCCTGATCTCGCGGGTGAACAAGGAGGTCCAGCACCATCGCGCGGGCCGCCCGGCGTTCATCCGCATCAAGGTCAACTCGATGGTGGACGAGGCCCTCATCGACTCGCTCTACCGCGCCTCCCAGGCGGGCGTGCCGGTCGACGTCTGGGTGCGTGGCATCTGCGCGATCCGCCCGGGCGTGGCGGGCCTGTCGGAGAACATCAAGGTCCGCTCCATCCTCGGCCGCTTCCTGGAGCACTCCCGGGTCTTCGGCTTCGGCAACGGCGGCGAGCCCGAGGTGTGGATCGGCAGCGCCGACATGATGCACCGCAACCTGGACCGTCGTATCGAGGCACTGGTACGGGTCACCGACCCGGCCCACCGCGCAGCCCTCAACCGCCTTCTGGAAACCGGCATGTCCGACACCACCGCCTCCTGGCACCTGGGCCCGGACGGCGACTGGGAGCGGCACGCCACCGACGCGGACGGCCAGCCCCTGCGCAACGTCCAGGAGATGCTCATAGACGCCCGGAGGCGCCGGCGTGGCACAGCAACACCTTGACCCGACGGACCCCACGGCCGGGGCGGTCACGGCGGACGCCCTCGCGGGCTATCTCCGCGCCCAGGCCACGGAGTTCCTCCGAGCCCTGCGCCAGCACCGCGAGAACGGCGGTGCGGCGGCGGGCGGTTCGGAGGCGTCCGTCGGCGCGGCCCGCGCCCTGCGCCGCTCGGCCCGCCGCATCAGCGCCAGCCTGCACACCTTCCGCCCGCTCCTCGACCCGGACTGGTCGGAACGCATCCGCCCCGAACTGGCATGGCTGTCGGGCACGTTGGCACTGGAACACGCGTACGAGGCAAGGCTGGAACGCCTGCTGCTGGCCCTGCACAGGTTGTCGGGCGCGACATTCCCGGCTCAGGCGGGCACAGTCGACGCCTCCGCCCCAGCTGCGGGCAGTCGTGCCGCTGGGGCGGCACGGGTGGGCGCAGCGGCACCCGCCGGCGCGGCGAGCGGAAACCCCGGTACGCCCACCCCGGACCGCGGCAACCTCACAGTGGGCGCGGCAAAAGCGGGCGCCCTCCTCGACCGCCAGCTCACCCTCGCGAGAACCCGAGCTCACTCCACCGCCCTACAGGCCCTCGGCTCCTCCCGCTTCCACGCGGTCGCCGACAACATCGCCGTACTCGCCAGCGAAGTCCCCCTCTCCCCAACGGCCACCACCATCCCCCTCCACCCCCTCGCAGCCGCCGCCGAAGACCGCCTCAGGGACGCCGTGAGCGCCCTCCCCCTGGTCACCGCGGGCCACCCCTACAACGCCGAGGCCCTCATCCACGGCCTCTCCCCGGACCCGTCCCCCCACCCCCAGGACGCCCCCTGGCACCAGGTCCGCCTGCTGCTGCGCCTGCACCGCTACGCCCGCGAGGTCCTCCGGAACGGCGACTGCGTCGACGTACGCCTGCTGACGACCGGCGAGGCCCTGGACCGGCACCGGGACGCGTCGGAGGCGGCGGCCGCCGCGGCCCAGGCGGCGCGCACGCCCCGTATCGCCCCCGCGACCGCGTACGCCCTCGGCGTGCTCCACGCCGACCAGCGCCACGAGGTGGAGGCGGCGAGGTTCGCGTTCCAGCAGGCATGGCAGAAGGAAACGGTCAGTACCGCATAACCGAGAAGGAACGGTGAGCGCCCAGTGAGCTCTCCCGACAACACCGACCCGACCGGCACCACCGTCGTCCACGCCGCCGGCTGCGTCCTGTGGCGCCGCTCCCCCATCGACGGCGAGCTGGAGATCTGCCTCGTCCACCGGCCGAAATACGACGACTGGTCCCACCCGAAGGGCAAGCTGAAGCGCGGCGAGGACGCGCTCGCCGGCGCGCTGCGCGAGGTGGAGGAGGAGACCGGTTACGAGGCGACCCCGGGTGCCCGGCTGTCCACCGTCCGCTATGTGGCGAACGGCCGCCCCAAGCAGGTCCGCTACTGGGCGGCGGAGGCCGCGGCCGGGTCCTTCACCCCGAATACCGAGGTGGACCGCATCCTCTGGCTCCCGCCGACGGCGGCCCGGAACCGGCTGACCCAGCTGCGGGACCGGGCGCTGATCGACGATCTCCTGGCCGCGCTGCACCTCGCCTAGGACCGGTGCGCCGGTATGGAATGCAACCGTTCCGTGACCTAACCGCACCTTCCGCAGGGGTTCACCCCCCGTTCATTTCCGCCAGTCGGCGCCTTCACCTGATCTGCCTAATTTCGGCCTTACGCGGTGCGGACCGCGCGTCGGGAGAACACCTCGAAGACGTGCCCGCGCCACCCACTCTTCGCACGCCGCCGGATTCAGGACGGCGGCTCTCGGAAGGAACTCCCTCAGTGAAGCTTCAGCGCAAGAACCGGCGGGCTCTCGCTCTCGGCGCGTTCGCCGTCTCCGGCGCCCTGGCCCTCACGGCGTGCGGCTCCGACGACACCGGCACCTCGGACGGCGCCAGCTCGTCCACCGCCGCCAACAGCTCCATCAAGTGCGACGACGCCAAGGGTCAGCTGCTCGCCGACGGCTCCTCCGCGCAGAAGAACGCGATCGACGCCTGGGTGAAGGCCTTCACGGCCTCCTGCTCCGGTGTGCAGATCAACTACAAGGGCTCCGGCTCCGGCGCCGGCGTGACCGCGTTCACCCAGGGCCAGGTGGCCTTCGCCGGTTCCGACTCGGCGCTCAAGCCCGAAGAGGTCACCGCCTCCAAGTCGGTCTGCAAGGGCGGCCAGGGCATCGACCTGCCGATGGTCGGCGGCCCGATCGCGGTCGGCTTCAACGTCCCCGGCGTCGACAAGCTCGTCCTGAACGCCGAGACGCTCGCCAAGATCTTCGACAGCAAGATCACCAACTGGAACGACGCGGCGATCAAGAAGCTCAACCCCGACGCCAAGCTCCCCGACCTGAAGATCCAGGCGTTCCACCGCTCGGACGAGTCCGGCACCACGGACAACTTCACCAAGTACCTGATCGCCGCCTCCCCGGCGAACTGGAAGTACGAGGGCGGCAAGGCCTGGCAGGCCAAGGGCGGCCAGTCGGCGTCCGGCTCCTCCGGTGTCGCCCAGCAGGTCAAGCAGACCTCCGGCGCCATCTCCTACATGGAGCTGTCGTACGCCAAGGACGGCATCGTCCCGGTCACCATCGACACCGGCGCCTCCGCCCCGGTCGAGGCCACCGTCGAGAACGCCACCAAGGCGATCGCGGCCGCCAAGGTCGTCGGCACCGGCAAGGACCTGTCGCTCCAGCTGGACTACGCGACCAAGGCCGACGGCGCCTACCCGATCACCCTGGTCACCTACGAGATCGTCTGCGACAAGGGCAACAAGTCGGACACCCTCGCCGGCACCAAGGCGTTCCTGCGCTACATCGCCTCCGAGGACGGTCAGGGCCAGCTCTCCACGGCCGGCTACGCCCCGATCCCCGACGACATCATCGCCAAGGTCCGCACCACCATCGAGGGCCTGAGCTGATCTGAGCGTGCGGCCCGTCCCCGCACCGGGGCCGGGCCGCACCGTCCGGTGCACCGCCGCCAGGAGCCGCACACACCGTGCGTCTCCGCAGACCGGAGAACCCGATGGACACCACACAGATAACCGACACACCTCCCCCCGCAGCCCAGCCCACCGCGACCGAGCAGAAGCGCGCCGCCCGCGGCGCCACGCGCCCCGGAGACCGGATCTTCCTCGGCCTCTCCCGCGGCTCGGGCATCTTCCTGCTGGTGATCATGGCCGCGATCGCGGTCTTCCTCACCTACCGCGCGTCCCTCGCCATCAGCAAGGACCACGGCAACTTCCTGACCACCTTCGAGTGGAACACCAACCTTCAGGAACCGGTCTTCGGCATCGCGGTCCTCGCCTTCGGCACGATCGTCTCCTCGATCGTCGCCATGGCCATCGCGGTCCCGATCGCCGTCGCGATCGCCCTGTTCCTCACCCACTACGCCCCGCGCAAGCTGAGCGGTCCCATCGCCTACGTGATCGACCTGCTCGCCGCCGTACCGTCCATCGTGTACGGCCTGTGGGGCGCCCTGGTCCTCGTACCGAACATGAACGGCCTGTTCGGCTGGCTGGACGACTACTTCGGCTGGACCGGCATCTTCTCCTGGCAGGGCGGCGCGGCCCGCTCGATGCTGACCGTCGGCATCCTGCTCGCCATCATGATCCTGCCGATCATCACCAACGTCAGCCGTGAGGTCTTCCGGCAGACGCCGCGGATGAACGAGGAGGCGGCCCTGGCGCTCGGTGCCACCCGCTGGGAGGTCATCCGCATGTCGGTGATCCCCTTCGGCCGCTCCGGCGTGATCTCCGCCTCGATGCTCGGCCTCGGCCGCGCGCTCGGCGAGACGATGGCCGTGGCCACCGTGCTCTCCCCGACCTTCGACATCCAGGCCAGCCTGCTCGACCCGGGCGGCGGCACCTTCGCGCAGAACATCGCCAGCAAGTTCGGCGAGGCCACCGAGTTCGGCCGGGACGCGCTGATCGCCTCCGGTCTGGTCCTGTTCGTCATCACGCTGCTGGTCAACGGCGCGGCCCGGGCGATCATCGCCCGCCGCGCGGAGTACTCGGGGGCCAACGCATGAGCACCGCAACCGTCAGCACCCTGCGCGGTGCCCGTCTGCCCAAGTGGTCCCCGTACGCCATCGCGGGTGGCTCGCTCGGTCTCGCGGTCGGCATCGGCCTGGCCGCCGGCCTCGACAGCGAGGTCCAGTGGGGCCTGATCGCCGCGCTTCTCTTCCTCGTCGGGACCTACGGCATCGCCGCCCGCGTGGAAGGCCGCCGCCAGGCCAAGGACCGCATCGCGACCTCGCTGGTCTGGGTCGCCTTCCTGCTCGCCGTGATCCCGCTGGTCTCCCTGGTCTGGGTGACCGTCGCACGCGGCGTGAAGGTCCTCGACGTCTACTTCCTGACCCACTCCATGGGTGTGGTCGCCGACACCGAGCCCGGTGGCGGTATCTACCACGCCATCATCGGCAGCCTGGAGCAGGTCGGCCTCGCCGCCCTGATCGCCGCTCCGATCGGCGTGCTCACCGCCGTCTACCTGGTCGAGTACGGGCGGGGCAAGCTCTCCAAGGCCATCACGTTCTTCGTCGACGTCATGACCGGCATCCCGTCGATCGTCGCGGGTCTGTTCATCCTCAGCCTGATGCTCCAGTTCGAGATGCAGCCCTTCGGCTTCGCCGGCTCGCTGGCCCTGGCCATCCTGATGATGCCGGTGGTCGTCCGCTCCACCGAGGAGATGCTCAAGCTCGTCCCGAACGAGCTGCGCGAGGCCTCCCTCGCGCTGGGCGTCCCGAAGTGGCGCACGATCCTGAAGGTGGTCCTGCCGACCTCCATCGGCGGCATCACGACCGGCATCATGCTGGCGGTCGCCCGTATCGCGGGCGAGACGGCTCCGGTGCTGCTCCTCGTCTTCGGCAACCCGTTCATCAACACCAACCCCTTCGAAGGGGCGCAGGCGTCGCTGCCGCTGTACATCTACCAGCAGTACGCGAACAGCGCGGGTTCCGGAGCGGCGTACGACCGCGCCTGGGCGGCGTCGCTGACGCTGATCGCCTTCGTGATGATCCTGAACCTGGTGGCCCGCGGCATCGCCCGCTGGAAGGCCCCGAAGACCGGTCGCTGACGCGGCCATACAGCGACCGACGAATCTCTGGAAGTGAAGTAGTCATGGCCAAGCGAATCGACGTAAGCGGACTGACCGCCTACTACGGCTCCCACAAGGCGATCGAAGACATCTCGATGACCGTCGAGCCCCGCTCGGTGACGGCCTTCATCGGCCCCTCCGGCTGCGGCAAGTCGACGTTCCTGCGCACCCTGAACCGGATGCACGAGGTCACCCCCGGCGGCCGGGTCGAGGGCAAGGTGATGCTGGACGACGAGGACCTGTACGGCAACGGGATCGACCCGGTCTCCGTCCGCCGCGAGGTCGGCATGGTCTTCCAGCGTCCGAACCCCTTCCCCACGATGTCGATCTTCGACAACGTGGCGGCGGGCCTGCGTCTGAACGGCTCGTACAAGAAGTCCGAGCTCGCGGACGTGGTCGAGAAGTCCCTCAAGGGCGCGAACCTCTGGAACGAGGTCAAGGACCGCCTGAACAAGCCGGGTTCCGGCCTCTCCGGCGGTCAGCAGCAGCGCCTCTGCATCGCCCGCGCGATCGCGGTGGAGCCCAAGGTCCTCCTCATGGACGAGCCCTGCTCGGCCCTGGACCCGATCTCCACCCTCGCGATCGAGGACCTGATCGGGGAGCTGAAGGAGCGCTTCACGATCGTCATCGTGACGCACAACATGCAGCAGGCGGCCCGCGTCTCCGACCGCACCGCCTTCTTCAACCTGGCCGCCGTCGGCCAGCCCGGCAAGCTGATCGAGATCGACGAGACGGAGCGCATCTTCTCCAACCCGTCGGTCCAGGCGACGGAGGACTACATCTCCGGCCGCTTCGGCTGAGCCGACCCGGACCCCTCGCGGTGCTGCATGGCGGTGCCACCGCGAGGACGCAAAAGAGCCCGCCCCCTGGCTCATCAGGGGGCGGGCTCCTTGCGTACTGCCTTACAGGAACGCCAGATCCACGATCCCGAACGACGCCGCCGCCACGATCGCCGCCGCCGGCATCGTGATGAACCAGCCGAGGACGATGTTCTTCGCGACTCCCCAGCGCACGGCGTTCACCCGCTTCGTCGCGCCGACGCCCATGATCGCGGAGGTGATGACATGGGTCGTGGAGATCGGCGCCTTGAAGAGGAACGCGGTGGTGAACATGATCGACGCACCGGTCGTCTCCGCGGCGAACCCCTGCGGCGGGTCCAGCTCGATGATCTTCCGCCCCAGCGTCCGCATGATCCGCCATCCACCGGCGTACGTACCGAGCGACAGCATCACGGCGCACACGATCTTCACCCACACCGGGATCGGATCGCCGTAGTCCTCGACATCGGCGATGACCAGCGCCATCACCACGATGCCCATGGTCTTCTGCGCGTCCTGCAGACCGTGCCCGAGTGCCATACCGGCCGCCGAGACGGTCTGCGCGATCCGGAAACCGCGCTTGGCCTTGTGCGGGTTGGCACGCCGGAAGATCCACATGATCGCGGTCATCACCAGGTAACCGGCGATGAGACCGACGAACGGCGACACGAACATCGGGATGACGACCTTCTCCAGCACCCCGTGCCAGTAGACCGTCGTACCGCCCGCGAGCGCCGCTCCCACCATGCCGCCGAACAGCGCGTGCGAGGAGGACGAGGGCAGCCCGAAGTACCAGGTGATGAGGTTCCAGGTGATCGCACCGACGAGCGCGGCGAAGAGGATGCCCATCCCCTTCGAGCCCTCGGGCGTCTCGATCAGCCCCTCGCTGACGGTCTTGGCCACCCCGCTGCCCAGGAAGGCACCGGCGAGGTTCATCACCGCGGCCATCGCCAGGGCCGCGCGCGGGGTGAGCGCCCGGGTCGAGACGGACGTCGCGATCGCGTTCGCCGAGTCGTGGAAGCCGTTGGTGTAGGTGAATCCGAGCGCGACGCCAATGGTCACGATCAGTGCAAAGGTGTCCATGAAGGGCTCAGGACTCCTTGACCGCGATGGTCTCCACCGTGTTGGCCACGTGCTCGAAGGCGTCCGCCGCCTCCTCCAGCACATCCACGATCTGCTTCAGCTTCAGCACCTCGATGGCGTCGTACTTGCCGTTGAAGAGCTGGGCCAGCAGCTTGCGGTGGATCTGGTCGGCCTGGTTCTCCAGCCGGTTGACCTCGATCCAGTACTCGGTGAGGTTGTCCATGGTCCGCAGATTGGGCATGGCCTCGGCGGTCAGCTCCGCCGCCCGCGCCAGCACCTCGATCTGCTGCTCGACGCCCTTGGGAAGTTCCTCGACGTTGTAGAGGACGACCAGGTCGACGGCCTCCTCCATGAAGTCCATGATGTCGTCGAGGGAGGACGCGAGGTTGTAGATGTCCTCACGGTCGAACGGCGTGATGAACGAGGAGTTCAGCTGGTGGAAGATCGCGTGTGTGGCGTCGTCACCAGCGTGTTCCGCGGCCCGCATACGCTCTGCGATCTCGGCCCGGCCGGCGGTGTCCGCCCCGAGCAGTTCCATGAGGAGCTTCGAGCCCGTGACGATGTTGTCCGCGGATGCGGCGAACATGTCATAGAAGCTCGTCTCCCTGGGGGTCAGACGGAAGCGCACAAGGGGTCCTCGGGGTGCATCGGTTTCGGTCAGGCTGATGCTAAGTGCATCATCCGGCCACGGCTAATGGGCCGTCCCCCAGTGTCGCCCATCAGGCACAGTGGTCGGCACGGGGGCCTTCCGCCTGCCCTATACCCAGCAAAGTTCGGTACGATATACCCAGTAGGGGTATATACCTGTCCGGAACTGTGGAGGACGCGATGACGACGACCGAGGCCGGCGCCACGGCGCCCTCCGAGCCGGTGACCGAAAACGTCACCCACGGCTACCACAAGCAGAAGGACGAGCACCTCAAGCGCCTGCGCCGGATCGAGGGCCAGATCCGCGGCCTCCAGCGCATGGTCGAGGAGGACGTCTACTGCATCGACATACTCACGCAGGTGTCCGCCTCCACCAAGGCCCTGCAGTCCTTCGCCCTGCAGCTGCTGGAGGAGCACCTGCGCCACTGCGTCGCCGACGCGGCCCTCAAGGGCGGCGACGAGATCGACGCGAAGGTGGAAGAGGCCACGAAGGCGATCGCCCGCATGATGCGGACCTGACCGAGCGGGTGGGGGGCAGGCGTCCTTGGCCGCTCAGCGGCCGGAGGCCTCGCGCTCCTCGGCCACTTTCAGCACCTCGTCGATGCTCTCCAGACTGAGCCGGTCCTGGGCGGCCGACGCCGCGATGATCAGCTCTCCGCACAGCTCGATCTCGGCGAGGGCCACGTGGTCCTGAACTGCCGTACCGCCGACCGGAGCCACGTGCATCACCTCTTCTCTGCCGTCACCGCTTCCTAGAGTAGGGAGCGGTCTACACACCGCGCATGGCACGGACGGGCTAGTTCTTGACGCCCGTCACGACCGCTCGCCCCCGGCCGGCCCCCGGCTCACTCCTCCACGATCTTCCCGGCGTAGATGTCGTCACCGTCCGGCAGGCGTACGTCGACGGCGACGCCGAAGTCGAACAGCAAGGTCGTCGACGCCACGGCCACGGTGCCTTCCTGCTGCCCGTTGACGAAGCTGAACCGGTGCCTGACCTTGCGGATGCGCCCGTCGTCGTCGAGGTACACGTCGAAGGGAACGCGCGCCGTGGCGAACCCTTTCGCCGCCGCCCCCAGCGATGCCTTGTTCCCGTCGGTCGCCCCCCGCGCGGCGACGGTGAGATCGGCGACCCCGCGATAGTGGCGAACGTCGATCCCGGCCACGTCCGTCTTCCCCACGTAGGTCGCCGTCCGCGCCCCGCGCAGCAACTCGGCGGCGGCGAACGGGTCGGTGGCACCGCCGGTGACCAGGTTCCCGTCGGAGAGGCCGGCGGTGTCGACGCGGACCCACTTGTCCGCGGGGACACCGGCACCCCGGTTCTTCATGAACAGGGCACCGGGAGCGAGCAGTTCGGTGATCGGCCGGTGCTCGCTCTGCCCGGCCGGGTCCTGCGGCAGCAACACCTTCAACTGCCCGATCTGCCGCCGGTAGTCATAGACGCCCTCGCCCCGGATGGTGACGCGGGTCCCGCCGGTGGCCATCTCCATGGACGTGCTGGCCTTCGAACTCCCGGCCTCCACAAGGCGGGCGGCGGCGGCGTGCAGCGCGGCGACGGGATCACCGCCCCGCGCGTCCTGATCGGTGTCACTCCCGGCGCACCCACTGACCCCGCACCAGACCATGACCCCCGCGGCGACCGCCCCGCCGACCCTGTGCTGCCGCTCCGCCATCGCCTGCCTCCGTCACGGGCCCCCTGTCGCTCCCCTTAACGACGGGTCCGTGGGGCCGTCACGCATACCGCCCCTTTACCCGGGCTCGGTAACGTTGTCCCCGTGGCGCAGCAGGACAGGGTCCCCCCACCCGCAGACCCCCAGGAACACCTCACGACTACGGTCGACCAGGGCCGCTTCTGCACAGCCCGCTGCACCTGCGGCTGGCGCGGCCCGGCGAGAAGGGCAAGAAGCCAGGCAAGGACAGACGCCCAGAACCATCTGCCGACGTAGACACAGCGCCCTGAAGGGGCGCGGGGAACTGCGCGACCAGCCACAGCGGCGCCGCAGACGATCCACGACCCATCGCCGCACTTCCCGCGGAGCGCTCAGCTGCGGGCAGTCGTGCCGCAGGGCGGCACGGGTGGGCGCGGCGGCACCCCGCCGGCGCGGGCGAGCGAAACCCGCCCCGGCCCCGACTCCGTGCACCATGGAACCCCGGCCTCCCGCACCCCGTCTCGTTCCACGAGAGCCACGACAGCCGACCCGAGGCCACGGAGGGCACGCACCATGGAACGCCGTACGTTCGTCGCAGGCGGCGTAGCCGCACTAGCCACGGTCACCACAGCCGCCTGCACCGGCAACGACTCCGCCGACGCGGCCCAGACCACCACCGCCTCCGGCACAGCGGCCGCCACGTCCGCCAAGTCCGCCGCCCTCCCCACCGCCCCCGCCAACTGGACCGCCCTCGCCCGGGACCTCGACGGCCCCCTCCTGCGCCCCGGCGACACCAACTGGCCCGCGGCCCAACAGCTCTACAACACCCGCTTCGACTCCCTGAAGCCCACCGCCGTCGCCTACGTCGCCCACACCGACGACATCCGCACCACCCTCGCCTACGCCCGCGCCCACCACCTCAAGGTCGCGATCCGCAACGGCGGCCACTCTTACGCGGGTTGGTCCTCCGGCACCGGTCGTCTGATCATCGACGTGTCGAAGCTCAACAGGATCAGGTCCAGCGGCGGCACCGCGGTCGTCGGCGCCGGCTCCAAGCTCATCGACGTCTACCGCGCTCTCACCGCGAAGGGCGTCACCATCCCCGCCGGCTCCTGCCCCACCGTCGGCGTCTCCGGCCTCACCCTCGGCGGCGGCCACGGAGTCGTCTCCCGCGCCTACGGCCTGACCTGCGACAGCCTCACCCAGGCCACGCTCGTCACCGCCGACGGCAAGCAGCTCGTCGCGAACGCCACGACGAACAAGGACCTCTTCTGGGCCCTGCGCGGCGCGGGCAACGGCAACTTCGGCATCGTCACGGAACTCCAGTTCAAGACCCACCCGGCCCCGCAGGCGGTGACCGGTTATCTGTCCTGGCCCTGGTCGAAGGCGGCCGCGGTGGTGAAGGCCTGGCAGGAGTGGGGTCCGGACCAGTCGGACGAGATCTGGTCGTCCCTGCACCTGGCGGGCACGACCGGCGGCTACACCACGATCAACGTCGCCGCCTTCTCCCTCGGCACCTACGGCGAGCTCCAGAACGCGGTCGACCGCCTCGCCGACAAGGTGGGCGCCCCCGCGAGCAGTGTCTCCCTGCGCCGCCGCTCCTACGAGGAGGCGATGGAGATCTACGCCGGCTGCTCCTCCTTCGCCACCGACGCCCAGTGCCATCTGCCCGGCAAGACCCCCGGCCGCTCCCCGCAGGGCGCGCTCAACCGGGAGACGTACGCCGCGAAGTCGGACTTCTTCGACCGCTCGCTCTCCACGGCCGGCATCCAGGCCCTGCTGAAGCAGATGGAGACGGTCCGGGGCGGCTCCGGCAGCATCGCGCTGACCGCGCTCGGCGGCGCGGTCAACCGCGTCTCCCCGACGGCCACGGCGTTCGTCCACCGCCGCTCCCGCATGCTGGCCCAGTACATCGTGTCCTGGCGGGCGGGCACGTCCGGCGCCACCGGCCAGTCCTGGCTGACCGCGGCGCACGACGCGATGAAGCCGTACGCGTCGGGAGCGGCGTACCAGAACTACACGGACCCGACGCTGACGAACTGGCGGAAGGCCTACTACGGCGACGCGGCGACCCGGCTGGCGACGCTGAAGAAGCAGTACGACCCGCAGGGGTTCTTCACGTTCCCGCAGGCGCTCTGAGCGACCGGGTCAGGCCGCGAGGTCCCGCTCCTCGGCGCCGGAGCCCTTCCGCGCGCCGGGGACGACGGCGCCCTGGCCGCCGTACGCCGAGGACTTCCTCGACCGGATCAGCCGGCCTGCCCGCGGCGATCGCTCGATCGCCTTGGTCAGGGGGGTGAGCAGGGCCATGGCCGGCGGGGAGAGGAGGAGGGCGACGGCGGTGCCGAGGGCGAGGCCGCCGAGGACGTCGGTCGGGTAGTGGACGCCCATGTAGACCCGGCAGAAGCCTTCGAGCAGGGCGAGCAGGATGCCGGCGACGCCGAACTTCCGGTTGGCGACGAACAGTCCGACGGCGAGGGCCATGGTGATCGTGGCGTGATCACTCACGAACGAGTAGTCGGTCTTTCCGCTGACCAGGACCTCCAGGCCGTCGTGGTCGACGAAGGGCCTCGGCCGCTCCACGAATCCTCGTATCGGCACGTTGATCAGCACGGCGACGCCCGCGGCCAGCGGCGCCCACAGGAGGGCGGCCACGGACGGTGCGGCGTCCTCTCCGCCGCGCCGGCGCACGGACAGCCAGCACCACAGCACCAGCAGGACGGTGGCGAGCAGGATGCCGTACTCACCCACGAACTCCATGACCCGGTCGAACCAGTGCGGCGCGTCCTTGGCCAGGCCGTTGATGTCGTAGAGCAGCTCGACGTCGGGGTTCGACCCGGATGCGGCGAGTCCAGCCATGGTGCTGTGGCCCCTTCGTCGTCGTTCTCGGCCCCCGTGGATGTAGATCCGATGTGCGTTCGGCTACGACAACAGGAACGCACGGTCCCCGTTAATACGTTCCACACTCCACTGAATGATCACGCAGACGTTATCGAAGAGAGACACATCGCCGCAGCTCAGGGGGTAGGTTCACAGCCCGTTCAGACCGTCGTCGGGAGCGCTTTCGCGCCATCTTCGGTGACCCGGGTGGCACCGAAGTAGTCAGGGGTGTCGATCGGGTCGAACCGGATCACAGCACCCGTTCTCGGGGCGTCGATCATGTATCCGCCGCCGACATAAATCCCCACATGCCGGATGGTGCGGGAGTTGGTGAGGTCGTCCGAGAAGAAGACCAGATCGCCCGGCAGCAGCTCGTCCCTGGCCGGATGCGGACCCGCGTTCCACTGGTCGTTGGCGACCCGCGGCAGCGTGATTCCGACACTCTCGTAGGCGGCCTTCGTCAGCCCCGAGCAGTCGAACCGCCCCCCGTCCTGAGCAGTACCGTCACCGCCCCACAGGTAGGGCGTGCCGAGTTTGTTCTGCGCGTAGGTGATCGCGGCGGCGGCCTGCTTGGACGGGTCGACGCGGGTGACGGGAGCGGCGAAGCTCTCCTCCAGCGTCGTGATCGTCTTCACGTAGTTCTGGGTCTCCTTGTACGGCGGTACGCCCCCGTACTTGATGACCGCGTAGGCGCCCGCGTTGTAGGACGCGAGCATGTTCCTCGTGGCGTCCCCGGGGACGTCCTTCACGTACGAGGCGAGCTTGCAGTCGTAGGAGGCGGCCGATGGAATCGCGTCATTCGGATCCCATACGTCACGGTCCCCGTCCCCGTCACCGTCGATGCCGTGCGTGGCCCAGGTGCCCGGGATGAATTGCGCTATCCCCTGCGCGGCCGCGGGGCTCTGCGCCTTCGGGTTGAACCCGCTCTCCTGGTACAGCTGGGCGGCGAGCAGGGCCGGGTTGATGGCGGTGCACAGGTTGCCCCACTTCTGGACCAGCCCCGAATAGGCGGCCGGCACAGCCCCCTTGGCCAGCGCCTTCGTCGCGCCCCCGACCCCGTTGGCCAGGTTCCCCGCGGCGACGTAGACCCCCACCACGAGCAGCATCACGAAGCTCAGCCCCGCCCCGAGAGCGGCACCCGCCACGAGCCACGCCTTACGCACCGTCAACCGCCCCTCGCCGCCCGGGAGTCCGCCGGGAGTCCGCCCGGGTCAGTTTAGGAGCTTCCCCCATGGAATCCGTGGCAACCGATCGTCTCGTAATCCGTCGGGGCGCCGCCGGTGAGGTGGTAGAAGACGACGGTCCAGTCGCCGGGGTCGTCGGCGACGGGGACGGCGTCATAGGCCTTGCCGGCCGGCGTGTGCTCCTGGAAGTCGTCGGGGTAGACCAGTTCGACGTCCCCGCCTTCCTTCCAGTGGGTGAAGATGTCCGCCGGCCTGCTGGTGGCGCCGATGGTCTTGTTCTCGCCCGCCTCGTACGGCAGGCCGGTCTCCGGATCGAAGTCGCGCGGCGACTTCACGCCGACCGAGACGTAGTACGGCGCCGGCTTCTTCTTCAGCGTCTCCGCGTACTTGAACCGGAAGGTGATCCTCGCCCGCTGCCGGACGTTCCCGCCGTCGGGGCTGTCCGCGTCGGTGGCGCTGAACTGAAGTTCCATCGGCGCGCTCGCCGCTGCGACCGGCGTGCAGTCGCCCCTGCCCTCCGCGGCCTCGGCGGGGTCGGTCGAGAGCGTCCAGAAGTCCTTGGAGACCTTGTTGTCCACGAGGTAGGCGGGTGGCTCGAACCCCGTGGCCGAGCCGCTCGCGGACGCCGACGCCGTACCCCCGCCCTGTGCCCGAGCCCCACCGTCGCCCCGCCCGTCCTGCATCCGCCACGCCACCACGGACCCGGCGACGAGCACGGCCGCGACGGAGACGGCCACCAGCCAGGGTCTACGAAGGGAGCGGCGCGGCGGCTCGGGCGCGGTCGTCGGCACATGGGTCGGGACGTAGGTCGGGACGTGGGCCGGGACGTAGGTCGGGACGTAGCCCGGGCCGACGGTCGGCCGGTGCGCGGGGGCGGCCGGGACGCCGTGCCCCGGGGGCACCAGGCCCGCCGCCCGCGCCGCCCGGAGGTCGGACGGTGCGGCCACGGAGTCGGCGGCCAGACGGCCGTAGAACGGATCCTCGGCGAGCGCGGAGGACACCGCACAGCGCGCGATGACGGCGTCCGGCCCCGGCCGCGCCCCCGGCTCCTTGGCCACGCATTCCTGGATCAGCGCGGCGAGCCCCGGCTCGACCCCCGCCACGTCGATGTTCTCGTGCACCACGCGGTACGACACCGCGTGCGCGGGCCCGCTCCCGAAGGGCGGCCGCCCGCTGACGGCGTACGCGAGGGTCGCGCCCAGCGCGAACACGTCCGCCGCCGGGCCGACCTGGTCGCTGATCAGCACCTCGGGGGCGGTGTATCCGGGCGTCCCCGGCGTGAGCCCGGTCCGCGTCAGGGCGGTGTCGGCGGCGCCCCGGGCGATACCGAAGTCGATGAGCTGCGGGCCCTGCGGGGAGAGGAGCACGTTCTGCGGCTTGAGGTCCCGGTGGGTGACGCCGTACGCGTGGACGGCGGCCAGCGCCTCGGCGAGTGCGGCGAAGAGCCGCCGTGCGCTGTCGGCGGGCAGCGGCCCGTGCGCGGCCACGGCCGCGCTCAGCGTGGGTCCGGCGACGTACTCGGTGGCCAGCCAGTACGGCGCGGTGTCCAGCGAGGCGTCGATGAGGTGCGCGGTGTAGGCACTGCGCACCGCCCGCACGGTCTCCACCTCCCGCCGGAACCGCGCCAGCGTCTCCGGATGGTCGGTGATCTCGTCCCGGATGACCTTGACGGCGACGTGCCGTCCGCCGGGCGACCGCGCGAGATACACCTGCCCCATGCCACCGGCCCCGAGCCGCGCGAGCAGGGTGTACGCGCCTATGTGCGCCGGGTCCCGTTCCCTCAGTGCGTCCACCGAAGTGACCTTGCCACATGGATCAGTTGGCCGCCCGGCGGTACAACTCCGCGGCCTGCCGCCCCAGAACGACGCTGTACGAGATGTCGTCCGTGACCCCGCCCCCCTCGTGCCCACCCAGCACCCCGACGACCTGCCCGTCCCCGTTCACCCACGGGCTGCCGCTCGTCCCGCCGCTGAAGTCGGGGCAGTCGATGCGCTGTTGCGTACGGCTGTGCGCGATCGGCTTGTCGGTGCAGCGGACGGGCACCTCACGGGAGTTGGGGTAACCGGTGACGGTCACGGCGGTGGCGCCGGTGGCGGTGCCCGGGGTGAAGCGGTTCGCGCCGACGACGTCCTCGATGTCGCGGCCCTGCCGCTCGGCGACCGTCGCGAAGGCCACGTCACTGTCCTCGTCCCACCCGTCGGGCAGAACGCGCCCGGTGACCCGCCATCTCCCGTACGGAGCCTCGCCGTTCCGGTAACCCGGCACGAACACGAGGTCGTCCTCGTCGCCGTCGAGACAGTGGGCGGCGGTCACCAGGAGATCCCGGCGCGCGCTGTGCACCACGGACGCCGTGCAGAAATGCTCACCGCCCGTGAACAACGCCCCGACTCTCACCGTCTCCACACCCGCTGCCGCGACGACGGTGACACCAAAGGGCCCCGGCCCGTCGTCGGCGGCCGCCTCGGAGGCGGAGGTGACGGCGAGCAGCACAAGGGCGACACAGAGGGGCATGTGCTTCATCAGAACCACTGTGACCGACAAAGGTGAGAGCAGCATCAGGACCGCTCCGGCCGCAGGGGCCCGCGCCTCGGGAGGGCCCTGGCCCGGTCGCCGCCCCGGGGCCCCTGCCGCGGAAGGCCCTAGCCCCGTACGGCCGCCTCCAGCGGGAACCGCACCCCCGTCATCTCCTCCGACACCGCCCACAGCCGCCGCGCGGCCACCGTGTCGCTCGCCGCGCGGGAGCGGCTGACCAGGGTCGGGGCGCCCCGCCACTCGCCCATCCGGTCCGGGCCGACATAGCTCGCGCCGGGGATGTCCTCGGTCGCCGCGAACAGCGTGGGCAGGGCACCCGCTCGGTCGTCCTGGGCCATCAGCCTGTTGCCGATCGCCATCCCCAGCCGCATCAGCGCACTGGCGTGGTGGCTCTGGAGGTTGGTGGCGGCCCAGCCGGGGTGGGCGGCGGTGGCGCGCACGGAGGAACCCGCTTCCGTCAGGCGCCGCTGGAGCTCCAGCAGGAACAACAGGTTCGCCAGCTTGGACTGGGCGTAGGCGCGGGTGGGGCTGTAGTGCGAGGTCAGGTTCACATCATCGAAGTGGATCTTCTGGTCGCCGAGCCGATGCGCGCTCGACGCCACCGTGACCACCCGGTCCGTGACATACGGCAGGAGAAGGTTCGTCAGCGCGAAGTGCCCCAGGTGGTTGGTGCCGAACTGCATCTCGAAGCCGTCCCGCGTCCGCTGCTCGGGCAGCATCATCACGCCGGCGTTGTTGATCAGCAGACTCAGCGGTCGGCCTTCCCAACCCTCGGCGAACTCCCGCACGGAGGAGAGGTCCGCGAGGTCGAGCCGCCGCACCTCGGTGCTGCCGTTCACCCCCGCCGCCGCGGCCTGCCCCCGCTCCACGTCCCGTACGGCGAACACGACGTGCGCGCCCGCCCGGGCCAGCCCTTCCGCGGTGCGGAGCCCGAGGCCGCTGTTGGCTCCCGTGACGACGGCCGTACGGCCCGCGAGGTCAGGGAGGTGGGTCAGGTTCCATGCGTTCTGCTTCTCAGCCATGACCTCAATGTAGGCGTTGCCAACAATGCTGTCAATGACAACAATGATGACGGCGCCAACATGCGGATACGATGATGCCCATGTCCATGAGCCGCCCCTACCACCACGGAGACCTGCGCTCAGCGCTGCTCACCGCCGCCGAGCGCACCCTGCGCGACAAGGGCGCCGTCGCGCTGTCACTGCGCGAGCTGGCCCGGGACATCGGGGTCAGCCACGCCGCCCCCGGCCGGCACTTCAAGGACAAGCAGGCCCTGCTCGACGCCCTGGCGCTCGACGGCTACGACCGGCTCCTCCAGGCCCTCACCACCGCCGACGACGCCACGCTCCCGTTGCAGCCCCGCCTCACCGTGCTCACCCGGGCCTATCTGCGGTTCGCCACCGACAACGCCGCGCTGATCGAGCTCATGTACTCCCTCAAGCACGACCCGGACGCCTCCGAGCAGATGGCCGCGGCGGCCGAGCGCACGGTGGGATCCCTGGCGGCGATCGTCGCCGCGGCCCAGGAGCGCGGCGAGATCATCGAGGGCGACCCGGCCATGCTCACCCTCACCGTGGGCGCCGCGCTGCACGGCATCGCCACCTTCGCGGCCAACGGCCACACCGACGCCCAGGCGGCCGTCGACGCGGTCGACACCCTCGTACACCTGCTGCTGCACGGCCTGTTGCCTCGATAGCCACTTGTTGTGCGTGCGCTGTGCACACAGTCAAGGCACAGCCAACACACGGCCATCGGGCCGCCATTGATCAGTAAGCCCCCACGCCCCTGAGTCATGCGGAAGTCAGAGTTCCGCAACGCGCCTTGTTGTCACGTACTCAACAAGGGGATGGTCTTCGCGGGTCGCCGCCCCCACCGGGAACCTCACCGGTGGTCCCCCACCGCAGGCCTCTGCAACCCCACTTACAGGAGGCTGTACGTTGCGTACGCCCAACAACCCCCACATGTCCGGCAGATGGCGCAAGGCGGGCTCCGCCGCCGCGGCCACCACCGCCCTCCTCCTCGCCGGCCTCGGCACCGCCGCCCAGGCCCACGCGGACACCACCCCCCACAGGGCGAGCCCCTCGGCCATCGCCGCCCAGGTCGCCAAGGCGCATGTTCGGTACGAGAGTTCGTGCGCCACGACCCCCAAGAAGGGCTACGCGGCCTGCAACGCGCTCCGCGTCACCGCGGGCACCACGGCGTACATGGAGAAGCAGGCCGCGCTGAAGGGCGCGACCCCCAAGTCCCTCAAGCCGAACGCCACTTCCGCCACTCCCACCGGCTACGGCCCGAGCGACCTCCAGTCCGCCTACGGCCTGACGTCCGCGTCCGCCTCGAACGGCTCCGGCGAGACCATCGCGATCGTCGACGCGTACGACGACCCCAACGCCGCTGCCGACCTGGCCACTTACCGCTCGTACTACGGCCTCCCGGCCTGCACGACGGCCAACGGCTGCTTCAAGAAGGTCAGCCAGACCGGCTCCACGACCTCCCTGCCCACCGCCGACAGCGGCTGGGCCGGCGAGATCTCCCTCGACCTCGACATGGTCTCGGCGATCGCCCCCAACGCCAACATCCTCCTCGTGGAGGCGAAGTCGTCGAGCATGGCCAACCTGGGCACGGCCGTGAACGAGGCGGTCAAGCTCGGCGCGAAGTTCGTCTCCAACTCCTACGGCGGCTCGGAGTCCTCCTCCGACACCTCGTACGACACCTCCTACTTCAACCACCCCGGCGTAGCCATCACGGTCAGTGCAGGCGATGAGGGCTACGGCGCCGAGTACCCGGCCGCGTCCAAGTACGTGACGGCGGTCGGCGGCACCAAGCTCTCCACCTCCTCCGCCAGCCGCGGCTGGACGGAGTCCGTCTGGAACACCAGCAGCACCGAGGGCACCGGCTCCGGCTGCTCCTCGTACGACACGAAGCCGACCTGGCAGACCGACACGACCTGCACCAAGCGCATGATCGCCGACGTCTCGGCCGTCGCCGACCCCGCCACGGGCGTCTCCGTCTACGACTCCTACGGCTCCGACGGCACCGGTTGGAACACCTACGGCGGCACCAGCGCCTCGGCCCCCATCATCGCGTCGGTGTACGCCCTCGCGGGCACGCCCGGCAGCAGCGACTACCCCGCTTCCTACCCCTACGCGGCGGCAGGCACCTCAGCCCTCAACGACGTCACGTCCGGCAACAACGGCACCTGCACCACGAGCTACTACTGCACCGCCAGGTCGGGCTACGACGGCCCGACCGGCTGGGGCACCCCGGAAGGCGTGACGGCCTTCACCGGCTGAGCGGTACCGGTATCGCCGTACCGACACCGGTACTGATACTGAGGAACGGGCTGTGGCGACGAGCCGCGGCCCGTTCGTCCGTCATGGCCGATACCCACGGGGGAGCTCACATGAAGCGCACACTCGCAGCCCTTGCCACCGTCGCCGTACTCGCCGCACCGCTGCTGACAGCCTGCGGCAGCGACTCGAAGCCCGTCACCGGCACCGTCGTCGGCAAGGACACGGACAACGAGTGCAAGACGAAGCGGAAGAACGGCAAGAAGACCCGCAGCTGCCACACCGAGTACGAACTGACGGTCCGTACGAAGAGCGGGGACGAGGAGGAGGTGGACGTCAGCAGCAGCGCATACGACTCCTGCGCCGAGGGAGCGGCCTACCCCAAGTGCACGACGCGCTAGCGACCGCGAGCCGCGTCGCCCTCTCCACCTCGGAGCGGGTTATGTCACTCAGCGCCCTGCCCGCAACAGTAGGGGGAGATAGCCTTCACCCGCAGAACATGGGTGCCACAAGCGCACCAGCTCGTAAGAGGGGCTAACGACGGAACCACACGACAGGTTCCGCTCAGGCCTCATTGCCCGGCGTGACCTGCCGTGATACACAGAGTAACCGGACGAGTACCAGACAAGCATTCGTACGAAACCCGCCAATCAATGACGCCAAGTCGACATACGACGGCGGATTTGTCGGCGACAATGAGGCCTGACCTCTGCGCACCCGCAGGGGAAGCGGAACTACCCACCAGGGGCGGTGACTTACATGCTCTTTGCGGCCGACAAGGGAGACATCAACACCATCATCGGCGGGATCGCTCCGGACTGGGGCCCCTTCGGCAGCCTGGGCAACGAGGCGAAGGTGATGATCGAGGTCGTGATGGCGGTGGCCATCCTGCTCTGCCTCGGCATCGCCATCTGGGGCGCCGCGAAGCAGCGCATCGGTGCGACCGCGCTCCGCGACACCTTCAGCGCCGAGCAGGGCAAGGGCCTCATCATCGCCGGCCTCACCGGAGTCTTCATCATCGGCTCACTCGGCACGCTGTTCACCATCGTGTACGGCATGGCGGTCTAGCCACTCCGGGCACGCCCGGCCCTTCACCTCGTCCCCAACACCCACCCGCCCGTCGTGCCCACCGGCTGAGGTTGCGTTTCCCTGATGTCCAGTCACCACACCGCGCCCGCGCGGGAACCAGCACGGCTACCGTCGTATGCCTACGAGTTTCCGCACGACGTCGAGGGGGCGTACGCGGCATGAGTCTCGGGGACGAACGCGAGACCTCCGGCGGTTACGGGGGCACGGGCCAGACCCGCACGCGCCTGCCGGACAGCGGTGGCGGCGACGGGTACGGCGGGACACGCAGAGCCGGCCGCTCGTCGTCCCGAAGCCTCGTCACGGTCGTCGGCGTGGTGGTGGTCCTCATCGCCGCGATCGCCTTCGCGAACCGCGGGGGAGACGACTCCGCCACAAAAACCGGCGGCACCGACAAACCGGCGACCTCACCTACGGCGGCGACCGGGGAGACACCGGTGAAGTCGGGGTTCGCGCGGGATGAGCAGGGGGCGCAGAGTGCGGCGGCGAATTATGCGGTTTCTCTGGGCTCGGCCGAAATGTTCAACAAGACCCGGCGTGACGCCATCCTGAACGCCATCATCACGCCCTCCCGGGTCTCGCAGTTCGAAGCGACCCTGGACAAGGCATACACACCCCAGTTCAACAAGAACGTCGGACTCAACGAGGACGGCTCCACACCCCAGGGCTACACCTTCGTATCCCGTACGAGTCCGATCGGCACCAAGGCCACGCAGGCATCCGCCGACGCCGCGACCGTCGAGGTCTGGTGCAGCGGCCTCCTCGGCCTGGCAGGCGAGAACTCCACCAACCCGGTCACCAGCACCTGGTTCACCATCACCATGCAGCTCCAGTGGACCGGTGGTGACTGGAAGATCGTGACGCACTCCCAGAAGGACGGCCCCTCGCCGGTACCCGGCGATGACAGGGCCTCCAGCGCCGACGAGATGGCTAAGGCCGTCGAAGAGTACGGAGGGTTCACCTATGCCCGGTAGCCGACGCGTACTCAGGCTCTCTGCTGTCATCACGGCCGCGCAGACCACAGCCGTTCTCATGGCCACGCGCGCATTCGCCGCACCCACGCCTTCGCCCACGCCGTCGCCCTCAGGCAGCAACGACCCCTGCGACCTGATCCACGGCCCCGCCAAGGACTACTGCGAAAAAGGCCAGGGCACCGGCTCCGGCGGATCCACCACCCTCGACCCCACCTCCTCCCTCGACCCCCTCTCCTCCCTCGCCAAGGGCTGTGCCGACGCCGCCTCCTGGACCGTCGACAAGCTCAGTGACGCCGTGAAGGACACCGCGAACGTCGACTTCACGAACCCCAAGTTCCTCCAGCAGTACGCGGTCGTCTTCGCGGCGTCCACCGTCCTGACCCTGCTGCTGTGGCTGCTCGCCGTCGCCAAGCGCGCGGTGCGAGGCGTCCCCCTCACCACCGCCATCAGCGAAGCGATCGGGTTCCTCTGGCTCACCGTCCTGGCCTCGGCCTTCACCCCGCTGATCCTCTACACCGTCGTATCGGCCACCGACGGCATCACCGAGGTCCTCGCGAAGTCGACCGGCGACCAGACGGACACGTTCTTCGGCACCTTCTCCGGCGCCCTCAACAAGGGCGAGGACATCGGCGGCGGCCCGATCATGCTGATCGTCGTCTCCCTCGTCAGCATCCTCGCCGCGGGCGTCCTGTGGCTGGAGCTCGTCATCAGGGCCGCCCTGCTCTACGTCGGCGCACTGCTCGGCACCGTCGTCTACGCCGGCCTCGTCGACAAGAACCTCTGGGGCCACGTCCGCCGCTGGGCCGGCATCATGATCGCCGTCATCCTCGTCAAACCGGTGATCGTCATCGTCCTCGGCCTCGCCGGCGCGCTCTCCACCGACGACGGCCCCGACGCGTTCTCCGCCGTCGTCTCCGGCCTCGCCATCATCCTGCTCGCCATCTTCGCCTCGGCGATGATCTACCGCTTCGTCCCCGGCTTCGGCGACGAGATCGCCGGCTCCCGCAACAACCGCATCATGCAGGGCGCGGAAGGCAAGGCCGCGGCCGTCATCAGCTCCCCGGCCACCCTCGTCGCCCAGGGCATCAAGACCCACAGCACCCGCGCCGACAACAACGGCGGCGGACAAGCCTCCGGCGGCGGTGCCCGCCCCTCCAACCCGGCCTCCGGCGGCGTCGCCGCCCACAGCACGCGCGGCTCGAACGGTGGCGGCGGTGGCGGCGGATCTGTCCCCTCCGCCGCCCCCTCGCCCCGGTCGAGCAGCCCGGTGAACACACCCCATGCCAGCAACACCCGCAACAGCAGTAACAACCGCACGGGAGGTGAAGGGCGTTGACGACCGAGTCCCACGTGTCCCATCCGGTCACGCCCCGCCGTACATATCTGATCGGCCGCGCCCGGCCGAACGCGATCGTCGGCAGAAATCGTGAGACCGGCGAGATCGCGCTCATCATCGGCGGCGCGTTCCTCGGCATGATGTGCGGGCTCATCGTCCCGGTACTGTCCCTGCGCATCGTGCTGCTGATGGGCTTCCCACTGCTCGCGCTCGCGGCGGTCTACGTGCCGTACAAGCACCGCACGTTCTACAAGTGGTTCGAGATCAACCGCAGCTACAAGCGGACCCTCAAGCAGGGGACCGTGTACCGCTCGGGCGTCATGGAGGCCGGCACCCGCACCGACGGCCGTGAGGTCGAGATCGGCCCGCCCCCCGGCATCGGCCGCATCAGCTGGCTGGCCGCCCCCTTCGGCCCCGACGAGATCGCCGTACTGCTCCACGCCGACCGCAGGACCGTGACGGCCGCGATCGAGATCGAGGGGCCCGGCGTCGGTCTGCGCGACTCCGAGGACCAGGAGGCGCTGGTCGACCGGTTCGGCACCCTCCTCAAGCACGTGGCCAACGGCGACGGCTTCGTCACCCGCCTCCAGATGCTCGCCCGCACCCTCCCCGCCGACCCCGACGCCCACGCCAAGGACGTGGCCGTCCGCGGCGACGAGAAGGCACCGGGCTGGCTCATGCAGTCGTACGACCAGTTGCAGTCCATGGTCTCCACCAGCAGCGAGCAGCACCGCGCGTACCTGGTCGCCTGTATGCACTACACCCGCGAACTCTCCGCCGAGGCCCACGCGATGGCCCGCGCGGCGCGCCCCCAGTCGGGCCGCAAGCTGGACCGCGACGCGGGCCTGGCGGTGGTCATGGCGCGCGAGCTGACGGACATCTGCTCCCGCCTCCAGGAGGCGGACATCCGCGTACGACAGCCACTGGGCCAGGGCCGCCTCGCCTCGCTCATCCACTCCATGTACGACCCGGACCACCCCATCGACCACATCCAGGCGATGACCAGGCGCAACGCCTGGCCGGCCGAACTCGACGCCATGGAGCCGACGTTCCTTCAGGCGAAGACACGCGAGTCCTCCACCCGCGCACCCTGGTGCCATGCCACGGCCTGGGTGAAGGAGTGGCCGATGACCCCGGTGGGCGTGAACTTCCTGGCGCCCCTCCTGGTCCACACCCCGGACGTCATCCGCACGGTCGCCGTGACGATGGACCTCGAACCCACCGAGGTCGCCATCGAGCGCATGCTGACGGAGAAGACGAACGACGAGGCGGAGGCGTCCCGCGCCGCCAAGATGAACCGGACCGTCGACCCCCGTGACGTCGCCTCCCACAACCGTCTCGACCAGCGCGGCGAGGACCTCGCGAGCGGCGCGGCCGGCGTCAACCTGGTCGGTTACATCACCGTCTCCTCCCGCAACCCCGAGGCGCTGGCGCGCGACAAGCGGACCATCCGGGCCTCTGCCGGAAAGTCGTATCTGAAGCTGGAGTGGTGCGACCGCGAGCACCACCGCGCCTTCGTGAACACACTCCCGTTCGCCACCGGAATCCGAAGGTAGGGGCTGAGTCGCCGATGCGGGATCCGCTGTCCGTCCTGACCGACGCCTTCACGTCCTTCCTCTTCGGCAAGGTCGAGACCACCCGTCTGCCCGTCCGCACCTCCACCGGCCAGGCCCAGGCGGTCTACCTGCCCACGGCGGCACCCGGGTTGGGCGACTCGGGCGTGATCATCGGCCGCGAGGTCTACTCCGGCAAGGGCTACATCTACGACCCCTTCCAGCTCTACGGCCAACAGCTCCCGGCACCCCACTGGCTGGTGCTCGGCGAGTCCGGTAACGGCAAGTCGGCGCTGGAGAAGACGTACGTCCTACGGCAGTTGCGCTTCCGCGACCGCCAGGTCGTCGTCCTCGACGCCCAGGGCGAGGACGGCGTCGGTGAATGGAACCTCATCGCCCAGGAGTTGGGGATAACCCCCATCCGCCTGGACCCGATGGCCGCCCTGGACATGGGGATCCGCCTCAACCCCCTCGACCCCGCGATCACGACGACGGGCCAGCTCGCGCTGCTGCGCACCATCATCGAGGTCGCACTGGGCCACGGCCTGGACGAGCGCTCCGGCTTCGCCCTGAAGGTCGCGCACGCCTACGTCAACGAGACCATCGTCGAACGCCAGCCGGTCCTCACCGACATCGTCGAGCAGCTACGGCATCCCGAGCCGGAGTCCGCCGAGGCGATGAACGTCGACATAGACGACGTACGCGCGTGGGGCCTCGACGTCGCCCTGGTCCTGGACCGTCTGGTCGACGGTGACCTGCGCGGCATGTTCGACGGCCCGACGACGGTCGGCATCGACCTGGACGCCCCGCTCATCGTCTTCGACCTGTCCCACATCGACCGCAACTCCATCGCCATGCCCATCCTCATGGCGATCGTCGGCGTATGGCTGGAGCACACCTGGATCCGCCCCGACCGGAAGAAGCGCATCTTCCTGGTCGAGGAGGCCTGGCACATCATCAACAGCCCCTTCGTGGCCCAGCTCTTCCAACGGCTGCTGAAGTTCGGCCGACGGCTGGGCCTGTCGTTCGTGGCGGTGGTCCACCATCTGTCCGACGTCGTGGACGGAGCGGCGGCCAAGGAGGCCGCGGCGATCCTGAAGATGGCGTCGACGAGGACGATCTACGCCCAGAAGGCGGACGAGGCCAGGTCCACCGGCCGGGTGCTGGGCCTCCCCCGCTGGGCGGTGGAGATCATCCCGTCCCTGACACCGGGCATCGCCGTGTGGGACGTCAACGGCAACGTCCAGGTGGTCAAACACCTGATCACCGAGACGGAACGCCCGCTCGTCTTCACCGACCGCGCGATGACCGAGTCCTCCGCCGACCGCGCGCTCACGGACGACGCCCTGCGCGCGGCCGAGTTGGAGGCGGAGGAACGGGCGGCGGCCTTCATGGAACAGCACATGGAGCAGCACATGGGCGACTCCGAGTCGACGGTGGCGTAGGCAGGGAGGCGGGCAGTGGTGAGACCGGACAACCGCCGTCGGCAGGAGGGCCAAGGGAGTCAGGGAGGCCAAGGGGGCGTCCCTGACGGGCTGTTGGTCGGCATACTCGCCTTCCTCATCGGCATGACCCTGCTGGTCTGGTCGGCCACCGGTCTCGCCGGCCTGTTCGCCCACGGCGGCTGGCCCGACGGCGTCACGTTCACCCGTACGCCCCTGGCCATGCGCCAGTTGATCGGCCGCCCCCACGACATTCCGGGCGCGTGGCCCGAGACCCCGGCGGCCCAGCTCTCCGGGTACGGGCTGTTCTGGGGCCTGCTCATCGGGCAGTTGATGGTGCTGGTCGTCCTCACCGTGTTCGTACTGGGGACGGTCGCCCGTTGGAAGGCGGTACGACGGGCGCGAAGGGAAGCGCCTCAGCCGGCGCCGCGAACCGATGCCGTGGAGCAGCCACGCACGCCTCCCGAGCCCGCCGTCGAGAGAGTCACCCACCACGAGGTGCCGACACCGAGGACGGAACCGGTACCCGAGCCCACGCCGGTGGCGGTACCCGCGCGCGTGGAGAAGGTACTGGTCGCCCCCAGGGAGACCCGCCATCTCACGGCGATCCAGGCGGTACGCGACGCGGAGGGCCCCACCCTCGTCGTCACCTCGAACCCCGCGGTCTGGTCGGACACCAAGGACGCCCGCGCCAAACTGGGCCCCGTCCACCTCTACGACCCCACCCACCTCTGCGACACCCCGGCCCGCCTCCACTGGTCCCCCACCGCAGGCTGCGAGGACAGAGAGACGGCGAAGGCGAGAGCCGCGGCGCTCCTCACCCCGGTCCGCCCGACCGCCCGCCTCGACCAAGCGGTCAGCGACACCGCGGAAACGCTCCTGCGAAGCTATCTGCACGCCGCCGCCATAGACGGCCGCACCATCCGCCACGTCCACCGCTGGTCCCAGGGCACCCAGATCCAGGACGCGGTCCGCATCCTCCGTACGAACCCGAAGGCGGCCCCCGGCGCGGCGGGCGAACTGGAGGCCACCCTCACGGCCCACCCGGAACGCCGGGACATCGCCCAGGAGTTGACCGGCCGAGCTCTCTCCGCGCTCTTCACGGTCAACATCCGCGAGGCCTGCACTCCAAACCGAACTGATGGCCTCGCCTTGGATTCCTTCGTCGATGAAGGGGGCACGCTTTACGTAGTGGGGGAGTCCATCGAGGACCCAAGGACCAACCCAGGCGCGATGCCACTCCTGACGGCCCTCGTCTCCAGCGTGGTCGAGCGTGGCCGGCGCATGGCCGAACGGTCATCATCCGGTCGCCTCGACCCACCACTGGCCCTCGTCCTGGACGACGTCGCCGCCGTGGCCCCACTTCCCCAGCTCCCGGAGCTCCTGACCACCGGAGCGGACCGGGGTCTGCCTACCCTGGCCCTGCTCCGCTCCAGGGAACAGGCAAGGTCCCGCTGGCCGCACGACGAACTACCGGTCTGAACTCGCCTCCATGACGAACTCCAACTCGTTCTCCCCCTCATGCCCCTCCAAGGGCACGACCTTCCCGCTCGGCACGAACCCGGCCTTGCGGTAGAACCCCTGTGCCCGCGGGTTGTCCTCGTGCACGATGAGCCGCACAGCCTCGACCCCACGCCCCCAGGCCCATGCGAGGGCCGCGTCGAAGAGCGCCTTGGTCACCCCGCCCCCACGCCACTCGGGCCGCACGAACACCCCGACGACATGCCCTTGCTGCCGCTCCACGGGGAACCCGGCCCAGTCGGTGGAGCCGGCCTCCTCGATGAGTACGACGACGGACCCGACCCATGTGCCGTCAGCGGCCTCGGCAACGAACTGCAGAACCCCACCGGCCGGATCAGATCCCCCGGCGGCCCGCTCCTGCCAGAAGGAGTCCGGCCGGGCGACGGCGTCCTCGTAGGTCTCCAGAAAGGCGACGGGCGCGGCGGGGTCCTGCAACGAGACCAGCCGCAACTCCCTCACGGCGGGCCACTCGTCGGCGCGTATGGAACGGATCTCGAAGTTCATGCTGCTCATGCTGATCACCGTAGCCGAAACGCAGAAAACCCCCGTACCGATTAACCGGTACGGGGGTTTTCTCAAAATTTGTTCGGCGGCGTCCTACTCTCCCACAGGGTCCCCCCTGCAGTACCATCGGCGCTGTAAGGCTTAGCTTCCGGGTTCGGAATGTAACCGGGCGT
>NZ_JBIUCI010000012.1:195357-309461 GCF_044593635.1 Streptomyces sp. NPDC051913 | reverse complement strand
GCCAGCCCCGTCGCCCGCAACTTCGCGGCCATCGCCAGCACCTGCTCGAAGACCGCGACCGGCCCCTCCCGGACGTCCATCGGCTGGTTCAGATGCCCCAGGACCTCCAACTCCGCGTTGGTGACGGCGACATCGATCGACGTGGCGCCGATGTCGACGCCGAGGAAACGCAGCGTCGGGGCGAGCCGGATGTTGTGCGAGCGCCGACCGCCCCGGGAAGGGGCCAGCCCGTCCGCGACCACCAGCCCGGTCTCCAGGAGCCGGTCCACCTCCACGGCCAGCTTGGACCGTGAGAGATCGACCTGATCGCCCAGCTGGGCGCGGGAGTTGGAACCGTTGTCCCGCAGCAGACGCAGCAGTCGTGCCTGATGCGCGTTCTCAGGTCGAGCAGTCATCCGCCGCACGATCCCTCCTCTCCCCTCACCCGTCAGGCTGTCGGAGAGGAACGTAACAACGATTTTCCAGACGTGGAAGTACTTACGCATGAGTAGGGCACTTCTTTTTCCACACTCAGGACAAAGTCCGTACTCCAAGGTCGTTCAGGGGCCTGTCGCGCGTCACCTCTGACGTGCAGAATCGGCCGCATGACGATCACCGCGGCCGCGCCGCCCACCCGCGGCGGGCCCGCCGACCTCGCCCTGGGCCTTGTGACGGGCGCTGTGATCGGCGGTTCGCTCACCGCCTTCATCAGCGGGTGTGTCGTCGGGGAGGTCTCGCTGATCGTCCTGGGGTTGGCGCTGCCCTCGGCCTATGGGCTCGTCTTCTTCCTCGCCACATCGCCTCGCCGCGCCCGGGAGGCGGCCGTCGTACCGCGTACGGCGCTCGCGTTGATCGAGAGCCTGGAGGCCGTCGGGGGTGAGGCCAGCGATGTTCCGGTGCGGTTCGAGCTGTCCGTCGCACCGGACGACGCTCCCGCCTTCCGTGTCGAGATCCGCCAGGACGTCAACCTCGTCGAGCTCGCCGACTACCGGCCGCACGGCATCGTGGTGGTGGAGTATCCGCCGGACCGGCCGTGGAAGACGCGGATCGTGCGGCGGCCGACACCGGACTGGGAGGAGCGGGCGGCCGGTGCGCGCGTCGACTCGGCGCCCGGTCCAGCCATGAGGAGCGACTCCCCCGAGGGCTGCGCCGCCGGTTTCCTCACGCTGATCGGGCTGCTGCTCGGCGTGACCGCCGTGCTCGTACTGTTCCACGCCGACCTCTTCGACCGCGACGAGGGTACGGGCGGCGCCTCGCCCCGGCCGTCCGCCTCGTCGTCGTCCACGACCACCGTGACCTCCGCGACCGGCACGGTCACCCTCGGCCCGGGCCGGTCGATGCTCGACCCTGGCCAACTGCGCAGGGCCGTCGAGTCGTTGACGCGGGACGCGGACAAGCGCCGGGCGCTCACCCTGGTCGTACAGGAGCGCCTGCTGACCGTCGTCTTCTCCCCGGGCGGCACGAGCGGGTTCGACCCGCGATCCCTGCCCTACGACCGCGTCCCCGCTTTGGTCGACAAGGCCGGCACGGGCGTCGACTCTCCGCGCGGCTGGCAGCTGACCGCGGACGGAGTGACCGGCCGGCTCACGCTCAGGATCGTGGTGACCGGCGACGGAGGCGCGGGGTCGCTGGAAGCGGACGCGCACGGCAAGGTGCTGCGGCGCAGCGGCAGTTGACCGGATCGGCAGGAGGAGGACACATGGGGTGGGCCGGGTTTCTGGCGCTGTGGTGCGCGCTGTGGGCCGTGGTGGCGCTGATCGGGTTCGGGATGTCGCTGGCCGGGGTGACCAAGGCGCAGCGGACGGTCCGGCTGGCGGGGCGCGTCGAGCGGGTGCGCGAGCCCCGGCACGGCGGGTCCCGCATGGGCGGGATATCGGTGGTCGTCGCCTACACCGACCCGGTCACCGGGCAGGCGGTCACCGTGACCAACGACGGTGAGCGCGGCGAGATGATCACGGAGGCGTGGGAGGGCAGGGAGGTCGGGATCAACCACCCGCGCGGCAGACCGCATGCCTACCGGTTCACCAACCGCCCCGAGGAGCCCAGCCGCGGCCTGGGCCGGCCTTCGTTCGCCCTCTTCCTGGTGTACGTCGGCCTGGTGGTCCTGTCCGCAGTCCACTGGGCCTGGCCATGGGCCCTGATCGGCTTCGGCGGCCCCCTGGCGCTCTTCGCCGCCGCACACCTGCCCGCGACGATCCGCGCCAGGAACGACCACGCGGCGAAGCTGGCCGCGATGGAGCACACCGAGGGCCGCGTGGTCGCCGTCCTCAGGGACGTCAGCGTCGACCAGGACGACGGGCACACCTACACCACCATCACCCCGGTCGTGTCCTTCACGACCCACGAGGGCACAGCCGTCACGGCCCACTGCACCTCCCATCTCCCCGACCCGGCCGGCGCGTACGGCCGGGAGGTCACCGTCCACTACACCCGCGCCGACCCGGCCGACTTCACCGTCGACCGCGCCGCGGAACGCCGCTCGCAGAATCAGGACGTGACGTTCAACGTCCTGACGATCGCGGTAATGGCGGCGACGGGCGTGGTGGGGGTGCTGTTTCTCGTCGGATGAATACGCGTTCTCCTCGCGTGGACAGGAGCGGCCGGCTGCGGTCGAACTTCTTGTGCCGTCCGCACCGCATGGATAACGTTTCCCAGTCGGAACGCCGGCGACCGCGACCGCGCACCGACGCGCGCCACCTGTACGGCTGGACATATTCATGAAAGCGCACTTCGGGAGCGCGGCTCGCCGGTAATGAATCGTTTCACCCGCACGGCCCGGTGAACACGACCGAGGGCAACGGTTCCCACTGCGCGCTCTCCATCCGAGGAGGTCCGATGCCAGGTTCGAGGATGACCCGCAGGACGATGATCGGCGGAGCCCTGTCCGTCGTCGCCGTGACGAGCGTGCCGACGCCGGCCCTCGCGCGCGGGGCACACCGAACGGACGAGGCGGCGACCTGTCACGGCAGGGTGCGCGGACGGCGTGAGGACGGCATCGTGAAGTTCCTCGGCGTGCCCTACGCCACGCCACCGGTCGGCGAACTGCGGTTCAAGGCCCCCGAGCCGCCCCGGAGTTGGCGCGGCGTGCGCGACACCGTGGACTTCCCCAACCCGGCCTTCCAGGTGGCCGGCATCGAGATGGGCCCGAACGGCAACGGTCGGATGCCCGCGCCCTCCGAGGACTGCCTCTACCTCAACATCTGGACGCCCGCCGCGGACCGCCGGCGGCGACCGGTGATGTTCTACAACCACGGCGGCGGCTACATGATCGGCTCCGGCTCCGCCACGGGGCAGGACGGCACCCATCTGGCGCGGCTCTACGACGTCGTGGTGGTCGAGTCCAACCACCGGCTCGGTCTGCTCGGCTACCTGTTCCTGGGAGATCTCGCCGCCGACGACCGGTACGCCGCCAACCAGGGAATGCTGGACATCCTCGCGGCGCTGCGCTGGACCAGGGAGAACATCGAGAACTTCGGGGGCGACCCCGACAACGTGATGGTCTGGGGCGAGAGCGGTGGCGGCGCCAAGACCGCCGCGATCCACACGATGCCGGACGCCGTGCCGCTCTTCCACAAGGCCTCGATCGAGAGCGCCGCGCCGCTGCGCTTCCCCACCCGCGCGGGCGCCACCGCGCGGGCCGAGCGCACGCTGGAGCTCCTCGGACTGACCGCGGCGGACATCCCCGCACTGCACGGGACACCGGCCGAGAGACTGCTCGCGATCCAGCAGTCCGAAGCCGCGAACGGCGCACCACCCTGGGGCGACGCCGGTTCGCTCCCGGGCTTCGGCGCCTTCGTCGACGGCACCGTCATCCCGCGGCATCCCTTCGCCGACGGCGCCGCCCCCTTCTCGGCGGGCAAGCCGCTGATGTGCGGCACATGCCGCGACGAGACGGTGTTCTTCAGCCTGTTCGGGCCGCCCGACATCTTCCGGATCGACGAGGTCGGCCTGCGCAGGGAACTGGCCCGCACGTATCAGGGCGCCGAACTCGACCGCGTCATCGACGTCTTCCACAGATCCCGGCCCGACGCGACACCCGCACAGCTCTACTTCGCCATCACCACCTCACCGATCTGGCGCGACGCGATCAAGATCGCGGAGGCCAAGGCGGCGCAGCACGCGGCGCCGGTGTTCATGTACCAGCTCGCCTACAAGAACCCCACCTTGGTGCCCGGCACGGACTTCCCCCTCGGCTCGCCGCACGCGTCGGACATCAACCTCAAGTTCGCCAACACCGACAAGGACCTCGACTCCCTCCTGAACGCGGACCAGTCGCCGGGCCGGCTCGCGACCGCGCGGCACATGAGCGGACTGTGGGCGGGCTTCGCCCACCAGGGGCGTCCGGCTGCGGAGGGGGTGCCGGCGTGGCCGGCCTACACGCCGCAGCGGCGGGCGACGATGTGGCTCGACGCCGAGTGCGGGATCGTCGACGATCCGGACCGGGCGGAGCGGCTGTACTGGCAGCTCGGTTGAGAGCCGGCGGCTCCGGGCGGCTGCGCCACAAGGGCGCGGCCACCACCGCCCCACAATCGGAATGACCTATCCATTTATGGTGCTACGCTGGACGCCGGACAACCGGACAGCCCTATCCGGTTCACGAACCGGATAGGGCTGTCCATTACCTGCACCGGAAGGATCACCCCCATGACCAGCATCGCCATCGTCGGAGCGGGCCCTCAGTTGGGCCTGGCCGTCGCCCGCACCTTCGGCTCCCGCGGCTTCGACGTCGCGCTCGTCTCACGCGACCGCGACAAGCTCGGCCGACTTGTCGACACCCTCACCGCCGAGGGCATCACGGCCGCCGGGTTCCCCGCGGACGTCCTCGACCGCGACGCGCTCACCCAGGCGCTCAAGGACGCCGCCGCGCACTTCGACGGCATCGACGTCCTGGAGTACTCCCCCGTCGGAACGCTCGGCTCCACCACCCTCACCACCCCGACCCAGACCGAGCCGGACCATGTACGGCACGAGATGGAGTTCCAGCTCTACGGGGCGATCGCCGCCACCCGCGCGGTGCTGCCCGCCATGCGTGAGGCCGGCGCCGGCACCCTGCTGTTCACCACCGGCGCCGGCTCCATCGACCCCGTACCGCAGGTCGGCAACGTCAACGCCGCCGCGGCGGCCCTGCGCAACTGGGTCCTCAACCTGCACAAGGAACTGGACGGCACCGGCGTCCAGGCCGCCCACGTCGGCATCGACGTGTCCATCGGCACGCCGGCTGTCCCCGGCTTCCCCACCGCCCAGCCCGAGGAGATCGCCCCGGTCTACTGGGACCTGCACACCACCAAGCGGGACCAGGCCGAACTGGTCTTCAGCGGCTGACACCACGCAGGACGCCGCCCGCCAAGCGCCCCTACCGCGCGGCGTACCCGCCGTCGACCGTCGGCCTCGGCGCGAGGGCGGCGCCGGCGGTCAGGCCGATCACGCCGCGCTCGGAGGCGTGGGCGAGGTTCATATGTGGTCTCGCGACGAGCGCGCGCCGCCTCAGGACGCGGCCTCGATGGTGGCCTCGGTTGCGGTGGCGAGGAGTTCGGTGTCGCCGTTCAGCCGGCCGAGGATGATCAGGCCGGGGTCGCTGGAGCCGCTGCCGCGGTAGAAGAGGGCGAGGTTGCCCCAGGGCGCGTAGTACGCCAGGTCACCGGGTTGTGCTTCGGCGGCCTCGGGGGTGCCTGAGGTGGACAGACGGCGGGGCAGGTCGGCCGTCTTCTCCGTCTCGTGGAAGTCGTTCAGGTGCAGCGTGAGCGGCAGCAGGCCGGCGAGGTCGCGGGCCGTGGCGCTGTCGTTCAGGGTGGCGTCGACCGGGTGGCCGTCGAGGGTGATGCGCAGGTGCAGGGCGGCGGTGTCCTTGTCATCGCGGGGTGAGGCCGCCGGCGCTGCCGATGACGCGGAGGCGGCGGCGGACGACGCGGACGGTGCCGACCGCGGCGGAGCCGGCTCGTCGGTGCACGCGGTCGCCGCGAGGAGCACGGCGGTGGGGATCGCGCGGGCCAGGCTGGAGCGGGTGGTCGGGTGCACGGCGTCCTCCAGGTGCGTCAGTCGGGCAGGGACTCGGCGTAGTGGCGGAAACCCTCGCGCGCGAGGTGGATGTCGTACAGGCGCTGGGCCAGCGCATCGGGGCTGCTGTGCTCGGCGTCGGGGCGGATGGCTCCGGGGATGATCAGCTGGGCGGCGTGGATGTTCTCCGGTACGAGGGCGTCGTGGAGCATGCGGGCGTAGGCGCTCTCGGCGGCGAAGGCGATCGAGGTGCCCGCCCGGTCGGGGTGGGGGCGCACGGCGCTGCCGCCGTTGACGAAGAGCAGGGTGCCGCGGCCGAGGCGGCGCATGCCGGGCAGGACGGCGTTCACGGCGGCGACCGGGCCCTTGACGGAAAAGGCGAGGGGAGCGTCCAGGTCGTCGGCGCTCGTGTCGAGGACCGGACGCATGAAGTCGGCGCGAGGGACGGGGCTGTACTGAAGGATCTCGATGGGCCCCAGGGCGGCCGCGGCCGCGTACAGCGCCGCGTCCAGTGACTCGATGTCGAGGGCGTCGGCGGTGAAGCCCTGCGCCTGGACACCGGCCCGGGCCAGCTCTGCGGTCAGGCCCTCCAGCTTCTCGGCGTTGCGGGAGAGGAGTGCCACGGTGTGGCCGGCGGTTCCGAAGCGACGCGCGGTGGCGAGTCCGAGGCCGGGTCCGGCGCCGACGAGGGCGAAGGTCGTCACAGTGAGTCCTTGCGGGTGGGGTGCTGTGTTCCGCACCGACCCTCACACGCCGGTGCGAGGGCGAAAAGGGGAGAAAGGCATCCGGGGAGAGCGGCGTCCCAGGGAGGAAATCCTCCCTGGGAGAGTGCGGACGACACGACTCTGGTTCGGCACCCACGTCCGCAGACGTGCGAGAAGGGGCTCAGCGCCGCGGTAGCCGCAGTGCGGGGGCCAGGTTCAGGAGCAGCCCGATCACCGCGACACCGGTGACCAGGTTCAGGCCCGGCCGGTAGGCGGTGAAGTCGGCGCCGCCGTCTCCCGCCTGAGCGATCACGGCGGTGAGGACGGCGAGGACGAGGGCGGCGCCGACCTGGCCGGAGGTCTGCACCAGGCCGGAGGCGAGGCCCTGTTCGGAGTCGTCGATGCCTTCGGTGGCCTGGGACATGATCGCGCTGTACCCGAACGCGAAGCCGCCGCCGAGCAGGACGAGGGACGGCAGCATGGCGAGCAGATAGTCGGGCGAGGAGCCTGCCATGGCCAGGAACCAGACATAGCCGAGGGTCAGCGAGATCATCGAGGTGACGATCAGCGGCGCCGTGCCGAAGCGGTTGACGAGTCGCCCGGTGAGGGGCGAGCCGACGGCGACGATCAGCCCGACCGGCAGCAGCGCGAACGCCATGCGCAGCGGCGACCAGCCGAGGCCGTCCTGGAGGTACAGCGTCATCATGAACTGGAAGCTGAGGTAAGAGCCCATCAGCGCGACGATGCTGAGGTTGGCCCGGACGGTGGTGGCCTTGCGCAGGATACCGAACCGGACCAGCGGGTGCCGGACCCGCTGCTCGATCAGCACGAAGGCGACCAGCAGCGCGCCGGCCACGCCGAAGGAGCCCAGCGTCGCCGCGGAGGTCCAGCCCGTCTGCGGGGCGGTGACCACGGCGTACACGGCGAGCAGCATGCCCGCGGTGAGCGTGATCGCTCCGGCCGGGTCCTGGCCGCCGGTCCCGGTGCGGCGGTCGCGCGGGATCAGGACGAGACCGACGACCAGGGCGAGCAGCGCCAGGGGGACGGGCATCAGGAAGGTCCAGCGCCAGCCGAAGCCGGTGAGCAGGCCGCCGAGGATCAGGCCCGAGGAGTAGCCGAGGGCGCCGAAGAGGCTGAAGACCGACAGGGCCCTGTTGCGCTGCGGGCCCTCCGGGAAGGTCGTGGTGAGGATGGACAGGCCGGCGGGCGCGGTGAAGGCCGCGGCCAGACCCTTGACGAAGCGGGTCGCGATCAGGAGCGTGCCGTCGTCGACGAGACCGCCGAGCAGGGAGGCGGCGGCGAACACGGCCAGTGCGACGAGGAAGACCCGGCGGCGGCCGAGGAGGTCGGCGGTGCGGCCGCCGAGCAGCATCAGACCGCCGTACCCGAGGACGTAACCGTTGATGATCCACTGCAGTGAGCCGGTGGCCATGCCGAGGTCGTGGCCGATGGAGGGCAGGGCGACACCGACCATGGAGACGTCGAGGCCGTCGAGGAACAGCACGAGGCACAGCACGGCGAGGACGGCCCACAGGCGGGCGGTCCAGCGCGGCTCGGCGACGGCGAGCGGCGGCGTCCCGGGGCGGGACTGGGTCAGGGACATGGGGAGCGGGATCTCTTTCCTGGCGGATGAGCAGGCGGGTCGGACGCCTCGACGCTGAGGAATCGGAAGGAGGAGGGCCGTACCGGGGGCGGGGACGCGCGGCGCGGTCGGCCTCGTGACGAGCGTGCCAGGAACGCCGTGCACGAAGAAGGGAGAGCCTCTTCCCAGGCGTGGGGCGCGTAGGAGAAAAGGCTCCCCCTCTGAAGGGAATACCTCACCGCGGTCAGGCTGAGCTGTCGCTCGCCGAACGGCTGGGATCGGCCGCCCAGGAGGCCAGCATGCGCAGGCTGTCGTGGGTGGGGGTACCGGCTTCAGCGGTCCAGACGATGATCTGGAGGTCGGGGTCGGCGGCCCAGGTCACGGCGTTCCAGTCGAGGTGCAGGTCCCCGACGACGGGGTGACGCAGGTGTTTGGCGCCGGTGTCCCGTACGGCCACGTTGTGAGCGCCCCACCACTGGCGGAACTGGTCGTTGCGGACCGAGAGTTCACCGACCAGGGCGGCGAGCTGCGGGTCCCCGGGGTTGTTGGTGTTGTGCATCCGCATCTGGGCGATGGCCAGCCGGGTGACGCCCTCCCAGTCCGCGTACAGCTCGCGCATCGCGGGGTCGGTGATGAGCAGCCTTATGAAGTAGCGCTGCTTCTCGGGGATCTTCCCGAAGTCGGTGATCAGAGCGGCGCCCATGGTGTTCCAGGCGACGATCTCGGTGCGCGGACCGATCACGAAGGCGGGGGTGTGCGCCATGTCGTCGAGCATGCGCTGCAACTGCGGCTGGGTCGTGGGGCTCGGCCGGCGGCGGGGAGGGCGGTAGTCCTCCTTGGCGGCGAGTTCGTAGAGGTAGGCGCGCTGGTCCTCGTCGAGGTGCAGGACGCGGGCCAGTGCCGCCAACACGGACGGCGAGGGCTGGATGCGGCCCTGTTCGAGGCGGGCGTAGTAGTCGGTGCTGATGGCCGCCAGTACGGCGACCTCCTCGCGGCGCAGACCTGCCACGCGCCGTGAGCCGCCGCCGTCGGGCAGGCCGACGGCGGCCGGGTCGAGCTCGGCGCGGCGCGCCTTCAGGAACTCCCCCAGGTCATGGCGGTGGGAATCGCGGTTCATGCCCTCAGCCTGGCACCGGAGGTCGGTCCTGTCAGGGGGAGGGATCTGTCCCTGGTTCGGCGGAGGCGGGTCCACTCGCCGCTCACGAGGGAGCTGGTGTCGTCCTGGTGGTCCGGAGCTGCCGTCAGCCGAGGGCCTTGACGACTTCCTGGGCCAGGGGGACGGCCGACGCGGGGTTCTGGCCGGTGATGAGGGTGCGGTCCACCTCGATGTGCGGGGCGAAGTTCTCCTCGCCCTTGCGGTAGTCCACGCCGACGTCGGAGATCAGGCGGTCCTGGAGCAGCCATTTCGCGCGGTCGGCGAGGCCGTTCTGGATCTCCTCGGAGTTGGAGAGACCGGTGAGACGGTAGCCCGCGAAGGGGGACCTGCCGTCGGCGTCCACGGTGGACAGCAGGGCGGCGGGGCCGTGGCAGACCAGCGAGACGATCTTGCCGGAGGCGAGCCAGGCGCTGAGCAGCCGGCCGGCCGCGGGATCGTCCGAGAGGTCCTCCATCGGGCCCCAGCCGCCGGGGACGAACACGGCGTCGTGGTCGTCGAGATCCACGTCCTCGATGCGGACGGGGTTCGCCAGCTCGGTGGCCTTCGCGAGGGCGGCCCGCATGTTCCGTGCGCCTTCCTCGCCGCCGTTGAAGTCCGGGGTGAGGCTGAGCGGGTCGGCGGTGGGCGGGACGCCGCCCGGGGTGGCCGCGGCGATCTCGTAGCCGGCCTCCTCGAAGACGCGGTACGGGCCGATGGCCTCCTCGGCCCAGAAGCCGGCCGGCTGCTCGAACCCGTCGGCGAGGGTCCAGCGGTCGGCGGCGGTGACGAGGAAGAGGATCTTCGTCATGGAGTGCTCCTTGCGGTAGGTACGGGCGGGTCAGCCGTTCGCGGCCAGCTGGACGACGTGGCTGTCGGCGGCCTGCACCAGCTGGGTGAGCTTGCCGTCGCCGACCGTCCACAGGTGGATGAAGCGGGCGTCCGACTCCGCGCCGGACTTGGCCACGGCGTGGTAGTGGCCGCGCACGAAGACGTGCTCACCGGCGTCGTAGAACTCCTCGGCCACCCCGCCGAAGGAGGCGAAGTCCGGCGCGAGTCGGCCGAAGAAGTCGGTGCCGACGCTGGCCCAGGTCCGGTAGACGCCGCCGTAGGGGAAGCCGGGCGTGATGTCCCAGACGATGTCAGGGTCGATCACCTCGGCGGCCACGTCCGGGTCCATCCCGGAGTCGTAGAGCCGGCGGACGAGGGCGAGGTTCGGGGAATCGGTCATGGGGGTGCTCCTAGGGGGTTCGAGAGGGAATCCGAGGGGAATCCGAGAGGGGGTCAGGCGGCGAGGGATGCGCGGCCCGCGCGGAAATACGCGGTCTGCCGTGCGACGCGGGCACCGAGGCTCTCGGCCGTGGCGATATCGGACTTGTGGACCGCCTCCGGACCGGCGTCGACGGGGGTCTGCGCGCCCGCCCCGACGAAATAGCCCAGCCGGTTGACGTCGTTCTCGCTGCCCTCGGTGGAGGCCCAGCCGGGCTGTACGCCGAGGCTGATCCAGTGCATGCCGTGCTGGGCGGCCATCGTGAAGAAGTAGCCGAGGGTCGAGGACTTGTCGCCGTTCTTGGCACCGGAGTTGGTGAAGCCGGCGGCGATCTTGTCGGCCCAGGTCTGCGTGTACCAGCGCTTGCTGCTGGCCTCGGCGAAGGTGTGGAAGGCGGCGGAGGCGGTGCCCATGTAGGTGGGGGCGCCGAAGACGATGGCGTCGGCGGCGTCCAGCTGCGCCCACTGCTCTTCGGTGATCGTGTCCACGGGTACGGAGATCACCTCGGCACCGGCGTCCGCCGCGCCACGCGCCACGGCTTCCGCGATGACGGCGGTGTGTCCGTACCCGGAGTGGAAAGCGACGGCGACCGTGGGGCGGGGGATGGAGGACATGAGGAATTTCTCCTGGAAAATGAATTGCGCGACTATTTCTCCAGCAGCTTGGCATGGAATTCAAAGGCAAAGGGAGGGAAGGAATTCTCCCTGCTTTGCGCACTGAGGGTAGGAAGATTTCGTCCCTGGATGGGCCGGGCCCCAGGTGGGATTCTCCTCTGGACGACTACAAGGCAATGACGGCGACGACCTCTGCGTCCGCTCCTTCCCGCGCTGACCCCTGACGGACCTACAGGAGAGAAGAACCACCGTGCTCGGTCTCGAACTCGTCGTGGTCCTGGGCGTGGCCGTGCTGGTGGGCAACGTCGTGGGACAGCGCCTCGGCATCGCACCGCCCGTCGTACTGCTCGTGACTGGTGTGCTCCTGGGCTTCGTCCCCGCGGTGCGGGAGGCGCAACTGCCCCCGCAGGTCGTGCTGTTGCTCTTCCTTCCGGTGCTGCTGTACTGGGAGAGCCTGACCACCTCCCTGCGGGAGATCCGCACCAACCTGCGCGGCATCCTCCAGCTGAGCACCCTCCTCGTCGTCGTCACCGCCTGGGCCGTGGCCGCGACGGGGCACGCCCTCGGGCTGCCATGGGGACCGGCATGGGTGCTGGGCGCGGCCATGGCGCCCACGGACGCCACCGCGGTCGGCGTCCTGGCCCGCGCCCTGCCCCGCCGCCAGGTCACCGTGCTGCGCGCGGAGAGCCTGGTCAACGACGGCACCGCGCTGGTGGTCTACGGTCTCGCCGTCGGCATCACGGTCGGCGAGGAGCATCTGAGCACGCCGCACGTCGGCGGGCTGTTCCTGCTCGCCTACGGTGGCGGAGCGGCCGTGGGGGTGGTGGTCGCGTGGGTCAACATGAACCTGCGGCGGCGGCTGACGGATCCGCTGCTGGGCAACCTGGTCATGATCCTGGCCCCGTTCACCGCGTATCTGCTCGCCGAGCTGATCGAGGCGTCCGGTGTCCTCGCGGTCGTCGTCAGCGGGCTGATCATGTCCCAGGTCGCCCCGCGCATCATCCCGGCCGCACACCGCACGCAGGCCCTGGCGTTCTGGCCGCTGGCCACCTTCCTCATCAACGGCGCGCTGTTCGTCCTGGTGGGCGTGGAACTCCAGTACGCCGTCCGCGACCTGGACCGCGCCGACCTCCATGACGCGCTCGTCGCGGTCGGCGTCATCTCCGTGGTGCTCGTCGCCGTACGCTTCGCGTTCCTCTACGTCGCCACCTACGTGGTGCGCGCTCTCGACCGCAGCCCGCGCCAACGCACGCTCCGGGTCGGTCACCGCGCCCGGGTGGTCAGTGGGCTGGCCGGGTTCCGGGGCGCGGTGTCCCTCGCGATGGTCCTCTCGGTCCCGCAGACCCTCGACTCCGGCGAGCCCTTCCCGGACCGCAGCTTCATCGTCTTCGTCACCTCCGGCGTGATCCTCGTGACCCTGGTGGTGCAGGGACTGCTGCTGCCGGCGGCGGTCCGGTGGGCGAAGCTGCCGCCCGACACCTCGGTCGACGAGGAGCACGACCTCGCCGAGACGACCGCCATCGAAGAGGCGATCGAGGCGATGCCCCGGCTCGCCGCCGAGCTGCAAAGCGATCCGAGGATCGCCGAGTGGCTCCGGCAGGAGTACGAGGCCACCCTGGCGTCCGTCCGGGCCAGGAGCGCGGGCGCCCCCGACGACCCCGCGGTCCGTCAGCACGAGGACTACCTCGCGCTGCGCCTGGCCCTCATCGCCGGCAAGCGCGCCACCGTCGTCCGGCTCCGTGACGAGCGCCGGATCGACGACACCGTACTGCGCCGCCTCCAGGCCGCCCTCGACAGCGAAGAGGTCCGCCTGTCCGGGGGCGCGCCGGTCGAATGACCCGTTCTCAGCGGGAGGACTCTCCATGAAGGCCATAGGACTGGCCGAGTTCGGCGGCCCCGACGTACTGCGGGTCCTGGACCTTCCGGTTCCCGAGGCGGGCCCGGGCGAGATACGCGTCCGGGTGCACGCCGCGGCGGTCAACCCCGTCGACGCGATGGTGCGCCGCGGCCTCGCCTTCGTCTCCGACGCCGCACCGCCTTATGTCCCGGGCATGGACGCGTCGGGTGTGGTCGAGCGGATCGGTGCGGGAACCGACACCGATCTCCGTGTCGGTGACCCTGTGATGGCCGTCGTGGTCGTCTCCGGGACCCGCGGTGCCTATGCCGAACGGCTCGTCGTCCCCGCCGAGTCCGCGGTCCGCGTACCGGACGGCTTGGACGCCGTCGAGGCCGCCACGCTGCCGATGAACGGGCTGACGGCGCGCATGGCACTGGACCTGCTGGAACTTCCCGCGGGTGCCACCGTGGCGGTCACCGGAGCGGCCGGCGCGGTCGGCGGGTACGCCGTCCAGCTGGCCAAGGCCGACGGGTACCGCGTGATCGCCGACGCGGCGCCGAGGGACGAGGCGCTGGTGAGGCAGCTCGGTGCCGATGTCGTGCTGCCGCGCGGTGACACGTTCCCGGCACTGGCGCGCCGCGAAGTACCCGACGGCGTCGAGGGACTCGTCGACACCGCCGGGGTCGCCGGTCCCGCCCTGCGCGCGGTTCGCGACGGAGGCCGGGCGGTGTCGTCGGTGGGCGGGGTCGAGGTGCCCGTCGAACGCGGCATCGAGACCCGCAACACCTTCGTACCGCGCTACGCACGCGAACGCGCCGCACTCGACCGCCTCCGCCGGCTCGCGGAGCAGGGCCGTCTCACCCCGCGCGTGGCGCGGACCCTTCCGGCCGAACAGGCGGCGGAGGCACACCGGTTGCTGGAAGCGGGCGGTCTGCGTGGGCGAGTGGTGCTGACGTTCGCCTCGTGACGCGGTCCCGGGGTGGTGGTCAGGGGGCCGCAGGGCTGTATCGCCGCAGCCGTTGGAACGCGGGGGGCGGCGGTTGTACTGGACGTCGTTCGCGTCCCAGCGGGCCGCGAACTCGGTTCTGTGGGTGGCGAGTTCGTCGGCGATTTCGGTGTTGCCGGGTGTGCGGGCGGCCTCGGCGCGCAGGCTGCCGACGGCGTCATGGGCGATGCCGTCCCAGTCGCGGTAGAAGCGGCGCGCCCGCGGGTCGAGGAAGACGAAGCGGGCGAGGTTCGGGGGCTGTTCGGCGCTGCCGAGGGCCTCTTCGTAGAGGGCGCGGGCGAGTTGGTTCGTGGCCAGGACGTCGAAGTAGAGCTGGACAGCGGCACCATGGCCGGCACGACCGGCCGGGCGAGCGGGAGGGCGGCGAACCGCCCCTCCCGCCCGCTCCGGCGGGGTCGTACCGCGTGTCCGCTACCGCTTCTCGCGGGCGACGAACACGTACGTGCCGGAACCGACCCGGTACACGGCCCGGTCCCCGTCGACGCGCTCGAACCTCGCCCCGTCCGGCGCCTGCCCGGGTCTGCCGCCTGCTGTCGGTACCCGGATCTCCGCCGTCGTGTTGGGCGGCACCTCGACCCGCAGGCGGAAGACGCCGTCCGTGCGCGTCCACTGCGACGACACCTCGCCGTAGGGAGTGCGGTAGCTGCCCGTGACGTGCGTCAGTGTGCCCACCGGCCGCGGGTCGATGACGAGTTCGCGGTAGGCCACGCCGCCGCGCGGCCGGCGGATCCCGGCGAGGCCGCTGTGGAACCACTCCTCGATCTGGAGAAGGATCATGTGGTTCTTGGAGTTGCCCATGTCCCATTGTTCGGGATGGGTGGTCAGACCGCCGGGGTTGGCCGTCGTGGGCTGCATGAAGTAGCCGTAGCTCGGGCGGGTGTCCTCCTGGAGCACGTCCCACAGGACGTCGTCACGGCCGCCTTCGTGGAGGGCTCTGACGATGGGCGCCAGCCCGATGGTGCCGCCGCTGAAGTGCGGTCCCCCGCCGTACGGTTGATGGGCGCGGACCAGCTCGACGAGCGCGTCGAGGACCTTCCCTCGTTCGCTCTCCGGCACCAGCCCCTCGTCCAGGGCCAGCGCCTGCGCGGCCTGGGTCGCTCCGGCGCCGCCCTGCTCGCCCTGTGCGGTGTAGCGGCCCAGGGAGCTGTTGTAGAAGGCGTCGTTGAAGGCCTGCTTGATGCCGGCGGCGAGGCTGCGGTACTCGGCGGCGTCGGCCGTGCGGCCGAGGAGGTCGGCCATGCGGGCCATCCGGTCGGCGACCTGGTGGTAGCCCCAGGTGCCGGTGATACGCCCGGAGGTCTGCTCGCTCGCGATCCAGTCGGCCAGCGCGGCGTCGACAAGGTGGGCGTCCTGGCCGGTGCCGGCCTTCTTGGTGCGGATGTAGGTGACGAAGGCCTGCATCTGAGGGTAATAGCGGGCCATCGTCTGGGTGTCGCCGTACGTCTCGTACAGGAACCAGGGCGTCAGGACGATGCCGTCGCCCCAGTTGATCTCGTCGCCGAAGCGGCCCGTGTAACCCCAGTCGTAGACCGGTGCCTTGAGTGCGACGTTGCCGATGTTGTCGCCCGCCTTGGACTGGCCCTCGGCCAAGTGCCTTTGCATGGTGCGCAGATAGGCGGCGTAGCCGAAGGTGCGGTGCAGTGAGGCGAAGGGCTGGAGGTAGTCGGCCGGGTAGGCGAGCTTCTCGCGGCCCGGGCAGTCGGTGAACGTCGACATGACGTTGCTCATGATCGAGTACCGGGACATGCGGTGGATGCGGTTGATCCGCTCGTCCGAGGTGCGCACGTCGCCCGCGGCCGGAACGTCCGCGTGGATCTGCAGACCGGTGATCGTGTCACGGGTGGGTGTGTAGCCCTCGGGCAGGCCGGTGACCTGGATCCACTGCATGCCGAAGTAGTGGAACCGCGGGTGCCACGTCTCGTCGGCGGTCGCGCCGTGGGTGGTGTAGGCGGCGAAGACGTCGGTTCCCCGGGCCGCGCCGCCGCCGCGGATGGATGCCTGGTCCACGGCGCCGTCCGCGGTCAGGGACTCGGCGGGCCGGAGCTTCACGGTGGTTCCGGCGGGGACCCGGCCCTCCAGGTTGAGCTGTGGCCAGCCGGCGAAGTTCTGCCCGAAGTCGAAGACCCAGACGCCCGGTTGGGGCTGGGTGACGCGGACCGGCCGCAGCCTGTCGACGACCTTGAGGGGCTCGGCCGCCCGCCACACCAGCTCGGTGGTGAGATTGGGGGGCGGGGCGAGGCCGGCGTCGACCCATCCCATGGCCGTGCCGTCGCGGCGCTCGGCACCCGCGCTCAGGTCGGCGCCGGGGGCGGTCCAGGCGGGCTGTTCGCGTCGGGCGTCGTAGTCGGAGCCTGAGTACCAGTTGGCGGTGGTCGTCGGGCCGAGGGCCGCCTTCCAGGAGCCGTCGCTGACGATGGTCTGCACGGTGCCGTCGGCTTTGGCGACCTCAAGGCGGGCGATGAGACGCGGGGTGACCGCGGCGCCCGCGCTGGGGTCGGTGCTCGCGAGCGAGTTGCCCGAGGCGGAGACCCCGGCGCCGGAGGCGTGGTCGGAGGAGAGAGCGGGCTGGAAAGTGAGGGTGGTGCTCGCGGTGTCGATCGCCGTGATCGTCCGTGACTCCAGCCGCGCTCCCCCGTCGCCGGTGTCGACGTTGACGGTGCCGCCCACGTGGTAGTTGGCCACGCTGCTCACCTTGACGGCGTCGGCGCCCCGCGGGGCGGCCTCGACCAGGCTGCCGGTGCCCTTGAACTGGCTCTGCCACCAGCTGTACGGGGCGCCCCGCCCGGTCACGCTGTTGGTCACGGACCGGGTCACCAGTGCGGTGCCGTGACCCAGTTCGACGCCGAGGGTGTTGTCGCCGTTCCTGATGAGGTGCGTGACGTCGTAGGCCCGGTACTCCACGGACAGTTGGTAGTTGGAGTTGCCCGGGGCGAGCACCTCGTCCGTGACGGGCCGGTCGTTGAGCCGGGCCACGTGGAGTCCGACGCCGGACAGATACAGCCGGGCCCTGCTGACGCCGCCGCCCCGGCCGTCCACGCGGAAGGCGCGGGCGAACACGGGCAGCGGCTGGTCGACGGCGCGTCCGGCGTACTCGATCCAGCGTGCCGCACCCCACTCGGCGCGCCGTAGCAGCCCCATCTCCCAGGAGGCCGAGCCGCTCCACGGGGTCGCCCCGCCCTTCCCGCCCCATACCCGCACGCGCCAGACGACACGGTCCCGGGAGCCGAGCGCGGGCCCCCGCCACGCGACGTCGGTCTGCGCGGCGGAGCGGACCCTGCCGCTGTCCCACAGCAGACGCCCCGCGTCGAGGTCGCGCTCCGAGCGCGCCGCCCGGATCTGGTACGCGCTCTGCACCCACCCGCCACCCGCGTGGGCGACCCGCCAACTAAGGCGCGGCGCGGGGTCGTCGACACCGAGCGGGCCGTCCTCACGGCCGTCGATCGCGAGCCCCACGACCCGGGCGCCGCCACCGCTGCCGTCCTGCGGCCGGGCGTACGCGCTCTGCGTGGCGAGCCCGGGCGTCAGGGGAAGAGCGAGTCCCGCGGCGGATGCCGCCATGGTGCCGACCACCCGTCTGCGGCTCGGTGTGCCGTTCGATGCCTCTGTCATGCGAAGTCTCCCTCATCGGAAGCGAGTTGTATGAAACGTTTCATCGAAGCCTGCTGGTGAGGTGGTACGAGCCCGAGGGCAGCCGGTACGAGGCCACACCGTCGGCATGGCCGAGGAAGCGCACCCCGTCGACGTCGGCCAACGGCGTCCGCGCCTCGCGGACGGCGTCGGCGGAGGCGGCCGGAAGGCGCAGGGTGGCCTCGCTGTTGGCGGGCACCTGGACGTCGTACGAGAGGGCCGCGCCTCCCTCGTCGAGCGTCCACTCGCTCCTGATCCGGCCGTACGGCGACTCGTGGGCCGCCGAGACCTGGGTGATCCGCCCGGTGGGGTCGAGGTGCGGCTGGAGGCGGAAGTGTTTGAAGCCGGGGTGGTCGGGGGCGCGGGCGATGCCGGCCATGTAGGCGTACATCCACTCCATGACGGCGCCGTAGGCGTAGTGGTTGAAGGAGTTCATGCTGACCGGGCCGAAGCCGTCGTCCCCGGAGTAGGAGTTCCAGCGCTCCCACACCGTGGTGGCCCCGTTCCTCACCGAGTACAGCCAGGACGGCATCGCGTCCTGGTGGAGGAGCCGGTACGCCAGGTCGGTGCGGCCCTCGTCGCTGAGGACCGGGGCGAGGACGTTGACGCCGAGGAAGCCCACGGACAGCGTGTTCTCGGCGTACTTGACCCGGCTGCTGTCCGGGTGGGCCGCCTTGTAGGCCGCGTCGTTGCCGATGTTGTCCGCCAAGTGGCCGATGAGGGACCGGCGTTGGGCCTCGGTGTCGTAGAAGCCGAGTTTGAGCACCCACAGCAGGGCGGACTGGGTGTTGTCCTCCGTCGTCCGGTCCGGGTCGGCGCCCGGTTCGATCGGGGAGGCTTCGCCGAGACTGGACCGGAGGGTGACCGTCCCGTCTTCGGTGCTCAGGTACTTGGCGATGAAGGCCCGCTTGATGCCCGCGAAGAGCTCCTCGTAGGCGGACGCCTCCGACGGGCGGTCGACGGCGCGGGCCATCCGGGCCATCAGGTGAGCGGTGTAGCCGTAGTAGACGTCGCTCATCAGCTGGGCGCTGGTCTGCTGCGGGGCGAGCCAGTCGCCGGTGAGGGAGCCCTGTCCGGCGTAGGTGTCGCCGGTCTGCTGACGGATCCAGTCGAGGTAGCGGGTCATCGCGGGCCAGCTGCGCTCGACGACCTGCGGATCGCCGGTCATCTGCCACAGCGTCCAGGGCAGTACGACCCCGCAGTCGGCCCAACCGCTGCCGCCGCCGGGCCAGTTGTAGCGTCCGCCGGGTGCGACCCCGGTGAACTGGGCCTTGTCCATGCCGTAGAGCGTCGCGGAGTCGACGACCGTGTCCTGGAAATGGGCGAGGAAGGGGGCGGCGTCGGCGTTGTAGAGGCCGGTGGTGGCGAAGACCTGGGTGTCGCCCGTCCAGCCGAGGCGCTCGTCGCGCTGGGGGCAGTCGGTGGGCACCCACAGGTAGTTGCCGCGCTGGCCCCAACGGATGTTGCTGATCAGTTGGTTGGTGTCCGGGTCGTCGGTGGTGACCGCCCCGGTCTCGTACACCGCGGAGGTGGCGACCTTGCCCGTCAGCCGGGTGATGGTGACCGTCTCGGTCGCGGTGACGGACGCGTAGCGGAAGCCGTAGAAGGTGAGGGAGTCCTGGTGGGTCTCGCCGTCGCGGTCACCCTTGAGGACATAGGTGCTGGTGGCCTGGGCGGTGCGGAGGTTGGCCCGGTAGACGGAGCCCTCGGGGCCGTCCGCGCCGGCGCTGTCGTCGTTGAGCATCTCCCCGAACCGGAAGGCGACTTGGGCACCGGCGGGGCCGCGCACGCTGTAGCGCGGTACGCCGACCATGTTCTGGCCCAGGTCGAAGACCGCGGTGTCGCCCGCGCCGATCACGACCTGGGCGGAGGCGGCCCTGAGCGGGTCGGTCACCGTCCGGTCGGGATCGACGACCACGCGGCCCCGGCCCGCACCGGTCACGCCCGTGTACACGGTGACCGACCGAGGCCGGCGGTCCCAGCGGCTCATCAGCCGGGCGGACTCGGCCGGATAGGCGAGGAGCCGGGCGTCCGGGTACCTGGCCGTGTAGGGGACGCGTTCGGTGTCGGACCAGGCCGAGTCGTCGTAGCCGGAGGACGTCCAGCCCGGCAGTTCCGCGCGGGCGTCGTAGGTCTCGCCGTCGTAGAGGTCGTCGGCGCGCCAGGGGCCGGTGTCGGTGGCCTTCCAGGTGCCGTCCGGCCGGGTGACGACGGACTCGGTGGTGCCGTCGGCGTAGCGGATCAGCAGCTTGGCCTTCAGGGCGAGGGCGTTGCCGTCCTCGGACCAGTACGTACTGCCCTCGGATATCCGGCCGTTGTACCAGCCGTTGCCGAGGACGGCCGCCAGGGTGACGACCGGGTCCCGGGCGACGAGGTGGGTGACGTCGTAGGTGAGGTAGTCGGCGCGGACGTCGTAGTTCGTCCAGCCGGGCGGCAGCAGTTCGAGGGTGGTGCCGCCGTCCTGCGGGACGGTCACCCGGTGCCCGCTGACGTAGGCGTCGTAGACGCCGAGGGCGGAGACGTACAGCCGCGCCTCACGGACCCGGCCCTTCAGGCGCGTCTGCGTGCGCAGCATCGGCGCGCCGGGCGAGTGGGGCTTCTTGCCGCTCATCCCGATCCACTCGGCGTCGTCCCAGCCGGTGACGCCGTCGGTGCTCATCAGGCCCGTCTCGAACCAGGCCACGGGGCCGCTGCCGATCCAGCGGCCCTCGGCGTCCCAGACGTTGACGGTCCAGTGGTAGCGGGTCGCGGCCCGCAACGGCTTCCCCCGGTAGCGGACGGCCACCGAGTCGGCGGACGGGACACGGCCGCTGCTCCAGACGTCGGCGCGGTCACCGGACAGCTTGCCCGGTGAGCTCGCCACGAGGATCTCGTAGGCGCCCTGGCTCCGCCCGCGCCCGGCGGACCGCATGCGCCAGCCGAAGCGGGGGCGTGCGGCGTCCACGCCGAGCGGGTCGGTGCGGTGTTCCACGGTCAGTCCGTACACTTCGCCCTCCTCCACGGGGCGCCGCGGCGCGGCCCCGGCGGGCGCCGCGCCGGTCGTGCCGGCCGGGTCCCGTCGGTCCTTCGGCATGGTCACTCCTTCGGTTCTCGGGTGCTTCATCGGTCACTCCGTCGGCCCTTCGGGCCCCGGCCCGGCGGTCAGGAGCCGGCCTGGTAGTCGCTGTCCATGTCCTTGAGGAGCTGTTCCGGCGTGCTCTGGCCGCTGAAGATCTCCTGGAGGCCGCTGAGCATGGTCTGCTGCACCTTGGCGTTGGGCCACAGCTGGTCCATGAACGGCACGGTGCGGTTGGCGGTGACGAACGCCGAGAGCTCGGTGAGCGAGGCGTCGGCCCGGTAGTCCGTGTCCGGGAGGGAGGGCAGGCCGCCCTGCTTCTCGACGAACAGGTTCATGCCTTGGGGCGACATCACGAACTTCACGAACTTCAGGGCCAGTTCGGGGTTCTTGGCCTTGGCGTTGACACCGTATCCGGCGCCTGCCGCGGCCGGGACGAGGGTCTGGGAGGGAGTGTCGGTCGCCGGAAGCGCCTTGAGCGTGAACGTACCCTCGGGGTTCTTGCCCTTGAGCAGGGCGATGACCCAGTTGCCCTGGACGATGCCGAGGGTCTTGCCGGTGGCGGCGAGCTGCTGGCTGGCCTCGTAGTTGGTGCCCAGCGGGTTCTTCTGGAAGCAGCCGGTCTTCTCCATCGTCAGGTACTTGTCCAGGGCGGTGGCCCACTGCGACTTCGCGAAGGTGGCCCGGCCCGCCTGCATCTTCTGGTCGAAGGTCCGGTCGGGGCCGTAGACGGTGGTGGCGACCAGCGCGTACAGCACCAGCTGGGTCACCCAGTTGTCCTGATTGCCCAGGGCGAAGGCGGGGGTTCCCTCGGCCTTGGCGTCGCGGCAGAAGGCGAGCAGCTTCGTCCAGGTGTCCGGTGGGGTGAGGCCGGCTTTCTTCAGGGCCTGTTCGTTGTAGACCGCGCCGATGCCGTTCTGGCCGAAGATCGCGTTGTACGTCTTGCCCTCGCACTGGGCGACGGACTTGATCGCCGCCGGCATCTTCGCGGCCCACGGCTGGTCGGAGAGGTCGCGCAGATAGCCGGGCTTGGCGAGGACGTGGGTGGCGCCGGGGTTGCCGTTGCCGGGCCACACCGACATCACGTCGGGTGCGGTGCCCGAGGCGAGTTGGGTGCGGATCTGCTGCTGGTACTGGTCGGCGCCGCTGGTGGTGTAGCGGACCTTGACGCCCGGGTTGGCCTTCTCGAACGCCTTGACGACGTCCTCGATGGAGCCCTGGTCGACCGAGGCCAGCGTCAGGGTCTTGGAACCGCCGCCGCCGGACGCGGACTTGGTGCCGCCACCGCAGGCGGCCAGCAGGGCGGTGGCCGTCGCCGTGGCGACGAGGGCCGTGAGCGTGCGTGTCTTCATGGGGTCTCCCTTGCGGAGCAGAAGGCGGGGTGAGGGCGAGACGTCATCCCCGCAGCCCTCCGGCAAAGCCGTTGATGATGCTGCGTTGCAGGAGGAAGTAGATGAGCAGGACCGGCAGGATGCTGATCACCAGGGCGGCGAAGATGAGGTTCCAGTCGGTGACGTACTGGCCGACGAAGCCGGCGATGGCAACGGGCATGGTCTGCTGGGCGCTGCCGCTGAGGTACAGCAGCGGGGTGAAGAAGTCGTTCCAGATGGTGACGGTGTTGAGGACCAGCGCGGTCACCGTGATGGGCTTGAGCACGGGCAGGACGACGTAGCGGAAGCTCTGGAGCGGGGAGCAGCCGTCGATCAGCGCCGCGTCCTCGAAGTCACGGGGCAGGGCGCGCAGGAAACCCGCGTACAGGAAGACCGTGAACGGGACCTGGAGGCCGGAGTAGAAGAGCACGAGCGCCCAGGGGGTGCCGAGGAGGCCCAGGTCGCGCATGGTCTGGTACAGCGGCAGCGAGGCGAGTTGGAACGGCAGGACGAGGCCGAGGAGGACCAGCAGATAGGTGCCTCGTGACCAGCGGGCCGTGATGCGGGCCAGCGGATAGGCGGCGAGGGAGGAGACGGCCAGCACGATCACGACGCTGCACGCCGTCACCAGCAGGCTGTTGGCCAACGCCCCGCCGAGGGCGCCCTGTTGCCAGGCGGTGGTGAAGTTGTCCAGGGTCGGCGAGCTGGTCGGGCTGATGGGGGACGAGGTGTCCGAGGCCGGCCTCACGGCGAGGTTGACCAGGACGTAGACCGGGAAGCCGACGGTGAGCGCGATGGCGATCATCGACAGTTCGAGGGCGAGGGTGCGGGGGCGGTAGCGGTTCACGAGGCGGCCCTCTCGCTGCGGGCCAGCAGGGCGTACTGACCGGTGGAGGCGAGGGCGACGACGATCGTCAGGACCACGGCGAGGGCGATGCTGTAGCCGAACTCGCCGAGGGTGAAGGCGTCCTTGTAGATGAGCGTGGAGAGGGTGTCGGTCGCGTGGCCGGGGCCGCCGCCGGTCAACGCGTAGACCTGGTCGAAGAGTTTGAGCCCGCCGATGCTCGACAGCAGCAGGTTGATCGTGAAGGCCGGGGCCAGCAGCGGCCGGGTCACCGACCAGAAGCGGCGCACGGGTCCGGCGCCGTCGAGGGAGGCGGCCTCGTGGATCTCCGGGGGCACCGACTGCAGTCCGGCCAGGAAGATGACCATCGAATAGCCCGCGTACTGCCAGACGATCACGGCGACGATCGTCCACAGGGCCAGGTCGGGGCTGCCCAGCCAGTCCTGCCGCAAGCCGTCGAGTCCTACGGCGCCCAGGAGGCTGTTGACCGCTCCGTCCGGGCCGAGCAGGTTCCGCCACAGGTAGGCGGTCACGATCGGGGTGACCACCGCGGGCGCGAACAGCAGGACCCTGAGCAGATTGCGGGACTTGATGGCCGAGTTGACGCCGAGGGCCAGCAGCAGCCCCACCGCGTTCTGCACGATCGTGATGGCCACGGCGATGAGCAGGGTGCGCCAGATGGCCTGGACCGCGTCGGCGTCCCGGGTCATCTCGGCGAAGTTGTCCAGGCCGACGAAGGAGAAGTCGGGGTCCAGGCCGTCCCAGTCGGTGAACGCGTAGTACAGCCCGCGGGCGCTGGGAACGAGGACGACGAAGGCGAACAGCAGCAGGGCCGGCGCCATGAACCACCAGGGCGGTGTGGTGCGCGCCCGGCGGGCCGGGGTGCCCGGGGCGGGGTCCGGGGAGTGGTCACGGTCCGGGAGCTGGGCGGTCGGGGCGAGGGTCACGGGCGGACCTGCTTCCTTGAAACGATTCAAAGCCTGCCCGTTGCGGGCTGGAGCGGCTCGGCGGAGTGAGGGCACCCGCCGGGAATGTTGTGTTGTGGGCTGCGGACGACAGCGGAACGCGCACCCTCTGGGGGCTGACGGGTAACGTTTCCCATCGGGTGGTGCCAGACCCTAGAGAGCCCGCCGCATGACGTCAAGATGCCGCGCACGCTGCAGGATTGTTACGGCACCGCCCCCGCCCAACCGATCCCGCTCCGGTGATCGCACTTACCCGGGGAGGACTTTCTCCGTACACTTTCCGCCAACGTTGCCCACGGCACCGGAGGAAGCCGCATGGAGCCGCCCAAGCCCGCACGTCGCGTGACGATCGTCGACGTGGCCCGTCATGCGCGGGTGTCCACCACCGCGGTGTCCAAAGTGCTGCGCAACGCCTATGGGGCGAGCCCCCAGATGCGGGCCAAGGTGCGGCGCGCCATCGACGAGCTCGGCTACCGGCCGCTGGCCGCCGCGCGGGGCCTGCGCGGACAGACGTACACCATCGGCGTGATGCTCCCGGACATCCGCAACCCGTTCTTCCCCGAGATCGTCGACGGCGTCACCGGCCGCCTCGCCGACACCGACTACCAGGTCTTCCTGGGCCCCGGCGGCTGCAACGACGAGCAGACCGAGGCCCGGGTCACGGAGGCCATGATCGACCGGGGGATGGACGGCATCATCCTGATCGCTCCCGTCTCCTCGCGCGCCCACCTGGAGCACGTCGCCTCCGCCGTGCCGACCGTCGTGGTCGGCCGGCACGGGCACTCCCCCGTCTACGACACCGTCACGGACGACGACATGGCGGGCGCGTCCCTGGTCGTCGATCACCTCGTCGGCCTCGGCCACCGCCGTATCGCTCACATCGAGCACCACGAGACCGACCCCACGCGTATCGCGGAGATGCCCAACGCCCAGCGCGCGGACGGCTACCGGCGCGCCATGCGGGCGCACGGCCTCGCCGACGAGATCGACATCGTCTCCACCACCTACACCCAACAGGGCGGATACGAGGGCGCCCGGCAACTGCTCGCCCGTCCGCGACGGCCCACGGCCGTCTTCGCCGGCGCGGACATCGTCGCCATGGGCGCCCTGGAAGCGCTCACCGACGCCGGGCTGTCCGTTCCCGGCGACATCTCGGTCGCCGGGTACGACAACACGACGTTCGCCTCCTTCAGCCCCATCTCCCTGACCAGCGTCGACCAGGCGGGGCACGAGATCGGCGGCAACGCGGTGCGCCTGCTGCTGGAGCGGATCGCCGATCGCGCCAAGACCTCCGTGCAGATCAAGCTCTCCCCCACGCTGGTCGCCCGCCGCACCACCGCGGCCGTGAGCGGGTAGGGCGACGCCGCCCGGGCGGGCGCTTCCCGTGTGACCGGGCGGGCCGCCGTCTCACCCGTCGAGGGGTTCGTAGTCGAACCAGTCGAAGTGGACCGAGCCGGAGGCGGCGAACATGCCGAGGACCCGGCCGGTGAAGCCGCCCGCGACCTCGGTGGAGAGGTATTTGCCGTCGAGCGAGGCCAGTTCGGCGAAGGTGCCGTCCGCCTGCTCGAAGCCGAGGGACACGGTGTCGGGCCCGGTGCGGGCGTCGCGCACGGCCTCGACGGCGGCCACGTCGATCCTGAGGACCACGGGCCCCGGCGGTAGCGGCCCCGACGCGACGACCGTGCTCAACGGGCCGATGCGAGCGATCACCCGCACCTCACCGGCGGCGGCCTCGATGTCGTAGTGATGCCGCTCGTCGAGCCGGACGGTCAGGCCCCCGCGCCCCTCCCCCGCGTCGGCCGGCGTGGGGTATGCAAGCGTTTTCAGCGTAGAAGAAGCCCACTTCGGCATGCTCCTTGACGCCAACACGCCACGATGCTTCCATCTCGACCGAAAGCGCTTAACCGCTCCGGCACCCTGACACCCCGGCACCCCTCCGCATCGAAGAGGTTGTCATGCCTACGTCACTATCGTCTCGCGCGGGCGCCGCCACCGCCGCCGCGTTACTCGCCCTCGCCTCCCTCTGGGCCGTCGGCCCCACCGATCCCGCGTCCGCCGACACGGCCGCACCGTCCGCGCGGGTGATGGAGAACCTCGGCCGCGGAGTCGTTGCGGTGCGCAGCAGCTCCACCCAAGTGCTCGTCTCCTGGCGCCTGTTGGGCCTGGACCCGGAGGGCATCGGGTTCAACGTGTACCGCTCCACCGCGGGCGGCGCGTACACCAGGCTCAACGCGGGCGTGCTGACGGGCGGCACCAACTACACCGACGCGACCGCCGACTTGACCAGGTCCAACAGCTACCGCGTGACCCCGGTCGTCGGCGGCCAGGAACAAACACCCAGCAGTGCCTTCACGTTGACGGCGAACCACGCCACCGAGCCCGTGGTCCGCGTGCCGTTGCGCTCCGGCGGCCCGGTGAAGTTCGCCTGGGTCGGAGACCTGGACGGCGACGGCGCGTACGACTACGTGATCGACCGCCAGACCTCCCCCCAGACATTGGAGGCGTACCGCGGTGACGGGACCTTCCTCTGGCAGGTGAACCTGGGGCCCAACAGCCAGAACCAGGACAACATCGAGCCGGGCTCGTCGACCGTCGACGTCGGCAACTGGGACGGTGTCACGGTCTACGACTTCGACAGCGACGGCGACGCCGAGGTCGCCCTGAAGATCGCCGACGGCGTGACCTTCGGCGACGGGACCACCTGGACGCACGCCGACGACTCCCGGCAGTGGATGGCGGTCCTCGACGGCCGCACCGGCGCGCTCAGCCGGTACTCGTCGATCCCCACGACCTATCTGTCCGACGGCCCGCTCGCCGCCCGCCTCGGCGTGGCCTACCTCGACGGCACGACCCCCAGCCTGGTCGCCTTCATGAAGAACCGGCAGGACGGCGGGGCGTTCAACCTGATGATCGGCGCCTGGAAGTACGACGGCGCCTCACTGGACCGCCAGTGGACCTGGCAACGCGGCAGCCAGGACGCACCCGACGGGCACAACACCCGCGCCATCGACGTCAACGGAGACGGCACCGACGAGATCGCCGAGATCGGGTTCGTCCTGAACGGCGACGGCACCCTGCGCTACTCCATGGGCCCCAAGGGCATCGTCCACGGCGACCGCTTCCACATCGCCGACATGGACCCGAGCCGCCCCGGCCTGGAGGGCTACGGCGTCCAGCAGGACAACCCCAGCGGACTGCTGGAGTACTACTACGACGCCTCCACCGGCGCCCTGATCTGGCAGCACTACGGCGGCCCCGCCGATGTCGGACGCGGCATGGCCGCCGACATCGACTCCCGCTACCCGGGCATGGAGGTCTGGTCGTTCTCCGGCCTGTACAACGCACGCACCGACGCCCTCACCGAACCCGACACCGCCAAGCGCCCCTGGCCGCAACTGGGCCTGTGGTGGGACGGCGACCTCACGGCGGAACTGCTCAACGACGGCAAGATCGAGAAGTGGGACCCGCTGAACCCGACGTCGACCGGCAGCGTGCCGCGACTGGTGAGCACCTGGAACTACGGTGCCGTCGACGCCTCCCAGGGCATCAACCCCCTCTTCGTGGGCGACATCCTCGGCGACTGGCGCGAGGAGGCGATGTACACCGACTCCACCTACGACGAGCTGATCATCTTCACCACGAACCGGCCCACGACCACCCGGCTCTACACCCTCGCGCACAACCCGGCCTACCGGAACGCCATGACCTTCAAGGGGTACATGCAGTCCCACCAAGTCGACTACTTCCTCGGATCCGGCATGTCCACCCCGCCCCGCCCGCACATCACCTACGCCCCGTGACACCTGCTCCGCTCCTCGCCGCCACGTCTCCGGGAAGCGGGTGCGTGTTCCCTCACGTGAGCACGGCCGTCCCGGACCTCACGGCAGCGACGAAGTCCCGGACGGCGAAGGCCCCTCCCGCATCCAGTCCCGTGTGCCGAACGCCGTGCAGGACCGTGAGGCCCATACGGCGGCTTCGCGCAGCGCCGCCGCGAATCCCCGCGCGGTCAACTCACCCTGTTCCGTGAGCCGGTGAGCGAGAGCGCCGTGCAGCACGTCACCCGCGCCGAGCGTGTCCACGACCCGCACGTCCGGCACGTCCACCGTGCCGCCGCCGCTCGGCCCCTCCCACACGAGGGGCCGCCCGCCCCGGGTCACCACCGCCCAGGTGACCCCGCGCTCCCGCAGAAACCGTAGGACTTCCCCGGGACTTGAGGTCCCGGGCGGATGGAAGGCGTCCGAGCAGACGGCCACGTCGACCGAGGCCAGCAGCTGCTCCGTGCCCTCTTTCCAACTGCCGCCGTCAAGAACGGTCCGGCATCCGGCGGCACGTGCGGCTGGCGCGACGGCCACCGCCAGCTCCATGTGATGTCCGTCGAACTCGACGACGTCGTACCCCGACACCAGCGCCGCCAGGTCATCGGGGACCGCGAGCCGGCGTCCCGACGCGTTGGTCGACGCGACCGCCCGCTCGCCGCTGGACGCGGTCACCAGGATCGAGGACACGGCGGGCGGCGCGGCCGAGTCGGCCGACAGGTCCCGCACCGTCACCCCGAGCCCCCGCAACTCCCCCGCGGCCACGACACCCAGCGGGTGGCACCCGACCGACGTGAGCAGCGTGGCCGCACCACCGAGGTACGCGAAGGACACGGCCGCGTTGGCCGCCGGCCCGCCCGCGGCCACCGTCTGCCGAAGCGCCGTCACCTTCTCGTCCGCGCCCGGCACATGGTCGACGAGCTGGACGACGTCGAAGGTGCACAGGCCGACGAACAGTCCCTCAGGGCGTCTTGGCACGTCGGTCGACCGTCCAGGTGTCTGCGGAGCACGGAGCCATGGCGAGGCAGCAGCCAGGTGTACGCGTCACCTCAGCCGCACCCTACCCACCGCGAGCACACGGAAGGCGTCAGAACCCCGACGCCCCGTATGTCTACGCCCGACGTGACACCGTCGTGGACTGTGCGGCCTCGGCCTCCGCCTTGGCGTCGTTCACGGCTGCGGCGGCCTCCTTCCCGGCCTCGTCGGCGGCCTTGGCGGCGTCGAGCAGAACCGCCGAGCCCGATTCGAGTGCGGGACCGCGGGCTTCGTCCGATGCCGCACCGGCGCCGACTGGGCCGGCGTTTTCGGGTCGCGCCGCAGGGGCCGGAGTCGCCGTCGACTGGTCGCCGAACGCACGGGTGACGGTCCGGACCGCCTCGGTCAGCTCTCCCGGGATCACCCAGAACGTGTTGTTGTCACTGCCCGCCAAGTGCGGCAGCGTCTCCAGGTACTTGTAGGCCAGGACCTTCGGATCGGCATTGTTGCGGTGGACCGCCTGGAAGACGAGCTCCACCGCCTTCGCCTCGCCGTCCGCCCGCAGGATCATGGCCTGTTGCGCGCCCTGCGCCTCCAGGATGTCCTTCTGCTTCGTGCCCTCCGCCGTGAGGATCTTGGCCTGCCGCTCCCCTTCGGCGTGCAGGATCGCCGCGCGCTTGTCACGCTCGGCCCTCATCTGCTTCTCCATCGCCTCCTTGATGGTGTGCGGTGGGTCGATGGCCTTGATCTCCACACGGTTGACCCTGATGCCCCACTTTCCGGTGGCGTCGTCGAGGACGGCCCGGAGCCGGGAGTTGATCTCCTCACGGGAGGTGAGTGTCTCCTCCAGGTCCATGCTGCCGATGACGTTCCGCAGCGTGGTCACGGTGAGCTGGTCGATCGCCTGCAGATAGTCGGCGACCTCGTAGGCCGCCGCCCGTGGATCCGTGATCTGGTAGTAGAGAACGGTGTCGATGTTCACCACGAGGTTGTCCTCGGTGATCACCGGTCGGGGGTCGGACGAATAGACCTGCTCCCGCACGTCGAGCTTGGTGTTGATGCGGTCCGCCACCGGCAGCACCAGGTTGAGGCCCGGTTGCAGCGTGCGGCGGTATCGGCCGAACCGCTCGATGTTGTAGCGGCGCGCCTGCGGCACGATCCGCACCGTGGAGGCGACAAGGAAGACGATGACGATGGCCGCCACGACAACGGCGATGACAACTGGTTCCACAGTGCCTCCATAACCGTGCGATCAGACGCTCAGGGCAGCAGCTCGCGGGGGTAGACGATGGCGGTGGCGCCCTGGATCTCCATGACGTCCACCAGTGCCCCCACCGGGATCACCTGGCTCTCGTCGAGGGCCCGGGCGGTCCACTCCTCGCCGCCGAGTTTGATCAGGCCACGGGTCGCGGTGACCTCCTGCACGACCTCGGCGCGCCTGCCGATCAGCGCGTCGCTGCCGTCGCGCATCAGCGGGGTCTCCGCCATGTACCGCAGCGCGACAGGGCGGGCGAGGAGCAGACCCGCCGACGCGGTCACGCCGAGCGCCACGAGTTGTCCGAGGGTCCCGATGCCCACCCCCGCGACCACGGCGGCGACCAACGCCGCGCCCGCGAACAGGCCCAGGACCAGTGTCAGCGTGAAGAACTCCGCGACGCCGAGCGCCGCGGCAAGGAGCAGCCACACGAACCATGGCATCCCATCGCCCTCCTTCGGGGGCATCCTCCACCAAGTTACCGCCCGGAACGCCGGGCGGGACGAGCCCTGCACCCGGCGTTCTCGGGGGCGGCTGTCATCCCTGACGCGGATTCGGCTTCAGTACGGCGAACACCGCCCGGCCCGGGTCGGCCAGCCAGGCGATTCGCCCGACATCCGGCACGTCCGTGGCCGGCATCAGCACCGAACCGCCGTTCTCCCGCGCCTTCGTCTCGATGGTGTCGGCGTCGGCCACGGCGAAGTACGGGATCCAGCGCGCGTCCTCCCCGCCGTCCTGGAGCTGGGCCACACCGCCGAAGGAGCCCTCCTGCTGGTCGCCGTCCTTGATGCTGAGCACCTGGTACGTCATCCCGGGAGCCTGCATCTCCTGGGTACGCCAGCCGAACAGCCCCTGATAGAAGCGGATCGCCGCCTCCGGGTCGCCGGCGTGCAGTTCCGTCCACACCAGCGTGTTGTCCTCCGAGGCGACCTCCAGGCCCTTCGTCCTCGCGGGCTGCCAGGCGGCGAATTCCGCGCCCTGCGGGTCGGTGAACTGGGCCATCCAGCCCTCGCCCATGACGTCCATGGGCTCGGCGCGCACAGTGCCCCCGTCGGCGAGCACATCCCGCGCGGTGGCCTGGATGTCGTCGCTCTGGAAGTACGTCGTCCAGGCCGACTTGGCGCCCTCCTCCGTCAGCGGGCCGAGGGCGCCGACGATTTTCGCGCCCTTCTGGAAGAACCCGTACCCGCCCGCGTCGGGCCCCGCGGAAATGAACCGCCACTCGAAGACGGCCCCGTAGAAGGCGGCGGTCGCGTCGATGTCGGGGCTGCCGAGGTCGATCCAGTTGGGTGATCCGGTGCGGAAGTCGGTGCCGAGCATGCGTTTCCTCCTGCGCAGTCCGATGTCGGGACTCCGCAACGATGCCGCCCTCTGCGACAGGGCTCATCGCACCGCCTCGGACCGCCGAGGCTGTTTCACCCGGCCGGGGGTGCCCGTAGGGGCGGGTGTCAGTGGCCGAGCGCCTTGCGCAGGCCCGGCTTCGACGCTTCGGCCCACACCGCCGGGAGCTCCCGCTCGCGCTCCGCGGCCACGGCCTGTTCCTGGCCGTACAGCAGACCCCAGGTGAAGCCGGCCTCCCCCGCGGAGTGCGCGGTCAGGGCCAGACTCCGCAGGGCGTCCCGTGCCACGACGCTGTCCTGGTGATCACCGAGCACCTTCTGGACGGCCTTCACGCGCTTCCCGAGCCGCTTGGCGGGCTTGCCGAGCGTGGCGCGTGCCGGTTCGGTGGCGTAGCGCGTCTTCTTGGCCGCCTTACGGGCCTCGTGCAGGGCCGTGTCGCGTTCCGTTCCCGGGGCGAGTTCCAGCGCGTGGGTCACTCGGTCGGCGAGCCGCTCGTACTCCTTGAGGATCGACTTGACCAGCACCTTCTCGGGCTTGCGGGCGGCCTTGCGCCGCAGGGGCGGCTGCTCGGTGAGCGCGGCCAGCGCGTCCAGCAGGGCCAGGTAGCGGGAGCTGCCCAGGGCGTCGAGGGTGCGCCGGTGTGCCGCGGAGGCGTTGGCGACGTTCCATGCCTGAAGGCGGGCGGTGACGGGGCCGAGGACCAGCTCGCGCGGCGTGGCCCTGACGCGGGAGGCGAGCCGTTCCATGAGGACCTCCTGGTCGCGTTCGGCGCCCATCTCGCCGCCCAGCCACTTGAGGTCGTCGCGGATCGGGTCGGTGACCGCACGGTCCAGTACCGAACGGTAGGAGCGCAGGGTGCTGCGCAGCCGACGGCAGGTGACACGCATCTTGTGCACCGCGTCGGGCCGGTCGCGGCGGACCGCGGGATCCAGGTTCACCAGGGCGCGCACCTGTTCGTCCAGGTACCGGAGCACCTCGTCACCGGCCGAGCCTGGCACGACGGTCTCGACCCGCTCGTCCGGCAGCCGCGGCCCGCCCACTCCCGTCTCCTCCAGAGCACGGGCCAGCTTGGACGGCCGGTCCGCGCGGTCGATGCCCTTCTTCCGCAGCGTCTTGTCCACGGCGTCGAGCAGCGAGGGATCGGTGTCCTGCGCGAGTTCGACTTCCATCTCGGTCCACACGGCCAGCGTGGGCAGCCCGCGCAGGGACTCGGCCCGGACCCTGTCGAGGGTCAGCTCGGCCAGGACCGTGCCGTCGCCGTCGACGAGGCCGCGGGTCTCCCGGGTGGAGCGGATCCGCACGACCGGCGTCAGCTCCGCTCCTCGGGTGCGGGACAGAGCAAGGTCGCTCAGAGAGTCGGGAAGTGTGTCGGACAGTGGGGCCCGCACCTCCTCCCGGGTGTCCCCCGAGAGAGGCAGCTTCAGGTGCCATCCGGCATCCACGCCACCCGTCCTGCGCCGCAAGGCCGCCGAGGCGCCCGCCAGGCGCAGGTCCTCCGTGTCGAAGTACACGGCGTCCAGCTCGTCGATGCCCTGTGCCACGACCGCCTCGATGGCGGCCACACCGACGAGGTCCGCAAGCCACGAGGTGTCGTCGGCCGAAGGGGCCTCGTACTTTCGCTCTGTCTCACGCTGCGAGGAGGTCATGTCTCTCGCGTACACGCCTGGGCCCAGCTCAAACAGGTGCGGCACCGATCCAGCGGCCGGCCCTCCGACTCCGGACGAGCGGAGGCATCCGATGATGCGGCCCGGCACCGGAGTACGGTGCCGGGCCGCCGTGTCGCCATGGCTTGACGGGACGGCGTCAGCCCTGGCGGGCCTTGAAGCGGGGGTCCTTCTTGTTGATCACGAAGGTCACGCCGCGCCGGCGGACCACCTGCGCTCCGGGCCGGGCCTTCAGCGAGCGCAGGGACTTGCGCACCTTCACAGCGGTCTCCTTCCGGGAGAGGGGACGGCGAGGTCGCCGTCAGGGGCGGGCGGCGGCGGTACGGCCGTAGCGCCGCTCGAAACGCTCCACCCGGCCCGCGGTGTCCACGATCCGCGAGGTGCCGGTGTAGAACGGGTGGCTCGCGGACGAGACGTCCACGTCGACCACCGGGTAGGTGACGCCGTCCTCCCACTCGACCGTGTCCTGGGCGTCGAGGGTGGAGCGGGTGAGCATGCGGAACCCTGCCGCGCGGTCGCGGAAGACGACCGGGCGGGAGTTCGGGTGGATGCCGGTCCTCATGGGTGGTGCCTCCTTCGTGTGCCCCGGCCGTCGGCCGGGGCGGTGGTCATCGTTCTTCGCGGAACAGCAGGTGCCGGCCGGCCACCGGGTCGTACTTGCGCAGGACGAGCCGGTCGGGGTCGTTCAGACGGCTCTTGCGGGTCACATAGGTCACCCCGGTACCGGCTGTCGACCTGAGCTTGACCACGGGCCGCGTGGTGCTGCGTGCCATGAGGTACTCCTTCCACCATCACCGAGCCAATTGACCCGGTCATGTCATTCGGTGTGTGTAACACGGCTCCCGTCCCGTGCATTCCCGGGTGGACCGGCACCCCGGACGGAGCCTCGCGCTCCCGGGCCATGGCCGCTCCGCGACTCACTATGATCTTGGTCATGACAGTGCAGACCCCCGAGAAGGCTCCTTCCCGCAAGCAGCGGCTGCAGGAGAAGCAGCGCCGCCAACTGCTGGCGGTCGACATCGTGGACAAGGCGGAGATCAAGGTCCACAAGGCAGAGTCCGAGCTGGCCGTCGCCGTCACCGAGGCCGTACGCGTCTTCGGTGACGAGCAGTCCGCCTCCGAAGGGCTGGACATGCCCATCGAGGCCATCCACCGGTTCCTGACCATGGCCCGGGAGGCCGGAGCCGAACCCGCCGAGGCCGGCGCCGACACCCCCTGACCCGAAAACGTCCGTCAGATGTCTCGTACGTCGCTCAGTGCTGATGCGCTGCGCGGCGCGACCGGGCGCCCGGCCCGCCGATGGAGAACCTCCCCTTGGGGCCGGGCGGCTTCCCCGCCGCCCCCGCGACGACCTTCTGCAGCAGGCTGTAGGAGAGGATCGGCAGCAGCACCTCGGGGCGGTGGGAGAACCAGCCGGCGGCCAGCACGGCCGCGGCGCTGCTGTTGTTCATGCCGGTCGCGAAGGTGAGGGAGATCCGGTCGGGCCGGTCGCTGCCCGTCCAGCGGGACATCCAGCGGCCGCAGGCGAAGGCCAGGCAGCACACCGCGCCGGACAGCCCGAGGGCGAGCACCAGCAGGTCCGGGTCAGGGTGCGCGAGGGCCTGCCCGAGGGCGCCGGCCGCGTTGAGGTAGCAGAGCAGCAGGATGTTCAGCACATTGGCGGCTTTGACCGCCGGCAGGACACGGCGCGCACGGTCCTCGCCGAGCGCGGCCCGTACGGCGATGCCGACGAGGCACGGCAGCACCACCGACACCAGGGCGAAGAACCCGGCCCCGGTCCGTGCGATGAAGTCGACCGTGCTCGTGTCGTCCAGGGCACCGGCACCGTCGGGACCGACCAGAAGGCCGGTCACCCGCATCCCCAGCGGGATGGTGAGCGGGCTGAGCAGCGTGGAGCCGATCACCATGGCCACGGCCAGGGGGACGTTGGCGCCCGCGTTCTGCCCCCAGGAAGCGGCACCGCCCGCGATCGGCATCGCCAGCACCAGCATCAGCCCGACCACCAGGCCCTCCGCCTCCGCCGCATCGGGCCAGGCCCGCAGGCCGACCGCGACGACCGGGACCACCAGCAGGGGCAGCAGAGCATTGGCCGCGACGCCGAGCATCAGCCGAACCGGCCGTGCCATCACACCCCGCAGATCGGCGACCCGCACCCCCAGCCCGGCGTTGAACAGCATCACCGCCAACAGCACCATCGACACCGTCAGCGCCTCGCCCCCCACGGAGATCGGCAGCCTCAGTCCACGCGCCCACTCCCCGGGCACCGGGAACACGCCGGCCGTCAGGTAGCAGAGGAGCATCAGCCACAGCAGCCTGCGCTGCACGAACTTCACGCAGCAGAGTCTATGGGTCGCTCAGTGTCACCTCACTCGCGGGGAGGTCTGCGGCGGTGCGTCGGGCGCCGTGCCGGTGGTCGCACCGGCGCAACCGGCTTCAGAGGTGAACGACGTCAACACTCACGCCGTCCGGTCCACCCGATCGAGGGACGCACGCTACTGCGGTCGCCTCACTCCTGCCCGATCGGCGTACGGAATCATGCGAGCCGCGCGTCACGGCGATGTGCTCGTGGACATGGACCACGAATCCGGTACGACCCGTCGCCGGGCCCTCGGCCTGACGGCGGCACTGCTCGCCGGCGGCACGATCGCCGGCCGAATACCCGACGAGCCGCCCGCTCCCGACGCACCTCCCGTCCGCGGGGACGTACTCGACTCCGAGGAGGTGCTCGCCCCCGAGACCGGCCAGGAAACAGACGGCGCCTGTGCGGAGTTCGTCGACTGGGACTACGAGGCCGCGCTCGCCGAAGTCCTCGAACCGGGCCCGGACCAACGCCAGGAGGACCGCGACCTCGCCGAGACCGACGCACTGTCCCGACCCCGCTGGGCCCGGCCCCTGCGCCGCAGTTACAAGGTCACCGCCCGCTACCGCCTCCGCGGTCCCTGGCTCGCCGGCCACCACACCGGCATCGACCTCGCCGCTCCCCTCGGCACACCCGCCTACGCCGTGGGTTCCGGCGTCGTCGTCCTCGCCCGCCGCTCCGGGACGTACGGCAAGGCCGTCACCATGCGGCTGCCGGACGGCAGTTACGCCCTGTACGCCCACCTCTCCCGCATCCAGGTGCGCGAGGGCCAGCGCGTCACCCCCGGCCAGCGCATCGGTCTCACCGGCGCCACGGGGCGCGCGACGGGTCCCCACCTCCACTTCGAGGTACGCGCCCGCCGCCACTACGGCACGGACATCGACCCCGTGCGGTACATGGCGGGGCGCGGGATCCGGATCACCTGAGGGGCGGACCTCGGTGTCAAGCGCGCCGACGCGTCCCTCGTAGGAGGGTCCCCCGCGGTGAGCAGGTGGTCGAGGCCGGTGCCCCAGGGCCTTCTGGCCCGGCTCGGCGCGGACCGCACCCGGCCGGAACGGGCGCGGCCCGCGCCGGGCCGAGACCAGCGGTCAGGACCCCGTGCTCGTACGAGCGTGCGTCGGCGTTCTGCCGTCCTCGGCCGGCGCCCGGCCGGGCTGTCCCGGCATGCCGCCGAGGCTCCCTCCGGGGGCCGGGTCCTCGGGGTCGGACTCCGCGCTCTCGCCGAGGAAGCCGCCCGACTGGTGCTGCCACAGCTTGGCGTAGGCACCGTTCGCCGTGAGCAGTTCGTTGTGGGAGCCCTGTTCGACGACGCTTCCCCGGTCGAGGACGACAAGGCGGTCCATGCCGGCGACGGTGCTCAGACGGTGGGCGACCACGAGGGCGGTGCGTCCCTCCATCAACCGCCACAGGGCGTCCTGGACGAGGATCTCGCTCTCCGAGTCCAGTGCGCTGGTCGCCTCGTCGAGCAGCAGGACGGGGGCATCGCGCAGGATGGCCCGGGCGAGGGCGACGCGCTGGCGCTGGCCGCCCGAGAGTTTCACTCCGCGCTCCCCCACCAAGGTCGCGAAACCGTCGGGGAGTTGGTCGGCGAACTCCGTGACGTGCGCGGCCTCGGCCGCGGCGCGGATCTCGCCGTCGGTGGCGCCGGGCCGGGCGAAGGCGATGTTGTCCCGCAGGCTGCGGTGGAACATGGCGGGTTCCTGCGGGACGTACGCGATCAGTGAGCGGAGGTCGCTCTGGCGCAGCCGGGCGATGTCCTGCCCGCCGATCAGGATGCGTCCGCCGTCGATGTCCGACATCCGCAGCAGGAGCCGGGTGAGGGTGGTCTTGCCGCCACCGGACCTGCCGACCAGACCGATCCGGGCGCCCGCGGGCACATCCAGGTCGAGACCCTCGAAGATCGGCTTCGCGCCGGCGTGGGCGAAGGTCACCGTCTCGAACCGGACGCCGCTGTCGCGCGATGCGAGCGGTTCGGGTTCCGTCGGGTCGAGCACCGTGGGCGGATCGAGCATCAGCTCGGTGAACTGCGCGGCCTCGGTCATCGAGCTTTCCAGCCGTCGGTAGATCTGGTTGAACTCGAACATGATCTGGGTCGCGTTGGAGTAGTACGTGAAGGCGACGACGATCTGCTCCACCCCCTGGGCCGGGCCGCCGAGGGCGATGGCGAGGAGCAGGCCGAGTACGTTGGTCAGCACGGACATCGGGGCGATGAGGGTGTCGACGCGCAGATTGCCGTAGTCCCACGACCTCAGCGTCAGGCGCCGGGAGTCCGCGACCCGGCTGCGGTGCTCGTCGGCCTCCCGGCGTTCGGCCGCGAACGCCCGGATGGTCTCCATGTTCATGAGGCTGTCGGAGACATGGCCGGAGACCCGCGCGAGCGCCGCCTCGCGGTCGTTGACGAGCCGTTGTCTGCGCCGGATCAGCGGTGTCGCGGCCGCCACGGTCAGCGCGATCATCGCCAAGAGGCCGACGACGAGCATCGGTTCGTAGCTCCACAGCACCACGGCGCCGAACAGGAGGGGGACGAGGCTGCCCACGATCCGGTACGTCATCGTGTCGACGAAGTCCTCGAAGCGCTTGCCGTAGCTGAGCATCCTTTTGGTCAGGGACCCGGCGAAGTTGTCGTGGAAGAACGCCGCGTCCTTGGCGAGGAGTTCGTCCATGCCGCTCACGTACAGATGCTCCATGCCAAGGGCGTCCACGCGGTTCAGACAGTGCTGTCCGACCCGCCACACGGCCTCGGCGAGCAGCAGCGTCACGCCGAAGCCCAGCACGTACGGCAGCGCCGCGCCGAGGCTGAGACCGCCGTCGACGGCCTGTCCCGCCAGTTTGGCGATCAGCAGGGGCGCAACATAACGGGTGCCGATGTTGCCCAGGGCCGGCAGCAGCAGCGCGGGCAGGGCCAGTCGTCGAAGTCTCAGCAGTTCCCGGCCGTAGCGGCGCAGTGCCAGAACGACCGCGCTCCTGCCCGGCGCCGGTGCTCGCGTGTCTGTTGTCCCCATCACACTCCCGGAGGTTTGGAAGTCGGAAGTGTCCCGTCATCTGCGGTCTTCAGTCCAGGCATTTACCGCGCAGTGGCGAGAACCGGACACCAGGGGACGGCTGCCGTCGATTCACCCCAAGGACACGGGCCTCTCCCGATGGCTTGATCATGCGCGGCGGGTGGCGTGATGTCGCTCAACGGTCCGATAAACCGCATTCGCATGATTGTCACTGCTTCGAAGGAAGCGTCCGGGTTCTCCGGGCAAGGCGGCTCGACCGGCGATTACGGTCCTGCGAGTGGATGGATCACCGACGCCCGCCAAGAAGGAGTAGCCCCCCGCGATGACCGTGGACAGCAGCCCGGAAACCCAGGCCGCACCAACAGTTCCGCAGCAGTCCCTGAGTACCGCCGCCGCACGCAACCTCACCCACACCACCAAGTCCGCCCCGCAGATGCAGGAGATCACCTCCCGCTGGTTGCTGCGGATGCTGCCCTGGGTCGAGACCAGGGGAGGCGCCTACCGGGTCAACCGACGGCTGCGGCACACCGTCGGCGACGGGCGCATCGAGTTCACGCAGGAGGGTTCCACCGTCCGTGTGATCCCGCGCGAACTGGGTGAACTGGCCGTACTGCGAGGCTTCGAGGACCTGGACGCCCTCACCGCGCTCGCCGAGCGCTGCACCCAGCGGGACTTCGCCGCCGGCGAGGTCATCGTCGAGCGCGGCAGCCCGGCGGACCGGATCCATCTGATCGCCCACGGGCGTGTCAGCCAGTCCGGGGAGGGCAAGTACGGCGGGGAGATCTCCCTCGCGGTGCTCGCGGACGGCGACCGCTTCGGTGAGGACGCCCTCCTCGACTCCGAGGCCCGCTACGCGTACACGGCCACCGCCGAGACCTCGGGCACGCTGCTGACCCTCTCCCGCGCCGACTTCACCGCGGTGAAGGACTCCGCGCCCGGTCTTCAGGCCCACGTCAGCGAGTTCACCTCCGCCACCCGACGTCGACAGAACAAGCACGGCGAGGCCGAGATCGCCATGTCGGCCGGTCATGTCGGCGAGATCGACGTGCCGCACACCTTCGTCGACTACGAGATGAAGCCACGGGAGTACGAACTCTCCGTCGCGCAGACCGTGCTGCGGATCCACACCCGGGTAGCCGACCTCTACAACGGGCCGATGAACCAGACGGAGGAACAACTCCGGCTGACCATCGAGGCGTTGCGCGAGCGCCAGGAGCACGAGCTCGTCAACAACCCCGAGTTCGGGCTGCTGCACAACGCCGACTTCAAGCAGCGCATCCAGACCCACTCGGGCCCGCCGACCCCGGACGACATGGACGATCTGCTCTGTCGTCGCCGCGGCACCAAGTTCTTCCTCGCCCATCCGAGGACCATCGCCGCGATCGGACGCGGTTTCAACGCCTGCGGGCTCTACCCGGACCACGTCGACGTCGGCGGACAGTCCGTCCCCGCCTGGCGCGGCGTCCCGATCCTGCCCTGCAACAAGATCCCGATCAGCAAGGAGCAGACCAGCTCCATCATCGCCATGCGCACGGGCGAGAAGAACCAAGGGGTCATCGGCCTGTGGCAGACCGGGCTGCCGGACGAGGTCGAGCCGGGACTCTCGGCGCGGTTCATGGGCATCAACGAGCAGGCCGTCATGTCCTATCTCGTCAGCACGTACTACTCCGCCGCGGTGCTCGTGCCCGACGCGCTCGGCGTGATGGAGAACGTGCAGATCGCCCGCGGACGCGACTGAGGAGCAGAACGAAGATGTCCGATCCCGGGTTCTCCGTACCACCCCTGCCCGCCCAACGGTCGAGGCCGGGCACCGCCGTACCGGACGTCCCCGCGCCGGCGGTCCCCGACCTTCCGATCACCGCGGCCGCCTTCGGCCTCGCGGAGGTGGCGCACCCGCCGCTCGCTCCGACGCCGCCCTCGCCGCCGACCACCGGCACCCTGTCCGCCACACCTCCCGTACCGGCGTTCGAGCGGGTCCTGGGCGGACCGACCGGACTGGGCACGGCCTCGCTGTCCCTGGCGGCCGGTTCGTCGCCGACCGACACACCGCCGTCTCCACCGGCCGCTCCGGTCGAGGCCGCCGCACCTCCCGCGCCCGCGGCCGACTCGGACCTCCGGCGGCTGGTCCTCGGCGGGCCCACCGGTCTGGGCACCGCCTCACTGTCGCTGGCCCACACCTCGCTTCGCCTGCCCGCGGAGCCCGTCGCCGCGCTCCCGACCCCGGCGCCACCCGCCGAAGGCCAGGCCGTACCGGGCCTGTACCACCACCCCGTCCCGGAGCCCGACCCGGAACGAGTCGAGGAGGTGAGCCGCCGGATCAAACGCTGGGCGCAGGACGAGGTCCAGCTCTACCCGGAGGAGTGGGAAGGCCAGTTCGACGGCTTCTCCGTGGGGCGGTACATGGTCGGCTGCCACCCCGACGCCCCGACGGTCGATCACCTGATGATCGCCACCCGGCTGATGGTCGCGGAGAACGCCGTCGACGACTGCTACTGCGAGGACCACGGCGGCTCACCCGTCGGTCTCGGCGGACGCCTCCTCCTCGCGCACACCGCGCTCGACCCGCTCCACACGACCCCCGAGTACGCGCCCGGGTGGCAGGAGTCGCTCGGCTCGGACCCGCCGCGGCGCGCCTACCGCAGCGCGATGGACTACTTCGTGCGCATGGCGTCGCCCTCCCAGACCGACCGCTACCGCCACGACATGGCCCGGCTGCACCTGGGCTACCTGGCCGAGGCGGCCTGGGCCGAAACCGATCATGTCCCCGAGGTGTGGGAGTACCTGGCGATGCGCCAGTTCAACAACTTCCGCCCCTGCCCCACCATCACCGACACCATCGGAGGCTACGAGCTCCCAGCGGACCTGCACGCCCGGCCGGAGATGCAACGGGTCATCGCCCTGGCCGGCAACGCGACCACCATCGTCAACGACCTGTACTCCTACACCAAGGAACTCGCCAGCCCCGGCAGACATCTGAACCTGCCCGTGGTGATCTCCGAACGCGAGCAGCTCTCGGAGCGCGACGCCTATCTCAAGGCGGTCGAGGTCCACAACGAGCTCATGCACGCCTTCGAGGCGGCGGCGGCCGACCTGGCCGCGGCCTGCCCCCTGCCCCCCGTGGTGCGCTTCCTCAAGGGCGTGGCCGCGTGGGTCGACGGCAACCACGACTGGCACCGCACCAACACCTTCCGCTACAGCCTGCCCGCCTTCTGGTAAGGAACGGACACCTTAGTGACCACAGAAATCACCCCCACCGTCTCCGCGACGATCCCGGCCCCCGCGACCCCCTACCAGGGGGACATCGCCCGGTACTGGAACAACGAGGCGAGGCCGGTGAACCTGCGCCTCGGTGACGTGGACGGTCTCTACCACCACCACTACGGCATCGGCGCCGTCAACCACGACGCGCTCGGCGACCCGGAACACAGCGAGTACGAGAAGAAGCTGATCGCGGAGCTGCACCGACTCGAGTCCGCCCAGGCCGAGTTCCTCCTGAACCACCTCGGTTCCGTCGGACCCGGCGACACGCTCGTCGACGCGGGCTGCGGGCGCGGCGGGTCCATGGTCATGGCCCATCAGCGCTTCGGCTGCAAGGTAGAGGGCGTCACCCTGTCCGCCACCCAGGCCGAGTTCGGCAACGGACGGGCCCGGGACCTGCGGATCCAGGACCATGTGCGCTCACGCGTGTGCAACATGCTCGACACTCCCTTCGAGAAGGGCAGCGTCACCGCCTCGTGGAACAACGAGTCGAGCATGTACGTCGACCTGCACGACCTGTTCGCCGAGCACTCCCGCTTCCTGAAGGTGGGCGGCCGGTACGTGACGATCACGGGCTGCTGGAATCCCCGCTACGGCCAGCCGTCGAAGTGGGTCTCCCAGATCAACGCCCACTTCGAGTGCAACATCCACTCCCGTCGTGAGTATCTGCGGGCCATGGCCGACAACCGGCTCGTGCCCCAGACCGTGATCGACCTGACCCCCGACACGCTGCCGTACTGGGAGCTGCGGGCCACGTCCTCACTGGTCACCGGGATCGAGGAGGCCTTCATCGAGTCGTACCGGGACGGCTCCTTCCAGTACGTGCTGATCGCGGCCGACCGCGTTTGACCAGCGGCCCGTCCGGTCAAAAAAGGCGTGGCGGTCCGGTGAGGGCCGCCACGTCCGGCCGCAGCGACACAACGGAGGAGTGCCATGGCCGTCAGAGAGCTCTCCGGAAGCGTGGGGGAAGGCGGGGTGAACGCGGGCGACGACGTGTTCACCGTCCAGATGCTCCTCAACCAGGTCGGCCCGGGAGCAGGCGGTCCGAACCCACCGCTCCAGGTGGACGGCCTCGTGGGCCCCAAGACCAACGGGGCGATCCGCGGCTTCCAGCAGACCCGGCTCGGCTTCCAGGACGGGCTGGTCGAACCCGGTCAGGTCACCTTCACGGCCCTCAAGGGCTTCTTCACCTCGCCCGCCGAGTTCCCGGACGAGGCCGTCGCGGGCCCCGGTGCCGTCCGTGCCCATCGGCTCGTCTACCGGGATGTGCGGCTGCTCGGCAACCGCCCGGCGGGCGACACCGTGATCGAGGTCAACTTCGACACGCCCCTCCAGTGGTTCCTGGACAGCGCCAAGGACACCGCCGCGCACACCGCGGACCCCGTCCGGCTCAAGATCATGGCCCATGGGGCCCCCGCGTTCGTCCAGTTCTGCCGAGAGAACCTGGCCATCGCCAACCTTCCCGCCCTGGGCGTACTGAGGGATTCCTTCCGTGCCGGCGTCGATCTCTTCTCCTGCTCCGCGGCCTTCATCGCCGCCGGCGGCGGGGACGGCAACGTGTTCTGCTCCCGCATGGCCCAGCTCCTCAACACGTCCGTCCGCGCCTCGACCGCGACCCAGTTCTACACACCGGGTTCGGCCGGCTCCGGGCTGGACTTCGGCCAGTGGGAGGGCACGGTGCTGACATACGGTCCGCGCGGCGATGTGATCAACGTCGAGCACGCACCACGCTTCTGACGGCTCGTCGGGCGTCTCATCTGGGAGGCTCAAGCTCGTCCGGCGGGGTGAGAGGCAGTCGTCCTCGTCCGGGACGTCGCCGTCGAGGCGGAGGACTTCGGGCACCGGGGCCCGCCCCCGCAGGCGTCCGCCGACCGTGGGCGGGAACCCGTCCCAGTCGATGACGTAGCCGGTGACGGCACCGACGATTCCCTCGTACTCGGGTCGCCCACCCGCCTTGATCCAGGGGTTCTGCCGGCGGTACTGGTGGTCGTCCAGCCACGGCGAACCGGGCAACGCGGCCGGCCCCGGGTGCAGGATGTGCTCCTCCTCGTCGAGGTTCTCGTACGCCGTCCGCGGGAAGCCGCGTCGCTCGAACAACGCGGCCGTCAGGCGCCGGCGGTGACAGCCCTGGTCGTCGGCTCTCAGTCGCCGGCGTTGTGCCTCACCACCAGGTCCCGGTACCACAGCGCGCTGTCCTTGAGCGTGCGGCGCTGGGTCTCGTAGTCGACGTGGACGATGCCGAAGCGCTTGGAGTAGCCGTAGCCCCACTCGAAGTTGTCCATCAGCGACCACACGAAGTACCCCCGCAGGTCCACTCCGGCGGCGAGGGCCCGCCCGGCCGCGGTCAGGTGGCGGCGGATGTAGTCGACGCGCTCGGGGTCGTGGACGGCGTAGGTGCCGTCGGGGCCGACCGTGACCCGGTCCTCGAAGGCCGCTCCGTTCTCGGTGATGACCAGGGGCTGGCCGGGGAACCTGGTGTGCAGGTCCAGGAGGAGTTCCTCCAGGCCGTCGGGGTCGATGTTCCAGCCCATGGCGGTGTGCGGCCCGTCCGTGGCGTGGAACTCGACCTGGGGCGAGCCGGGCCAGGGTGAGCCGCCCATGTCCTTGTGGCCGTCGTTGTTCTGACGGGGCGTCCCGCCGTCCCAGAGGCCGACCGTGGTGGTGGCGTAGTAGTTGACGCCCAGCAGGTCCAGGGGCTGGTGGATCCGGGCCAGGTCGCCCTCCTCGACGAAGGACCAGTCGGTGACGGCGGCGGTGTCCTCGATGAGGTCCTTCGGGTAGTGGCCGCGCAGCAGGGGCTCGGTGAAGGCACGGTTGGCCAGCGCGTCGATACGGCGTACGGCCTCGGCGGCGCCCTCGCCCTTCCCCCGCAGGACATGGAAGTTGAGGGTGATCGAGTACTGCGGATCGTTGGTGGTGACCGCCCTGAGCTGCTCGACGGCCAGACCGTGGGCGAGGTTGAGGTGGTGGACCGCGGTCAGTGCCGCGGCGTCGTCGGTGCGGCCGGGCGCGTGGGCGCCGGAGCCGTAGCCGAGGTAGGCGGAGCACCAGGGTTCGTTGAGGGTCGTCCAGATCGCTACCCGGTCGCCGAGGGCCTCGCCGACGATCCGCGCGTAGTCGGCGAAGGCGAACGCGGTCGCGCGGTTCGTCCAGCCGCCCTCGTCCTCGAGGGCCTGGGGCAGGTCCCAGTGGTAGAGGGTCGCGACCGGGGTGATGTCCCGGGCGAGCAGGCCGTCGACCAGACGGCTGTAGAAGTCCAGGCCCTTGGGGTTGGCCGGGCCCCGGCCGGTGGGCTGGATGCGGGGCCAGGAGAGGGAGAACCGGTAGGCCCGCAGGCCCAGGGAGGCCATGAGGTCGAGGTCGGCCTCCAGGCGGTGGTAGTGGTCGGCGGCGACGTCGCCGGTGTCGCCGTTCCAGGTCTTGCCGGGGGTGTGGGAGAAGGTGTCCCAGATCGAGGGGCCGCGCCCGTCCTCGTCGGCGGCGCCCTCTATCTGGTAGGCGGCGGTCGCGGAGCCGAGGAGGAAGTGCGCGGGGAAGGACAGGGGCTGGGCTGTCGGCATGCGGGTTTCTCTCTGCTGGGTATCGGCCGGGAAGCACACCGATGTTAACGTTAACAAGGCGTCCGGGCCTATGCCCTGGACGCATCCCGCTCCCACCCCGCCTGCCCCGGAGTGCGCCCGTGCCGACCTTCGCCAACCCTGTTCTCGCCGGCAGCCACCCGGACCCCTCGGTCTGCCGGGTCGGGGCGGACTTCTACCTCGTCACGTCGTCGTTCGCGTACTTCCCCGGGCTGCCCGTCCTGCACAGCCGGGACCTGGTGAGCTGGCGGCCGCTCGGACATGTCGTGGACCGCCCGACACAGGTGTCGTTGACCGGCCTCGACGTCTCCGACGGCCTGTGGGCCGCGACGATCCGCCACCACGACGGCATGTTCTACGTGGTCGTGGCCCTGGCGAGAGGCCGCCAGGGCAGCACCACCTACCTCTTCACCGCCTCCGACCCCGCCGGGCCCTGGTCCGACCCGGTCGTCCTGGACGCGGAGGGGATCGATCCGTCGCTCTTCTTCGACGATGACGGCCGCTGCTGGTTCACCGCCTGCCGAGACGCCGCCGACCCCGCGGTGACCGGCCCCGGTGAGCTGTACATGCGCGAACTCGACCTGGACACCCTGGCGTTGACCGGACCGACCCATGCGCTGTGGTACGGCGCGATGCGCGGCGCCTGGGTGGAGGCGCCGCACGTGTACAAGCGGGACGGCGTGTACTGGCTGATCGGCGCGGAGGGCGGCACCGAGCACCACCACGCCGTGACCGCCGCCCGCGCCGACACGGTCACCGGCCCCTATGCGACCGACCCGAGGAGCCCGCTGCTCACCCACCGCCACCGCGGCGCGGCGGAGCCGATCCACAACGTCGGTCATGTCGACCTCGTCGACACGCCCGCCGGGGAGACCTGGGCCGTGGCGCTGGCGGTACGGCCGATCGAGGGCACGCACACCCTCGGCCGGGAGGTGTTCCTCGTCCCGGCCGAATGGACGCCCCGGGGACCCGTGTTCGCACCGGACACCGGACGCGTGCGGCTGTCGGAGCGGCTCCCCGCGGGCATCGAAGCGGCCCCGCGGCCGGACGCACCGGTGCGGTACACCTTCGACGGCCCGACGCTCGGCCCGGACTGGACCAGCCTGCGCGGACCCGTCGACGAGCATGTCTCACCGCGTCCCGGCCAGGGCGGCCTGACCCTCCGCCTCTCCCCCGAGCCCCTCACCTCGACCGGTACCCTCGCGTTCGTCGCGCGCCGCCAGCAGCACGTGCGCCTGCGCGCCGCCACCCGGATCCGTTGCGCCGCCGCCACGCCCGCGCGGGCAGCGGGGCTGGTCGTCTTCCAGCACCAGCGACAGCACGCCACGCTCTCCCTGACGGCCGACGCCTCGGGAGCCCCGCAGGTCGTGCTCACCGCCGTCGAGGCGGGCGTCACCACCCGTCTCGCCGCGACGTCCGTCTCGGACATCGAGGTCGTCCTCGCGGTCGACAGCGACGAGTGCGGCTACACCTTCCGCGTCGAGGACGAGGGCACCTGGATCACCCTGGGCAGCATCGAACGCCCCTTCTTCAGCACGGAACGGGCGGGCGGGTTCGTCGGCGTCCACCTCGGCCTCCACGGCGTCGGCGACTCCGGCGAGGCGCTCGTGCGCTGGTTCACGTACACGCCCGGCGCGTCGGATCAGCCGTAGGGGTTCTTGAGCCGGCGATCTTCGGACAGGCACGGCAGGGGCAGCGATGGTTTCGACGCGCCGGCGTGCTTCAGGAGTCAGTGCGCGGTACGGCGGTGCTGCGTCGGACGACCAGGTGCGGGGCGAGCCGGCGGCGCTGCGGCGGCTCGCCGCCCAGCATGTCCACCAGCAGTTCGATGGCGCTGCTGCCGAGGTGGGTGAAGTCCTGCCGGACGGTGGTCAGGGCGGGCACCAGGTATCCGGCGCCCTTCATGTCGTCGAAGCCGACGACCGACACGTCCTGCGGCACCTTGACGCCTCGCTCGGCGAATGCGGCCAGCGCGCCCATCGCCATCTGGTCGTTCCCGGCGAAGACCGCGGTGGGCAGGGGGGTGTCGGCCGCGCAGAGGTCGTGGGCGAGACGGAATCCGCTCTCCGCGCTGAAGTCGCCTTCCAGCACGACTCCTTCTGCTCCCGCCGTGGCGAGTTCGGCCTGCCAGCCGTCGACGCGGGCCCGGGCGTCGAAGGTGCGCAGCGCGCCCGTGAGATGGGCGATGTGGCGGTGGCCGAGGTCCAGGAGGTGGCGGGCTGCCAGACGGGCGCCGAGCTCCTGGTCGACCTCGACGAAACCGAGATCGGGGTTGGGCACGCTGCCGGACATCACCACCGCGACCGGCACCCCGATCGAGAGGCGGGACAGCGCCTCCACGGCGTCGGGCCGGTCGGCGACCACCGCGATCGCCTCCACCGACTGGTCGGTGAGGCGCTGGAGCGTCTCCATGAGGTCACCGGTGGTGCTCTCGCCCTGCCGGCTGGCCAGGCTCACCCAGTAGCCGGTCTGTTTGGCGGCGGTCTCCACGCCCAGGAGGATGCGGGGCAGTTCGAACAGGTCCGACCCGACGATCACCACGCCGATCGTGGAGGAACGGCGGCTCTTGAGGGCCCTGGCGACACTGTTGCGGCGGTAGCCCAGCTTCTGGATCGCCGCCTCGACCCGGGTGCGGGTCTCCGGCCGTACCGACGGATGTCCGTTGATGACACGGGAGACGGTGATGTGCGAGACGCCGGCCTCCCGGGCGACGTCCATCATGCCTGGCGGCCGGTTCATGTCACTCGTCCTCTGCCCTCACCCTCGGCACGGCCTCGCGCCCGTCACCGATCCTGTCACAGGCGCCGCGTCCGCCCGCCGACCGCGCGGGCCGGGCGCCGGAGCACGTGTCCGTGTTCGTTGACACATCACTCACGAATGACTAGTTTTGTAGATGCATCAACCAAATCCTCAGGGTAGCCCCCGCACCCTGCCGGATCAGCCGGGCCGCTAGGAGAACACGTGACAGTCAAGATCGTCGACGCACCCGAGGCACGCCGCTACGAGGCCCGGGTGGACGGCGGATCAGAGGTCGCCGGGTTCTCGGAGTACATCCGGACCGAGGAGCTGATCTCGTTCGTCCACACGGAGGTGGCGTCGGCGTACGAGGGCCGGGGGATCGGCTCCGCACTCGTCCGGGCCTCCCTCGACGAGGCCCGCGCCGCGGGGCTGCGGGTGCTCGCCACCTGCCCCTTCTACGCCGGCTGGATCGACCGCCACCCCGAGTACGCCGACCTGCTGTACCAGAACCGGAGCAGGGTCAGTGACTGAGCGAACCGCGAGCGTCGTGGTCATCGGTGGCGGACAGTCCGGGCTGTCGGCCGGCTACCACCTCAAGCGGCGCGGCTTCACCAGCGCCCTGACCGACCCGGCCGGCGACCGGACCTTCGTGGTGCTCGACGCCGAACCCGCGGCCGGCGGGGCGTGGCGGCACCGCTGGGAGTCGCTGCGGATGAACACCGTGAACGGCATCTTCGACCTGCCGGACTTCCCGAAGCCGCCCATCGAGCCCGAAGAGCCCAGCCGTACGGCGGTGCCGCGCTACTTCGCCGCCTTCGAGCGGGCGACCGATCTGCCGATCCTGCGACCGGTGACGGTGAGCACCGTACGCCCGCTCGACGACCGCCCCGACGGCGAGCTGGCCGTGGAGTCCGGCGCGGGGACCTGGATCACGCGGGCGGTCATCAACGCCACCGGCACCTGGACCAACCCCGTCCGCCCCCATTACCCCGGGCAGGAGAGCTTCGCCGGCCTCCAGTTGCACACCCACGACTACGTCTCGGCCGAGCAGTTCGCGGGCCTCGGGGTGGCCGTGGTCGGCGGCGGCATCTCGGCACTCCAGCAGCTGGAGGAGATCTCCCGGGTGGCCACCACGTACTGGTACACGCGGCGCGAACCCGTCTTCCTGGAGGGCGGGTTCAACCCCGAGGTCGAGGGCCGCCAGATCATCGCCAGGGTCACCGCCGACGTGGAGGCGGGCAGGCCCACCGGAAGCGTCGTCTCCTACACCGGGCTGGGCTGGACCCCGTATGCCCTGGCGGCGAAGGAGCGCGGGGTCCTGGAGCGCCGCCCCATGTTCACGGCGATCGAACCCGGCGGCGTCCGTGAGGCGGACGGTTCCTTCACGCCGCTCGGCGCGATCCTGTGGGCCACCGGCTTCAAGGCGGCGCTGGCCCACCTGGACCCGCTGCGGCTGCGCAACGAACACGGTGGGATCAGCATGAGCGGCACCCAGGTGGCCGGTGAACCGCGCGTCCACCTCGTCGGGTTCGGGCCGTCCCAGTCCACCGTCGGCGCCAACCGCGCGGGCCGCCAGGCCGTCAACACTCTGCTGCGGCAGTGGAAGGCCGCCGAGATGACCCCCGCCGGCGAGCAGGTCAGGACATGAGGCCGTACCGACTCCGCGAGGGCCGTGATCGCACCCATGCGATCACGGCTCCGCTCAGGCGGTCCTAGAAGTTGCCGCGCTTCGCCTGCTCACGCTCGATCGCCTCGAACAGGGCCTGGAAGTTGCCCTTGCCGAAGCCCAGCGAACCGTGGCGCTCGATGAACTCGAAGAACACCGTGGGCCGATCCCCGATCGGCTTGGTGAAGATCTGCAACAGATAGCCGTCCTCGTCACGGTCGACGAGGATGCCGCGCGAGGCCAGCTCCTCGATCGGCACACGCACCTCGCCGATCCGGGCGCGCAGCTCCGGGTCGGTGTAGTAGCTGTCCGGGGTGGCGAGGAACTCGATGCCCTTGGAGCGCAGGATGTCCACGGTCCGCAGGATGTCGCTGGTGGCCAGGGCGAGGTGCTGGGCACCGGGGCTGCGGTAGAAGTCGAGGTACTCGTCGATCTGGGAACGCTTCTTGCCGACCGCCGGCTCGTTCAGCGGGAACTTCACCCGGTGGTTGCCGCTGGCGACGACCTTGCTCATCAGCGCCGAGTACTCGGTGGCGATGTCATCGCCCACGAACTCGGCCATGTTGGTGAAGCCCATGACCCGGTTGTAGAAGTCGACCCACTCGTCCATGTTGCCCAGTTCCACGTTGCCCACGACGTGGTCGAGCGCCTGGAAGACACGCTTGGGCTCGTCCTCGGGCTTGACGTAGCCGGAGGTGCGGGCGACGTAGCCGGGCAGGTAGGGGCCGGTGTAGCGGGAACGGTCCACCAGGGTGTGGCGGGTCTCGCCGTAGGTGGCGATGGCCCCGATCCGCACCGTGCCGTGCTCGTCGGTGACGTCGTGCGGCTCCTCCAGCACGGTCGCACCCTCCGCGCGGGCGTGCTTGATGCACCGGTCGACGTCCGGCACCTCAAGAGCGATGTCGATCACGCCGTCGCCGTGGCGGCGGTGGTGGTCGAGCAGCGGGCTGTCCGGGTCGACACCGCCCTTGAGCACGAAGCGGATCGCACCGGAACGCAGCACGAACGCGTGATGGTCACGGTTGCCCGTCTCCGGACCCGAGTAGGCGACCAGCTCCATACCGAAGACCACCTGGAAATACAGCGCGGCCTGCGTCGCGTTGCCCACCGACCAGACCACCGCGTCCCACCCGGTCACCGGGAACGGGTCCCCCTCGGCGTCGTACTCCACGAGCCCGACCAGCTGCTTGAGCTGCTGAAGGTCGAGCTCCGCCAGTCGCTCCTGGCTCGTGAGGGTCTGCTCGATGCTCATACGTCATCCCTTTCGGTGTGCGTGCCTCCACCCGTGGCGGTAGAACACACCGGCACCCCTCCCCTGCACAAGAGTGACATTCTGAGCTGTTCAAGCTGCTCAGTTTGTCCTCCGTGAGACCGCTTCTTCTATACAAAATGCCCAGTGGAGGGTTGGACGTCAGGCACCGCTGAGCGACGCCGGTCGCGGGCCGAATCCCGTACACGGGACCCGGCTCCGCACCCGCGACGGGGAGGTGCCCGCCTCTTTCGTCAGGACGAGAGGCGGCTCGGCCGTGGCGTCAGGGCGCGTCCTCGTCGAGCTTCTCGACCACCCGTTCCGAGACCTGCCCCAGCGTGCGCAGCTCCGAGGGGGTGACATGGTCGAGGAACAGCGCTCGTACGGCCTCCACGTGGAGCGGAGCCGCCTCCGCGATCGCCTCGCGGCCACGGTCCGTGATCACGACGAAGGCGCCGCGCGCATCCTCCAGGCACTCCTCCCGCACCACCAGGCCGCGCCCGGCCATCCGCGCGATGTGATGGGACATCCGGCTCTTCTCCCACTCCAGGCTCCGAGCCAGGTCCTGATAGCGCTGCCGCCCCTCCGGCACGTCCGTCAGATTGACCAGTACGGCGAAGTCGGCGGCCGACAGGTTCGACTCCGCCTGGAGCAGGCGCGAGAGGCGGCCTCCGAGTTTCTCGTGCAACCGGATGAAGCTCCGCCAGGCATGCTGCTCATCCGCCGTCAGCCACCGCACGTTCTCCGCCATACCGGAAGTCTAGACGCGGTTGACACCTCACCCAATGCGTGAGGACAGGCGACACGATGATCGGCGCCGGGCTCGGTGGGCTCGGGTTGTGCGGGTCGCGCGAAAAAGGTCGGCCGCCGATGTCGAGACGCCGCGTCCGGCTCCGTCCCCGGGGTGAACGCGACCACAATGGGCCGCACCAGTACCGAGGAGAACCACGATGGCCAAGTACCTGCTGCTGAAGCACTACCGAGGCGCCCCGGCCGCGGTCAACGACGTGCCGATGGAGAAGTGGACACCTGAGGAGATCACGGCGCATGTGCGGTACATGAACGACTTCGCGGCCCGGCTGGAGGAGAGCGGCGAGTTCGTCGGCGGTCAGGCGCTGGCCCCCGAGGGCGAGTGGGTCCGCTACGACGGTGAGGGGCGCCCGCCGGTCACCGACGGACCGTTCGCCGAGACCAAGGACCTCATCGCGGGCTGGATGATCATCGACGTCGACAGTCACGAGCGGGCGGTCGAGCTGGCCGGGGAGCTGTCGGCCGCTCCCGGAGCGGGCGGCAGGCCGATCCACGAGTGGCTGGAGCTGCGCCCGTTCCTGGCCGAGAACCCCGCCGTCACGGACTGCCCGCATCGATGAACGACGCACTGCTGCGCAGCCTCACCCCGGGGGTGCTCACCGTTCTCGTCCGCCGCGGAGCCGACTTCGCGGCGGCCGAGGACGCCGTACAGGAAGCGTTGATCGAGGCGCTGCGCGTCTGGCCGGCCGATCCGCCGCGGGACGCCAAGGGCTGGCTGGTCACCGTGGCCTGGCGCAAGTTCCTCGACGCGACCCGCGCCGACACCGCGCGGCGCCGGCGGGAGGATCGAGTGGAGGAGGAACCGGCGCCGGGGCCCGCGCCCGCCGTGGACGACACCCTCCAGCTCTACTTCCTGTGCGCCCACCCGTCGCTGACCCCGTCGTCCGCCGTCGCGCTCACCCTGCGCGCGGTCGGCGGACTGACCACCCGCCAGATCGCCCAGGCCTGTCTCGTGCCCGAGGCGACGATGGCGCAGCGCATCAGCCGGGCCAAGCGCACGGTGTCCGGGGTGCGCTTCGACCAGCACGGTGACGTCGCCACCGTGCTGCGCGTCCTCTACCTCGTCTTCAACGAGGGCTACTCCGGCGACGTCGACCTCGCCGCCGAGGCCATCCGCCTCACCCGGCAGCTCGCCGCCGCGATCGACCATCCCGAGGTGGCGGGGCTGCTCGCCCTCATGCTGCTGCACCATGCCCGGCGTGCCGCAAGGACCGCTCCCGACGGCAGCCTCGTCCCGCTCGCCGAGCAGGACCGCGGCCGGTGGGACACCGCGCTGATCGCCGAGGGCGTCGAGATCCTTCAGGCGGCTCTCGCCCGTGACCGGCTGGGCGAGTTCCAGGCCCAGGCCGCCATCGCCGCCCTCCACGCGGACGCGTCCCGCGCCGAGGAGACGGACTGGGTGCAGATCGTCGAGTGGTACGACGAACTCAGCCGCGTGACCGACAGTCCCGTGGTCCGGCTCAACCGGGCCGTCGCCGTCGGCCAGGCCGACGGTCCGCGCGCCGGCCTGGCCGCGCTCGCCGAGCTCGACGCCGCACTGCCGCGTCACACCGCGGTGGCGGCCTACCTCCACGAGCGCGACGGTGACCTGACCACGGCGGCGCGGCTGTACGCCGAGGCGGCCCACAAGGCCCCCAGCCTCGCCGAACGCGACCACTTGACCCGCCAGGCGGCCCGCCTCAACACCTACCTGAGTCGCCGAGCCGCCGATGACGCGGATGGCGCCGACGAGTGACGACGGACGGGCGAGGCCCTGGGACTTCGCCTGCCGGCGCTGTGGCCGGCAGGCGCCGCGAGAGCCGCTCTCCACGCAACCGGCAATGGCGACCTGGCAGTTGCCGGTTCTTCGTATCGAGAATGCCGGGAGACGCGCGAACGGCCCTCCGTATGCCCAGAGCGCGATACGCATACGTCGGCGGCCTGTCTGCACGGGAGTTCTAAGGCTCGGCCCAGGGTGTGATCCAGTGGCCCGGCGCGCGACCTGGTGCACGACCGGCACGTTGGGCAGCCGTGACGCACGGGGAGTGGGAGAACGTGACGCGATGCGTCGGCATTGAGGAGCAGTCCCTCCTCTCAACGACTCATGGCGAAAAGGAAATCACCGTATGCACGGCATCCCGCCCGGTTCCGTCGACGTGCGCGTCAGTACGGCGCTCAGGTCGCGCCGGTTGATCCTGCACGCGCTGGACATGTTCGAGGTGTCCCCCGCCGTGGGAGGGCGGTCCACGGGCGGGCGCGCCTCGGCGGTGGCGCCGGCGGTGACCGCGCAGAGCGCTTTCGACGCACTGTACGTATACGCCGCCCCGTCGCTGGTGCAGCAGACGTACCTGCTCACCGGAGGCCGCCGGCTGGCCTTCGAGTCGACCGAGTTCGCCTTCCACCAGGCGTGGGAGCACTGGCCCGAAGTGGCGTGCGACGCCGACCCGGTGGGCTGGGTGCGGGAGCGCGCGCACGAGTACGCGCTCTCCCCGTGGCAGCGCTTGCGGTGGCTCGTGGCCCGCCCGGATCCGCCACCCGGCGATCCCGTGTGGCAGGCACTGCTGGCGCTGCACCCCCGGCATCGCCGTGCCGTCGTGCTGTGCGACGGACTGGGTCTGAGCGTCGGTGAGGTCGCCGCCGAGATGCAGGCCGGCACCCCGGCCACCCGGAACCGGCTGCTGCACGCCCGCGCCGCCCTGCACGACCGGCTTCGGGACACATCTGGCGGGACGTCGAGGCCGACGCGTGGCCGCCCGGATTCCCCGAGGCCGGAGGGCCGGTGTGAGCACGAGGAGCGGGACGAGGACGCGAGCGCCCCTCAGGACTGGATCCGGCGACGTCTTGAGCAGACGCAGGCCGCGACCCTGGCCCAGCCATGGTCCGTGCGCGCCGGCAGTGAACGGCGTACACGCGCACTCACCCGCACCGTCGCCCTGGCGACCGCGGCCCTGGTCGCCTTGATCGCCTTCACCCTCGCCACGACCCCGGGGCACTACGAACCCGTCGACCGCCCCAGCACGGCCGACGGCCGGGCGGAGCGCGGCAAGAGGGGCGCGCGGCAGCACGAATGCGCCCGGGAAGTGTCGTCGCGCTCCCGTCACCTCACTCCCGCAGGATGCCCGGAGGAGGCTGCTGGGCAGTGATGGGCGCTGTGGAGAGAATCGATTCTGCCGGGTCTGGACGCCCTCCTCGGGGAGCATCGAGCGGCGACCGAAGGTGACGACCGCTGATCCGTGTACGCAGGAAGTGCGAGGCCTGGTGACGACCTTGGCCCGCGGCCGCCGCTGCCCGCGGCATGACCATCCGACACACCGTGTCACAGAGCGTGAATGTGGGGCTATTGGTGGGGTTCTTATCCTCATGGCGTCGACCCGGCCATCTGCCGGCGGAGTTGACGAGCTTCGTCGGACGGGGCGGCGAACTGGCCCAACTGGCCCAACTGTTCAGACGGGCACGACTGGTGACACTGGTCGGTCCCGGCGGCGTCGGCAAGACCCGGCTCGCCCTGCGTGCCGCGGCCCAGGCGGCGCCCACGCTCGCCGACGGGATTCGGCTCGCCGAGCTGTCCGGGCTGCGGCGGCCCGAACGACTCCCCGAGGTCGTCGCCGACGCCCTCGAACTGCCGGACCGGCGTGGCCCGTCCGGCTTCGAGGCCGTCGTGAACCATGTCGCCGAACGCGAACTGCTGCTCGTACTGGACGCCTGCGAGCACCTGGTCGACACCTGTGCGCTGCTGGTCGGCGTCCTGCTCGCCCAGGCTCCCGGGCTGAGAATCCTCACGACCAGCCGACAGCCCCTCGGCATCCCCGCCGAGCACGTCGTGCCCGTACGGCCGCTCGGCCTGGCGGAGGGGGAAGCAAGCGAGGCGCTGCGACTCTTCGAGCAGCGGGCGGCGTCCGCCGTTCCCGGTCTGTCCTTCACCGCCGAGGAGCGCAGACTCGCCGCGACTCTCTGCCGCCGTCTGGACGGCATTCCGCTGGCGATCGAACTGGCCGCCGTACGCCTGCGCGCACTGCCCATCGGGGTGCTGGCCGCGCGCCTCACCGAGAGCTTCACCGTGCTGAACGCAGGCCGCTCACCGGCCTTGCCGCGGCATCGGAACCTAGCGGCGACGATCGGCTGGAGTCATCAGCTGTGCTCCCCCGACGAGCGGCTCCTGTGGGCCCGGTTGTCGGTGTTCGGCGGCGATTTCGATCTCCCGGCGGTGGACGCCGTCTGCACCGACGCCCAGCTGCCCGCGGGGTCGGTCGTGGACTCGCTGGTCGGACTGGTGGACAAGTCGGTGCTCCTCAGACAGGGGGACCGCTACCGCTTCCTCGACGTCATCCGTGACTTCGGCGGCCGGCGGCTGGAAGAGACGGGCGAGACGGCCGTCCTGCGGCGCCGTCTGATCGCCTACTTCCACGCACGGCTGCGGGACTTCGAGGAACGCTTCTTCACCTCCGAGCAGGTGTCCCTGCACAAGGCGCTGTTGGCCGAACACCGCAATCTCACCGCGGCCCTGGAGTACGCCGACGCGGACGGCACGCTGCTGCCGCTGGCCGCCGCCATGTGGCCGTACAGACTGTGTGCCGGCCATCCCGCCGAGGCCCGCTACTGGATGGACCGTGCTCTCGACCAACAGCCCGAGGTGTCCGAGGATCGCGTCAAGGCCCTGGTGTGGGCCACCACGTTCGCCGTGATCCAGGGTGACGTGGAAGCCGCCCACCGGCTCGCGGCCGTACTTCAGGAGCAGGCCGCTCAGCTCGACGACCCCAGGCTCCAGGGACTGGCCCTGATGTGTCACGGCATGGCCTGGGCCGTCGCGGGCGAACCCCAGGAGGCGGTGGCCCAACTGCGTCTGTCCCTGGACCGGCTCAGGAAGTACGGCACCGATCTGGACGTGGCGCTGGCGAACCTGCGGCTGGGCATCGTCCACACCCTCCACGACCGGCCGGAGGCGGCGATCGGCGCCTTCGAGGCAGTCCTCCGTCTCAACGGCGAGGACAGCTCGGAGAGTTATGTGCAGGGTCACGCCCACGGCTTCCTCGCCGTCGCCCATCTGCGGGCCGGCCGGCCCGCCGCCGCGGAACAGGCCGCTCGCCGCGCCCTGGCGCTGCACGACCGCAGAGCGGACGTCCTCGGCGTCGCCCTCTCCCTCGACTTCCTCGTCTGGGCCGCGACCGACCTCGGCCGCCATCAGCGGGCCGCTCTCCTCCTCGGCGGCGCGGACGCGCTCTTCCAACTCCTCGGCCGGGGCCGTGCCTTGGACAACGCCCGGCTGCTGCACGTGCACGAGCGGGCCCTGTCGGAGCTCGACCGGGCGATGGGCGGACAACTCCTGCACCAGGTACGCCGGACCGGCGCGTCCCTGCCGCACGAGCAGATCGTGGACTTCGCCCTGTCGGACGAGACCGCCCCGTCCGCCCAGGAGGAAGCCTCCGCACCGGGCGGCCTGACCCGGCGCGAACGCGAGGTGGCCGCCCTGGTGGCCGGCGGGATGACGAACCGGGAGATCGCCGAACGCCTCGTCATCTCCAAACGTACGGCCGACACCCATGTCGAGCACATCCTCGCGAAGTTGGGTGTCTCCTCCCGGGCCCAGATCGCACCGCTCGTCCCGACGACAGACCTCACGCGGGGGCCGGAGGAAGAGCGCTGAGGGCCTCGGTCCCCCGCTGTCGGGCGAGGGACCGAGGCCCTGAACCGCGGGCGCTCCGGCTACGGCCGGTCCGCCTGCCTCGGCGGTGACGCCTGCCCTCGGGGCAGCGGCAGAAGAGGGCCGCGACGCGGTCGGGCGGCCTGCTCGCCCACGTCTCTGATCAGCTCACGCAGGGCCGTCGTCCCGTCGGGGACGGGCAGCGTGGAGTCCAGCGCCTGCAACGCGCGGCGGGCCCTGCGCGCCGCCCGCCCGGGGTAGCCGTTGTGGTGGTCGAGGAGTGCCTGGGCGTGGCGGGCGAGCATGGTGGCCCAGGCATCGGTGCGCACGCTCGGATGGGTCAGGGCACGGCGTGCGCTGTGCCGGGCGTCGTCCGGCGCGCTGCGGATCTGGGCCACGGCGAGGGCGGCGAGGCTGACGGCGGGTGAGGGCCCACCCGGAGCGTCGGGCGGGATGGTGTCCGCGGCCTGCTGGAAGTGCGCGGCGGCCTCGTCGGCGTCGTGGTGCCGCAGGGCGAGCACCCCGTGGACGTAGGCGATGCGCCCGATGGAGGCGTCGTCGCCGGCGAGGACGGCTGCCCGCCAGGACCGGGCGAGGAGCCGGTCGGCGCGCTCCGGATCGCTCTCCGCGCACATCCACGCGGCGAGCCACCCGCCCTCGCAGCGAGCGGGACTGTCGGCCGGAGGCAGGGACAGCAGGTCCAGCAGCGTCTGGCGGCCCTCCTCGGCATGGCCGTAGACCATCCACCAGAACCAGAGGCTCACCATCGACTCCACGGCCCACTCCACATGCTCCCCCTGGGCGAGCGCGTGGCTGATCGCCGCCTGGAGGTCGGCGTGCCCCTCCTGCGCGAGTTCGACGGCCTGCCGCTGGCAGCCCGTGCTCCAGAGGTTCTCGGCCACGGCCGCCGTCCGCCGGCAGTGGATCAGGCGCCGCTCCGCCGCCACCGGGAACTCGTCGGCCTCCGTGAGCAGTTCGATGCCGAAGTCGCGGGCCGCCCGGCGCATCCGGTAGCGCGGCATCCGTACCCCGGCGCCGGGCTCGTCCAGCCGCTCCAGCACCCCCGAGGACAGCAACCGGGCCACACAGAAGGGCACCTGGTCCGGGGCCACGCCCCCGCCGGCGCACACGAACGCGGCCGCCTCCTCGGTGAAGGGGCCCAGCAGGACGCTGGCGCGCCGCCAGACGGCACGCTCCTTCTCCTCGCACAGCGCGTAGTCGGCCCGCACGGCCGCTCGCAGTGAACGGTGGCGTGGCACCGTCCGACCGCTCGCGGTCAGCCGGCACTGGTTGCGCAGCACCAGGTCGGGCAGGTCGGCCAGCGAGCTGACGCTCAGCTGCTGTGCGGCCAGTTCGACGGCGAGCGGCACTCCCTCCAGAACCGAGCACACCTGCTCGACGAGCTCCAGGTCCGCCTTTGCGGGACGGAATCCCGCCACCACGGCACGCGCCCGGTCCACGAACAACTCGGCCGCGGGGGACGGGCGTTCGGCATCGCGGGGTGTACGGCAGTCCAACGGCGCCAGGCGGAGGACCCGTTCCTCCCCCACGCCCAGCGGGCGGCGGCATGTCACCAGCACACGCAGCGTCGGCAGGGCCATCAGCAGCCGCTGCACCAGACCCACGCACTCCAGGTGCACCGGGTCTACGTCGTCCAGGACCAACAGAGTCGTCAGGGGCGGCAGACCGGCGGCCACGTCGAAGACGTCCGTCGACCGTGACGCCGGTGCCCCGCCCGCCAGTTCCGCGAGGACGCGGCGGCCGAGGCCTCCGGGGACGGCCGCCCCCTGTCCCTTCCAGCGCACCCGGACCACGCGCTGCCACGGGCCCTCGCCCATGACCGCTGCGGACAGCCGGCTCTTGCCCACACCTGCCAAACCGGTCACGCTGACCAGCCGGTGCCCGGCCATGAGCTCCCGCAGTTCCGCGAGCTCCCTGTTCCGGCCGACCAGAGGGCCGCTGTCCGCATCGCTGGACTTGGTCGGGCCGGTCCGGCCGACGACAGATGTCCGCACTTTCACATCTCCCCGTAACGCTCTTGGCATGCAATGGAATACCGGCGCGACAGCACGGGACCGCCCAGAGAAGAACCGTCACTGCTGCCGTATCACGGCCACTCCAACGCGCCCTTGACACGCCGAGTAGCGCCGAAGAGCGCCGATTCACACCCCGCAACGAACGATCGAACGCCCATGCTTTCCATCCCTCCCAAGATGGGTGTGCGGTACTACGTACAGGGGTCGGCGGGAATTCACACGGCTACGTGTACGGACTTCCCGTCACCTGGGCCGGACTTCGTCGAGAATTCTCCAGACTCATCGGACACAGTGCACAAATCCTGCCCGGCTGTTCGGCCGGTCAAATCCGATGGCGCCAGGATCCGTATACGTACGGCGGGGCGAATTTCTTTCTCGTGGAGCGGATTTCGCTCTTTTCACTTGAACGAGTGAGGCGGTTGGACGGCGGAGAAGTGGAGCGGCACCATTACCGCCGTCGGCCGTCCGGCCGACAGGTCCCTGGTGTCCCGGCACACCTCATATCAGGAGTATTCAGTGTTCAAGGGGTTTCGCTCGTTCCTGCTGCGCGGCAACGTGGTCGACCTGGCGGTCGGCATCGTCATCGGTGCCGCGTTCACCGCCGTCGTCACCGGTTTCGTCACCGCGTTCCTCACGCCGCTGATCGGAGTGGCGACCGGCGCGGTCGGTGACTTCAGCAAGCAGGAATTCACCGTCGCGGGCACCTCATTCCCCTACGGTGCCTTCCTGAACGCCCTGATCAGTTTTGTCCTGGTCGCCGCCGTGATCTATTTCGCCGTCGTGCTCCCCGTGGGCCGACTCCAGGAGCGTTTCAACCCGGTCAAGGATGTGCCGGTCACCAAGGTCGACTGCCCGGACTGCCTGAGCACCGTGCCCGCGGCGGCCGTCAAGTGCGCCTACTGCACCGCCGACCTCGCCGGCCGCCCCGGCTTCCCCGTGCAGGCGACCGCGTCCGTCGGCTGACCCGGCCTCGCCCCGCGCGTGCGGCTCGCGCCGAGGCCCAACTGTCCCGCCCCCCGGCTGTCGGGGCGGGACAGTCCCGTCTCCGGGCGGTTCGGTGTCCAGGCGGCGGTACTGCCCGCCGCCGTGGCCGCGCACGTACTCCACCAAGGCGCTGTCCAGCGAGTACGAGGGCCGCCGCGAGCCCTCCCGCGGACGCGACCAGGTACGACGCCCACACGCCCTGCCGCGCTCCCTGACCGGCTGAGGCCGAAGGTGCGTCCGGCGACTGGTGATTCCGCCGATGTCCACCGTCTCCCGCCCCACGACATTGGTCGGGTCAAACACCCGCACCCTCGTTGGGAGGGCTCCATGAGCCGTCGTTCAGCACGTCGACTTACCGGCGCCGCAGCGGCCGTGACCGCCGTGCTCGCCCTGTTCTCCTCGGCGACCTCGGCCGGCGCGGCCGACGCGAATGACCGCACGAGCGGCATCGCCACCGCCACCGCCTCCACCAGGTCGGCCGAGGCCACCACCGGGACCCTGTCGACCAGCACACCGGTCGTCTTCGTGCACGGCTACACGGGCAGCGCGTCCAACTGGGTCACCGCCATGAGCGTCTTCCGGCTCAACGGCTGGTCCAGCTCGAACCTGTTCGCCTACGAGTACAACTCCTACGGCAACAACATCACCAACGCGCGGGGCCTGGCGACCTTCGTCGACAACGTCAAGTCACAGACCGGCGCGAGCAAGGTCGCCCTCGTCAACCACTCCATGGGCGGCCTGGTCAGCCAGTACTACCTGAAGGTCCTGGGCGGCAACACCAGCGTCAGCCACCTCGCCTCGATCGCCGGCGCCAACCACGGGACCACGTACGCCAGCGCCTGTCTGGTCTACACGACCTGCCAGCAGATGTACCCCGGTTCCTCGTTCATCGCCCAGATCACCTCGGGCGACGAGACGCCGGGGAGCACGAAGTACGCCACCTGGTACTCGCCGTGCGACGGCGTCATCATCCCGTACACCAGCACGCGCCTGGACGGCGCCACCAACAACCCCGTGGCCTGCCAGACCCACATCGGCTTCCTCACCGACACCTCGGTGCTCGGCGACATCGCCGACTTCGTCGCCTCCTGACCAAGGGGAACGGTCCGTCGACGGCACACCCCACAGGTGCCGCCGGCGGGCCGGCGGCGTTCCAGGAGCGGGCAGCGGGCATGCCGCGCGCCCCGAAGCGGCCGCATATTACTGAACCGTAACCTACCGGCGGGTACCCCGGGTAACCCGCTCGGCGCTACCGTCCTGACACCTCGTCTAAGAACGGCAACCGGAACAGCGGTGGGACGACCGCCTCCGCGCGCCCGCACCCCGCCCGACCGGCCCGTCAAGCGCCCGAGCCGCACATGAAGCTCGGCCTCCCCCAGCTCCGGAGGTCCCTCATGCCCGCACCCGTACGCCTCGCCGCCGTGGCCGTCACGGCCGCCGCCTGCCTCGGCGCCTCGACCGTCCCGGCCCTGGCCGCCGACGGCGGGGCCGTGGTCTCCCGCGGCGTCACCATCCCCACCTTCTACAACCCGCCCACCACGCTGCCCGACGCCAACGGCGCGCTCGTGCGCAGCGAACCGCTGCCGCTGGCGCTGAGCCTGCCCGGCGTCGACGGCCCGCTGCCCGGCACGGCCACCCGGCTGATGTACCGGTCCACGGACTCCAACGGCCGCCCCATGGCGGTGACCGGCGCCTACATCGAGCCCTCCGCGGCCTGGCGGGGCACCGGCCCCCGGCCACTGGTCGCCCTGGCTCCGGGAACCATGGGACAGGGCGACCAGTGCGCCGCCTCCCTCGGCCTCGAACACCCCCTCCAGCTCAACGGGGAGACCGTTTCCGTCGGTTACGAGGACCTGGCGATCTACCGTCTGCTCGCCAGAGGTATCGCCGTCGTGGTCACCGACTACGCCGGCCTCGGCGCCACGGACCGGCTGCACACGTACGTCAACCGGGTCGACGAGGCCCATGCCGTCCTGGACGCCGTCCGTGCCGCCCGCGCGCTTCCCGGCACCTCGCTCACCAGCGCCTCGCGCGTGGCCCTGTTCGGCTACAGCCAGGGCGGTGGCGCCACCGCGGCGGCCGCCGAGGTCCGCTCCGCCTACGCCCCCGACGTGGTCCTCGCCGGCACCTACGCGGGCGCACCGCCCGCCGATCTGACCGAGGTCACCAAGGCCATCGACGGCAGCGACCTCGCCGGTGCCCTGGGCTGGTCCGTCAACGGTTTCCTGCAGTCCGACCCGGCGCTGAAGCCGATCGCCGACGCCCACCTCAACGCGGCCGGCCGCGCGGCGCTGGACGACCTGTCCACCATGTGCGTGGGGGACGCGCTGTTCGCGTACAACTCGGCGCACAGCACCGCCTGGACGACCGACGGCAGGACCATCAGCGACGTCATCGCGGCCGAGCCCGCCCTCCAGGCCTTCCTCGACGAGCAGCGCATCGGCACGACCCGTCCGAGCGGGCCGGTCCGACTGGCGACGGGCACGAGCGACGACCTGGTGCCGCACGCACAGGCCCGTCAACTCGCCGTCGACTGGTGTCGGTTGGGCGGCAACGTGACCTACAAGCCCGTGATCCTGCCGAACGTGGGCCGCTCCCTCCTCAACCACTTCGCTCCCCTGCTCACCGACCAGGGCGACGCGATCTCCTGGCTGACCGACCGCCTCGACGGCAAGCCGGTGACATCGGCCTGTGGTCTGCTGCCGTTGCAGCCCTGACCGGCGGTGACGGGCCGGGCCACCTATCCGGCGGCCCGGCCCGTCACCGCGCTGTGCACGACGTACGCGGCCGCCACGTCCAGGGCCGCGTGCCCGGTGGACTTGAAGACGGTGAGCTGGTCGGCGGTGCGTCGGCCGGGGGCCGAGCCGTCGAGGACCGCGCCCAGGAGGGTGACGGCGCGGTCCGCCGGCAGGTCCTGGAGCTCGTGGGCACCGGAGGGCGGCGGGGTGCCGGCCGCTCCCGGCCACTCGGCGAAGAGCGTCGCGTCCCGGACGGTGGCGGCGTCGAGCTCATGCCCCTGGGAGGCGCCGACCGAGCTGACATGGGTGCCCGGTGCCAGCCAGTCGCGCCGGACGACAGGGCGGGTGGTGCCGGTGCAGCAGTACACGGTCGCCGCCTGCCGTACGGCGTCCTCGATGCCGTCGGCCGCGCGGCCGGCGGGGTGCAGTGCGGCCGTGGCGCGGGCGGCCTCGGAGTCGCGGCCCGCCACGGTGACGGGTTCGTCAGGCCTCAGCGCGGCCAACAGGCCGACCTGGGCACGCGCCTGGACCCCGGTGCCGACGACCACGACGGGGCCGGGGCGGGCCAGGGCCAGGGCGCTGTGCGTGGCGGACGCGGCGGTGCGCCAGGCCGTGATGGGCTCGGCGTCCAGCACCGCCAGGGGCCGGCCGTCCTCGGCGTCGAAGAGGGCGACGATGCCGCGGTGGGTGCTGCGGCCGGGGTGCCCGGGATCGGCGAAGACCGTCACCAGTTTCGCGGCGAGGCCCTGTCCGGGAACGTACCCGGGCATGGCACCCAGCAGCCCGTACGGGGTGAAGGCCGCCGTGCGCGGCGGCGCGGACGCCCGGTCCTGCGCCACGGCGACGAGCGCGTCCGCCACGGCGGCCATCAGTCGGTGCGGGTCGAGGGCCGCGAGCGTGGCGGCCCCGTCGAGAACCAGAACTTCCGTCATACGGCGGCCTCCGCGCCCGTCCGGGCGAGCAGCCCGCCCAGTGTGTCGACCGCCGAGCCGAGTGCCTCACGCACCGGGCGCAGGTGCTCGTCGTCGATCTCGGCGGCGGGCCCGACGACGGTGAGTGCGCACACGGGCGCTCCGGGGGCCGGTACGACGGCTCGGCTGACGGACGCGACGAACTGGTCGTTGCGCCCTCGCTCGACGGCGAACCCGTCGGCCTCGACCCGCTCGATGTCGGCGAGCAGACCGGCGTCACCGTCGAGCGGATGCCCTTGCGCCCGGGCGGCGTCCAGGTAGGGCCCGCGCGCCTCGGGTGCGAGCGCGGCGACCAAGGCGAGCGGGCCGGCGAAGCGGTGGGCGGGCAGCCGGTCGCCGAGCAGGGTGCTGATCATCGCCAGGCGCTCCGGCCGGACCACGTCCACCACCCGTGAGCCGTCGCCCTCCAGCACCTGGAGGTTGGCCATCAGGCCGGTGTGCGCGGCGAGTTGCTCCAGGACCGGACGGGCCAGCGAGGTCAGCGAGTTGTGGGCGGCCCGGGCGGACAGGAGCAGCACGGCCGTGCCGGGCAGATAGCGGTCGTCGGCGCGCAGCACCCAGCCGCGGCGGACCAGGTCCACCAGGATCCGGTAGGCGGTGGCCCGGTGCAGCCCGACCTCGTCGGCGAGGTCGGTGAGCCGTGGCGGTCCGGGCGCCCGGCCGACCGCCTCGATCAGGTCCAGCGCTTTGTCCACGGCCGTACGTGGCGCCTGTGCCATCGAATCCCTTCCGAACGCTGTGGGCGGAGCCTCGCGGCGGGGCGTGTCGCTCGCCGGGATCCGGAGGTAGGGTACCGCTTGTTTCACAGGTCGAGAAGCTTGTTACTTAGAGCGCAACAGATCAGGGAGTGGTGAGCTTGACGAGCGACAGGGCCGGGGCGGCGACGCCGTACGCACCGCCGGAGACGGGAGCAGTCGTCGTCTACCGGGGAGCCACCCTGTTCGACGGCACCGGCAGCCCGCCCCGCCCGGGGACGTCGATCGTGGTCGACGGCAGCGTGATCCGGGCCGTCGTGGACGACACGGACGCCGCCGCCTCCGTGGCGGGCGCCGAAGTCGTCGACCTCACGGGCCGGTTCGTCACCCCCGGGCTCGTCGACTCGCACCAGCACCTCGCCACGCCGCCCGACCGTCCGGCCGCCGAAGCGGTCCTGCGCCGTCTCGTGCACAGCGGGGTCACCGCCGTACGGGACATGGCCGACGACCTGCGTCAGATCGGCGATCTCGCGCGGGCCGCCCGGGTCGGCGAGATCGCCGCTCCCGACCTCCACTACGCGGCGCTCATGGCGGGCCCAGGCTTCTTCGAGGACCCCCGCACCCACCAGGTCACCCAGGGCGCGGTGCCCGGCGAGGTCCCCTGGATGCAGGCCGTCACCACCGCGAGCGACCTGCCCCTGGCGGTGGCCCTGGCCCGCGGCACCTCCGCGGCCGCCATCAAGGTGTACGCCGACCTGGAGGCGCCCCTCGTCGCCGCGATCACCGCGGAGGCACACCGTCAGGGCATCCCGGTCTGGGCACACGCCGCGGTGTTTCCCGCCACCCCCGGGGAGGTCGTCGCGGCCGGTGTGGACAGCGTCTCGCATGTGACGCTGCTCGCCCACGAGGCGGCGACGGCACCCTTGACGTCGTACAAGGACAAACCGCCCGTCGATCACGCGAGCCTGGTCACCGGCGAGGACGAGCGGCTCGAGAAGCTCTTCGCCCGGATGCGGGAGCAGGGCGTCGTCCTGGACGCGACCGCCGGGTTGTACGCCTCCCGCGAGTTCGCGAGCGACGACCCAAAGGCGGCCGAACGGGCGGCCCGCAACACGGAGTTGGCGATCGCCCTGACGGCACAGGCCCACCGCGCGGGCGTGGAGCTGGCCACCGGCACGGACTACGAGACGCCGCCGGAGGAACCGTTCCCCGCGCTGTACGAGGAACTCGCCTTCCTGGTACGCCGGTGCGGCATCCCGGCGGCCGACGTGCTGCGCTCGGCGACCTTCGTGGGCGCTCACAGCGCCGGCGCCGACCATCTCACCGGCAGCGTGGAGCCGGGCAAGCTGGCCGACCTCGCGGTCTTCGCGCGCGACCCGCTGGCCGACATCGACCACCTGCGCACCATCACCCTGACCGTCAAGCGGGGGCACCGCTTCCCGCGTACCGCCTACACCGACGACCGCACCCGGGAGAACCGTTGACCACCACGCCTCTGATCGTCAACGCGCTCGGCCAGCTCGACAACCCCAACGCACCACGCTCCCTGGCCGCCGCGGGCGACCTCAACGCGAGCGGCGAGCAGATCACCGTCGACTCCCGGACGTTGACCGAGGCACGCGCCTCCGGTCTGACCGCGGTCAACATCACCCTGGGCTACGTGATGGGCGATCTCCCGCCCTACGAGCACACGTTGCACGAGATCGACGTATGGGACCGGGTCGTGGCCGAGCACCCCGACGACCTCCTGAAGGTCACCACGGCCGCCGACATCCACACCGCGCACCGCGACGGCCGGATCGGTGTCATCTACGGTTTCCAGAACGCGGAGGCGGTCGGGGACGACGCCGACCGGGTCGCCGTCTTCGCCCAACGCGGCGTACGGGTGGTCCAGTTGACGTACAACCAGGCCAATCAGCTCGGCGGCGGTTCGATGGCACCCGGCACCACGCCGCTGACCGCCCTGGGGCACGAGGTGGTCGACGCCCTCAACGACCACCATCTGATGGTCGACCTCTCGCACAGCGGCGAGCGGACCTGCCTCGACGCCGCCGCGTACTCGCGCGTTCCGGTGTCGATCAACCACACCGGCTGCCGGGCGCTGACCGATCTGCCGCGCAACAAGACGGACGAGGAGCTGCGGCTGGTCGCCTCCCGGGGCGGGTTCGTCGGCATCTACTTCATGCCGTTCCTCGACGCCGGCGGCCACGCGAGCGCCGCCGACGTCGTCGAGCACCTCGTGCACGCCGTGGACGTCTGCGGCGAGGACCACGTCGGCATCGGTACCGACGGTCCGGTCACCGCCATCGACGACCTCGACGCGTACCGGCACCGTCTCGCGGAGCATGTGGCGCGCCGCCAGGAAGCGGGCGTGTCCGCGGCCGGGGAACGGGCGGACACCTTCCCCTTCGTCGTCGACCTGCGCGGCGTCGAGCAGTTCCGCGAGCTGATGCGCCTGCTGGAACAGCGCGGCTTCTCCTCCGGCCGCATCGAGAAGATCATGGGCCGCAACTTCGTGGACTACGCGGAACGCGTGTGGCAGGCCTGAGCGGAGCCGTACCGCTTCAACGGTCGACGTTGGCCAGCAGATGGGCGAGCCCGGTGCGCGATCGGACGCCGAGCTGCGCGAACACGTTGCGCAGGTGGTACTCGACGGTCCTGATGCTGATCGATAGTTGGGCCGCGATCTCCTTGTTGGTCGCTCCGCTCGCCACATCCCGTGCGATCCGCACCTGTTGGGGGGTGAGCGAGGACAGCAGCCCCGCCTCCCCGGCCCCGGACACCTCACCCGCCGCCCGCAGTTCGGCGCCGGCGCGCTTGCCCCACATCGCGGCACCGCAGCGCTCGAACCCGAGGAGCGCGTCGCGCAGTTGCGCACGCGCCTCGATGGGACGCCTTCGACGCCGTAACCACATCCCGAAGGCCAGATGGGTGCGGGCGTGCTCGAAGGGGCCGGGCGCCCGCTCATGACGGGCGAGCGCGGCGCGGTACAGCACCTCGCTCCGCTCGGGCGGTGCGACAAGCGCACGGCACCGCTCCAGTTGAGCCGGAGCCTGCGGGTCGGCACCGAGTTCCGCCCATACGGCGAACAGGTCGATCATCTCCGTCGCGTCGACGGCACGATCGGACAGGACGCAGGCCTCGACGAAGCAGGGCACGGCGAGGAACCAGAGCCCGAAGTGCCCCTGCCGCGCTCCGGGTTGCACCAGCGGAGCCAGCCGGGCGGCGGCCCGCTCCACCTTGCCCGACCCCAGTTCCGCCCGCGCCTGCGCCCACTCCGCGAGAAACGCGGCCTGGGCCAGCCCGTGCGACTGCGCGACGGCCATGACCTCCGCGGCCTGTTTCCGTACGGCGGCCAGGTCACCCGCGATCGACACGACGAGGGCGCGTACGGCCGACAGGTCGGCGACCGCATTGCGCTGCCCCAACTGCCGGGCGAGCAGCAGTCCTTCCTCGGCGTGGGCGCGGGCCTGATGGTGGCGGCCCTCCCTCAACTCGGCGTAGGCGAGGTGCGCGAGGATGTCCGGCACGGCGGCCGGCACGCGCGCGGACCGCGCGGAGGCGAGGGCTAGGCTCAAGTACCGCCGTGCGGTGGGGAGTCGGCCGAGCAGCAGCGCCACGCTTCCGGCGTCGCGGAACTCGTGCGCCTGCGCGCGAGGCGTGAGCCGGTGCAGCCGGGGTCCGAGCAAGGCCGCGGCGCGCCGGAAGTCCGCCTCCACCACCGCGCCCATCCCGATGCAACGGGCCCGCCAGTCGGCGTCGGGACACCCCTCCGCACAGAGCGCCCGCCCTGATGCGGCTCCACAGACCGAGCACGGCCCCGGCATCAGGATCCGGCGGTAACCTTCACGATCACCGGCCGCCCACGCTGCCGAGGCCGCCGCGATCCACGCGCCGCGGGCCGAGAACGGATCGGCCTCCCGCAGTCCGGCAGCGGCGCGGAGCAGGGCCGAACAGGCGTCCGCCACGGGGCCGTCGCGGAGCAGCGCGTAGCCGTCCGCGAGGGCGCGGCGGGAGGCGGGAGCGATCGCGGGCGCGGGCTCGGTGGCGGGCACAGGCGCGGAGGAGGCGCCGTGGGACTCGTCGTTCACACGCATCACCACTTCCTGGTCGTCAGCCGGGAAGTGACCGCCGGGAGGGAGCGGGGGACGGCTACGACTTCATCTGTCTCCGGGGTCACTTGAGAGGTCGCTGTTGAAAGAATGTCCAACAACGGCCCGGCCGTCGACAGTTGGCGCAGCAGGGCTCAGGTCCGCGGGTCCTCTGCTGGTTCTTCTGCTGGTTCTGCCGTAGAAGCCCGCTTCGTCGCTTCCACCGGTTTCGTGGGGAACAGCAGTGCCGTGGCGGCCCTGGAATGCAGGTCGTCCAGCGTCTTGATCTGCCGCTCGGCCCTGCGCAGCAGTTCCTCCAGGCGGTCGGCGTCCAGGCGTGCGTCCTGCGCCGAGGCGGCGAGCAGCCTCCGCCACAGGGCCGCCTTGCCCTGCGCCCCCAGCCGGAGGGCTTCCAACTCGACCAGCACCGCGAGCCCGGAGCGGCGCACCAGCCGACCGTTGGGCTTGACCCGTCCGGCCTTCTCACCGAGCCACGCTCCGTACACCTTGTAGCGCCGGACGGGAACGTCGAGGTCACCGAGGAGACGCACCAGCGCCTGCCGGTCCCGCGCGATCTCCTTGCGCAGGTTCTCCAACGCCTCACCGAAGGGCGACTCCCGATGCTCCCGGGCCGCACGCCGAGCGAGCTCGACACCGGCGGTCGCGCCGGCCAGATGATCGTTGAGATAGACGACCAGCACTCCGAGTGCCCGCGCCGGGGCGGGCAAGCACCCGTACCACCTCCTCACCCGGCCCCTTACTTGATGCTTAATTGCAAAACTTCGCAATTGATTAGATGCTGTGCTCGCTGTGTCCGCAGGTAGCCACGGGGTGGGCTTCACAGGGGGAGGTAGGGGCGCGTGTCCGTTTCGCTGTACCGGATCAAGGCGTTGCTGCCCGGCCGTGCCGACCTCGTCGAGATGCGACGCGATCCACGGCGGGATCTGCTGGCCGGGCTGACCGTGGCGATCGTGGCGCTGCCGCTCGCCCTCGGTTTCGGGGTGTCCTCCGGTCTGGGCGCGGCGGCGGGGCTGGCGACCGCGGTGGTCGCGGGCGCGCTCGCGGCCGTCTTCGGCGGTTCGAACCTCCAGGTGTCGGGGCCGACCGGTGCCATGACGGTGGTGCTCGTGCCCATCGTGGGTGCCTACGGTCCGACGGGCGTCCTCACCGTGGGGCTGATGGCCGGCGTGCTGCTCGTCGCGCTCGCCGCGCTGAGGGCCGGCCGTTACATGCGGTACGTGCCCGCCCCGGTCGTCGAGGGCTTCACGCTCGGGATCGCCTGTGTGATCGGTCTTCAGCAGATCCCCAACGCGCTCGGCGTGCCCAAGCCCGAGGGCGACCGGGTGCTGGTGGTGGCCTGGCGGGCGGCCGAGGCGTTCGTGAGGAGCCCGAACTGGACGGCGGTCGGTCTCGCCGTCGCGGTCACGGTGGTCATGCTGGCCGGCACCCGCTGGCGGCCCAGCCTCCCCTTCTCCCTCCTCGCGGTCGTCGCCGCCACGGCCGTCGCCCAGCTCTTCGCTCTGGAAGCGGCCACCCCCATCGGCGACCTGCCCGCCGGCCTGCCCGCCCCCTCCCTCGCCTTCCTGGAACCGGGCTCGCTGAGCACCCTGTTCGCCCCGGCCATGGCGGTCGCGGCGCTGGCCGCACTGGAATCACTGCTGTCCGCCTCGGTGGCGGACGGCATGACGGTGGGGCACCGCCACGATCCCGACCGCGAGCTGTTCGGCCAGGGCCTCGCCAACATCGCCGCCCCGCTGTTCGGCGGGGTCCCGGCGACCGGCGCCATCGCGCGCACCGCCGTCAACGTCCGCACCGGCGCCGGCTCCCGCCTCGCCGCCCTCACCCACGCCGCCGTCCTCGCCGCGATCGTCTTCGCGGCAGCGCCCCTCGTGTCGAGGATCCCCCTCGCCGCGCTCGCCGGCGTCCTGCTGGCCACCGCGATCCGCATGGTCGAGACCGGCTCCCTCAGAGCGATGGCCAAGGCCACCCGCTCCGACGCGCTGATCCTCGTGCTGACCGCCGTGGCCACGCTGGCGCTCGATCTCGTGTACGCCGTGATCATCGGCCTGGCCGTCGCGGGCGTCCTCGCCCTGCGTGCCGTGGCCAAGCAGGCCCGCTTCGACCAGGTGCCGCTGGACCAGGGCGACCACAGCGCCGAGGAGCACGCCCTGCTGGCGGAGCACATCGTGGCGTACCGCATCGACGGCCCGCTGTTCTTCGCCGCCGCTCATCGCTTCCTGTTGGAGCTCACCGACGTGGCCGACGTCCGGGTCGTCATCCTGCGCATGTCCCGGATCTCGACCATGGACGCCACCGGCGCCCTGCTCCTGAAGGACGCGGTGGAGAAACTGCGGCGGCGCGGCATCCTCGTCCTGGCCTCCGCCATCCGCCCCGGCCAGCGCCAAGTGCTCGACTCCGTGGGCGCGTTGGAGCTGCTGCGGCACGAGGGCCGGGAGTACGCCAACACGCCCGAGGCGATCCGCGCCGCCCGCGACCACCTCCACACCGCAGGCCTCCTGCCCGCCCTCCCCTCGTCCCCGCCCCCGACCGCCGGCCAGGAGGCCGCCCGATGAACACCCCTCCCGTCCAGCCCCGCATGGTCGAGGTCTCCGGCCCCGAGGCCCTGTGGCTGCTGGAAGGCAGCAGCCTGGGCCGACTGGTGTACGCACACCGGGAGTTGACCGCCGTACGCCCCGCCCGGCATGTGTGGGAGTACGGCCGACTCGTCATCCGCACACCGGCCCCGCCCGCGGCGGTGGCCGCCGCGGCGACCTATCACGTGGACGAGATCCGCGCCGTGCACGGCACCGGCTGGACGGTCACCGTCACCGGGCCGGCCGAGGTGATCACCGACCCCGACGAGGCCGCCCACCACCACCGGACCCTGCCCGGCTGGACGCACGGCCCGCACGACACACTCCTGCGCCTGCGCCCCAGGACGGTCACCGGCTACCGCCTCGTCCGCGGGGAGGTGTGAGAGGTGTCCACGCGGTGGGAAACGCTGCCGTACCGGCATGTGCTCACGCTGCCGACCGAACCGGCCGCCGTACGGACCGTCCGGGAGACGGCCGAGCAGGTACTGGTCGAGTGGGGCATAGGGCTGCGCCACCGCGCCGTCGACCCCGCGCTGCTGATCCTCGCCGAGCTGGTCACCAACAGCGTCCGCCATGCCGCGGCCCTCTCCCCCACGGTGACCGTGATCTACGCCGCAGGCCCGGACTGTCTGGCCTTCGCCGTGCATGACCGCCACCCCTACCAGCCGTCGCTGTACGCGCCGCCCGCGGGAACCGGAGGCGGCGGCCTCGGCACCGTGATGGAGCTGGTCCTCGGCCTCGGCGGCACCGCGGTGGTGCGCGCGGACGCCGACAGCCAGGGCAAGAGCGTCTGGATCACCCTGCCCTTGTGACGCCCTCTCACCAGACATGTCAAGTTGCTAATCTTGGCAATTCAGGAGTTCATCACCTTGGGCCCGGTTCCCGGGAGCGGGTTCGGTGCCGCCGTTCACGCACGCGAGGATGGGTCACATGTTCTTGACGAGTGGATGGACGCGAGGGGACGAGGTCCGGCCGACCGGGCCGTGCTCCCGCGGCGGGGAGGCGACGGCAGAGTGAGTACGCCGCTGTACCAACTGAAGGCCGAGTTCTTCAAGACACTCGGTCACCCGGCCCGCATCCGGGTCCTGGAGCTGCTGAGCGAGCGTGAGCACGCGGTGGCCGAGATGCTGCCCGAGGTGGGTATCGAACCCGCCCATCTCTCCCAGCAGCTGGCCGTGTTGCGGCGGGCCAACCTGGTCGTGACCCGCAAGGAGGGCTCGACCGTCTACTACTCGCTGACCAGCCCCCATGTCGCGGAGCTGCTCCGCGTGGCCCGCACCATCCTCTCCGGCGTCCTGACCGGCCAGGCCGAACTCCTGGCCGACCTCCAGGCGGCCCAGCAGGAGGTCAAGCCGCCGTCGTGACGAGCAACATGCCAAGTGGGCGGACCGCAGGGGCGTGCGGTCCTCCCACGTCACCTTCCGCATGATCGTCCAGGCCGGTCGCCGCGACAGGCCGGTCACCCCTCGTCGAGGTCCGTCGCCACGTCGTCGAGGCCGTCGACGTACAGACCGTGGCCGCGCGCCACACGCACCGCGTCGTCCACCTCGTCCTGGGCCACCGCCACGGCGTACGCGTCATCGGCCTCCCGCGCCGCCGCGAGGGCCGCGAGAGCCTGGCGCACCCGTTCCCGCAGCGCCTCGGCGAACACGGACCCGTCCATCCCGCCCCTCCCGATGACGATTCCCGTTGACGACGACCGCACCCGGCGCACCTGCTGAATCGAAGAACCCTTCAAGAGTAGGTGCGTGGGTGCGCGGTGGTCAGCGGGCGGGAGAGGAGATTCCGACTCCGTTCGGCGAGGGTACGGCGACCGTTGATAGCGTCGGTACGTGCCGTGCCTCTCGGCGCGGTGTGCCGCTCGACCGGGAGAAGCGTGATGTCCCCGACGATCCGCCGGGCTGTGATCCCGGCCGCCGGACTCGGTTCCCGGCTGCTGCCGCTGACGAAGGCGACGCCGAAGGAGATGCTCCCGGTCGGCGACAAGCCGGTCATCGAACACACCGTGCGCGAACTGGTGGACTCCGGCATCACCGACATCACCATCGTCGTCTCCGGCGGCAAGAGCCTCATCCAGGACCACTTCCGCCCCAACCCGGCCCTCGTCGAGCAGCTCCGCGAGGACGGCAAGACGGCGTACGCGGAGGCGGTGGAGGAGGTCGCGGAGCTGGCACGCCGGGGCCACATCACCTACCTCGACCAGTACGGCCCGTACGGCAACGGCACCCCGGTGCTGAACGCCGCGCGGTCCTTCGGCGACGAGCCGGTGCTGGTGCTGTGGCCGGACGACGTCTTCGTGGCCGAGGTCCCCCGCGCCCAGCAGCTGATCCGGGCGTACGAGCAGACCGGCTGCCCGGTGCTGGCCCTCCTGCCGATGGACCCCGGCGAGTCGCAGCGCTACGGCGTGCCGATCGTCAAGGAGGACCTGGGCGGCGGCCAGCTGCGGATCACCGGGCTGGTCGAGAAGCCCGAACCCGCCGCCGCCCCGTCGTCGTACGCGGCGATCGGCGGCTATGTCGTCACCCCCGGCATCATCGACGAACTGCGGGAGCAGACCCGCCGCTGGTACGAGCACCGGACCGGCGAGATCTATCTGACCGACGCCATCAACGCCTACGCCGCCACCCGGGCCGTGTACGGGCAGGTCATCGAGGGCCGCTGGTACGACACCGGCAACCCGGCCGACTACCTGGTCGCCCAGATGGCGTTCGCCCTCGCCCACCCGGAGTACGGACCACTGCTGCGCAGCCTGGTCACCGGCCTGGAGGACGAGCCTCGACGCACGTGACGGCCTCGGGCGCCTCGGTCACCTCGGCCTCGCCCCCGGCCCCGGCTCGACCGTCACGTCCCTGGGCGTCAACGCGCCGTGCTCACCGGTGCATTCGACTACGGCCCGGACCGGCGATCCGCACGCGGTGTGCCGCATGTCCAGGACCGGTCCGGCCGGGTCCGGGGTGTGCGTCTCGCCCCACTGGCGCAGGGCCACGAGCACCGGCCACAGGTCCCAGCCCTTGCGGGTCAGCCGGTACTCGTTGCGGGAGCGGCTGCCGGGCTCACGGTAGGGGACGGTCGCGAGGATGCCCGCCTCGGTCAGCTTGCGGAGCCGGTCGCTGAGGACGGCTTCCGACAGGCCGATGTGCTGACGGAACTCGTCGAACCGGCGCACGCCGTTGGCGGCGTCGCGCACGATCAGCAGCGTCCACTTCTCCCCGACCAGGTCGAGGGTGCGCTGCACGGAACAGTTCTCGGTGCTGAATGCGAGCCAGTCCACCGGGTCATGATAGCGAGCTGACTTCGGCATTGACAGTCAGGTGCGGGCACGGCTAGCTTCGCCGTACAAAGTCAGCTGGGAGGCCGCAGGCGCATGGGACGCACACGTACGTACACATGGGACGACCCGCTGGTCACGGCCGGTGCCGTGGGCCGCTCGTCCGGTCTGGACTTCCTGCGTGACGTCCTGCACGCCAGGCTTCCGGCGGCGCCGATCTCGGCCACCCTCGACTTCACGCTCGACGAGGTGAGCGAGGGGCGCGCGGTCTTCTCGCTCGTTCCGGGCGAGGAGCACTACAACCCGATCGGCAGTGTGCACGGCGGCGTCTACGCCACCCTCCTGGACTCGGCGCTGGGCTGCGCCGTGCAGTCCACGCTGCCTGCCGGCATGGGCTACACCTCGCTGGACCTGAGCGTGAAGTTCCTCAAGCGGGTCTCGGTGGACACCGGGCCGGTGCGGGCCATCGGCACGATCGTCCACCGCGGGCGGCAGACCGCGCTCGCCGAGGCCACGCTGGTCGACGCCGAGGACCGCGTGTTGGCGCACGCGACCAGCTCGTGCATGCTCTTCCCGCTGCCGCCCACGCCCGCCTGAGCCGACGGCACGCTGGGCCGTTCGAGTGGTGAGCGCGGCCCGCCGGTCGTAGCGTCGGAACCGGGACATCCGTCGGCCAGCGGCAGCGGGGATCGGCCATGCACATACGCGCACTCACCACGACGGTCACGCTCTTCGCGGTGGCCACCCTCGCCACCGCCGCGGGCACACCGCCCGCGGCCCGGTCCGCGCCGGCCCCGGTCGCGCAGGCCGTCCAGCAGCGCACCGCTGTTCCGGTCCTCGTCGACTGTCTCTGGCACCCGCAGGTGCGGCCGGCCGACTTCATGCTGGCCTGCGGTGACGGCAACAGCCGACTGGCCTCGCTGCACTGGTCGCGGTGGGACGCGGACGCGGCGCGGGCCAAGGGCGTGAACTGGGTCAACGACTGCAAGCCGTACTGCGCGGCAGGGCACTTCCACGCCTATCCGGTGACCGTACGGCTCGACCGGCCGCAGCCCTGGAAGAAGCAGCCGCAGGTGGCGCACTACTCCCGGATCACGCTCGAGTACCCGGCCGCCCGGCCGCAGCAGTTCGGCCCGACCGTGTCCTATCCGCTCTGGGACTGAGCGGCGGCGGTCTGCTCGGGCTGGGCGCCCGTGATCACCTCGGAACGGCTGCCGCCCCGGTCCATGCGGCCGCCCATGAACGCCAGGCCCAGTCCGGCCACGCCCAGCGCGGCGCCGACCAGAGCCGGTGAGGACCAGCCCCAGCCCGCGGAGATCGCGAGGCCGCCGAGCCAGGCGCCGCCCGCGTTGGCGAGGTTGAAGGCGGAGTGGTTGGAGGCCGCCGCCATGGTGGGCGCGTCCTTCGCCTTGGCCATGAGCAGCATCTGGACGGGCGTGGTGATCAGGGCGCCCATCGCGCCGATGAAGGTGATCGTCAGCAGGGCGGGCACGGTGCTGTGGACGGTGAAGTAGAACGCCACCAGCGCCGAGGAGAGCAGGGCGAGCCCCGCGTACAGCGTCGGGCGCAGCGCGCGGTCCGTGAGCGGGCCCGCGACGAGCGTGCCCAGGGTCATGCCCACGCCGTAGAGCGCGAGGACCAGCGTGGTCGAGGAGTCGGACAGGCCCGTGAGGTGCGTCAGCATGGGCACCAGATAGCTGTAGACGGCGAAGAATCCGCCGAATCCCACCACGGCCGTGGCCAGGCCGATCATCACCTGCTTGTTGCCCATCGCCCGCAGCTCGCGGCCGACGCCGGACTGCTGGCCCCGGGGCTGATGGGGGACGAAGACGGCCAGCGCGACCAGGGCGACCAGGCCGATGACGGCCACCGCGACATAGGCGGACCGCCAGCCCAGCTGCTGTCCGAGGGCCGTGCCGGCCGGGACGCCGACGATGTTGGCGATGGTCAGACCGAGGAACATCTTGGAGACCGCGCGGGCGGCCCGGTCGGAGGCGACCAGGCGGGAGGCGACGACCGCGCCGACGCCGAACAGCGCGCCGTGGGGCAGACCGGCCAGGAAGCGCGCGGCGAACAGCAGCCCGAAGGTGGGGGCGAGCGCGGATGCGACGTTGCCGACGACGAACAGCCCGGACAGGAGCAGCAGCAGCCTCTTGTGCGGGATGCACGCGCCGATGCCCGTCAGCACGGGGGCACCGACGACGACACCCAGCGCGTAGGCGGAGACGATGTTGCCCGCTTGCGGCACGGAGACGCCGACTCCGTCCGCGATCTGGGGCAGCAGCCCCATCGTGGCGAATTCCGTCGTACCGATGCCGAAAGCGACAACAGCCAGGGCCAGGAGAGCCAGTGGCATGGCGCAGGAGAACCTTTCGAAGGTGGTGCAGAAGTACGAGGGGCGGGTCGAGGCCGTGCGGAAGCGGCTTCCCTCACCCGGCATCGTCGCCCGGCGCCCCCCAGGGCATGGTGAGCCCGTAACAAGTGCAGCAGCGCGGCGGAGCCGGGCATTCCAAGATCCCGCACCGCTTTCCATGACTCATGTCACACCCGCGTCGCCCGCGCCCGGCCCACGCGCCCTCCCGTGCCTCCGTGCGCCCGCTCGCTCGGCCGGTTTTCGACCGTTGATCGAGCATTCGTTCGGCGCACTGGGTATTTGTCCCGCGTCGGCGCAAGCAGGTGCGGGAGGCAGGCGCAGGGGGCTGAGACTGTGGCACGCCCGTCATGGACGTCCGATCCGGTCGAGGAACAGCGTCGTCGAAAGCGGGACGTGGTGCGCCGGCTGCGCGCCCAGGGCCGGTACGGGCCCAGGTTCCGCGATGTGCTGCCCTCGTTCACGGTCCTCGCGGCTGCGGTGTGTGCGGCCGTGGCCGGACTCGTCATCGGATTCCGCACCGCCGGGGCCGTCGTCCCCGTCGTCGGCGTCGTGCTGTCGGCGCTCGTCCTCACGGTCGCGATCCGGCGGCGTCGTCCCGGCGCGCGGCGTCGACGCGGCCACTACACGCCGCAGGAACTGGTCGAACTCGACATCCAGGGACTGGCTCTGGCCGTGGCGCGGATGCTGCGCCGGGACCAGTGGAAGGTACGGCTGTTACCGGCGCCGGACCGGCCTCGGCTGTGCGCCCGGCATCCGGACGGGCGCCGCCTCGACGTGGCCTTCCGTCCGGTGGCGGAACCCCTCCCCGACGAGGCCCTGCCCCACCCCCGGGCCCACCGGGAGAACCCGGACTCGTTCCTCCACCTGGTCGTGCACCGGGGCACGTTCCGGGCCCGCGACGTGCGGTGGGCACGGCGTGAGGGCCGGACCGTCCTGCTGGACGGCCCGGCCCTGGAACGCTGGGCGCAGGGAGCACCCCTCGACAGACTGCTGTCCGAAGACGTCAGCGGGTGACGTACACCGTCGCCGACGCAGTAGAGGCGGCGTGCAGGTCGTCGCCGGGCCAGCTCACCTTGTACGTGGTCTCCCGGCGGGTGCGCGGGATGTCGTTGATCGTGAACGTGCCGTCCGCGGCGACCGTCACCGACGACAGCGTGCCGGTGCCGAGCCGGTCGGTGCGTTCGACCTTCAGCACCGCACGGTCCGGCAGCGCCTTGCCCTGGGCGGTGAAGGTGCCGGTGATCTCCAGGCCCGTGCTGATCGACGCTTCGGCCGGGGCGGTGAGCGCGATCGAGGTGGGGGCCTTGCCGACGCTCACCGTGTGGGTGACGTCGGTGGCCGGGCGATGGGTGAGGTCCCCGAGGTAGGAGACCGTGTAGGTGGCGTCGCCGAGCCGGTCGGGCTCGTCGAGGACGGTGTAGGAGCCGTCGTCCTTGACGGTGAAGGTGCCCAGGTCGTGGACGCCGTCGGCGTCCGTGCGGGTCGCCTTGACCTTCAGCGGCTCGGCGGGCGCCGGGCCGTCGTACTCCAGCCGGCCGCGCACCGACAGGGGTTCGCCCGCGACGGCCTGGGCGGGGCTGTGGGTCAGCGTGGCGTTCAGGCGTACGTCGTACTGGACCGCCGGGGGCTGGATGACGTGCAGCCAGAACTGGTTGCCTGCCGCGTTCGTGGTGACCGTGAACAGGCGGGAGCCGTCGGCTGACCATTCCGTGCCGCGCGGCGCCACCCGGTCGCCGTCGAGGCTGCCCTCGAAGGCGAACTCCAGCGGGGCGGTGGAGTCGGCCGGGTCGGCGGGCTGCACCAGCAGGTCGGGGGTGGCGCCGGTGGCCGCGGCGCCGCGCGCGATGTACTTGCCGTCGCCGCTGAAGGCGACCCCGGCGGCGGTGGCCCCGTCCGGCAGGGCGGCGTAGCCGGTGGCCGCGTCGGACAGGTCCGTGGTGTTCAACAGCCTTGTGCCGGCGGCCGAGTCGGCGACGGCGACCTTGCTGCCGTCGGCGGAGAACGCCATGTCCTTGAGATTCAGGGCGCCTTGGCCGTCGGCGTCGGCGAAGCGGCGGGCCGCGTTTCTCACCAGGGTGCCGCCGCTGGTGTCGTACACCGTCAGAAAGGGGTTGGTCGCCTGCGAGTTGAGCGGCTGGCCCAGCAACATCCGGTCGCCGGGGCCCGCTTCCAGCTGGAGCTTGCCGTAGTCCTGCCAGTTGGTGCGCGGGGACGTGTTGTCGGCGGGGACGTAGGAGTCCAGATAGGTCAGTGTCGAGTCGCACTGCGCGGTGTAGTACGAGTACGGCGTGGTGAAGTACACCGTGCCGCCGGAGAAGGCGAGGCTGCGGCCGCAGGTGTCGGTGGAGACGTACAGGCCGTTGGACTGGTAGGTGCTGGTGTCGTAGCGCCAGATGACCTCACGGCCGCCGACGTAGAGGGTGGAGCTGTCGGCGTTCAGGGCCAGTCCTGAGATGTGCTGCTGGGTGCTGATCGTGGTGATCCGCTCGCCCTGGAAGGAGTAGACGGCGATGAGGCCGGGGTTGGAGTAGGTGCCCAGGTTGCTGTCGGCGACGTAGACCCGCTCGTGCACGGAGTCCACGGCCATCGCCGAGTACGAGGTGATCGGCAGCTTGGCCACCGCGTCGGAGGCCGCCGCGTGGGCCGCGGGCGCGGCGGCGACGGTCAGGCCGGTTCCGGCGAGAGCGGCGGCGAGAGCGGTGGCCGCGAGGCGTCTGGGACGGTGAGCGCTGTTCAATTGTGCCCCCCACAGGCTTCGTTGGGCCTCACCGGGAACGGTGAGGCCCGTGTGTCTCCCATGTAACAGGGGTGAAGATCCCGTGATCAAGGGGGCGCGGCGGGACGGGCCGGGCCCCGCACGTCGTCGTGCGGGGCCCGGGGTGTGGGTGGGGTGCGGGTCAGGGGCAGCTGATGCGGATGTCGCCCGGGTCCGTCGTGCAGGTGTCCGTGTTGTAGCCGCCGTTGGCGGTGTCGTTGCCGGAGACGTTGTCGACGGTGTTGAGGTTGTCGGCGCCGTAGTTGCCCGTCAGGTTGTCGTTGCCGGGGCCCCCGTTGAGGGTGTCGTCGCCGAACGAGCCGTCGAGGCGGTCGTTGCCGTAGCCGCCCAGGACGGTGTCGTTGCCGTAGCTCGCGTTGACGGTGTCGTCGCCGCCGAGGGCGCAGATCACGTCATTGCTGTAGGTGCCGGTGAGGCTGTCGTTGCCGCTGGTGCCGATGCGGGTGCAGCCGCGGGCGTTGTTGATTGTGGTCGTCGCCGTTGCGGTGTTGTTGCCGGTGCTCGGGTCGCTCTGGCCGCCGCTGACCGTGGCCCGGTCGGTGAGGGTGCCGGTGGCGCGGGGTTCGGCGGCGATCGTCACCGTGGCCGTGGCGCCGGGAGCGAGGGTGCCGAGGGCGCAGGTCGCGCCGGTGGCGGTGAGGGTGCAGGTGCCCGAGCCGGTGGTCGCGGACACGGCCGAGGCGGCGACACCGCTGAAGGTGTCGGTCAGCGAGACGCCGGTGGCGGAGGTCGTGGTGCTGTTGTTGGTCACGCGCACCGTGTAGGCGGGGCGGTCGCCGATACTGGCCGTGGTGGGGCCGGACTTCGTCACGGACAGGTCCACGCCGGTCGGTGGCGGCGGGGCGCTGCCGCCGCCTTCGAAGCGGGCCAGGGCGAAGTCGCTGTTCGGTCCGCCCTGTCCGGCGGCGACGATCTTTCCGTCCGACTGGAGGGCCACACCGTAGGCCGCGTCGCTCGCGCCGAAGTCGGCGGTGGCCACGCCGGCGGTGCCGAAACCGGTGTCCTGGCTGCCGTCGGGGTTGTAGCGCAGGACGGCGAAGTCGGCGCCGGGCCCGTTGCTGCCGGCGATGACGATCCGGCCGTCGCCCGGCTGGAGCTTCACGTCCGAGGCGCCGCCACCACCGGAGGTGAGCACCTTGCCGTCGCCGTCGAAGCCGGTGTCCAGGGCGCCGCCCGGGGTGTACCGGGCCAGGGCGAACCGGCCGCCGCTGCCTCCGGCGGCGACGATCCTGCCGTCGGGCTGCACCGCGAGCCCCTCCACGGAGTCGTAGTCGCCGAGGTCGGTGCGTTCGATGCCGTCGCCGCTGAAGCTGGAGTCCAGGGCGCCGCTCGCCGTGTAGCGCAGGAGGACGAAGTCGAAGCGGGTCGTGCCGACCTCACCGCCGACCACGATCCTGCCGTCGGGCTGGAGCGCCAGGGCGCGGCCGTCGCCGCCCTCCTCCTGCGACTCCGGGTGCCGGGTCGGTGCTCACCTGGCCGTCGCCGCCGCCGAAACTCGCGTCCGGAGTGCCGTCGGCGTTGTAGCGGGCCAGCGCCACCTGGCCACCGCTGGTACCGGCGGCCACGATCCTGCCGTCGGGCTGCACCGCCACGTCCCGGGCCTCGTCGGGGCCGCCGAAGTCGGTGAACACCCTGCCGTCGCCGCCGCCGAAGCCGGTGTCCAGCGTCCCGTCGGGGTTGTAGCGGGCCACCGTGAACCAGCAGCAGTTCTCGTATCCCCGCCAACTGCTGCCCACCACGACGATCTTGCCGTCGGACTGGATCACCAGGGCCTGGGCCTCACTCCACTGGAGGTCGGGATCCATGTTGTTGACGGCGGTCGTGACCTTGCCGTCGCCGCCGCCGAAACTCGCGTCCGGGGTGCCGTCGGGGTTGTGGCGGGTCAGCGCGAAGTCGCTCTCGCCCAGCGAGTAGTCGGCGGAGGAGCCGACCGAGACGATCTTCCCGTCGGACTGCACCGCCACGTCATTGGCATGGTCCTCGTCGGCCAGGCTGGTGAGCGCCTTGCCGTCGCCGCTGAAGGTGGGGTCCAGGCCGCCGGGAGCCGCGGCCGCGGTGCCGGGGAGGGTCAGGACAAGGGCCAGGACGGTCGCCGCCAGCGTCCCGGCCCGGGCTGCCAGGGACCGGCTGCGGCGCTCGCCGCGTCTCCGCCGCGGCGGTCGCACATGAGGTGTGAGCATGCGCGACAGCCTTCCGCCGCCCGCCACCGAACCGGGGGCCACCACAAGCGGGGTTGCCCTCACCGGGCGCAGGAATCCATCCGAGCGGGTGAGCGGACGGCGCGTCCGGCCTTACGGTGGCCTCCTGCGCACCCACACCAAACACCGAAGCTGGAGCGGAGTCACGGGCTCGCGCGTGCGCAGGGCCCTGCGCCGGAGTGAGGGCGCTCCATCCTGGTCCTCCCAGCCGGGTCTTCTGATCGAGTCCTCCAGCCGGGTCCTCTAGTCGGTCCCCTCATCGGCTAGTCGGTCCCCTCATCGGCGAGGACGCAGAACTCATGGCCCTCCGGGTCGATCAGGCACGTCCACGGCACGTCTCCCTGGCCGATGTCGAGGTCGGCGGCGCCGAGGGTGCGCAGCCGGGACACCTCCGTCTCCTTGTCGTCGCCGGGGTGGGGCAGCAGGTCGAGATGGAGGCGGTCCGGCACGGTCTTGGGGTCGGGTGTGCGGAGGAACTCCAGGTAGGGGCCGGTGCCCTTGGCGGAGCGCAACGAGGCGTGGTCGTCGGCCACCTCGTGCACGGTCCAGTCCGTCGCCTCGCCCCAGAACCCGGCCATGGCCCGCGGATCCGCGCAGTCGACCACCACCGCGGCGATCGGCCCGGTGTCCCGGTAGATCTCCCGGGGTTCCAGCACGCAGAACTCATTGCCCTCCGGATCGGCGAGGACCGTCCACGGCACGTCGCCCTGGCCCACGTCGGCGGGCGTCGCGCCGAGCGCCGCCAGGCGCGCGATGAGTTCCTCCTGATGAGCGGCCGAGGTGGTGGCGAGATCGAGGTGCACACGGTTCTTCGTCGCCGGCTTGGGTTCCGGGACGGGTACGACGTCGATGCCGAGGACGACCGGGTCGGGCCAGACGAGTCCCCCTGCGGGTCCGACGTAGACGGTCTCTCCCGCGCCGTACGCGCTCCAGCCGAGCGCCGCCGCCCAGAACCGGCCGACCTCCGCGGCGTCGAGGGCCTTCACGTTCACCATCACGGGTCGCAGCGCCATGTCGGCGATCCTATGCGGCACCCTGCGTTCCAGAGGGTGGGACGCCTGTTGGAGCGACGCGGTTGCTGCGGTACAACTGTGCCCATGATCTCCGAGCCCCTGGTGCGACGCCTGGTCATCGACCTGTGCCGACGCGCGGGCTCCTGTTGTCTTTGATCCCGGCTCCCTGACGCGCCCTTTCCCGCGGTGACCCGTCCCGCGTGAGGGTGGTCGACGCGCCCGTACGCGGGTGCGTCCTGTCTTCGCTCGCCATTACTCCCGCCCGGGGCCGACCGCCCATGTCCGCTCGACGCGGACCCACCGCGCCCCGGCGTCCCTGGAGGACGCCCCGTGTCCACAACATCCGTCCAGGACAAAGTTCCTGACGTCACATCAGCTCCCGCGTCCACGACTCGTGCGTGGGCTCGGCTGCGCCCCGTCGCGCTGCCGCTCGCCTCTCTCCTCGTCTTCCTCGGCCTGTGGCAACTGCTCGCGGCGAGCGGGACCTGGAGCGAGACGCTGGTGCCGCCCCCGGCGAAGGTGTGGGACGCGTTCATCGACGTCTCCACCACCCACGACGGTGTACGCGGCTACAACGGCACCACCCTCATAGAGCACCTGGGCATCAGCCTGCGGCGCATCGCGCTCGGCGCCGGGATCGGCATCGTCGCCGGTGTGGTCCTCGGGCTGCTCATGGGCACCGTCGGCTGGCTGCGCTCGCTCTTCGAACCCTGGATCACCTTCCTGCGCACGCTGCCGCCGCTGGCGTACTTCTCGCTGCTCATCATCTGGCTGGGCATCGACGAACAGCCGAAGATCACGCTGCTGGCCGTGGCCGCGTTCCCGCCGGTGGCGGTGTCCACCACCACGGCCGTCGCCGCGGTACCGAAGCAACTGATCGAGGCCGCACGGGCGTTGGGCGGATCACGGTGGGACGTGGTCAGGGACGTCGTCGTCCCCTCCGCGCTGCCGGAGACGCTCACCGGCGTCCGGCTCGCCGTGGGTGTGGCCTACTCGTCCCTGGTCGCGGCCGAGCTGGTCAACGGACTGCCCGGCATCGGCGGCATGGTCAAGGACGCCGCCAACTACAACAACACCCCCGTCGTGCTCGTCGGCATCATCGCCATCGGCGTCTCCGGGCTGATCATCGACGGCCTGCTGCTACGGCTGGAGCGCTCGGTCGTGCCGTGGCGCGGACGCGCATAGATCCCCCTCGCACGCCTCGCACGGAACCTGTCCCCTCGCACAGAAACGGCACCACCATGTCCCCTCTCCCCCAAGGCCCCTCCCGTCGCCTCCTCCTCGCCGGCGCCCTCGCCGCCGTGTCCGCCGCCGTCACCGGCTGCTCCGCCGACAGCGAAGCCTCGACGTCCGGCGGGTCCAAGCAGTTGCGCATCGGCTACTTCGCCTTCCCCAGCGGCGACTTGCTCGTGAAGAACAGAAAGCTGCTGGAGAAGGAGCTGCCGGGGTACACGATCAAGTGGATCAAGTTCGACTCCGGCGCCAGCGTCAACCAGGCCTTCATCGGCAAGTCCCTCGACATCGCCGCGCTCGGCTCCAGCCCCTTCGCCCGCGGTGTCTCCGGCAGCTCGCCCATCCCCTACAAGGTGGCGTGGATCCTCGACGTCGCCGGCGAGAACGAGGCCCTCGTGGCCCGCAAGGACACCGGGATCACGGACGTCGCCGGGCTCAAGGGCAAGAAGATAGCCACCCCCTTCGCCTCGACCTCCCACTACAGCCTGCTGGCGGCGCTGAAGGCGGCCGGTCTCGCCGCGTCCGACGTGCAGCTCATCGACCTCCAGCCGCAGCCGATCCTCGCCGCCTGGGAACGCGGCGACATCGACGCCGCCTACGTCTGGCTTCCGACGCTCGACGAGCTGCGCAAGACCGGCGTCCAGCTCACCAGCAGCAAGGAGATCGGCGCCGCGGGCAAGCCGACCCTCGATCTGGCCGTCGTCTCCGACGAGTTGATCGGCCGGGACCCGAAGGCCATCGCCGGGTGGCGCAGAGCGCAGGCCGAGGCGCTGCGCCTGCTCACATCGGATCCGGACGGAGCGGTCAAGGCCGTCGCCGCCGAGATCAACATCAGCGAGGCCGACGCCAAGGCACAGCTGGCGCAAGGGGTCTTCCTCACCCCGGAGCAGGTCGTCTCCGCCGACTGGCTGGGCACCGACAGCGGCCCGGGCAAGCTGCTCACCTACGTCACCGACACCGCGGCCTTCCTCGCCGACCAGAAGCAGATCGACGCGGCGCCGTCCGAGGCCACCGTCCGCAAGGCCTTCTATCTGGAAGGGCTCTCCGATGTCGTCAAGTGAGCTCACCGCCGAGCCGGTCGTCGACGCGGAGGGCGCCGGTTCCGTCCGTCTCGACCACGTCACTCACCGGTACGGTCACGGCAGCGAGGCGTTCACCGCGGTCGGTCCGGTCGATCTCACCGTCCCCGCCGGGGAGTTCCTGGTCCTCGTGGGCGCGTCCGGATGCGGCAAGAGCACCCTGCTGCGGCTGATCGCCGGGTTCGAGCAACCCACGCACGGTGCGGTGCGCGTGTCCGGCGCCGAGCCCCGGCCCGGTGTCTCGGCCGGAGTGGTCTTCCAGACGCCGCGGCTGTTCCCGTGGCGGACCGTGCGGGGCAACATCGACCTGGCGCTGCGGTACGCGGGCGTGGAACGGGCCCAATGGCCGGAGCGACGGGCCGAGTTGCTGGCCCGCGTCGGTCTGGAGGGCACCGAGCGGCGGCGCGTCTGGGAGATCTCCGGCGGACAGCAGCAGCGCGTCGCCATCGCCCGCGCGCTGGCCGCCGAGAACCCGCTGCTCCTGCTGGACGAGCCGTTCGCCGCGCTGGACGCGCTGACCCGTGAGCGGCTCCAGGAGGACGTGCGCCGGGTGACCCAACGCACCGGGCGGACCGCGGTGTTCGTCACGCACTCGGCCGAGGAGGCGGTGTTCCTCGGCTCCCGCATCGTGGTGCTGACCAAGAGCCCCGGAACCGTGGCCCTGGACCTGCCGATCACCCTGCCGCGCGGCGACGTCGACGCCGAAGAGCTGCGCGAATCCGCCGAGTTCGCCGAGCTGCGCGCGCAGGTGTCCCACGCCGTCAAGGCCGCGGCGGCGGCCTGAACCTCGTACCCACCATCCAGGGAAGGAAATCGACCCGTGAGCATTCTCAGCGAACGACCCTCCGTGACCGCGCAGTTGCCCCTCGCCCCGCTCGGCCCGAACTTCGGTGCCGAGATCCACGGCCTCGACCTCGCCCGCCTCGACGACGACCAGGTCCTCGCCCTGCGCGAGGCGCTGGTGGCGTACAAGGTGCTGTTCGTGCGCGGCCAGCAGGGTCTCGACGACGCGGCCCAGATCGAGTTCGGCCGACGGCTGGGCGAGGTCACCGTCGGGCATCCCGTGCACGACTCCGGTGACGTGGCCCCCGAGGTGTACGCGCTGGACAGCCAGGACAACGGGTTCGCCGACGTGTGGCACACGGACGTGACGTTCGTGCGGCGGCCCCCGGCGATCTCCGTGCTGCGGGCCGTGGTGCTGCCGCCGACCGGCGGCGACACCAACTGGGCGGACAGCCAGCTCGCCTACGAGTCCCTGTCGCCGGGGCTGCGGGCCCACGTCGACACGCTGACGGCCGTCCACGACGGCAGCCGCGAGTTCGGCTACTACCTGGCCCAGCACCGGCAGGGCCGGGGCAATCTGTGGGAGGGCGAGGTGTTCACCGCGCTGACGCCGGTGGAGCACCCGGTGGTGCGGGTGCACCCGGAGAGCGGCCGCAAGGGCCTGTTCGTGAACCCCGGCTTCACCTCGCACATCGTGGGCGTCTCGGAGCACGAGAGCCGCGGTCTCCTCGACATCCTGTACGCCCACCTCACCAAGCCGGAACACGTCGTACGGCATCGCTGGCGGACCGGTGACGTCGCGCTGTGGGACAACCGCAGCACGGCCCACTACGCCAACCGCGACTACGGGGACCAGCACCGGGTGATGCACCGGATCACGTTGCGGGGCGACACCCCGCTCGGCCCGACCGGTGCCTGACCGACACCGGTAATCTCCCCGCGTGGAGATCGTGATCGAGACCGCGTGCCGCATCTGCGGGCAGGACGACGGCGAAGCGCTGTTCGACGAGTACGGCGTTCCCCAGTACGTCATCTGCTTCTGCTGCGGCAACGAGTCCGGCATCGGCGACGACTCCCTGACCCAGGTCCGTGACCTGCGCGGCTACTGGATCGGGCACGGCGCGGCTTGGTACGAGCCGAAGCGGAAGCCGGCCGACTGGGACCTGCTCGCGCAGATCGCGAACATCCCGGCCGCATGGCGTTGAGACGCCCTTGACATCCGCGGGGGCGGCCGACGTACGTTGAACTCGCGAATACCTGACGGGTGGAGGCCCTCGATGCACGTTCCTGGCGCGGCACCGCACGGTGTCTGCACGGGTGCGTGGCTGATCACCCGGCGGCATGTCGACTACTGCCGCACCTCCTCCGCGGTCTGTCCTTCCGTACACGTCTGACCCCCGCCGGCCTGCCTCGCCGGCCGTCTCGTCGTGGCCCCGCGCTGTCCGCCGCAGGGCCACGAGTCCACGTGTCCTCGGAAGGAACGCCCCTTGTCCCGCCCTGCCCTGCATCTCGCCGTCGAGCTCGACGGCGACGGCGCTCACCCCGCGGCCTGGCGCCGCGCCGCCCACTCGCCCGACCAGCTGCTCACCCCGCGCCGTGTGGCCCAGGTGGCGGCCGTCGCGGAGAACGCCGGGTTCACCCTGATCACCCTCGACGACGGTGTCCTGCCGCCCGGGGCCGGGCCGAACCCGGTGGGCCGGATCGGCGCGGTGGAGCGGGCGGCCTTCGTCGCCGCGTCCACGAGCAGTATCGGCATCGCGCCCGTCGTGCCGCTCACCTACGCCGAACCCTTCCATGTCTCCAGCCAGTTGGCGTCCCTGGACCACATCTCCGCGGGCCGCGCCGGGTGGGTGGTGACCGAGGAGGATCGGTCCGAGGCGGCGCGCGCCTGGGGACGCCCGCTCGTCGACGGTGCCGACGCGCGGGCCCGGGAGTCCCGGGACGGGGTGGACGTGGCCCGGGCGCTGTGGGACTCGTGGGAGGACGACGCGGTCATCCGGTCCGTGGCCACCAGCCGCTATCTCGACCGCGACCGGCTCCACTACATCGACTTCACCGGGGAGACGTACGCCGTCAAGGGCCCGGCGATCGTGCCGCGTCCGCCGCAGGGGCAGCTCGTCGTCCTGGGACGGCCGGACCGGGTGCCCGCGGCGCAGCTCGACGTCGGTCTCGTCACCGGCCGCGATCTGGCGGCCGTCGCCGCGGCAGCCGCCGACGCCGGTACGCCCCGGGTGTTCGCCGAGGTCGAGGTGGCGCTCGACACGCCGGACGCCACCGCCGCCGCACGCGTCGCCGACCTGGAGGCGCATGCCCCGTGGTCAGACCGGGGTCGGCTGCGGCACATCGGTTCCGCCGAACAACTGGTCGCCCTGCTGGGTGAGTTGGGCCGTCACGTGGACGGCGTACGGCTGCACCCGCTGGTCCTGGACGAGGATCTGCCCGTTCTCTCCCGCCTCGTGCTGCCCGCCCTCTCCGAGCGGCGCCTGGTCACCCGCCCGCTGCCGGGAGCCTCCCTGCGCACGGCCCTGGGGCTGGCCCGCCCCGCCAACCGCTTCGCCGCCGCATCGGCCCAGTCGGCCCAGGAGGACGCCCGATGACCCGCACCGACCCCCTCGACGTCCCCCGGCCGCACGCCCAGCTCCACCTCGGCGTGTTCTTCCAGGGCGTCAACCACTGGACCATCTGGTCGGCCCCCGACAGCGGCTCCCAGATCGACCCCGCCTCCTTCCGCAAGGTCGCCCGAACCGCCGAACGCGGCCTGTTCGACGCCTTCTTCCTCGGCGAGGGGCTGCGGCTGCGCGAGGTCGACGGCAAGATCCACGACCTCGACGTCGCGGGACGCCCCGACGCCCTGACCCAACTCGCCGCGCTGGCCGCCGTGACCCGCCGTATCGGGCTGGTCTCCACCTCCAACTCCACCTTCAACGAACCCGCCGACCTCGCCCGCCGCCTCTCCGGTCTCGACCTGCTCTCCGAGGGCCGCGCCGGCTGGAACGTGGTGACCACCGACAACGCCTGGACCGGCGCCAACTTCCGCCGCGGCGGCTACCTCGACCACGCCGACCGCTACCGGCGCGCCGAGGAGTTCCTCACCGTGGCCCGCGCCCTCTGGGATGCCTGGGCCGACGAAGCCGCCGCCGGCACACAGGGCGCGTCCGCGTGGTCCGCGCCCGGTGCCGTACGCCAAGTCCGCCACCGTGGACCGCAGTTCGACGTCGATCTCGCCCCGACCCTGCCGCGCAGCACCCAGGGACACCCGGTGATCTTCCAGGCCGGCGACTCCGGCGAGGGACGTGACTTCGCCGCCCGCAACGCCGATGTCATCTTCTCCGCGCACGGCAACGACTTCGACGACGCGCTGGCCTTCGCCCAGGACATCCGCACCCGGCTGCGCGCCGTCGGACGGCCCGACGACGATCTGCGGATCCTGCCCGGCACCGAGATCATCATCGGCGCCACCGAGGCGGAGGCCCAGGAGAAGAAGCGCTGGATCAGGCTCCAACAGGTCACCCCCGCCACGGCGTTGGGAATCGCCTCGCTGCTGTGGGGCATCGACCTGTCCGACCGCGACGCCGATGGCCCGCTGCCCACCGAGGACCCGGTCGTCGGCGAGAACGACGGCTCCTTCGGCGCCCGGCGCATCGCCGACCCGCGGGCGGTCGTCGCCGAGTGGCGGGCCAAGGCGGAGGCACACGGCTGGACGCTGCGCGAGACCGTGATCGCGCTCGGACCGCAGCGCGGGCACGTCGGCACCCCGTCCGCGCTGGCCGACAAGTTCGCCCACTTCGTACGGCACGGCGCGATCGACGGCTTCAACGTCACGCCGTACCTCATCCCCGACGGCCTCGACGACATCGTCGACCTGCTCGTACCGGAACTTCAGGAACGCGGCCTCTACCGCACCGAGTACACCGGCACGACGCTCCGCGACCACCTGGGCCTGCGCGAGCCCCTCACCCACCGGTCCGCCCCCGACCGGCGCCAGGCCGGCTGACCGAACGCCCCGCACCCCAGAAGGAGAACTCATGACCATCGAGGCGACCGCCACCGACCTCCAGGCCTTCACCGAGGGCTGGCTGGAGTGGTACCGCGCCCAGGAGGCCCGGCTCGCCGCCCCGCACGGGTTCCTGGCCATCACCGGCCTGCACTGGCTCGACGACCGGCCGCAGCGCTTCCCCGACGCGCCCGGCGCCTGGCGCACCGGCCCCGAGGGCGTCGTCGTCACCCTCGACGAGGGTGAGGAACTGGTCGTCGACGGCACTCCGGTGCGCGGCGAGCACCGCTTCGGCGTGCTGCCCGAGCGCGGCGGCGTCGACGCGGTGTGGGGCGACGCCGTCATCGAGGTCGCCAAGCGCGGCGGCAACGACATCGTCCGCCCCCGGCACCCGGACGCCGAACTGCGCACGGCCTTCACCGGCACCCCGGCCTACGCCCCCGACCCGCGCTGGGTCGTGCGGGGCCGCTACCTCCCCTTCGACGTGCCGCGTCCGACGACCGTGGGAGCCGCGGTGGAGGGCCTTGAGCACGTGTACGACGCCCCGGGCCGGATCGAGTTCGAGCTGGAGGGGCGTGAACTGTCCCTGACCGCGTTCCCCGGGCATGCCGAGGGCACTCTGTCCGTGCTGTTCACCGACACCACGTCCGGCGTCACCACCTACGCCGCCAACCGCGCCCTGACCGTGGGGCCGCCCGCCGCGGACGGCACGGTGGTCCTGGACTTCAACCGGGCCGCGAACCTTCCCTGCGCCTACACGGACCTCGCCACCTGCCCGCTGCCGCCCGCCGAGAACCGGCTGCCGGTGGCGATCGAGGCGGGACTGAAGATCCCGCGCGAGCGCGGCGGCGCCTGATCCGGTCGTCCGGCCCGGCGGTAGTCCCTGCGGTCGTCCTGTCCGTCGGCGCCCCCGGGCCGTCCGGCACCCGTCGTTGCCTCCTTGCCCTCGTCGAGACCACCAAGAATCGAGGACCGCCGCCCATGCCCACCCCCGCCCTCACCTCACTGGCCTTCCTCACCCCGGGCAACTTCGCCGACGACGACCCGCACACCGGTCTGGAGGAGACGCTCGCTCTGTTCGAGTACGGCGAGCGGCTCGGCTTCGACGGGGCCTGGATCCGCCAGCGCCACCTGGAACACGGCGTCGGCTCGGCCGCCGTGTTCCTCGCCGCGGCCGGACAGCGCACCAAGCACATCGAGCTGGGCAGCGCCGTCATCCCCATCGGCTACGAGAACCCCTTCCGTCTCGCCGAGGACCTCGCCCTGGCCGACGTCCTGTCGCGCGGGCGGCTCCAGGTCGGCTTCAGCACCGGGATGCCGCACGCCGACCTGCTCGGGGACCTCGTGCACGACGGGGACTGGCGACGCCTCGACCTGTCGTACGGCAGGATCGCCCGTGTCCTCACCCACCTGGGCGGCGACTATCTCGGCGGCCCGGACACGGTCATCCACTCGCCGGGCAACGTCCAGCGCCCGCGGCTTCAGCCGCACAACCCGGGACTGGCCCGGCGCATCTGGTACGGCGGCGGGAGCCTGCGTTCGGCGCGGTGGGCGGCGGAGCAGGGACTGAGCCTGCTGACCGGCAACATCGTCACCGGCGAGGGCACGGACGACTTCACCACGGCCCAGCTGAACCTGCTGGCCGAGTACCGGCGCACCCCGGCGGCCCGGGACGCGGACCGTCCGGTGCGGGTGGCACTGGGCCGGGTGATCGTGCCCTTCGACAGCGCCGACGCGGCGGGGCGGGCCCGCTACCGCGCCTACGCGGCGAGCCGCCACGAACGGACCCTGGCGCCGCAGGGCCCGAAGCGGACGTTGTTCGCCCCGGACGTGGTCGGAATCGCCGACCAGATCCTCGAACAGCTGACCGCAGATCCCGTCCTCGGTGAGGTCTCGGAGCTGCGGCTGGAGCTGCCGTACGAGTTCCACCGGGAGGAGTACGAGCAGATCCTGCACGACGTACGGCAGCTGATCGCCCCGGAGCTGGGGTGGCGGGCCGCCTCGACAGCGGTGCCGGCGACGGTCCGAACTCATCGCCAGGCCCCCTGGCGTGCCGCGGATGCCGGATGATCAGGGGGTGCGTCCGCTCAAGCACGGCTACACCAACCGCACCGTCACCGATGGCGCCGTCGTGGCGAAGACCTACGAAGGGCCGGGCGCCGAACTCCGGTTACGGGGCGAGCACCGACTGCTGACCCGACTTCAGGGGCGGTTGCCCGTGCCGCCGGTACGGGCGGTCGACGCGCGGACCCTGACGCTCGGCAGTGACTTCGGCCCGTAGAACGTGCTGCTCGATCCCGGCACCTTCGCCGTCACCGCGGTCGTCGACTGGGAGTTCGCCCACGTCGGCGATCCGGTCGAGGATCTGGCGTGCTGCGCGGACGCGGAGCCGGGCGGTCGGGGGGAACGCCTGTGGCGGGAGCGCACCACGCTGACCGGTGGCCGGCGCGAGTGAGCGGTAAATCCTTTGAGGCGGCTGGTGATCCTTCCTAGGTTGGCCCGCGTGACGTTCCAGGTGCCTTATCAGTCGCTGCCGGTCGATCAGTCGGACGTCCGCTACGTCCACGGTCCCGACTCGGTGGTCCAGGCCGGCGTGCCGGCCGGCGAGACGGTCGCGTTCGACTGGCAGGACAGTGCGGTCTACCCGGGCACGACCCGCAGGTTCTGGGTTCATGTGCCCGCCCGGTACGACCCCGCGCAGCCCGCGTCGCTGATGGTGTTCCAGGACGGGTGGTGGTACCTGGACCCCGAGGGAGAGGTCCGTGGCGGGATCGTCCTGGACAACCTCGTCCACAGCGGCGACATCCCGGTCACCATCGGCGTCTTCGTCGACCCCGGTGTCTTCCCCGGCGCCGAGCATCCCAAGAACCGCAACACCGAGTACGACGCGTTCGACGACCGGTACGTCGGATTCCTGCTGGACGAGATCATCCCGGAGGTGACCCGGCGCCACACCATCGCCGAGGACCCCGACCGTTGGGGCATCTGCGGCGGCAGCAGCGGCGGCAACTGCGCCTTCACCGCGGCGTGGCTGCGCCCGGACCGGTTCCGCCGCGTCATCGGCTGCCTGTCGAGCTTCCCGCAGATGCCGGGCGGCAACCCCTACCCCGAACTGATCCCCGGCGTGCCGCGCAAACCGCTGCGCGTCTTCCTCCAGGCGGGCCATCGCGACCTGCGCTGGAACGAACCCGAGGGCAACTGGCTCGCCGACAACCTGCGCGTCGCCGCCGCACTCGCGGAGGCCGGATACGACTTCCGCCTCGTCCTGGGCGACGGCGGCCACAGCCCCAACCACGGCGGAGTCCTGCTCCCCGACGCCCTGCGCTGGCTGTGGCGATCGGACCACTGACGACGACCGGCGTCATCGCTCCGCCCGCTCCCCGGACAGCACCACAGTGCCGGTCCACGGTGACCGGACGCCCCGATCGGATCAGCTCCGCTCGATGCCGCGGGGGGACCGCGCCTTGACTGGGCTCGACGGCGCGGCGCACAGGTGGGAGGCGCGATGGCGTGGACGGCGCGTCTGGAGCGCCTGCGTGGCCGTGCCGAGCAGCGGTTCCCCGTCGTGAGCGAACTGACGGGCCGCTTGCTGACCGCGAACCTGCTGGACGCCGGGACCAGGCTCGCGGCTCAGGCGTTCCTGGCCGCGGTGCCGCTGCTGTTCGCGCTCGCCGCCTTCGCCCCGCTCGGCGTGCGCGAGCAGTTACGGGAGTCGCTGCGCGCCATGTTCGGTCTGACCGGCCTGTCGGATCTCGAACTCCAGCAGGTGCTGGGCCAGTCCGTCGACGACAGTCTGCGCGAGACCACCGGCGCCCTCGGTCTGGTGGTGGCGCTGGTCTCCGCCACCAGTTTCAGCAGGGCCATGGCCCGGGTCAGCGAGCGGGCCTGTCGGCTGCCGAAGGCGGGGACCAGGGTCGCGGCGTGGCGCTGGCTGGTGTGGCTGCTCGTGCTGATGCTGGTCGTCCTGCTCCAGAGCCCCCTGCGCACCGGCTTCGGCGTGGGTGGATGGCTGGTATCCCGCTCTACTTCCTGGTGAGCACGGGCGTGTGGCTGTGGACGCAGCGTCTGCTCCTGGCCGGGCGCGTGCCGTGGCCCCGCTGCTGCCAGGAGCGGTGCTGGCCTCGGCCGCGACCAGCGCCCTGGGCCTGACCGCCCGCCTCTACATGCCCGGCGCGCTCAACCGCACCCTGGAGGATTACGGTGCGCTCGGCTGGCGGGGGAACCGCCACTCGACCGGTTCCTGTGGCGCGACGGCTCCCCTCCTGGCCGTCCGTGAGGGTGCTCAGTCGAGGCAGAACTCGTTGCCCTCGACGTCCTGCATGGTGATGCAGGACTCGTTGACGCCATCGGCGCGCAGCAGTCGGACGCGCACCGCGCCGAGCGCGACCAGCCGTGCGCACTCGGCCTCCAGCACGGCCAGGCGCTCCTCCCCCACGAGGCCGGTGCCCACCCGTACGTCGAGATGCACCCGGTTCTTGACGACCTTTCCCTCGGGAACGCGCTGGAAGTACAGGCGCGGGCCCACCCCGGAGGGATCACTGCAGGCGAACCACGTGTCGCGGTCCTCCGGGGCCTGGGCATCGTTGAAGTCGTCCCAGCCGGCGAACCCCGCCGGCGGCGGTGGTGGCACGTACCCCAGCACCTCGCACCAGAAGCGGGCGACGCGTTCGGGCGACGCGCAGTCGAAGGTGATCTGGACCTGCTTGATCGTTGACATCGGCGCACCATAGCAAGGGGCCAGGTCATTCGATCCAGCCGTACGACAGGAGCTCCTCCACCAAGCGTGCCACCGGCTCTTCCGCCTCCTGCGGTGGGCAGGAAGCGGCCTGCGCGAGGATCGTCCGGAGGTCCTCACGGGTGCGGGGCTCGCGCAGGGCTTCGAGGAGGATGCGGGCGGACGCGTTGACGCGGGCGGCCGTGAAAGTGCGGTCGTCGACCACGCGGCCGGTGCCGTCGGGTTCGGTCTGCAGATGGAGGGAGTCCACCAGGCGGAGTCGGGTGTCAGCGGGTGACAAGGCGGGCCTCCGTGGAGATGAAGTCGAAGTGCATGCCGTCGAGGCCGTTGCCGACGCCGAGATGGACTCCGGCCGCGCCCTCGTTGAGGAGGCAGTTCAGGCTCCAGTCGACGTGGACGGGGTCGAGGAGTCCGGTGCCGATGGCGACCTCGGTCACCGCGCCCCGGTACTGGGGGCCGCTGGTGGCGTCGATGCCGTCGGCCCAGGGACCGAAGCCGTCGACGAAGTGGTTGCCCTCGATGGTGACGTAGAGCGGGCACGCCTTGCGCATGTCCTCGGCGATTTCCTTGGCGAGGTCGAAACGGCCCGCTCGCTCGCCTCTCAGTTCGCGGTGTTTGGCCACCAGTACGGAATCTACGCGCAGCGTCCCGGAGACGGTGAGTTCGCTGTCGACCCGGCCCGCCAGGTCGGTGGGCGACATCGCCACCTCGAAATAGTTGCCGATCGTGGAGTGCTCGTCGGGGAGGAGTTCCGTGCGGGTGCGGCTGGAGAGTTGGAGGACTTCGGGGAGGCGCAGGGTGAGGTCCGTTCCCGGTCCGTGCAGGCCGATCTCCTCGTGGGCCAGCAACAGCCGTGCGATGACTTTCCGGTTGGCCGCCACCGCGCTGGTGAGATCGATCTGCGCGAATTTCTCGACGGCGTATTTCGCCACGTCGAGGTCGCCGGAGAAGGAGGCCAGGGACATCCACAGCACGCTGCTCTCGGCGAGGATGTCCCGCAGGTCGAGGCGGGACGGCAGTCTGCCGTAGTCGAGGGGGACGGCGACGGCGCGCGGCGGCGGCCGGTCGCGGCCGCAGAGCACCGCGTCGAAGGTGGCGGCGGGCAGTCCCCGCTCCGCCAGCCACTCGGCCAACTCCGGTTCGTCGGTGAGGAATCCGGCGGCCCGGTCGCCGAACACGGCGCGGAGGTTGGCCTCGACGCCGTCCCTCAGTCCCGCTTCACGCATCGACGGCCTCCCGGGTCCGCTCGCGGTCGTCCGGTACCAGTGCGGCCAGACAGGGGCAGGAGGGGATGTCGCCGAGGTGGTTCTTCAGGATCGTCCCCGCCGCGCGCCGCACCCCGCTGTCGCCGGGGCCGGCGCCGCCACCGTCCGGCATCTGCAGGGCGCGGCCGTACATGTCGCCGTCGCTCGCGACACCCTCCGCCACCCAGATTCGTCTCGGCATTCTTCGGTCCTCACCGTCGGCACGCGCTCGTGTGGAGAGCTCGTGCGAAGAGCTCATGTGGGGAGAAAGGGGCGGACTGGGCCGACGCCAGGGGTACTGGCGTCGGCCCTCCGGGAAGGTCAGATGCCGTTGTAGATGATCGCCATGATCGGCTTGGGGGCCTGGTTCTCCAGGCCCATTCCGGACACTCCCTGGTCGTCGTCGAGGGCACCGAGAAGGGTGACCCTGGGGGCTTCCATGTTTCCCACCATCAGCGGTTCGGTGAGGACGATCTGCGTCACTTCTCTACCTCCGGGTGAGCCGGTTCGTACGGCCGGATCAATTTCCGTCCGTGCCACCAGAGTTGGGGGTGCGGGATGTACGGACAACGGGGGCTGGATTCAATTGACCATCGTTGTCCACCGCTTTGCCGGAGTATCTCCGGCGTTTGACGGCAGCCCGATGAACCGGCTACCGGCCTCACACCCGTTTCACACCCAGATGGTCGGCCAAGCGCTGTGCCTGGGCCAGCAGCGTTCCGTACGTGACCAGCGCGTCGGGGTCGTCCGGTGCGGCGCCCGGGAGCTGTTGGCGCAGGGTGTCCAGGGTGCGTCGCAGATCCGCGGCGGCTTCGTCCAGTGCCGTGACGGCCCTCTCGTCGGGGCCGTGCGCGGCGAACCGGTACCGGCCGTAGAGGTGGACGGCGCGTGCCGTGTCACGGAGGAAGTCGGCGTAGGCGCCGGTGACGCCCGCGGCCGGCTCGGCCGTCGTGCTCTCGGCCACCTCCCGCACAGTGCGGGTCACGCCCGCCGTATGGACGGCGACGTGGTCCAGCACGGCCAGCGCGTCGTCGTACGTCGTGCCGTGCGGGGCGGCGCCGCTGCGGCGGGAGCGCAGGAGATTGCCCCTGAGGCTCTCCTCGCTCCAGCCGATCGCCGACCTCGCCTGGTCGACCAGGCGTCCCAGACGCAGGGCGCGCTCGTGCCACCGGCCGGCCTCGTGACCGTCCCACGCGGCGTCGGTGAGCCCGTCCGCGACCGCGTCGAGGATGTCCCGCGCCTCGTCGGCGGCCTCCGCCAGGGCGGCACGCGTGTCCCGCAGGTACGTCGGGGGCCTGACCAACGCGTTGACCGCCACCCCGACCACGGCGCCGAACACCGCCTCGCTCAGCCGCGCCGCCGCCCCGCTGAGCGTGACCGGGCCGCTCGTCAGGACGAACAGCGCCCCGGTCGCGCCGAAGACGCCCTGGCTCCCCAGCCGCCGCCACTGTCCCAGCAGCAGCACCACCGGCAGGACGAGGGCCATCGTGACCATCGCGTCCCCCAGCAGCATCGCCGTGGCGGTCGCCACCACCGTGCCGACGGCGATCGCCGCGAGCTGCTGCAAGCCGTGCGCGACCGACCGGTACACCGTCGACTCCACCAGCGCGACCGCCACCCAGGGCGCCACGAACGCCATCGGGGCCGCCAGCCACCAGCCCGCCACGGCCCACGCCACCCAGGCCGCCAGCGCCGCCTTGCAGGCCTGCGCGACCATGTCCCGTTCCCGTCCCGGGCCCGCCCACGCCCGCCGTACGGCCTGTGCCGCGGCCCCGGTTCGCCACCTGACCGCCCGGAACGTCCTGCCGATCCACTCCATGGCACACCAAGTGCCACGTCTGGCACGAGACGCACCTTCGGGATCCCGCGGACGGCGGCACGGCGGAGTGCGGGGGTCCGGTTCCGGGGCCGGTGCGGGGGTGGCTCCGGCACGGGCCCGCGCGCGAGGATGCTTCCTCGGGCCTTTGAGAGCCGGTGAGCATCGAGGGAGCCTCGGGATGGGTTCACACGCGGCGCGGCACCACCACAAAAAGGGACTTCTGATCTCCTGCGCGGTCGTGCTGACCGCGGCCGGACTGCTGGGGCTCCCCCGCGCGGACGGGGCGCCCGCGGCGGACGGGGCCGCCGACGCCTGCCGCACCACGAGCGTGCACCTGCCCCGTGGTGACTGCGGGCCCTTCTGGCAGGTGCTCGCCGAGGACTTCAACGGCGACGAAGTGCCGCTGGGCGCGTTCAGCGACTGCGAGCACCACGTCGACACGTCCGCGGCCTACTGCGGGGGTCTGAGCGGCACGTACCGCGACAACTGGTGGGCGTATCCGACCGGTTGGCGCGACACCGCCAACAGCCGGGACCGGGACGTGGTCGGGGTCTACCACCCCGAGGACACCGTGAGCGTCGGCCCCGCCGCCGACGGCGACGGGCGGATGACCATCCGCATGTGGCGGCCCGCCGACGGCGGTCCCGTGCACGCCGCCGCGGTGGTTCCGCGGGCCGTGATGGAGATGGCGTACGGCAAGTACAGCGCGCGCATCAAGGTGACGAAGGCGGCTCCCGGCTACAAGTCCGCCTGGCTGCACTACGGCGGCGGCTGCGAGATGGACCATCCCGAGGGCGAGTGGACCGGGTCGCTGACGGCCTTCCATCATCCCTGCGGTGGCGGAGAGCAGGGCTCCTTCCCGGGCGCTGACGACTGGACCGAGTGGCACACCGTCTCCACGGAGTGGACGCCGGGACACGTCCGCTTCTTCGTCGACGGCCGGCAGATCGGGCAGGACACCCGCGAGGTCCCCGACCAGCCCCTGTCCTGGGTGCTGCAGAACGAGAGCGCGCTGGAAGGCCCCGGGGCGGCGCCGGGCAGCAGCTCACAGCTCGACATCACCTGGGTCGCGGCGTACGCGTACGACTGGACGGCGTAGCGGCTCACGGCAGCGGATCGAGCACCGGGTTGGTCAGGTGCTGGTAGATGATCGAGGTGCGGAAGCCGACGATCTCGCGGCGGTCGGTGAACTGGTCCAGGAGGAAGGCGTGCAGGTGGTCGATGTCCTGGGCGGTGACATGGACGAGGAAGTCGTCGCTGCCGGCCATGGTGTAGACGGAGACGACCTCCGGGAGCCGGGTCACCGACTGCTCGAACGCGGCCACGACATCGCGGCGCAGCGGCCGGATCTGCGTGGCGACCATCGCCTGGACCGGCCGGTTGAGCGCGCGCAGCGAGACCTGCGCGCGGAACCCCTCGATGACGCCGCGCCGCTGGAGCAGCCGGGTGCGCTCCAGACAGGTGGAGGGCGCGATGCCGACCTTCTCGGCGAGCGCGCGGTTGGAGAGCCGGCCGTCCACCTGCAGATGGTGCACGATCGCCGAATCAACTTCGTCCATGGCTGCCTCCACACGTCGCATTCCGAATTTCCTTCGGCCGAGGGCCGGTTGGGCCGTGCACGACCCTAGCTTCGGCTCCATGAGCGAAGCATTCACCCATGAAGAGGTCGTCGTCCGCCGCGGTGCCCGTTCCGGGCTGCCGATCATCGTCGCCCTCCATTCACGGACCCTGGGACCGGCCGTCGGCGGATGCCGGATGCGCCGTTACGACACCTGGCGGGACGGACTCGCCGACGCCCTGCGGCTGTCGGAGGCCATGACCTACAAAGCGGCCGTGGCCGGCCTGGACTTCGGCGGCGGCAAGAGCGTGATCGCCCTCGACCGGGACACCGACCTCACCCCGGACCTGCGCGAGGCCGCGCTCGAAGACCTCGGTGAACTGGTCGCCTCCTGGCAGGGGGCGTACCGGACCGGTCCCGACATCGGCACCGGGCCACGGGACATGATGGTCCTGAAGCGGTTCACGCCGTACGCGTACTGCGCGCCCGAGGAGCACGGCGGGACCGGCGACTCCGGCGCCCCCACCGCCACCGGGGTACTGGCCGCCCTGCACGCCGGTGCCCGGCATGTCTTCGGCGACGCCTCCTGCGCCGGCCGCACGGTGGTCGTCAGCGGCTTCGGATCGGTCGGGGGCGGCGTCGCGGCCGGGCTGTCCGCCGAGGGGGCGCGGGTGCTGGTGTCGGACGTGGCGCCGGCCCGCAAGGACGCCGCGCTGGCCGCCGGGTTCGGCTGGGTCGAGCCGGAGGAGGCGCTGACCGTGCCGGCCGACATCCTCGTGCCGGCGGCCGTGGGCGGGGTCCTGAGCGAGCAGAGCGTGCCCCGGCTCGCCGCGGCCCTGGTCGTCGGCCCCGCGAACAACCAGCTCGCCGAGGAGTCCGTCGCCGACACCCTCGCCCGGCACGGTGTCGTCTGGATCCCGGACTACGTCGCGAGCGCGGGCGGCATCGTCTACACGCTCGCCCGGGAATCGGACCGCTGCGGCCACGAGGCCGCGTACCGGCGCGTGGAAGAGATCGGCGACACCGTCAGTCACGTCCTCGAACTGGCCCGCTCGACGGGCGTGACCCCGCTACGGGCCGCCCGGGAGCTCGCCGAGGCCCGCCTGGCGAAGACGGGCGCGGCGAACTCCCCGGCCTCTGCGGGGCGTTGACCGGGGGGCCGGGGACGTCACGCGACGGTCACCGGATGCCGGACCACGGCGTCGAAGAGATAGCCCTGGGTGTTCGCCGCGGCCGTGTCCGGCTGGGTGCGGCCCGCGCTGTCCGTGGCGCGGGCGAGCAGGCTGTACGAGCCCGGCGCCGGCGGACGCCAGTCGGTGGACCAGCGGACCCAGCCGTCGCGGTGGGCGGTGTCGTGCAGCCGCGCCCGCCGCCACCGCGTCCCGCCGTCCGTGCTGACGTCGACCCGGACGATGCCGCCGGCCCCGGACCAGGAGCGGCCCGTCAGCCGGTGCTCCTGTCCGGCGGCGAGACCGGCGCCCCAGGCGAGTTCCCAGGCGCTCTTGACGGTCTGCCGGGTCAGCGGGGCGCTGCCGCCCGGCGGGTAGGCGTCGCCGAACAGCCGGTAGAAGTCGGTGTTCCAGGGCGAGTACAGCGGCTGCGCCGACACCTCGATGTCGCCGACCCACTTGATCGAGGCGATCCCGATCCAGGAGGGCACCAGGACCCGTACGGGATGGCCGTGGTCGTACGGCAGTGGCTCGCCGTTCATCTCGTACGCCAACAGCACGTCGTCCAACGCCTTGGACACCGGCAGGGGGCGGCGGACCCGGCCCAGGTTGGTTCCGTCGGCGGTCACGTAGTCGGCGTCCAGGCCACGCGGCAGCACGTCGACGGCGGCGCGGCTCAGCCCGGCGCGGTGGAGTACGTCGGCCAGGCGCGCACCGCGCCATCGGGCGGTGCCGATCGCGCCCAGGGTCCAGGCGGTGCCGGTGACGCTCTGGCCCTGCTGGGTGGTGAAGAGGCTGCGCCCGTTGCCCGCGCACTCCACGAACGCCGTGCGGGTGACGGCGGGCAGCCGCTTCAGGTCGTCGAGGGTGAACTCCGCGCCGCGGCCGTGCGCCAGCCCGTCGCCGTGCACGGTCAGGGTCCAGTCGGCGGCGTCGAGGACCGGGGTGGAGGTGTGGTTGCGGACGAAGAAGCGCTCGACGGGCGTGTGATAGCCGGTCTCCGCCAGCGCGGCGAACCGGGTCTCCGCGTTGGTGCCGCGCACGGTGAACCACTCGTCCGGCAGCGGTTTGACGATCCCCGGTGAAGTCGCGGCCGTGGCAGGGGTGTTGAGCCCGGCGGGGACGGCGAGGGCACCGCCGGCCGCGGCGAGCAGCCGCAGCATGTCCCGCCGCGAGACGCCGTCCGCGCGGGCCTCGCCGGCCAGCCACTGCCGGAGTCTGCGACGGTCGTAGGCGGTTTCGGGTGTGCGCATGGAGGTGTGCCCTTTCACGGGAACGGTCAGGACGGAAGCAGGAGCGCGACAGAAGACAAGGCATGACGAAGTGCCAACCGGCCTGTTCGGCCAGGTCGTTACGCGGGGAAGATCAACAACAGCCGAGCGAGAGAAGCGCGCGGGACCGCTGAACGGCGGGGCGGCGTCGGCTGAGGATCATGCGAGCCATCGTACGAGGAAACCGACGGCCTCGTCTCGGACTTCGGCTCCGACTTCGGCTCCGGCTCCGGCTCCGGCTTCGGCTTCGGCTTCGGCTTACGCTCCGGTGTCTTCCTGCTCAGTCGTCCTGGTCGTCCGGCGACGGCAGCCGGTCCTCCCGTACGACGTGCATGGCCGCCTCCTCGGCGCCCGCCGCGCCGCCGTCGATGCCCTCGTCCTCGGCGACCAGTCCCTTGGTGGTGTCCTCGCGCACGCCCTCGTCGGGCGCCAGCAGCCGGCCGGCGCGGTCTTCCCCGGCCTCCGGGTCGAGTGGTTCGCCCTCGCCCTCCGGTACGTCGCCGATCCCGTCCCCGGCCGGTTCCGTCACCTCGGGGACCTCCTGGCGCAGCCGGTCGTCCAGGGACTCCCCCTCCCGCTGCTCGGCCGCCGTGGTGCCCGGCTTCGTCACCCCGAGCGGCTTCTCCGGCGGCGAGTAGCCCTCGTCCAGCATGTCGTCGTAGGTGCGCTCGTCCACCGCGTCCTGGAGATCCAGCGCGGCGGCGTCCGCCTGTTCCTCGTTGCCGCCCGTGGGCTGGTGAACGTCGTCCGCCGTGTACTCATCGCTCATGATCGCCTCCGGGACGTGCTGGGTCTTTCCGTCTGCGGGGAGTACCGAGTACCCAGTGCGCCACACCTGCTCCGCGACGGGAGACCACCGTGTGGTCCTTCTCGGTGGCGACGGCGGTGGCGGACAGCAGGGTCGCCGTGGCGAGGCCGCCCCACAGAGCGGTCGGGCCGTGCGGGGCCAGGGCGGTGATGACGGCCGGGGAGACCGCGAGGCCGAGGCCGGTGGAGAGTTCGAAGCGGGCGAGGGTGCGCCCCAGGGCGTGCTCGGGGGCGAGAACGGTCACCAGCGCGGTGGCGCTGCCCGCGTAGACGATCTCGCCGAGCGTGCAGAGCACGGAGACCGCGGCGACGGCGGGGGCGCCCCAGCCGTGGCCCAGCGAGGTGGCCGCGAGGAAGCCCAGGTAGGACACGGTGAGGAGCACGCCCGCCAGCGCCAGCACGGTACGCCGGGAGTAGCGGGACAGCAGGACGGTCACGGGGACCTGGAGCGTGACCACCAGCACCGTGTTGGCGACGAAGACGGCCGCCGGCCACACCGGGGAGGCGTGCAGCTGGGTCACCAGGACCAGGGGCAGCGCGATCTCGGGGACGTTGAGGCAGAAGACGTAGATCACGTTGGCGGCCAGCAGGGCGCGCATTCGGGGCCTGGGCCCCGCGGAGTCCGCCCGGGTCGGTGCCCGGCCTCGGGCCGCGGCCGGACGGGCGTGCAGGTGGACCGACCAGGCCAGGGCCGCCGCGATCAGATAGGCGAGCCCGGTGACCGCCGCCAGCGACCGCAGTGCGGTGGTGCCGCCCGCCAGGCAGGCGGTGGCGATGAGCGCGCCCACACCCAGGCCGGCGTTGCGCAGGGCGCGGCCCGCCGCGAGAGCGGCGTCGCGGTCCCGGCCCTGGGCGACGGTGGCCACGAGCGCGGCGTGGGCGGCCGGCCAGGACTGGTTGCCGACGCCGAGGAAGAGCGCCGCCGCGGCGAAGGACTGGACGTGCCCCGCCGGGGTCGCCAGCAGCAGCGCCACGCCCAGTACCCGTACCAGCATCGACGCCGCCACGACCGTGCTGCGCGCACCCCGGTCCAGCCATCGGCCCACCGCGGGCAGGCACCCCAGGCCCACGACGATGCCGACCGTCATGGCGACGCCGGTGGCCGGCGCGGACAGCCTCAGCACGGTCACCCCGTACAGCAGCAGAAAAGGCCGCAACAGGCCGGTGCCGAGGGCGTCCACGGCGAGTGCGACGGCGTAGCGGGGGCCGCCGGAGGCACGGACGAGGGCGCGGGGGCGGATCTTGGGGGTCGTTGCCATGGAGTGAAAGGTGCGGCCAAACGCCCGATGGGCCATGTCGGTTGACGGATACCGTCAACCGACGCCGTCACCGCCCGGCCGACCGGTGAGAATGAGGGGTGACGTTGAGGATCGACATCAGCGGGCTGCCCTCCCCACGGCTGCGGTTCGCCGCCTCGCCGCTGGCCGAACTGACCGCGATGCTGCATGTGCTGGCCGAGCCCGGCCATCATCCGCAGTTCGCCGACTGGGCCGGTGAGGTCTGGGCCGGGCTGCGGCCGGAGCTCGCCGAGCGGCTCAGGGAGGCGGAGTTCCTCTGGCGTTCCTCACAGGCCGACTTCCTGATCCCCGCCCGGCCCGGGCCGACCCTCGCCGAGGAGCTGGACGGCGTCGACCTGATCGACGACGAGACTTATGTGACCGCCGCGCTCGTCACCACCTGCGGGAGCAGCCGGGTCCGTTTCCCCGGCGTCTCACCGCTCACCGACCCGACGGCGCGTGAGCGGGCCCTGGACGTCGCACAGGCCCGCGGCGCTCTACAAGAGGCGTTCGCGGAACGGCTGCTCGCGGACCCGGCCGCGGTCCGGGCACGGGTGCGCCACACCCTTGAGGAGTGCGCCGAGGCGTTCTTCGACGGCGCCTGGGCGGGTGTCGCCGTACAACTCGCCGCCGACCTGCGGCTCAAGAACGAACTGCTCAGGCGTCAGGGCGTCGAAGCGGCACTCGCCTCGGTCTCCGGCGCGATCACCCTGGCGCCGGACGGCGACTGCATCATCGTGGACAAGGTGCAGGACAAGGCGACCACCGCCCGCGAGGGCGGGGTCACCTTCATCCCCAGCGTCTTCGGCCGTCCGCACCTGGTGGCGGTCCACGCGCCCGGGTGGCATCCGGTGGTGCAGTACCCCGTCGCCGCCCCGGGTCCGGCCGAGCCCGTCTCCCTGGAGACGGTCACCCTCCGGCTGGAGGCACTCGCGCATCCGGTACGGCTGCGGCTGCTGCGCACGCTGGCCCGCGGCCCGCACACCACCAGCGAGCTGGCCCACTTCTGGGACCTGTCACGCCCGGAGGTCTCCCGCCACCTCGCCGTCCTGCGCCGCGCGGGCCTGCTCACGGCCCGCCGACAGGGCCGCTATGTCCGCCACACCCTCAGCCTGCCCGACCTGACGGCCCTGGGCACCGATCTGCTGGCGGCGGTACTGCGCTGACCATGCTGAACACCCCGCGTCGCGTATGAGGGTGCTGTGAATTCCCGAGGCGGTTGAACACAGGTCGCTCCGCATCCGTATGGGGCTGGGGGATTTTCATGCCCGGGACGGACGACACGCGCAGGAGTACTTCCGTGGGACGCAGTAAGCGCAGACGACCGACAGGTGCACGGCGGGCGACCTTCGCCGCCGTGGCTCTCATGCTGGGAGGTGGCGGCCTGGTGGCCGCGAACGTGTACGCCTCCGCCACCGAGGACACCTCTCCGACGACCCTGTCGTCCGACGACGGTTGGGGAGCGGGCACGATCGACTGCCCTGACGTGGGCGACGCGCTGACCAGCGTCCCCGAAGACGCGAGGGCGGACGTCGACAAGGAACTCGCCCAGCTGGACCAGCAGACGGCGCAGGCCTACCAGGCGTTGCAGAACCAGGCGGTCCAGGGCCGTGAAGCCGCCCAGAGCCAGATCGTGGATCCGCTCTCCGAGAGCCGGGCCTCGACGATCGAGCGCATAGCCGCCGCCCTCGACCGCACGGGTGAACGCCCCGAAGGTCTGGACAAGTTGGCCACGTGCACGCTGCGCGAGCCCGAAGCCCAGGCCACCGGTGGGGAGAACGGGGACCAAGCGGACCAGGAGGGTCAGACGGGCCAAGAGGGTCAGGGCGACCAAGGCGGCGGCCAGGACGACCAGGCCGGTCAACAGCAGGGCAACGGAGGTCAGTCCGGCAACGGGCCCGTCGCCGCCGACTACGCCGACATCACCACCGCACCGCCCGCCGCGCAGGCCCCGAACCCCGGCGCCGACGCCTCCAGCGGCACCTTCGTCACCAGCTGCGGGGTGAACGCCAACGGCCTGTTCAACTCGGACAACGTGATCGTGGCGCCCGGCGTCTCCAACGGCGCCCACCACTTCCACGACTACGTCGGCAACCAGGCCAACAACGCCTTCGCCGACGACAACGAACTGGCCGCCGGCGACACCAGTTGCGTCGACAAGGGCGACAAGTCCTCCTACTACTGGCCCGTCGTGCGTCTGCAGAACGGCACCCAGGAGCAGGACGCGGGCGCCCCGGGCGGCGGCGTCGAGGGCAACGCGGGTGAGATCGTCACGCCCAAGGAGGTCACCCTCACCTTTGTCGGCAGCCCCAACAGCAAGGTCACGGCCATGCCGCGGCTGCTGCGCATCATCACCGGCGACGCCAAGGCGTTCGTCAACGGCACCGCCAACGCCAACGCGTCCTGGAGCTGCACCGGGTTCGAGGACCGCCAGTTGAAGGACAAGTACCCGCTGTGCCCGCAGGGCAGTGACGTGGTCCGGACGTTCAAGTTCCAGAGCTGCTGGGACGGTCGCAACATCGACAGCGCCAACCACCGCACCCATGTGGCCTTCGCCCAGCTCGACGGCGCCTGCCCGGCCGGTTTCCGGGCCATCCCGCAGCTCGTCCAGCGCATCGTCTACGACATCGACGCACCGAGCCTTCAGGACGGCGGCCGCACCACGCCGCTGTTCGCCGTGGACGCCTTCCCCGAGCAACTCCACAAGCCCGTCACCGACCACGGCGACTTCATCAACGTCTTCGACGAGGACCTGATGACCAAGATGGTCGGCTGCATCAACGACGGCCGGCAGTGCGGCGCGGGTGACGCGGGCAACGGCGGCGGCGACAACGGCGGGGGCGCGGAGCCCGGAAACGGCGGGGGCGACAACGGCGACGGCGGCGGCGACACCGGGAACGGCAACGGCTCGGATGACGGCGCCACTCAGGAGCCGGGTTCCGGCGGGGACAACACCACCGCCCCTGCGCCTGGTTCCGGCGGCGACGACAACGGCGGCTCCGATGACAACGGCGGCTCCGGCGACAACGGCGGCTCCGGCGACGAGCCGCAGGAGCAGCCGACCCCGACCGCCGAAGAGCCGACCGCCGAGGAGCCGACCGCTGCCGAGAGCACCGCGCCCGGCGCCGACCAGCCGAAGACGTACACCTCGCCCTCCGCCACCCAGCGGCCCGCCACACAGTCCCCCGAGGACGCCAGCGACCCCGGCGCCTCCCAGACCGTGTCGCCCGGCGTGGTGACGCAGTCTCCGGCGGAGTCCCAGACCGAGCCGCAGGGTGGCGGGGGCAGCCTCGCCGAGACCGGTACCCAGCTGTGGCCCGCCGCGGCGGGAGCGGTGCTCCTGATCTCCGGGTTCGTACTCCTGCGACGCACCAGGCGCCGTTACATGTGAGGTTTCAGTCCTACCAGTGGACGCCGACAGGTCCGGACGCCGATATCCGAGTGCGGGCCGGCCGCGGCAGCCGGCACAGTCGCCGGCATGACCTTGATGGACGTGCTCACCGGCTTCGCCCGCACCGGCCGGATCGGGCCACTGGAGTGCGGAATGCCCCTGACCGAGGCCGAGGACCTCCTCGGTCCGGGGCGTCCGCACCCGGCCATCCGTCTGAAGGGGCCCGACATCGACGGCTACCCGCACACCTGGGGAGGGCTCAACCTGTACGTCACCCGGCGTGCGGTGAGCGGCATCTCGATCAATCTGCGCCCCGGATCGACCGCTCATCTGCCCGAACTCGTCCTGCCCGACGCGCAGTCGTACACGTCCACCGTGGACCGTGAGGAACTGCTCGCGGCGCTGGACGCGGCGGGCTGTGAACGCCACCTCAACGACAGGCTCACCTTCGGCGAGCAGTCCAGCATCCTCACCCGGCCCGCCGACGTGTGCGCGGTCTTCGGCCTCCGCGGCCGGGACGACCAGGTGCCGCACCCGGGCCGCCAGTATCTCCTGGCGATGTACAAGCACACCGCCTGACCGCGCCGGGGGCACTCTCTCTTCACCTGGCTGAAACCGAGCGCCCTTGCGCGGCCCCCGCGGTACGTCGCGGACCCCGCCCGCAGCCCCCGCGCACGCGCTCGTCCCCGCCTCCGCGCTCCTCCGCCGAGCCCTGGAATCCGGCCTGCGCGACCGATTGTCAGTGATCGCCGCTAACGTTCCTCGCATCGTCGCACTGGCGCCGGGATGTCCCCGGTTGAACTGTGCTTTCTTCTTGCTGTCTTGTTGCGGAAGGCGGGGACTCGTGGGTTGGCTCTCGGCGGGTGACGGGTATGAAGTCGCCCTGGTGGACGGGCGGGTGGCGGCGCGTGCCACCTCGGGGCGGGCGGCGGGGCGGCAGTTGAAGTCGCTGCCGCGCGCGCTGCGTGACCACCCGGAGGTGGACCGGCTGCGTCGGTTCGCCGAATGGCTGGATCGGCACGCCACGGCCTGCGTCGCGCAGGTCGACTCCTGGATGGTGTCGTCGCTGCCCGTGCCCACCGGTCTGCTGGCCCGGGTGTGGCCGGACGAGGCCTGGCAGTCCGCGCTGCGGGACATGGCCGTGGTGGGTGACGACCCGGACGAGGTCGGGTTCCTGCGCGGGGCCACCGAGGACGGCGAGCTGCGGGTGGTGAACCTGGACGGCGAGACCGTACGGCTGTCGCCGCGCACGGTGACCCTGCCGCACCCGGTGCTGCTGCCGGACCTGGAGGACATCCGGGAGTTCGCGGCCGAGCTGGGGATCGTCCAGCGCGTCGAGCAGATCCACCGCGCGACCTGGCAGCGGCTCGCCGACCTCGATCCGAAGGCCACCGAGATACGCGAGTTCACCGGCGGCTCCTTCCGCTCCCGCTTCGCCCTCGCCGCCCGCGCGAGCTCGCTGGGCTACCGCGTCTCCGGGGGCTACTCCACGGCCCGGGTGCGCGACGGCGGGCGGACCGTGGAGGCCTCGGTGTGGATCGGGGAGCCGTACTGGGAGGACACGGTGGAGACCGGCAGCCTCACCTGGCAGGACCAGGACGGGCGGGCCCTGCCGTTGCGGGAGGTGGGGCCGGTGGCCTGGTCCGAGGGGATGCGGATGGCCGCGGCGCTGTACGCGGGGCGCGTGATCGAGGAAGGCAAGAGCGCATGAGCGGGGGGACGCAGGTGTCGTACGAGGAACTGCTGTCGGCGGGCGCGGTGTTGCCGCCGGACGTCGAGGGGGCCGGCGAGCGCGCGGTACCGCTGACGGCGCGCACCTACCGTCACCCGGGGCTCGACGACCGTGTGGTGGTGCGGCTGGTCGCCGGTGAACTGGGCGCGGCCGAGGACCTGGCCGCCGGGTTCCTCGGCATGGAACAGGACGCCGAGCCGGCCGTCGTAGGGCTGGGGCTGCGCCAGTCGCTGGGCTTCCCCGAGTGGGTGCTGGTGCACCACCCCGAGGACGGCCACCACGCCCTGGGAGTCGTACCGGATCTGGAGCGCGCGGCCCGGCAGGCGAAGTCCCGGCCGAAGGCCGCCCTGGACGCCTATCTGGAGCTCGGTCAGCGGCTGGCCGCGGCCGTCCCGCACTTCCTGCCCACGTTCTACGAGCAGGCCGGGCGGGTGTTCCTGGCGGAGGAGAACGCCACCTACGCCGCCCAGTTGTTCACCCGCGCACGCAAGGCCGAGGCGGAGCACGGGCTGACGGTGGAGGAGGAGCGCCTGGACGCGGTGTTCCTGGAGTTCGCGCTGGCCGGTGCGCTGCCGGTCAAGGTGCTGTCCGCGTACGGCAAGGAGCTGGCCGCGCGCGTGTCGCCGCAGGAGGCGCTGCGCCGCTTCACCCGGCTGTGTCTGCGCCGTACCGCGGGCGGTCTGCCGCCGTCCGCCCAGATGGCCAACGACCTGCGTCGGCTCGCCCGCGCCGCGGGTCAGGACGCCGACCGCGCGGAGCAGGACTACCTGGCCGAGCTGCTGAGCCTGCCGGCGACGCTGCGCGCGGCGGCCGGTTGGTGGAAGGGGCATCGGACGGCCCTGGTGGCGCTGGCGGAGCGGGAACGGCGGGTGCGCGGCGTGCTGCTGGACATGCTGCCCGCCGGCGCCGACCGCGAGCTGCCCGCGATGTGGCTCCAGGTGCTGGAGGCGTCCGGGGCGACGGCGGGGCTGTGGGACGGTGCGCTGCCCGCGGAGGAGCGGCCGGGCGACGGCACGGCGGGCTGGCTGGAGCGCTTCCTGACGTTCCGTGAGCGGGCCCGGTCCTGGCGCGAGTCCACCCGGATGCCGGAGCTGTATCCGCTGGTGGAGCGGGCGGCGGACCGGCTGCGCGCCGAACTCGGCGCGTCCGATGGCGCGTTGCGGGTACGGCACGACATCGACCTGATCGACCTGCTGCTGTCGCTCGACGTGCCGGTGGCCGCGCCGGGCAAGGGCGAGGATCTGCCGCTGATGGCGTGGGCCATGGGCGAGGGGCAGCGGGAGCTGCTGCTGTTCGGCGCCGACGTCCGGTTCCGGGACGCCTTCCTGCGGGGGGCCGACCGGCTCCAGAACAGCGACCAGGGCCTGCGGGCCATCCGCCTGCTGGCGGCCTCCCCCGGCGGCCGCCCCTGGCTGGCGGAGTGGGTGAGCTCGGTCGTACGGCAGTTCACCGCGGTCGGCCTGCCGGGGCTGCCGAACGCGCTGAACCGGCTGGGCTGGCTGCCCGCCGAGGCGCTGGCGCTGGCCGGGGACGACGTCCGGGCCGCGGTCGGCACGGACCTCGCGCCGGTGCTGGCCCGCACCCTGCGCGCCGGGCTCTTCGACGAACTCGGCTGGCCCGCCTGGGAGGAGGCGACGGCCGCGCTCGTGCCCAAGGACCGGGTGGAGGACGTCATCGTCGCCGACGCCTGGCCCCACCTCGTCGTGGCGGGAGGCGCCCAGGCCCGGGTGATCGGCGCCGAAGGCACCCTGCTCACCCACGACCTGCGGCTGCCCTCGAACGACGTGGCGGGCGACCCTGGCTTCCATCACGTGGACGGCGAACTCCTCGTCTACTGGAACTCCCGCAAGGACGGCCTGCGCGGCTACTGGCACTCCCGGGCCGACCGCGTCGAGTCCCTCCAGGGTTCCCACCGCACCCGGGGCACCGAGATGGACTGGTACCGGGGCGACTTCCCGATCACCCTGCCCCTGCCGGACGGCGGCCGGACCACCGGTCGCGGCGTCCTGCACGCGGGCGACACCACACTGCCCGACGAACGGCCGCTGCTCTTCGACGGTTCCTCGTACTGGGTCTGGCACGCGGACTCCGAGGACCAGGAGGCGCGCGGCTGGTACGAGTACGACCCGGCCACCAACGAACGCGGCCGCATGAGCAGGCCCGCCTTCCTGGCCAACGCGCTGCGTGACGCGCCCGAGGGCAGCGGCTACGCGGGCGGCCGGCTGCGCCCCGCCCCCACCGCCGGACACACCCCGGCCTGCACGCCGGTGAACGGACTGACCGGCCTGCGGGTGGTGGAGCTGCCGGACGGTTCCCGGCGGGCCGAGGATCTCGCCGGACACACCATCACCGTGCCCGCTCAGGCGGGCCGCCCGACCGCGGTCGTCATGTTCCCCGGCGCCGAGCGGGCCACCGCCGTGGTGCGCAACAACTGGCAGCTCGAAGTGGTCGACGCCGACGGTGTCGTGACCGCCTGGGGCAAGACCGACCGCACCCCCGGAGTCTTCGGCGAGGGCACGCTGCTGCTGCCGCCCGTGCAGTACTGGGAGTGCCTGACCGCGCGCGACCCGGAGGGCTCCAGGGCGCTGCGGGCCGTGGAACCGGAGACGGCCGCGGCCCTGCTGGCCGCCGCGGCGGACAACGACGAGAAGGCCCTGCCCGACGCGGTCCGGGCCCTCCTTCCCGTCACGCACGAGGCACTCGTGAAGGGCATCGCCGGAGTCGCGCGCTACGCGGCGGGACAGCAGGCGGTGCTGGACGCGGCGGCGGCCCGGCTCACCCGTGCCCTCGAAGGCGACGTGGAGGACGAGGGACCGGCCGGCCCGGCGGACACCCTGCTCCTGGAGGCGACGAACGGACTGGGCACCTCGCGGGGTTACTGGTGGAACGGCGACTCCGAGGCCGACACCGCCTTCCGCTCCCTGCGGGTCCTGGCCCGGGCCGCCGGGCTCACCGGGGCGGCGCTCCCCGAGCGGGCGGACACCCGGCTCCACCTCGACGGGCACCCGCTGCCCACGGGCCAGCCCGACCTGGAGTCGCTGCTGGAGCGGACGGCTTCCCTGGCCTACCGGGCGGCCTCCGGCACCACCACCGAGCAGCACCGTGAGGTACTGAGCACGCTGCTCGCCGAGTTCGACCGCCTCGGGCTGGTCCCGGCCGCGTCCGCCCGCTGGCGCAAGGTGACCCTGCACGTGCCGGCGGCCCCGCTGCGCACCCCCGCGGGCGACTGGCGCGGCGGCTCGTGGAACGGGCTGCTCCCGCTGGCCGACGGCGCCTTCCTCGCCGTCACCGGACGCCGCTCGCTGGAGGACGACGGCGGCACGTTCAGCGGTTACTTCCACGACCCCGCCGGCCGGTTCGAGACACCCGAGCCTTACCGGGCGCTGTCGTCGACGCCGCTCGGTGAAGACCCGGACGCGGCCTGGCTCGGCGCGTTCCTGGCCGAGCTGGCGGCACGCGGCCCCGCGCCCTGGTTCCCGGCGGCCGCCGAGGAGTTCGCCCGGCTGACCGGGGTGACCGACACGATGGCCCGGCTGGTCGTCGCCGGTCTGCCGGGGGTCGACGGCTACCAGCGGACCTTCCTGAGCACCGAGGCCCGCACCCACATCGGGGTGAAGGTCGCCCCGGCGGCGGTCGCCAAGGACGAGCTGAGGGGCGTCGACGGAGCGGTCCGGGCCGCGGTCGTGGGCGCGCTGCTGCCCGCCGAACCGGCCCGCCTGTGGACCGAGGGACCGGACGTGGCCGCTGCCGCCGCCGTGTGGAACGCCAAGGTCGGCAAGCGGGTGGCCGTGCCCGAGGAACTCCTCAGCGACGCGGTCCGCGCCTTCCGGCACACGTCCTGGCCGGTCCGGCAGGCGCTGCCCGCGCTGCTGGACCCGTCCGCCTCCCCCCAGCTCAGCCGTGACCTGGAGTGGGCGGTCAGCGGCGACCGGGTACGGCCCGTCGGGGACGACAAGGACGGCTTCACGGCGGACACGCTGACCGGATCCGTCGGCCTCGTCTCCTGGCTCGCCCACCGGCTGCCCGCGGGCGACCCGGTCCGGGCCGCGCTGCCCCCGGCGCTCACCGCGCTGCGCGAACGGCTGGCCCACCCCGGGCTGATGCTCGACCTGGGCCGCTACATCAGCCTGCCCGACTTCCGGAAGACCGCGGGCACCCCCACGGAGACCGGCCCGGGCTTCGAACGGTACGGCGCGGTCGTCCTCGCCACCCATGACGACCAGCCCGCCCCGGGCCTGCGCGTCGACCTCCTCGACGAGGCCGGCCAGGACCCGTACCTGCCCGCCGTCCGCGTCGACGACCAGCGCCCCTACGCCGCCGAAGTCGCTCTGCGCCTGGTCCGCGACCGGGAGTTCGCGGCCCTCCTCGCCGACCCCGGCGAGCCGATCGCGGGCACCCGGGACAAGGACGGCACGTGGTGGCCGCAGGACCCGAGCCGCTCGGTTCCCGAGCTGGTGACGGAGGCCGCCAAGGAGTACGGCCTCGGCGAGGACGCCGCCACGCTCTATCTGATGCTGCTCGCCATGCCCGACCCGACCGACCGGATGACGGCCCGCTGGACGGGCTGGAAGCCGGCCCGGCTGAAGGCGGCGCGCGCCGAGCTGGCCGCCGGCGACCTCGTGGTCGAGGCCACCCGGACCCGGGCCGGACGGTCCCTGTTCCTGCCGGGCGGGTGGGCCGAGCAGTCGGCGCCGCGCGTTCCGCTGGAGCGCTGGAAGCTGCCGCTGTTCGGCGAGACGACCGCCGAGCACACGCCGTTCGGCCTCATCGTGCCGCTGACACCGGCCGCGGCCCTCTACCGCCGGGCCTGGCAGCGCGTCCAGGACGGTGACGCTCCCCGGTTCGAGGAGCTGAAGAAGGCGCGGCGGTCACGCCGCCGCTGACCTGGCACCCCACGGGGCGCCGCCGCGCCGCGGCGGCCCCCCCGAACCCCCCCCCCCCACCCCCCCCCCCCCCCCCCAACGACC